>NZ_BAAGXG010000001.1:0-1012289 GCF_054779955.1 Spirosoma arcticum
TTGAAATGCCGCGACTTTCTATTTTTCTTATTTCGTTGTAATACGCTAATATACATGAGCTTACCAATTTACTGTACACAGAAATCAGTAGCATACGCTTAGTTATATAAGTAAAGGTTATGTTAACCAGACACTCAAACAGTACGATATTATACCGTTAAAAAACAGATGCTACTGTCTAAACGTACTGTGATCACGGTTATGAAGACTGCCCTAACCTTTGCCAGACCTTTGCCAACGTTTAGAACTTTGGCAAAGGTCTGATTTATCAAAATACCAGCTTCTTCATGCCCGCAATCGACTGGCGGACGCTTTCGGTGGGGGTAAGCGTTCCGTATTCTTCGACTTCAACAAAGTAATGCTTAACGCCCGCTTTCTGGCCAGCCGTCATCATCTTACTCAAGTCCAGATTACCCTGACCAATGATGGTTGAGAATTTGGCGTTTTTTGGGTCGCGGTCTTTAACGTGGGCCATTGAGAACCGGCCGGGGTACTTGTTGAAGAACGTGACGGGGTCTTTGCCCGGCTCCACCACCCAGAACAAATCCAGCTCGTAAGTGACGAGTTTGGGGTCGGTGCGGGCCATCATCACGTCGAAGGGCACCTGACCGTCCATCTCGATAAACGGGTAATCGTGGTTGTGGTAACCGAATTGCAGCCCGGCTTTTTTCGACTGTTCGCCCAGTTGGTTGAACTCATCGGCCACTTTCCGAAAACCATCTAAATTCTCCCGCTTCTCCTTGCCGATCCACGAGACCACGAAGTTTTTGAAACCCGCACCGGCTGCCTGATCCATGAGTTCGGGCATGTTTTTTTCGACGCCGGTATGTGTGCTGACGGGCGTTAGACCCAGTTCGCTCATGTACGACTTGAATTCGGCGGGTTTCATACCCCACAAAAAGCCTTTGCTGCCGGGATAGGACTCGATCTCTTTGTAGCCAATCGCGGCTACGGCTTTGAGGGTTCCTCTGGCGTCCTTCTCCATGTCGTCGCGCAGGGAATAGAGCTGGATACCGGGGTTTTTGACCGTCGCTGATGGCGAAAAAGCGGCTTGCAGCGCCGTGGGTAACAGGGCTGCGCCAGTCGTGAACGCACCGGCCTGGTGAAGAAACGAACGTCGGGTAAGGGACATAGAGTGAGTTTTTAAATAGTTAAGTGTTTGCGCTCAATCATTGAACGAGACATAAACTTACACACGCAAACGCCCAAAAACTAACGCGCTACTTCGTCGCTACGTAGAAGAAGTCCAAACTCCCGGCGGGGTCATTGCTGACGAGGTAGTCGGTGTAGTTAATTTCGGCGGCAATGCCGTCGGCCTGAAGCAGTCGGTTGCGGTTCAGGCGGTTCATCAGATCATACGGCACTTGTAACAACCGGCGCGGCAGGCGGTGTTGCAGGTCAAACACGTCGAAACGCGTCAGCTTCTTCACCGATTCTTTATTCTGCTCGTAATACGTCATCACCTTGTCGTTGCCGTGAATGCCGCGCGTATCGACCGACGAAAAGTGCTTGCCCATCAGTGCCTGGAGACCATTGGCGTCATACTCCCGAACGTGCCAGGGGTTGCGCGTCAGCGAGAACGCCCGGTTGACCGTCGTTAGCAGTAATTTGCCGCCCGGTTTGAGCACCCGGTGCGCTTCTCTGATGAACAGGTCGTCGTTCTGAATGTGCTCAATCACCTGAAACGTTACGATATAGTCGAAGGTATTGGTGGCTAACGTGCTGAGGGGTGGAATGTTAGCCGCCATAAACGTTGCGTTCCGGTACTCGGCGCTGAGCGCGTTAATAAGTTCTTCGTTTTTGTCGATGCCCGTGTAGTGGTCGGCCGCTTTGGTGAGCAATTCGAGTCCCCGGCCCCAGCCGCACCCAATTTCGAGCACGTTGCCGCCCACAATCCCGGCCGCTTCGACGTAGGGAAATAGCAGACGCTGATGAACGGGGTTGTCCGATGCGATTTCGGCGGAGGTTATTTCGGTGGTTTTGTACATGCGTTCGCCACATTATGCGTGGAATTCGTACGGCAAAACTACTCTTTTGCAGAGCTAAAGAAAAACAGACAGGTAGGGCAACTCAAAACGAGTCTCTTTTTCGTTATACTACAAACCTGCAAGGACTCACACAAAACCTGCAAGGTCTCTGAGACCTTACAGGTTTAAGCTGCATCACTTTATGCGTATCGTTTCTGCTCTACTCCTTTTAACTCTACTGTCGGCTTCCTGCTCGTCGAACAAGAAAACCCAGCAGGCCCGCATCAACGCGGAATATGACCGGCGGGCCGGTGCACCGGCCCGTACCGAAGCTCAGCGCAACACTCCTCAATCGGCGCAGCAACCCGCGACTGCGCAAACCAGCTCAGCCAATTCACCGACCCGGCGCGACGACGCCCCATCGACGGCGGCTCCGATTCGGTCGGTCGATGGACCAGCGACCAGCGTGGGGTCGGTGCCAACCGCGAAATCGGCTGGCGAATGGGTCGTTACGTCCATCAAGGCTAAGTTTCTAACTGTCGACACCAACACCATTCGGGTGTATATGGACCTGACGGCAAAAACGCCCGCCGGTAATCCAATGGTCGACCCTGCGGACTTCAGCCAGCATTTTCAGGTGGCCTACGTCATGTATCCCGACTACAATAACCGCGAACGGCTGGGCTACGGAGCTGTGCCGCTCAACGCTCAGTCGGTTGGTCAGCAGGGCGATCATTTAACGCTGACCTTCGACGTAAAGCGTTCTAAAGACATACCCAACGCTATTTTGCTGACTGAGATTACGGAGACGAACACGGGCACCAAGGCGCGTAATGACCTGTCGCTGCGGTTTAAATCTACCAAGCTGAGCGACCGTTTTGCGTTGCTCGATGAAGCTGACAAGCGGCCGCAACTGCAAAACTACACGACCGTTGGCGAAACGGTCGTTATTGGCGACGTAGCCGGTACGAGCAAGACGCTGTATGGGTTCCGCTACAAGCACGAGTTCGACGCGGCTTCGTCGCCCATGAACACCGCTGCCCGCCCGGCTTCTAAGTCCCTGACTACCGACTCGACGCTGACCATTACGACCGGCCAGCCGTTTGCGCTGCCTAAAGAAGGCTTGTATTATTTTATGGAAGACACCACCGACGCCACTGGTATTGGCCTGGTGGTGGCCGATAAACGCTTCCCCAAAATGACGCGTCCCGAAAAACTCATTAAACCGGTGCTGTACATGAGCACCAGCAGCGAAATCAGCGAACTGGCACAGGCGCAGGATACCAAAAAGGCGTTCGACCGGTATTGGCTGAGTTTGATGTCGGGAAATGAAGAGGTGGCAAAAAAGACGCTGAAAGCTTATTTTAATCGCGTTGAAGAAGCTAATCGGCTGTTTACCAGCTATAAAGAGGGTTGGAAAACCGACAAAGGCATGATTTATATCGTGCTCGGTGCGCCCGACCGCGTGCAGCGCAACCGGGAGCGGGAGGTATGGGTGTACAATCGCCGGGCGAACGTGTCGGAGATTAACTTTACCTTTACCAAAAAACCAAATCAATTTGTCGAGGATTACTACGAACTGGTGCGCTACATTGAATACCAGCCGATTTGGTACCCGATAGTCGAAGCATGGAGAACCGGCGCAATCCGCGAGTAAATCGCCCCGATCAACGTAAAACGTATCACAACAACAAACCCCAGTTCAGCCCCGGACCGGACGAGATGGTGTTCGGCATCCAGTCGGTGCTGGAAACGCTCCGGTCCGATCAGCAGATCGACAAGCTTTACATGGAGAAGGGGCTGAGCAACCCCGACATTCAGAATCTGGCCTTCCAGAACCGCGTCACCATTCAGCGCGTCCCCGTGGAGCGGCTCGACCGCCTGACGCGCAAAAATCACCAGGGTGTCGTCTGCCTGATTGCGCAGGTGCAGTACGTAAAACTGTCCAACGTCATTGCTGACGTGTTTGAGCGGGGCGAAGTACCGTTTTTCCTGCTCCTCGACCGCATCACCGACGTCCGCAACTTCGGGGCCATTGCCCGCACCGCCGAATGCACGGGCATTCAGTGCATCGTGATTCCGGGCCGGGGCGCGGCTGCCATCAACTCCGACGCCATGAAAACCTCGTCGGGGGCGCTCAACCACATCTCCGTTTGTCGCGAGCCGGACCTGACCGAAACCGTAAAATATTTGCAGGAGTCAGGCATCCAGGTGATTGCCTGTACCGAAAAATCAGCCCGCGACCTCTACGAACGCACCACCGACCTGACTGGCCCGCTGGCCGTGATTGTCGGGTCGGAGGAGGACGGTATCTCGCCCGAACTGCTCCGCATGGTCGATAACCACGTCAAGATTCCGCTGTTGGGAGCCGTGGGTTCACTCAACGTATCGGTCGCCACGGGTGTGGTGCTCTACGAAGCCGTGCGGCAGCGGACTATGAAGGTGGCGGAGTAGGGAGAGCTGATAACGGTAAAACAAACAATGCCCGGCTGTAAAAATGCAGCCGGGCATTGTTTGTTTTACGTAATCGTATGCGTTAAAATTTCCCCCAAAGAAGCCTTATGCTTAACAACCGCATCTCTGTCCGTTTCTGCAACTCATTCATGAAAAATATCTCCTACTGCTCATTCTTGAAGAAACCTCATAAACGATAAGGTCCGTGTAATTTTCAGATTGAAGCGTTTTCGTAACACTCGTATAGTTCATGATCAGCGAACGGTCCCTACGGCACACCAAACGAATAATCTAACTGGTTTTTCTACCGACGCTGCGCTGTTGTGTCCCTACAGGACTGCGTCCTAAGGTCGGCCGAACTGGCATTTTATAGCTGGTTTATAATCGTCCGCTGCTACGTTTTATTTTTCAACCCATCCAGCAGGTACTCCAGCCCATTCAGCTTTATCTCGTACATGGTTTGCAACAACATGCCCAATTTTCCCGCCGGAAATCCCTTTTGCGCGAACCACTCCAAGTAATACATTGGCAAATGCCTGATTAACTGCCCTTTGTGCTTGCCGTAGGGCATTGGATAGTGCAGTAATTCGGTTAAAAGGGCGGAGTTGCCGTGGGCCTGTTCATCCATGATGTGCGGTATTTATTAGCTTTTCTCGTGCCGTGCAAAAATCAATACGGTTTGTGTCATTCTACTGATTTCGGTCAGGATGTTTCCTTATCTAATTGTCAGCGCGACTAACTGTTTCGTAGGCGCACGGCTGACTGTCAGTCTTGTTCCTGCGCAGTAAACAACCGACAGGCGGCACAAGGCTTTCTGCTTCTATCCCTCTTTTTTAACCAATACAACCATGATTAGTAAACGCTTTATCTTGAGCCGTAGCACCTTCGTTGTGCTCATTGCTCTCCTGTTGTCAGCGTCGGCACTGCACGCGCAAACGTTTGTTGGGCGGGAGAAACTGACCGAATCGCCAACTCAATTAGAGGCTACTGTTTATCCGGTGGGCAACTCGCCATCGACTATTAACGTTATTTTTAATAACCTGACGGGTGGACAAGTTCGGGTGGTGATCCGAAACGAGAAGGGACAAGCTGTTTACAGCGCGTTCGAATCCGTTGCCCGCTATCGTCGGTATCTGAACTTGTCGTATCTGCCGCAGGGTCAGTACACGGTCGAACTTAGCAAACAGAATGATCGCTACACGCAGACGTTTGCTATTGAGCCACCAGCCATGAGCTACGTCACAATGGGAAGCCGCCCGGCCCGGAAAGCACCCGAACTGCCTATTGATAGAAAATTAATCGTCAGTCAGTAAAGCGGAGTACCGCTTGGTCTTCCTGAGTAAAGACCATAAAAAAGCATCCCGCCGAAGGCGGGATGCTTTTTTATAATTATGCCTTCTTGGTTGTCTTTGCTTTCGATGAACTGGTGCTGGTCTTTTTGGTCGATGATTTCTTGGCCCCACCGTCGAGCGAGTTGATCCAGACGGCTAACTTCATCGCATCGTCCTTCGGCACCTGCTTCATCGCCACCATGGGCGGATAGCCAGGCCAGTTGGCCGGAACCGGATTATAAATCAGGTCGACGATTTTCTCGTTGGAATAATTCTTCTTAGCCACATCGGCATAGGCAGGCCCAACTAAGCGCTGATTGGGGCGGTGGCACGCAATACAAGTGTATTTGCTCATCAGGGCATTCATGTCTGCCGGAATATCGGCAGCGGGCGCCTGAGCGTTAACGTTGAACGAGGCTACAGTGAGCGCAACCGTAGCGAGGAGGAATCCAAACGATTTTTTCATGAGAAGCGGGTAAGCGATTGATTAATTAAACAAAAACAACAGGGTAGGGGCTAACCCCACAAAAATAGACGGTTCCGGGCGATAAGCCAATCCGGGCTTTGCATTTTCCTATTAAAACAATCGTTTGACAATTGTTTCCCGAAATCGTTTAAAATTTATCCGTAATTATCCGGCATGTTACCACCCATCGACCGTTTCTCCGGCCACGCCGACCTCTACGCACAATATCGCATCGACTACCCCGACGAGCTGTATCAGTTTATTCTGAAGGCTGTGCCGCAGCGCATGACGGCCTGGGACTGCGCCACTGGCAATGGGCAGGTCGCGGGTGCGTTGGCTGACTTCTTCGCGCAGGTCGACGCTACCGACATCAGCGAAACGCAGTTGATTCTGGCTGTTCAGAAACCGAACATTCGCTACCGGGTTAGTCCCGCCGAGCAAACGCCCTTCGCCGATCACACTTTCGATCTGATCACTGTTGCGCAGGCGCTGCACTGGTTCAATGTCGGTGCGTTTCACCAGGAAGTCCGGCGGGTGGCTAAACCCGGCGCAGTCATTGCCGAATGGGGCTACGGATTGGTAAATATTTCTACGGATCTCGACCCGATATTAATTGATTTCTATCGGAACCACGTCGGGCCGTACTGGGACCCGCAACGCCAGTATATCGACAACCGGTATGCCACGCTGCCGTTTCCGTTCGCCGATGCGCAGCGGGCGGAGTTCATCGTTCGGCGCAACTGGTCGCTGGAGCGGTTCCTGAACTACCTGCGAACGTGGTCGGCCGTGCGGCAATACATTCACGAGAACGAGGAAGACCCGGTTGTTGCGCTGGCAGATGCCCTTAAGCCGGTTTGGGGCGATAGCGAGCGGGAGGTGCAGTTTCCCGTGTTCCTGCGGTTAGGCCACGTGTTGTAATCGTTGTAACCAGCCGTTGCTTTAGTATTTTGTTGAGAACAAATGGCATTCGTTTGGGTTGAAGTTAAATCTATCTGATAAGTATACCTTCGACTCACGTATGAAAAAACTACACTACTTACTACTGCTGGGTATGCTTTGTCGTACGACCAGTCAGGCGCAGACGGTTAGCCCGCCCGGAACGATTGGTCTGCCCACGCCACCGCAAGCCGCCACCGCGTCGCCCGAATCGCAGACGGTAGCTACCCCACAAACTGCCCCCGTTCCCGCGTCGGTTTCTCCCGTAGCAAGCCAAACTGGGGCTGCCGTATCGGGTAAGGTAGTCGATGCACAGGCGCAGGCGTTGCCCGGCGTTACCATAACGGTCAAAGGCACAACACGCGGCACCACAACCAGCACCGACGGGACTTTTCAACTCACGGCTGACCCGCAGACCGTGCTGGTTTTTAGCTTTATCGGTTTCGCCACGCAGGAAGTAGCCGTGGGTAATCAAACAGCGATAAATGTCACGCTGGCCGAGGATAGCCAGACGCTGAACGAAGTCGTCGTGGTCGGGTACGGCACCCAGCGCAAACGCGACCTGACCGGGGCCGTTGCGCAATTGAAGGGTGAGGAAATCATTAAATATCCGGTTCAGACGCCTACGCAGGCCTTGCAGAGTAAATTGGCCGGGGTGCAGATTATCGCGTCGGGTCGTCCGAATGAGCAGCCCCAGATTCGGGTGCGGGGCGTCGGTTCAGCGCTGGCCGGGGTGAGTCCGCTCTACGTGGTGGATGGCGTGCTGACTGACGATATTCGCAACATCAGCAACAACGACATTCTGAGCATCGAAGTGCTCAAAGATGCGTCGGCGGCTATCTACGGGGTGCGGGCGGCTAACGGGGTCGTCATCGTCACAACGCGCCGGGGCAAATCGGGCGCGACGCAGGTGCAGTACGACGCCAATTTCAGTGTTCGGCAACCGGCTAACTTAGTCCAGATGGCGAATCGGGAGCAGTACGTCAGCTACCTGACCGACGCGGCTCCGAACCAGAATGTCAACAATCCGCCCTTAACATCGACTCAGACAACGAACTGGTATGATTACGCGCTGCGAAACGCGCCCCAGTCGAACCACAACCTATCCATTTCGGGCGGGAGCGAGCGTAACACATTTTTCTTCAGCGCGGGCTACTTCACCGATTTCGGTGTGGTCAACACCAACGATTTCCGGCGGCTGACGATCCGGGCCAACAACGAGGTGAAGATCAATGACAAACTGACGTTTAGCAATCAGCTTTCGTTTTCGAGGGGAAACGAACGGGGCGTTAATTTAGACGGTACGTACCAAAGTCTATACCGGGCGGCTCCCATTGTGCCCGCCAAAGAGGGTGATCGGTACGGTAACCTATCGGCGTTCGGCAACGTTGCCAACCCGATTCTGAGCTTAGAAGCCCGCAATAGTCGTATCATCAACAACCGCTTGCAGGGAAATCTGGCGCTGAACTACAAACCCGTCGAGTGGCTAACGCTGCGTTCGGCGTTCAACACGGATTTGATTTTCAACCGCGACCGGACGTACCTGCGGGCGTTCCAAAACGACGCAAATACGTTTGTTACGGCGGGCGGCAATCAGCGGCAACAAAACAGCCAGCTGAGCCTGAACGAAAGCAAATCGGTCCGGTACATCATCGACAACACCGCGACGATTGACAAGACGTTTGGCGAGAGCGATTTCACGTTTCTACTGGGATCGGTAACCGAGAACTTCACGTCGGATTTCATCGAAGGCGCCCGTATCAACGTTCCCAACGATCCCAATCAGTGGTATTTGGGGCTGGGTGATCCCAATCAGCAGTTGTCTAACAACAGCGGGGGCGACCTTCAGGCCCGTCAGTCGTTCGTGACGCGGGTGACGTATGGTCTCCAGAATAAATACCTGTTCAACGCGTCATTGCGGGCCGATGGCAGTTCCAAGTTTCGGGAGCGGTGGGGCTACTTTCCAACGGCGGGCGTTGGCTGGGTCATTTCGGATGAGTCGTTCATGAAGAGCCAGTCGCTGTTCGATTTCCTGAAATTTCGGGGTAGCTGGGGGATTCTGGGCAACGATAACATCGGGAGCAATGCCTACATCCTGACGGCGACCGTCAACATCCCGTACTTCTACAACAATGGCCTGACGCTGGGAACGGCCATTCAGGACATCAAAGACCAGCAGCTCAAATGGGAACGTACGCAGCAGGTCGACGTGGGTCTGGAGTTTGCCCTGTTCAACAACCGGCTGACCGGCGAAATCGACTATTACAGCAAAACCACCCGCGACGCGCTGGCGTTTCGCGTGATCCCGGCCATCTTCGGCGATCCTGACAATCAGTTTCTGACCAACATTGCGTCGTTTCGTAACCGGGGCTTCGAGTTTGTGCTCAACTGGAAAGAAACGCTGGGCAATGGGCTGGGCTATAGCATTGGTGGCAACCTGACCACCAACCAAAACCGGCTTGTCGGACTCAACGGCGGGCAGGCCCTGCTGGGCGGGGGCGTTGGGCAGCAGGGCTTCGTCACGCGCAGCGACAATGGGCAGCCGGTGGGTAGCTTCTACGTGCTGAACGCCACGGGTGTGTTCCAGAATCAGGCCGAAATTGACGGGGCACCGGTGTTCGGAAACCGGGCGGACGTGCGGCCGGGCGACCTTCGTTACGAGGACGTTAACGGCGATAACGTAATCAATAACGACGACCGGATTTATGCCGGATCGTACCAGCCCAAACTCTACTACGGCATCAACCTAGGGCTGAATTTCAAAGGATTTGACCTGACGGCCGATGTGTACGGCAACGCAGGTAATCAGATTTACAACGGTAAAAAAGCATTCCGCTTCGAAAATACCGACAACATCGAAGCCGCCTACGCCGATGCCCGCTGGCTGGCCAATCGGCCGTCGGCAACCGACCCGCGCCTGCTCACGGCGGCAACTCCGGCCTCAACCTACTTTATTGAGTCGGGGTCGTTTCTCCGGCTCAACAACCTGACGCTGGGTTACACCATCCCGAACGGACTGAAGGAAAAAGCCAAGCTCCGCACCGCCCGGATCTATGTGACGTCGCAAAACCTGTTCACCATTCAGCAATACAGCGGATTCAGCCCCGAATTGCCCGGCGGGAATCTGGACTTGCCAGCGGGTAGTTCGGTATTAAATTCTGGCATCGAACTCAACTCGTACCCAACCACCCGGACGTTTGCCATCGGACTCAACCTAGGCTTCTAATCTTTCGACTCAACTACTATGAATTATACCCGACAACTCACCCGTTTTCTTCTGCTCATCGTCCTGTTGGTCGTGGGCATAACGGCCTGTGATGATTTCTTAGACACTCCTCCGCAGGGGCAGATAGGCGAGGCCGCCGTGCGCAACGATCCGGCGGCTGCGCAAAGTTTGGTTACAGGCATTTACAACAGCATGTGGAATGGCAATATGCACGGCTTCGATTATGTGGGTATGACCAACATCGCGTCGGACGATGCCGATAAGGGCAGCTCACCTGCCGACGGCGCCAACTCCTTCGGGACGCTCGATAACCTGAATCCCACGCCCGGCGTCGGTAATCTGGACAATGTCTGGGCTACCTATTTCCGGGCCATTGCGCGGGCAAACCAGGCGCTGGCGCTGATTCCGCTCAGCCCGGCCGGGCAGGATACGCGTAATCAACTCGAAGGCGAGGTGCGTTTTCTGCGGTCGTACTTCTATTTCAATCTGGTGCGGTTCTTCGGCGGGGTTCCGCTCATCGACGCCGTGCCACCCGTTGGGGAAGTCAACAATACGGCTCTGCAAACGCGGGCCAGCCGGGAGGAAGTGTACGCGCTCATCGTCAGCGATCTGCGGTTTGCGGTCAATAATCTTCCGGTTAAAGCACAAACGCAGACGGGCAAGGCGACAAAAGCGGCTGCGATGGGAATGCTGGCGAAGGTGTATTTGTACCAGAAAAACTGGCAGCAAGCTTACAACCTGACCGATTCGATCATCAAAAATCAGGCAGGCACCTACGACCTGTTGCCAAACTACGCCAGTATCTGGCGGGAAGTTGGGGCCAACAGCACCGAGTCTATTTTCGAGGTACAAACCGGCATCAATCTATCCTGTGACGCTGCCATTGAGCTTTACAGCGTTTGCCAGGGACCCCGCGCGGGAGGCAAACGGGGCTGGTCCGATCTGGGTTTTGGCTTTGGCACACCCTCGGAGAGCATGGTGGCGGAGTACGAAGTGGGAGATTTGCGTCGGGGCGCAACGATTATGTTTATCAACCTCGCCCCACTCGGTACCGTGCTCTGGGATGGTTTCCGGGTGCCCAGCCGTGACTCGGTCGAAAATGACCGTTACAATTACAAATCCTACCACAGCCGCACCGCCGAACGCAACTGCGGTAATAATGACCGGTTGCCCAAAAACCTGCGCATTCTGCGCTTAGGCGAAATCCTGCTGATTCACGCCGAAGCCGCGCTGGCCCTCGGCCGAAACGCCGACGCCCTGGTCGACATCAATCGGTTGCGCACCCGCGCTGGCCTGCCTGCTCAGACAACGATTGATCTGGCGGGAATCTGGCATGAACGGCGGGTTGAACTGGGGATGGAGCACGACCGCTTTTTTGATCTGATTCGGCAGGAAGACGTGCAGCCGGGGCGAGCCGTGCAGGCATTCGCGGCTCACGGGAAAACCTTCGTGAAAGGTAAAAATGAAGTATTCCCCATTCCGCAGAATCAGATTCAGTTGAGCGGGGGCGCACTAACGCAAAATCCGGGATATTGATGGAATGGAACGCGGATTTTTATGATTATGATCTCTATGATTTAAGAATGATCTTGACAAATCACAAGAATCATAAAAATCCGCGGTCCATTTCGAATCCACCTATTTAATCTGAATGAACCAATTCCTAACGACCATCCTGCTCTGTAGTTCGCTATCCATCGTCTGTTGCCAGCCTAAAAGCCAGCAAGCACCAACGGCTGCTTTAACGGCGGCTGACCAGGCGTTTCTGGATAGTCTGCAACGCGATACGTTCCGGTATTTCTGGGATACAACCAATCCCGAAAATGGCCTGGTGCCCGACCGCGCCCCTACGCCTTCCTTTGCCAGCATTGCGGCCGTAGGTTTCGGATTAACGTCGTATCTGGTGGGCGTGGAGCGGGGCTACGTGACCCGCCAGCAAGCCGCCGACCGGACGCTCAAGACACTACGGTTTTTTGCTAATGCCCCACAGTCTGACAAGGCAACGGGCGTAGCGGGCTACAAAGGATTCTTCTACCATTTTTTGAATAGGAAGACCGGAGAGCGGTTCAAACAGGTCGAACTGTCCACAATTGACACGGCCCTGCTGTTGGGCGGCATCCTGAGTGCACAATCCTATTTCGACCAGAATACGCCCGCCGAAACAGAGATTCGACAACTTGCCGACCAGATCTACAGTCGAGTGGACTGGACGTGGTTTCAAACAAGACAGCCTTTTGTGTCGATGGGTTGGCACCCCGAAACGGGCTTTATCAAAAGCGACTGGACCGGCTATAACGAAGCGATGTTGCTCTACGTACTGGCGCTCGGCTCACCCACGCACCCCGTTGGGCCGGAGGTGTGGCCTGCCTGGACGAAATCGTACCCGTGGGCCACGTTCTACGACCAGCCGCACGTTAACTTCGACCCGCTGTTTGGGCATCAGTATTCGCACTGCTGGATTGACTTTCGGGGTATTCAGGACGAGTTCATGCGGGGCAGGGGAATCGACTACGCCGAAAACTCGCGCCGGGCTACCTACGCGAACCAGGCGTACTGCGTGGCTAATCCGGGCAAATGGCAGGATTACGGCCCAATGATCTGGGGCCTGACCGCCTGCGACGGCCCCAAAGACACGACCGTTGGTGGTCGGCAATTTTTTTCGTACCGGGCGAGGGGAGCCGCTTCAACGCAAATTGTGGACGATGGGACAATTGCCTCTACGGCCGCTGGCGGATCGCTGGCGTTCGCGCCGGAGATTTGCGTACCGACATTGCGGGCAATGAAAACAAAATACGGGGCGAAACTCTACGGTGACTACGGCTTCCGCGACGCTTTCAACCCGACCTATCGTTATGCATCGCGATACGCAAACGGCTCGACTCAACAAGGCTGGTTTGATGTCGATTACCTCGGTATTGACCAAGGGCCAATTCTGCTCATGGCCGAAAATCTGCGGACGGGATTCGTCTGGAACCTGATGAAAAAGAACCCACACATTCGCCGTGGCCTGACGAAGGCGGGATTTACGGGCGGGTGGTTGGGCCAATAGAGACTGGTTCGCCGGTGCGGTTAAATCTTGTGTCTTTAGGTTACGCTTCCCAAACCACCCGCATCACCTTGCCGCGCACGCCGATGGTCTGGAAAAACTCCAGCCAGTGAAGTTGCTGCGGCCCGAGGTGGTCGGTCGGTGATTTGACCTCCACGAAATCATAGTCGCCCCGTTCGTTCCAGATCAGCAGGTCGGGGAAGCCGCGCGTGTGCTCGCGGACATTGCGAGCCATCTCGAGCAGAATCAACCGCAGTTGGGCCAGATCGAGCAACTCGATCATGCGATGCACCAGCCCCAGCAATTCATCCGACCAGTCGACCAGGACGTTAGTGATGCCGTATTTGGCATTAAATGTCCGGCCCGTGTGCCGTCGCCAGTCGTCTTTGGTTTCGAGTTCGGTGAGCCGTTTCTTGAGCAGGTCCTCGCGCTTCAGGTAAAAATCGGGCAGGTAAAAGTCTGATGGGGCGCGTTGCAGCGGGTGGTGAATGGCCGATACGTTGGCGTCGTAAATAATGTCCCAGAAGAGCAGTCCGAACAGCCCACGCCACGGGTAGTTTTCGGTGAAAGCCGCGTCGTAGCCCTGCTCTAAGTAATGGTTCATCACCCCCGCTTCAACATGGTGACGGTAGGCGGCCGGGATATCCACGCTCTCGGCATCAGATAAAAAGCGGGTAGTAGCTTTGCGGGATTTCTTTTTCGCCCCCGCACTCAGAATTTTCTCGCGAAAGTCGTTGGCAAAATAGCGCTCCTCAGCGTTCAGTGGCTGCACCGCAATTTCGTCGCAGAGGGCGAGGGCTTCGTCTGTAGACCCGTTTTTAAACAGCAGCCGCACCCGCCGTTCCCGCGCCGGTACGCGATCCGAAAGCTCATAGACGGACAGTGCCTGTTCGGGCAACTTCTGCCGCTCTAAGAACGCACCTACGCGGCAAACCAGCTTTTGATAGCCCGGAATGGCAATCTCAGTCAGTTCGGGGCGGGTTTCGTTCCAGTTCAGGAACCAGTTGTAGATGTCGTCGGCGGGCGCTTCGGCGGTTTTGAGTTCGTAAAACTCCTCGTTCGTCAGCGAGATCAGCAATTTATCTTCCACCTCTTTACGAGTGCGGAAGCGGGCCGTCATCTTGCTTTCATCGTAGCGCTCAAAATTGACCATGCCGAGGTCGCGCACGACAAAGTCGGTCATGCTGCCACCCCGGTTGCCAAAGAACAGGTATTTGACCATCATCCCTTCGGCCTCGAAATTCATGCGCACCACCGTTTCGCGGGTGGTCAGGCTTGTCACAATTTCGGCGAAGTTCAATTCGTGCAGCGCGTACCGGACCACGCTCTCTTTCTTTTCTTTGTTCAGCGACCGAACTTCTTCGGGTTCCAGCGGCAGCAGTTCGAGCAGTTCGGGCTTCGTAAAAACGCCCAGTGCGTCGTTACCCATGATCTCGTGATGCGTCGATAGCCGTTCGATGAAACCAGCCAGCAGCAATTCGCCAACGGCGGCTGGTAAGTCGTTAATTTCGCGGTAGTGTAGTTTATTGACCCGAAAGAAAAGTCCTTTGCGGTTACTGAAGCGTACGTACAGGCACTGGGCGTCCAGACTGAGCGTCTCAAACCGGCGCACGAAATCCCACTCGGCTTCGTTCAGTAAACCACCATACAGTCGCTTGACAAAGTCCAGCACGTACTGGAAATTGTCGAGGTAGTAGCGGGGTGTCAGTAAAACTTTTTGTCGTCCGATCATGTACGTAAATAACAAAAAAATCCCCATTTATGTCCCCAGTTGACGTACTGAACGAGTTAGTAAACCAGCAGATTATACCACCCGATCAGCGAACGAAAATCACTGAATTTGAGCAGACGAAGCCGTTTTCGCTGCACTGGGAGTTGCGTTCGGTACTCTACATTGGTATCCTGTTGCTGAGTTCGGGTCTGGGGCTGCTGGTCTACGATAACTTCGACCAGATTGGGCACGGCGCGTTGCTTACGGCGATGGCGGTTGGCTGTGGGGCCTGCTTTCTCTTTGCTTGGCAACACCGCCCGGACTGGACGTTTGACCAGACAAAAAGCCGCTCGACCTTTGGTGATTACGCGCTGCTGCTGGCGTGTTTGTTATTCCTGACGCTCGAAGGGTACGCACAGTACGCCTATAACGTCTTCGGCGAACGCTACGGATTAGTCACCTTGCTACCCGCCCTGCTGTTTCTGCCGTTGTCGTACCGCTTCGATCACCGGGGTGTGCTGGGGATGGGGTTGACCGCGCTCATTTCGTGGGTGGGCGTCACGGTCCGGCCCCTTGAACTGTACGTCAAAACCAACTTTTTCGACCAGTCGACCGTTTTTTCGGCCATCGTCCTTGCCTTGATACTAATCGGGGGGGCGTTGGTACTCGAACAACGACGCATAAAACCGCATTTCACTGAAACCCACCTGACCATTGCCGGTAACCTGCTGATGATTGCCCTGCTGGGCGGATTGTTCAACTTCGAGGGGCTTCGGCTGTGGTTTGCGCTGGGACTGGCGGGGGCGTGCATTACGTTCGATCAACTGGCGCGACGCCGACAACTGTTTTTATTTTTGCTGATGAGCAGTGTGTACGGCTACATCGGAGTTACGTTCCTGGTTTTTCATTACCTGCTCGATGGTTTCCTGGGCGGGTCGGGTCTCGACTACTGGTACTTTATCCTGACGGGCAGCGCCTTGGTTAGTTACCTGCTGCGTCAGTTACCCAAACGAAATACGGTCAAATGAGGGCATATAACGAAACGTGGGTGCGCAACCGGGCCGTGGTGCAGCAAGCGGAGCAGTGGCACCGGCAACGGCTACTGACCGACGTGCAAATCGACGCGGTCCGGCGTTCCTTCCCGTTTGAGTTTCGACAAACGAACGGATTTCTCGAAGTCGGTTTATTTCTGTTCACGGTTGTCGCCATCCTGAGTTGCTATCTGCTGCCAGCCACCGCGATTGGCAGTCTGCTCGACGACCGCACGACTTCCGGGCTGTTCAATATCGGATCGGGTATCGCGATTGGGTTGGTTGGTCGGCTGCTCATCAACCGGCGGCAACTCTACCGAAACGGCGTCGATAATGCGTTTGTCGTGATGCTGACGGGTTTTCTGGCCTTCGGGTTCAATCAGTTCCTGCCTACTGATCTGACTATCGCCACGTACTGCCTGCTCACACTGCCCTTGCTGCTATTGGTGCTGTGGTATTACGGCGATACGCTTATTGCGTTCATTGCATTGGCCACGTTTTACACGTTCGTGTTTGATGGAATGCTCCAGTTCAGTTGGGGTAAAGCCGCGCTGCCGTTTGTGATGATGGCTGTATCGGGTGGGCTTTTCATAACGGTACAGCAAATCGGCAAATCACCGTACTACGCTGATGCATTGAATCTGGCGCAGTGGGTAGCGTTGATTGTGCTGGCCGCTGCTGGAAACTACTTCGTCGTACGCGAACTGAATGGACTGCTGCTGGACCCCGCACCCGGTCAGCTGGTTCCTGTTGATGCGCCGTGGTCCGGCATACCGGAGATTGCGTTGCCGGGACTGTTCTGGTTTCTCACGTTTGCCATTCCGGCGGCTTATTTGCAGCAGGGCTTAAGCCGCAAAAACCGAATGCTGATCATCTTGGGCGGTCTCGGCCTGATTGCAGCTGTAATAACGGTGCATGAGTACACCGGGTTGCTGCCGCTCAACGTGGCACTGACGCTGGGTGGTTTGGTGCTGATTGGCCTGGCGGTGATAATCATCCGGTTCCTGCGCCAGCCCATAACGGCAGAGGAACGCGTACTCAGCTATCGAAACGGCTTCACCGACGACCCGGACTACGAATCACCCGACCAGTTTTTTGTCAACGTGGGTACGGCCGTGGCTATGCAGGCGACAACCGGAGCACAGCAGCAACCCAAAGAAGGCGTTCAATTTGGCGGTGGCCACTTCGGGGGCGGTGGCAGCGAAGGGAAGTATTAATGTGTATAAAACAAACGAAAGCTATGCGAAGGAATATCGACATTGACGATGAATTGCTTAAGAAGGCGATGGAGATGAGTGGCGTTAAGACCAAAAAAGCGGTTGTTGAACTGGCGTTATAGGAATATATTAACATGAATCGTCGACATGATCTGATATCGCTAATGCGGGGAAAAGTAGAATTTTGGGATGACACAGATGCCACGCAAACCCCATCGATTTAGATGGAGCCAATTTTAGTAGACACATCGGTTTGGATCGCCCAACACTCACCCCTGCGCATCGCGGCTGTGTAAGTGCAAACGATAGGGTTCCGAGGTCGATCTGCTGAAAAAGCCCTATGTTTGGCCCCGCAACCAACGACCAGATATAGTCGCATGAAAACCCTCGACGCTTACAACTTTTCCGGCCACAAAGCCCTCGTCCGCGTGGACTTCAACGTTCCCCTCGACGATCAGTTCGCCATCACCGACGATACCCGCATCCGGGCTACCATCCCCACGATCATGAAGATCGTGAACGATGGTGGGTCGGCCATTCTGATGTCGCACCTCGGTCGGCCGAAGGGTGGTCCCGAAGCCAAATATTCCCTTAAACATGTGTTGCCCGCGCTTAACGAAGCCTTCGGTCGTACCGTCAAATTCGCCGATGATTGCATCGGTCAGTCGGCGACGGGGCAGGCCGCCAGTCTGCAACCGGGTGAGATTTTGCTGCTCGAAAACCTGCGTTTCTACAAAGAAGAGGAAAAAGGCGACGTGGCGTTTGCCGAAAAATTAGCCAAACTCGGCGATGTCTGGGTTAACGATGCCTTTGGAACGGCCCACCGCGCCCACGCCAGCACGGCTGTTATGGGCCAGTTCTTCACCGACCGCGTGACCGGTTACGTGATGCAAGCCGAACTGGACAACGCCAAAAAAGTACTCGACGCGCCCGAACGCCCGTTTACGGCAATTATGGGCGGGGCCAAAATCTCCGACAAAATTCTGATCATCGAAAAGCTACTCGATAAGGTCGATAACCTCATCATTGGCGGGGGTATGACCTACACGTTCACCAAAGCGATGGGTGGGCAAATTGGGAAATCGCTGCTCGAAGCCGACAAGCAGGAGTTAGCACTGATGCTGCTCAAAAAAGCCGAAGCCAAAGGCGTCAAGATTTACATGCCTGTCGATAACCTCTGCGCCGATTCTTTCTCGAACGACGCCAACCGGCAAACCGTTGCCACCGGCCAGATTCCCGACGGTTGGGAGGGCTTGGATATCGGTCCCGAGTCGATCAAGGTATTTGCCGACGTAGTGATGCAGTCGAAAACGATTCTCTGGAACGGCCCGATGGGCGTATTCGAGTTCGAGAATTTTGCCCACGGCACCGATGCCATCGCCGAAGCGGTCGTACGCGCTACCGAAGAAAACGGCGCGTTCTCGCTCATCGGCGGGGGGGACTCAGCCTCGGCCGTAAATCAGGCGGGCTACGGCGACCGCGTCAGCTACGTCTCCACCGGGGGCGGTGCTTTATTGGAGTACATGGAGGGCAAAACGCTACCGGGGGTGGCGGCACTTGAATAGTTATAGGGTTTGTAGTTGGCTGACGCATGAACTGGATGCCGGTCCGCCGGTGCGGTCAGCCAACTACAAACCATAAACTACAAACTATTTATCCCCGCCCTTGCCTTGTTATCCACGCTGTTTTTGTACTCGTGGCGCTTGAAGCTGAGGGCTTGCTGAAAGAACGAACGCGCTTTGGGGCGGTCGTTCTTTTGTTGGTAGATGTAGCCCAACTGCAAAGCCGCCGTTGCCCCAAAGGTTAACTGATCGGTCTCGCTCAGGGCAAGGGCGCGGTTAAGGTAGGGGATAGCCTCGTCAGGATCATTCCGGCGTTGGTGAATGCGTCCCAGGCGATAATTGTATTCGGCGCGTTCAGCAACGGTAGTAAAGCGTGCTTCGCTGTACGGTTGTAGGTAGGTCAGCGCACTGTCGGTGAAGCCACCGTCGGAGGCTAACCGCGCCCGCATCAGGATTTTCTGGTTGGGCGACGCCCCACGTTGCAAATACGCTTCCGCAAATTTCTGGGCGGCCTTATCCGACTCCACCGTTGTCCGACCTACGCGTGTCACCTTCGCCAAAAAGGGGCGGGATTGAGCATCGGTCTGATTAGCTAACCAGTGGCAGAGGAACAGTTTATAGTGCGAATCTTTCAGGAAATTCTGGCCTTTGTACGTCCGTAGAAACTGCCTGAAATGACTTTCTGCCGTGTCATACTGGCCTTTTTGTAAGTAGATATCGCCGAGAATATTATCGATGACCGGCAACGGCTGGTAAGTGGGGCCGGTTGGGCGGGTGGTCAGGTAAGTAAGTGCTTGTTCACTGTGGCCGTTTTTTTGCTCGATGATCGCACCAAAAAAATGCAGCAGCAGGTTGTCGGGATTGTCCCGTATCAGTCGCTGAAGCGTTAGTCCGTCGGCATCGGTAAACTTGAGGATGTAGGCGCGGACCATCAGGTCGATTAGCCGGGCTTCGAGACCGAACTGAGCGTCCTGCCTCGCCCGTCGTAGTTCCTGCTGCCCCTGCCGAATGGTACCATGCAGACCGAGCAGATTCGCTACCCACACGTAATTTTCGGGCACCGAGCCGATCATGATGTGCAGCGTTCCCAGCGATTTGTAGGTTGGCAGGAAGTTGGGAAAGCGTTTCTGGTTCTCGCTGAGTAGTTTGTAGGCGCGGATAACGTCCCAACTGGCGCTCAACTCTCTGCCAAATTTCAGCTTCACAAACGCCCAGTGCAACCGTACTTCTGCCTGCATTACCCGCTGCCAGGGGGAGGCATCGTCCATCTGTTTCAATGTATCGAGCCGATCATTCTCGCGGTCGTTTAACCGATCAAACAACTGGTCGTCGTCTGAGGTCACGAGCGTGAGCATGTCGGCGTAATCGTCCAGAAAAATACGGACACCTGATCCTATTGGGTTACCAACTGGGTCGAGAGTCAGTGGCTGCCGGGCGGGTTGAATCTTTAATTTCTGAAGGTCGGCGTAGGCGCGTTGCTGTCCCGGTGTCCAGGCAAAATCCTGTCCGCAGGCAACGGATATCGTCAGCAGAAAAATCAGCCCGTAACGCATAATAAGCTTATGAAAAAAGGTCGCCAACCTGACGACCTTCTGTACCCAATGCTGATTATTTTATTTGCCTTTGCCGGTCGGTGCTGGCTCCGGGATGCCTTCTACGTCGGCGAAAATACGGCCACAGTGTTCGCAGACAATGATTTTCTTTTTGTCTTTGATGTCGGCCTGGCGTTGGGGCGGCACCACGTTGAAGCAGCCTCCGCAAGCTCCGCGCTTCACCATCACCACGGCCAGTCCGTTGAGCGCATTGCCCCGAATTTTGTTATACGAGTTCAGCAGTCGCGGCTCAATAGTCGTAGCCTGCTGGTCGCGCCCTTTAACGATTCCCTTTTCTTCTTCCTGACTCTCCGACGTAATCTGGTCCAGATCGGCCTTTTTAGCTTTCAGATCTTCTTTGCGCTCATTGAGGGCTGCCTGCGTCGTTTTAATTTCTTCATCCTTACCCCGAACCCGAAACTGCGCTTCACCAATGCGTTTATCGGCCAGTTCGATTTCGAGCGACTGCAACTCGATTTCCTTCGATATGGCGTCGAACTCGCGGTTATTGCGGACGTTCATCTGCTGATCTTTGTACTTGGTAATTAGCTTCTCGGCGTCTTTTTTGGCAACGCGATTGCGTTCAATTTCTTCGTCGAGGGTTTTTATTTCGGCCTGAAACTTACCAATTCGCGTTTCAAAACCAGCGATGTCGTCTTCGAGGTCGCGGACTTCTTCAGGCAGTCCCCCGCGAACTTTAACCAGTTCATCTAATTGAGAGTCAAGGGTTTGTAGTTTGTGAAGGGCATCTAATTTTTGCGCAATTGTCAGTTCCATTCGGGGGATTTTTTTAATGTATAATGGAGAATGAGTAGTGTATAATGAAAAATGGTTAATGAATAATGAGAATCGTCAGGGGTGCATTACACAGCAACCATTTTTCACTGTACACTATTCATTTAGTAGAAGTACCGGACCGGATTTGTGTTGGTTTCGGATAAAATCACCGCAAAAGTAGCGAATTTTTCGGCCAAATGCTGTTGAATCAAGTCCTTCGTGAACACCTCGCTCTCATAATGACCAATGTCGCAGATGCTGATGCGGTCGTCGGCGTCGAAAAATTCGTGGTATTTGTAGTCGGCCGTCACGAACACGTCAGCCCCGGACCGGATGGCGTTCGGCAGCAGAAAACTTCCCACGCCCCCACAAACGGCTACCCGGCTAATGGCCCGGTCGGGCAGATGGGTGTGCCGGATCAGGTTCAAATTCATCTTCTCTTTCAGGTATGTCAGCCACGTTTGCCCATCCATCGCTTCGGGCAGGTTGCCCACCGCGCCCGACCCAACGTCCTGATTGGCATTGGCTACCGGCGTCAGGTAACAGGCCACTTCTTCGTACGGATGCGCCTGCCGCAGGGCTGCGAGCAACTTATCCTGCTGATGCGTTGGTAAAATCACCTCGATCCGGTGTTCGGCCTCGTGGTGGTACTCACCGATTTCGCCCAGCACCGGGTTGGCATCAGCACCGGCCTGATACGCGCCTGTCCCCTCGACCCGGAAGCTACAGTTCGTGTACTTGCCAATCTGACCGGCCCCAGCCGCGTGGAGCGCGTCGAGCACCCGCTGCGTGTCGGCTACTGGCACAAAGGTAACTAACTTAGTCAGCACTCCGGTTTTTGGGGCCAGAATCTGCACGTTCTGTAACCCCAATTTCTCGGCAATTTTAAAGTTGACGCCCCCCACGACGTTGTCTAAATTGGTATGGGCCGCGTAGAGCGCCACGTCATTCTTGATGGCTTTGATAACCGCTCGCTCCACGTAGTTCCGACCATTGAGTTTTTTCAAACCCTTGAACACAATCGGGTGGTGCGCCACCACAACGTTACAGCCTTTGGCAATCGCTTCGTCGATAACCGCTTCGGTGGCGTCGAGCGTCACCAGAACACCCGTAATCTCCGTACCGAAGTCGCCCACAATCAAGCCCGCGTTGTCGTACGATTCCTGGTAGGCGAGGGGAGCTAATTGCTCTATGTAAGCGGTGAGGTGACAGATCTGAGGCATGGGGTCGAAGGTATTATTTCGAAAACTACGGAATATACAGGTAGTCACGCGACCTGTCAGCCAAAACCCGAAAATGCAGGCCAAAATTACCTCAATAAGCATTCGCACGGTCGGCATCAACCCAGTTTATAGATGCAACTCGGAGATTCACCCAACGCCCCCATGTGTGATGACGAGCGTAGCGAGACATTTACACATGGGGCGTGTTGCCTGTCGCCGGAGAGCCGCCCACGCGGAGCGATGATAACGCACGTTCCAACCTTTTGTACCGAGGGCGAAGCTAACCAAGGCACCGTCAATCTTTTGTACCAAGCCTGTCAAAGCCCGACTGTCGGGATGCTCTGCCTGTCGCCCGCAACCTGCCCCACTTGTCAACCCGACCAAACCGGGGCATTCGCTTCATTATTGTCATTTTTTCTTTTTCGGTTTAGGTGCTGGTAATTCATTCAATGATATTCTAACTAATTCACTTAACCATTCGCTGTTTTCAATTTTGTCTTCTATTAAAAAACTTGGCTTTGCTTCCTCGTATGGCGGTGCTTCAACAACATTTCCTATAAACTTTCGTCCTGAATTTGTTGGCTTAATAAAGAGTTTATTGTCACATATTAACCCAAATAGTTTTTCGTCTGAATAAATGCCGTATTCACCAAACATCTTTTTAGCAGTTATTTCTCCTGAATTTTTGATTTGTTCTAATACAAAATCTACAAAGTTTGCGTCGGATGCCATTGGTTAATCTTTTAGTTGAAAATGAGGATTGTAAATCAAGTCAATTACGTTTCCAAATGGGTCTTTAACAGTCGCTGTCATTAAATCTCCACCAACGCTATATGGTTTTTCATTTTCGGTCGCCCCTAATTCAATTAGTCGGTCAAAAGTCGCTTGAATATTTTCTACTCCCCAATAAGAAACTACACTTTCAACTTTATTAAATGTCGGGTTGTCTTGTGGTTGAAGTCCAAGTTCGTAATCTCTAATGTTGAAACCAACATAATAGGATTCGTTGTAATAAGGATTAGTTTAAAATGCGTTTGAATACCATTCAGTCGCTTTTTGAATGTCTGAAACTTTGTAAATTGTTGTTCTAAGCCCTAACATAATATTTCTTTTTATTTGTTAATTTCTCGTTTTGTTGATGGTTGTCGGTTTTTCACGCTTACCGCTAACGAACAGGGGATTTATGCAGGTTGGGAATTAGCATTCCGTCCGCTCGGTCCGCTACTGATTGAAATTATTTTGCTGAAGTTAAGAACAAAAGTTCGGCGATGTTTGTCCAGCCCGACCTGAAGCCCGGTTTTGCAATTTGCTGAAATTTTGTTTGTCAAGTCCAACTTACATAAAACCCCATGTTAGTGGCTGTTTTTACTTTGTCCAACCGACACTTTTTTTCCACGCTTCTATTTCTTGTTGTCGTTGCTCAAAGTCTATAGGTGGCGTTTGGCTTTCGTCTTTCACTCGTCTTTGCATAATTTTGGTTTGCTCTTCAATTGACTTTCTCCTTTTATTTACTTTGTCTAGGTAGTCAAAAAGATTTGGAATTAAATTTCCGTTCTCGTCCCAATCAAATTGAGTTCCGTAAAGTTGCGGTTTACCTTCAAGTACTGCTATTTGGTCAGTTAGATAAGCCAAATTTTTCTTGCCTGCTTTATTTTCACTAACCGCAATTCCTAATAGGTCCTCACACTTTTTCATAAATTCGGGCTGTCCGATTGAGTGCTGTATTATCAACCAAGCCGCTTCGTTTGCTTCTTTACCAACTTTGTCTATTGTCGGATAACCTATTGCGTCAATAATGTCGTTTAATATTTTAGCATTTCTATTGTGCAACTCTTTCATTTCTTCATTATACCCTTCGCTAAGTTGTCCATGTTGAATAAGTCTGTCTCTTAATGCTAAGTCGGCATTTTGCAGTTCAATTATTTTATCAGCAATGCTTTTATAGTCCATTTTTTGAAGTCATTAGGTCCTTTCGAAGGATTGCCCTAAAATAGCCACTACCGCGCCGATTGCCGCACTTTCAATACAAAATACGCATTTCGCATTTTGTATTGCTGTATTGCTTCAAGCCTAACTGTCGGGGCGTTCGCCCTGTCGCAAGGACACTGGCATACAAACCAAAACTTGCCCAACCAGGGCGTTCAAACTGTCGACCGAAACCTGCCGAACAAGCCAAAAGCCTAACCTCTGGGACGTGCTGCCTGTCACGCGGAACCCGCCCCGCAAGCCAATTTATGGACACGCACCCAACACCCCAGGGGGCTGATGGTGAGTAAGCAACTTCGATCAAGCAAACAAGCTGCACCTTTACACCCCCTGTCGTTGGGCTGAACGCCTGACTTTGGGACGTGCTGCCTATCGCACGAGACCCGGCAAACAGCAAACATGAAGAAAAATTACAAATTACGCTTCCAGTTAAACAGGGTTTCTGTCTCTCCAACTTTAGCGAAGCCATTTTTTTCAAGCACTTTAAAAGACGGTATGTTGTCCTTTTCTGTTGAAGCAATTACAGATTTTATTAAGGGTTGGTTTTTTGCCCATTCGCTAATTCCGCTAACAATTTCTGTCATAAAGCCTTGGCCCTGAAATTCGTCATAAGTACCATAACCAATTTCAATTTCTCCATCTGAATTTGGTTCACCTACTATACACAAATCTCCTACCATTTTATTTTCGGTTTTTGAAATGGCCGTCCAAAGTGTGTGGTATAAATAAGTGTTTGGATTTTTTGCTACATTAGGTAAAATAGTTTTTTCAAAGGCTTCTTTTAATTCGGGCGCAATAATTCTGGATGTGGGATTTAGAGTTAATTCGTCTTCTAAAGAATTGTCGCACTTAACATATTTCATTAACTGTTCATAAGATAACGGTTTAATCATTAATCGCGGTGTTTCTATCATTTTGATTGTTCGTTTAAACTCATTCTGTTTTGTCGATCCTGACCAACCGGGGCGTTTGCCCTGTCGAACGCGACCCGCCTTACTGTTTTAGAAGCCCAACCTGCGGGACGGTTGGCTTGTCAGCCGGAACCCGGAAATGGAAGCCGAAACTTCACCTCTGGGATGTTCTACCTGTCGCACGGAACCCGCCGAATGAGCACATTTTATTGGAATCACCCAACGCCTATATGTACGCCAAGTCGCGGAACTAAATTTTGGTCAATGTCAGCTACATTTAGTTGCGCGCTTACCTAACTACAGGCAATTATGTTTACTCAATAGTAAAGAAACAAATTAGCCGTAAGACTTCCAACCAGTTCGTCGTTTGATTCTGACCACTGACGGATACACAGGTTGAACACGTACACACCCCGCTTTACGGTAGCGCCGTTACCCGGATATTTTTTTGCTCAATGCGCGAGAGTTCGGAGAGTTGCTTGGCTTCGTACCGGCGGTCGTAAGTGCCAACGGAGGTTGTGTCTTTCTCATCGCCTTTGTAGTTGATGTAGTCCTGGAAGCGGAGGCCGCCCACCGTTTTTGGATTGATGGCTTTGCGGAAACGGGGTCCGCCTTCGCTGTAGGCTAAATAATCCATCGTGTGCGTTTGCTGGTTGAACCAGTAGAAGAACGTGTCGCCGTAGTCTTTGCCGCCCCCTTGGGCCCGGAATCGCACCCGGACTTTGTCATACGCCTGCCCGTCGATCCGGCTTTCGCCCGCGTAATCGGCCAGTACGGCGGGGTCGGACAGTTTCTGAGGCAGCAGTACAAAATATGCAATTGAGTTGACCGCCCGGCTGTAGCGCCCCGTTTGCGCCGTGTCGAGCGTCTGGCGCTGTCCGTTCTGAAACCGGGTGAGGCTATCGTTGGTCAGCACTTCCCGAATCTGCACCCCCGCCGAATCGCGATGCGTACGTTCGTAGCGAAACCGGCCGTTCTGGTGTTCCAGCGTCAGGTGAAACTGCCGGAAGTCAAACTCAACGCGTTTATTTTGATAGGCGTCGCTACCGTGCGCGTTGATGGCTTCGTCGATGATGGTCCGGACGTCGGTGGCGGGCTGGCAGGCGAAGGCTGATAACAGGATGAAGCAGAGAAGGATCTGGGGCACAGTCGGTGGCGTTAGGTGAGCCGTAAACCTACAAAAAAAGACCCGGTCATTGCTGATCGGGTCTTGGCGCATCTTAAGTACTTGTGTGTACGTGTTTGAACAACAAGGGTACTCATACACTAAGACACCAGGATACTTAAACACAATTTATTTTCCCTGGCCTCCACTACCTGTACTGACGCTCCCCGGCGACTGATTGATGAACTGCAGCTTGTCTACCCCAAATAACGCCTTTTGCCCGGCATTGGGATTAACAAATACCAGGTACAGGGTATGCAGGCCGGTTGGAGACTGACGGAATGGTACGCTTACCGGACCCGAGGCTCCCAGTTTCACGTCGGCTTCGCCCAGTAGCGTTCCCGTGGGTGAATCCAGCCGGGCTTCGAGCTTTCCCCCGGCCGTCTGTTCTTTATCGCTGAACGTCATCGCCGACATGGCCTGAATACCCGTCAGATCGAAGTCGTTGAACGCTAAGTAGCTGCCCGATTTTGTGCCAATGGCCGCTAACCCTACTTTAGGAATATCATACTGAAAAATATCCTGCTTCACGTCAGCCGAAACAGCCTTCACCATCGGCGACCGCAGCGCAACACT
Source organism: Spirosoma arcticum (assembly GCF_054779955.1). Lineage (NCBI taxonomy): Bacteria > Pseudomonadati > Bacteroidota > Cytophagia > Cytophagales > Cytophagaceae > Spirosoma > Spirosoma arcticum. Next base: position 27,178 of record NZ_BAAGXG010000001.1, read on the forward strand.
CGTTGACCCCGTCTGCGGACCCATAATCCCGTTGCCCCGGTCGGTGTAGGACGCCGAGAAGATGTACGATCCCTCTTTTTCCTTTGCCTTAGCCACGTAGGTACCTTTCACCGGCTGCTTGTCGATCTGCTTTTTATCGCTCAGCGACATAATGTAGCGCACCATTTCTTTGGCCTCGTCGTCTTTCAACTGCGGGTGGGCGCTCATGGCCTGTTCGCCCCAGACACCGCCCCCGCCTTTGATGACTTTAGCCGCTAATTGACCAACAATAGCCTCCCGACGCTCTTTGGCATACTTCTGCGATACCGCCACGTAGGCGGGTCCAATGGACTTCTCCGTGATGCTGTGGCAGGCTTTGCAGTCGCTCAATTCGATCAGGCGTTTGCCCGCCGAGAAACCCGTATTGGCCTGGTGACCCTGCGCCAGCATCGTTTTGTCGAAGCCTTCCAGATAGTTAACCGTTACCACGACATCCTCCGGGCTGATCTTGCCGCCCGCTAATGTACCGTCTTCCTTGTCGGTCACCTTCACTTCGTAGTCAACGGGTTTGTCGGCGAAGTAGAAGGTCTTGTTGCCTTTCAGGGCCACGTCAACTTTAGGGGCGTCGTTGCCAACTTTGATGTCCACCGCTTTAGTTGACACGTTGCCTTTAGTGTCGGTTATTTTCAGTGTGGGGCGGTAGAGACCCGGCTTGCTGAAGGTGACCGTCGGGTTAGCCTGGGTGCTTTTAGGGATGCCCGGCCCGAACGTCCATTCGTACTTGATGCCGTCACCTGCGTCGTAATCCATTGAGCCTTTGCTGTCGAATTTGACCGTCAGGGGAGCCGCGCCAACGGCCTTGTTCACGCTGGCTACGGCTACGGGCTTCCGGTTTCCGGCGTTATAGGTGATATGCGACAGCCGGGCATCGTCGTTTTGCGCGAACCAGTTTGCGCCGTATTCAAGCATGTAGAGCGAACCGTCCTTGGCGAACTGCATGTCCATGGGGTGATCAAGCTTGGTGTTGGGCATGAAACTTTCCATCTTCACAAAGTCGCCGTCCTTGGTCATCGTCACGGGGTTGATCCAGCCGCGCATCCATTCGTAGGCAAAGAATTTACCGTCGTAATGGCGGGGGAACTTCACCGACGTTTCCGGGTAATCATCGTAATAATACACCGGTCCGCCCATGGCATTACGACCACCTTTCCCGACAATCGCTCCGAAATCCGGCGAATCGGCGTAGGGGTAATAAATAAACGCTTTCTGGGCCGGGGGCAACTCGCGTAAGCCCTTCTGATGAACCGAGTAGTTAATCGGTTTGGCCGGATCATTGGCCGGACCCGATGTGCTGTCGGCAAAGTTGAACTGGCGATAAGGCTTGTTGTCGGCCACGAACAGCGGCCAGCCAAAATAACCGGCTTTCCGCGCCTGGTTTACTTCATCGTGACCACGCGGACCACGCTTCTCGTCGTTCTCGCCCGCGTCCGGTCCCACTTCGCCCCAATACAAGAAGCCCGTGCGCTGGTCAACGGCAATCCGGTAGGGATTGCGGTTTCCCATCACGTAGATTTCGGGGCGGGCGTTCGGCGTGCCTTTCGGGAACAGGTTGCCCTCAGGAATGGAGACCGTGCCATCGTCATTGGGTTTAATGCGCATGATTTTGCCGCGCAAATCCATCGTGTTGCTCGACGTCAGCAGCGCGTTGGCTCCTTCACTACCCGCGCGATCATCCGACGGACTGAAGCCTTTCGATTTGAACGGGTCGGTGTCGTCACCAGCCGACAGGTACAAATTGCCCTGACGGTCCCAGGCGATGGAGCCGCCCGTGTGGCAGCAACCGGTCCGCTTCACGGGCACGGTCAGCAGTTTCTGTTCCGTATTTAAGAGCAGCGTATCGCGAGTGTCGTCGTATTTGACGCGCACCAGCCGGTTGGCCGTATCCCCCGACACGGGTGAATAATAGAGGTATACCCACTTGTTTTCGTTGAACTTCGGGTCGACGTTCAAGCCCATCAGGCCATACTCGAACTTGAAATAAACCGGTACGTTGGCAACCACTTTTACGGTTTTCTTTTTGGGGTCCCAAAGCTTAACGGCTCCTTTGCGCTCGGCAAACAGCACTTTGCCATTGTCCAGCACGGCCAGTTCGGTTGGCTCATCGAGTTTGTCGGCCAGAACCTCCCGGTTGAAGCGGTTTTCTTCGGGATACGGCATCGTTTTGGCTTGGCCGAACTTTAAACTCGTGGCCATCACCGATTTAATACCGCCCAGCATGTGCTGCAAAAACAGGGCGTCGCTGTAGGATTCGTCCGTGTGGCCACCACCGGTGTAGAACGCCTTGCCACCCTCAAAATCGTGGTACCAGATAAACGGATGGTCATCGCCATTTTTGCCGCCCTCGTAGGTTTTCTCGTCCAGCTTACCCAGGACCTTCAAATCTTTAGCAATGCTTTTGTAGCTGTACCACTCGTCGAAACGCTTCCAGCGGTCGGGGAGCATTTTGGTAGACGGGTGATTTTTGTCAACAATTTGAATGTCAGCGTTTTGTTGCTTTGGGTGATGCAGGAAATACGCTCCTGCCAACTGATTGTACCACGGCCAGTCGTACTCGGTGTCGGCAGCCGCGTGGATACCCACGTAGCCGCCCCCCGCCTGAATGTAGCGCTCAAAAGCCGCCTGCTGCGCATCATTCAGCACGTCGCCGGTGGTGCTGAGCCAGATAACGGCCCCATATTGTTTGAGGTTGTCTTCGGTGAATTTATCGGCGCTTTCGGTGGTGTCGACGGCGAAGCCATTTTCCTGACCGAGTTTCATAATCGCCAGCTTCCCAACCGGAATGGAGCCGTGACGGTAGCCTTTGGTTCTCGAAAACACCAGTACCCGATTCAGCGCCATGGGTGTTGCCGCTGGGGCCACCGCTGATTTGGCCGTTCGTTTAGGCGTCGTTTGTGCCTGCGCGGGGGTATCCATACCGGGCATAGACACCGCCAGCACACCCGCCAGCAACAGAGCCTGGGAGGGAAGCCGTAATTTTTTCATAGAGATAGGGAGTTATGCAAATTGGTTCAGTAAGCCTTTTCAGAAGCAGTTGAGCGGTTCACTTATTCCGCTGTTTGTTTGGCTTTTATCAAGAATCAAAAGTACGAAAAACCTGTCGTTATTGCCCGGCATTCGCCTGAAATATAAAGACATCAATCCGTTTCAATCTACTTTTCTGAAGACCAGTACCGGCGTGTTGTTTCGCAGCAACGTTAACCTACCCTCTCCAACCCGGTAGGTGAGTGGCTCCCGTAATACCGCCAGAAAATCACTTTCCGTAGTGCCCGCGTCATCTAAGCAAGCCATTTTAGTCGTTATCAGCGGTCCAAATTGAATCCGGCGCGTATCGGCTTTGACACGGCCATTGAGCCGGTTGCAGCCCGTCGTTCCCGTTACGCGACCTTCGGTCAGCATGATCTCCAGCCGGGGAAGTTCGCGTTGTGCGCTCCCGGCCACAACGGGTTTGCCGTTCAATTCGGTCAGTACCCAGATGTCGTGCAACAGCGTCATCTGCCGCAGCGATACCCCACAGCCCACGTAACTCCTGCCCCGAACCGTCACTTCAGCGCGGTAATCGAACCGCTGTCCCGACATGGAATCGACGCAGCTATCGGCCCGGAAAATAGCGGTCAGCTTGCCCGATTCTACCTCGGCTGAATACCGGAAGCTTCCGTCCGGGTCGGTGATGCGTTCGGGAACCGGCGTGTTGATGGAGTCGCCATCGGGGGTTTTGAACCGCAGGGTGTACTTTGAGGGGTTGATCGTCAATGACCAGAACGGCTCATTGCCCATCGCCACCAGTTCATCGCCCGCTTTGAGGTAGGTGCTAAAGTCGGGTAGTTCGGCTGGTTGCTGACTGTTCACGGTGGTTGGCGTGAGGGTGGCTTTGATCTGGGTGGATGGACGTCTACAGGCGACTGTCGCCAGTAAAAGACCGATTATCAGAATACGCATGGCGCTTGTGGCTGAGGTAGTTTCGTTAGTATGACTCAGCAGGCCCGAAAAAGTTTAGTGCAGGTTGTGGGGCGGGAGACACCGGGATAAATTCTGGTCGAGTGACATCGTACAGCTACCACCCATTCGTCAGCACCTTTTCTGCTGGTTTTCCCTGCGGGCTGTATTGGTCACGCTCCCGGTGGCGGAGGTCGGTTTCCATAAACCACTTCCAAGCGAAGCCACCGGCAAACCACGGCTGCGGCCAAACGGCTTCGGTTAGCGCTGCGTAGGCGTTGGTTTGGGCCGTTTCATTGGGCACACAATCCGTTTCCGACTCCCACGGACGACGGGCGGTGTGATCGCAGCTTCGGTAGCCGAATTCGGTAAATAATATCGGTTTTTGATACTGGTTGCTCAGCCTCGCCAATGGTTTCAGGTGCTGTTTCCAACCCTGCACCAACATTGGCACCGATGGCTGGCGGGCGTCGGAGAGGGGGAAGTACGCATCCACGCCCACATAGTCCAACTGGCTCCAGAACGGTATTTTCTTGTAGCGGTCCCAGTTAGCCGCGTAGGTCAGTTTGCCTTTGTAAATCTGCTTCACCTGCCCAATCAGCGACGACCAGAAGGCGGGCCGGGCAATGGCGAAGCGGTCGAGTTCAGTAGTAATGCAGTACAGGTCGACGTTGAGCGAATCGGCGATTTTGGCGAAGTAGAGTACGTATTGAGCGTAGTCGCGCTCAAACGTTTGCCAGTCAGCTTCGGTCGTAAATTCGAGGTCGAGGTGCGAGCCGCCCTGCATCCAGACGTGCGGCTTGAGCATGATTTTTAAGCCCTGCATTCGCGCCATTCGCGCCGTTTCGGTCACACCGGCTGGCGTTTCACCCCACCACTGCCCGTATTTTTTGCCTTCTTCTTTGGGCCGGTTCTGGCTGAAGAAGAAATGCGGATCACCCTTTCGGCAGAAACCGTAGGGCACAATGGCTACCCACTCGCCCCCCATCGTCCGCACCGGGGCCAGGGCTGTGGAGTCGGGCTGGCGCGGGGGAGCCACGAGGTTGACGCCTTTTAACTTCGGGCCGGTGTACCGAAAGGGCGGAGCCGCCTGGCAACTGAGCAGCACGGCTACAATCAGGAAGAAACGGAACATCATCATGGACTGGGGGAAAGCATAAATTACGGTAAAAAAACGCGTTGCCTGCCTTGCTCTTTTTTCTCCCCTTTCGATATGGACCGCATCACCGGAATTTTATTGATCACACTCCTGATTGGGGCCGTCGCCCCCGAGCCGACGCTTCGTTTCCGACGTTATTTCGTGGCCGCCGAAAGCTACGAATCCGTGGCGGTGTTCGACGTTGACAAGAACGATACACTCGACATTATCTCCGGCGATTTCTGGTACGAAGGGCCACGTTTCCGGCGTCGGCACCTGATTGGCAGCCAAACCCGGCAGGATCAGTACTACGACGACTTTTCGACCATTCCGATGGATGTCAACGGCGACGGCCGCATGGACTTTGTGACGGGCGGCTGGTTTGGCGGAAAGCTCCGGTGGCTCGAAAATCCCGGTAAGAACGAACAATGGCCTGCCCACCACATTGCTAACGTTGGTAACGTCGAAACGGCGCGGGCGTGGGACATCGACGGCGACGGTACGCCCGAAATTGTCCCCAACAATCCCAAACATCCGCTTAAATACCTCAAACGCACCGCGCCCAACCAGTTTCAAACCGTAGTGGTGGCGCCCACGCAGGACCACGGCCTTGGCTTCGGCGACATCAACGGCGATGGCCGGGGCGACTTCATCATCAGCAACGGCTGGCTCGAAGCCCCGTCAGGCCGCCCGGTTCGGGACACCAGCAACGGCCCGTGGACACTGCATCAGGAGTTTAGTCTCGGCACGGCCAGTGTACCCATCATCGTAACCGACGTGAATGGTGACCGGCTCAATGATCTAATTGTGGGGCAGGGGCACGGCTACGGCCTGCACTGGTACCAGCAAACCCGCGACGGCAGCGGTAAACGTGGCTGGACCAAACACCTCATCGACGACAAAAATTCGCAGTATCACTGCTTGGAATGGCTCGACATCACCGGCGACGGTCGCCCCGAACTCCTCACCGGCAAACGCTACCGCGCTCACAACGACAATGACCCCGGTTCCGACGATCCCGTTGGCCTGTATTATTTCACGTGGGACAACGCCCGGAAGCAGTTCGCCAAGCACGACATTGCTTACGGTCCGGCGGGTGTTGGCAAAGGAACGGGCATCTATTTCGCCGTCGCCGATTTGCGCAAAACCGGCCGTAAGGATATTGTCGTCGCTGGCAAAGACGGGCTGGCCGTGTTTTTCAATGAGGGAAACTGAGTTTATACAGGTTTGTGGTTTGTGGTTCGTGGTTTATGGTTTGTAGTTGGCTGACGCGATAGCCCTCCGGCGTCAGCCAACTACAAACCATGAACCTGTATAAACTCAGTTTCCCCCCTTCAGCGATTCAATCACGATTTCTTCAAAGCCGGGCAGGGTTTTATACGCGTAGACCGCCCGCCATTTGGTGTCTTTGTAGTCTTGAGAAACCTCCAGAAACGGTTTGCTGCGCACCGAGGCCGATGCGCCGATGGTAGCATCGTTGGGTTTTATGTTGATGCGCACCGGAATGTCGCGATGGTACTTAAAATACTGTGGATGAGTCAGGTAACCGAGGGGTGTGGTGTCATACGGAATAAATCCCTCCACCCCGAACAGCGTCTGGGCGCGGACCTGCCACGGGCGTAGCTGGGCATACAGCCATCTATCGCCTTCGTTGGGTGAGCGTTCCAGAAAGTCGATGTCGGTTTTGCCCAGCAGGATGTAGGCGCTGCACTCGAACCCCGACAGCACCACCCGAATACCCGCGTCGAACAGCACCCGAAACGCCAGCGTGTCGCGCTCAAAATTATAGTCGCCGACGGTCACCTTTTCCAGACCCGGCCGGAATGGAAAACCCGGTGTCCGGCCCGCACACACGATCACTTCCTCGATTTGAGAAACCAGTTCCGGGTGGTTTTTTACGACCGTTGCCACATTTGTTACCGGTCCCAGCGCCAGGATGGGCATCTTCTCTTTGCGAAGCGCGTCAGCAATGGCCCGAGACGCATCCGTTTCAACGCCCGTATTCGCGCCACTCTGCGAGCCTTTATACACCGGAATGGGTTTGCGGGCTTTGCCCGACGCGTCCCGGTTATACCAGCCCAGAATCTTCTGTGTTACGTCGTAACCATAGTCCACGTAGGTGACGGTGCTGATGCCAGCCAGTTCGATTTTGTCAGCCTGCCGCAGGGCCATAATTAGCGTTACGCCATCGTCTACCTCGCGGGGTGCCCGTTCGGGCAAACCAATCATAATGTCCGTGTCGAACCACACCCGCCGGGGTTTTGGCTGGGCGAGCAGAAGGGTGGGAAGGAGAAGCAGAAGTAGGAGTTTCATAATTTTTAAGGATTCACCCAACCCCTCCCTTGAAGAAAGGGAAAGGGCTTTGAGGTTCAGCAACTTTAGCCCCTCTCCTGACGGGGGGGGTGGGGTGGGGTCGGCAAGCAATTTACAATACATACCGCGCACCAAACTGAAACTGCCGGGGCGGGGCGGCTGACCGCGTGGTGATGCCCGACCCGCGCGGACCAATCTGGAACTGGTTCGAGGAGCCGCGTACGACGTTGAAGCCTGATATGTTCTGCGTGTTCAGTACGTTATACACGTCGGCCGAAATTTCGAGCCGTGGCCGACCCAGTAGCCGAACGGTATATTTTACCGACAGATCGACGGTTTTGGCCCACGGCAGACGGTCATTGTTGCGCGTTTCGCCGGGCTGAATGTCCGACGGTAGGCTATAACTTTCGCTGTCGCCGTTGAGGTCGACCACGCCCCCGAACTTCGTGGCGTCGGCCACGCGCGTAATGGGCAGCCCGCTCTGGAGCAGTACCGTAGGCGTAATGACTAAGTTGCGCAACGGATAATAGTAGAAGATGCCCGAGAACACGTGTCGCCGGTCGTTATCGTCAAAAACGTACTCGGCCGCGTAGTTGTTAGAATCCTGTGCCCGCGTGTTGATGCCCGTCGTGTTACTCCTGATTACCGAGAGATTATAGCCCAGCCGGTACGCGTACTGGCTGCTGCCTCTGAGTTTTTGAAACACGAAGTTAGCGGCCCAGTAGCGGGCGTAACCGTCAGTGCGGGTCTCGAAAATATTGCGCGAAATACCCCGGAGTGTATCGCTGCCGTTTACTACCGCGTAGGCCCCGCGCCGGTCCGTGCGAATTGGAAGGGGGCGCGTCAGGTCGGCCTGCGCTACGGTGCGTACTTTGGCATCGGTGGCGCTGGTGAGCGGGTACGGCGCGGGCGCGTTCAGGTTGTAGATATAGAACAGGTCATTGGTAGCCACATGGACCAGATCCAGCGAAAACAGCGTATTGGCCGTTGGCTTGCGCTGAAAACCAAGCGAAAACTGGTGCGAGTACGGACTCTGAAAGCCATCGGGGTTCATAATTCGGAAGTTATTGCTGAACTGCTGGTCGCGCCGGGCCTGAAGCTGGTCGGAGGTTGGGCCGTTCAGGTACGTCACGGGGGTGGTAGCGCGGGCGTTCAGGTTGCCGGGAAAGGTAACCTTGTCCAGATCCGTTGAGCCGGGCAGGATGCCGAGCCGCTTCAATTCACTTAATTGCTTTTTGAAGTCGGCGCTGCTGCTGCTGAACTGTAGGTTATCGCTGTAGACCGAGTACTTGATTTTGTCGTAGAACATGCCGTAGCCTCCCCGAATGACGGTCCGGTCGTTCAACTGATAATTAAAAGCAACACGGGGTGCAATATTGTTGAAATCACCTTTCGTCCCGCCCCCTTTGGTTAAATTGTCGTAGTCGTAGCGCAGACCAAACGTCAGGTTCAGGTCCGGCCGGATGCTCCACAGGTCTTCGGCGTAAATACTGTACACGTTCTGCCGCGTCCCAAACGTAGTAGGCCGCAGTTCGACGTCGTAGGTCCGCACCTGCACGTCGCGCGGAATGTCGGTCACGTCTAGCGCCGAGCCGATGTTGCGGGCTTTGAGCGCGTCGAGTTGTGCCTGCGTTAGTTGCACGTCGTAAGTGCCGTAGGGATTGGCGCCACCCAACAGCGCATAATCCGAGGTGATAAACTCCGCTCCGGCTTTGAGCGTGTGATTTCCGCGCCGGAGGGTGAACTTCTGCTGAATTTGGTCGGTGTTCTCGATATCGTCAAAAATGGCACCGCTTTGGCCAATGGTGGCAATGGGGACGCCGTTCGGCCCGCGTACCGTGGCCGACGGATTGGTGGGATTCACCGGCTCGCGGTAGTTCCAGCGGAAGCGCGAATGCTGGTAGTTGGTTTCGCCCGTGATGTCCGGTCCGCCGTTGCGGCTGCCAATCACATACGCGTTTTTGAGCGCGATCAGGTACGTCCGGTTTTTCTGGGCTGATGCTGCCGACGGGAACAGGATACCGCCCTCTAAGCCACCGCCCTGCCGGTCGATGTCGAATGAGCCAATGTTGGCCCGCAGGGTCGTTTTGAACCGGCCATTCCAGACGTGGTCGAGCTTGCCCGATACGTACGAAAACCGGTTGAACCCCGTCACGATCTCGTTAACGCCCAGCGCGGGCACCACCAAGCGGTTGTCCTTCCGGTCGAACGTCTGCTCGACATTAACGTAGAAAAACGTCTTGTCGGCCTTCAGGGCACCGCCCAGGCCGAAGCCAAGCTGATGCCGCTGGAAACCGTCTTTCACCGAGTTGCCCGACAAATCGGAGGTGGCAAAGCGCGACGGGCTGTCGATGACCGAGCCGGGGCGGGTCAGGTAAAAGGCTTCGCCCGTCAGTTGGTTCGATCCGGAGCGGGTCGTCACGTTGATGACGCCGTTGCTGGTATTGCCAAACTCAACCGAGTAGTTGTTGGTATAAACCGTGATGCCTTCGGCGAAACCCACCGGCGTGTTAAATTTCATATTACCCAGAAACCGCTCATTGTTGTCCATCCCATCGATCAGGTAGTTGGTGTAAACGCCGTTAAGCCCGTTAATAGCAACATTAGGTGCTTCGGCGTAGCCCTGCGTGGCCAGCGTCAGGTTAGGAAGGCGGTAGAGCGCCCGCGTAATGTCGCGGCCTTCGAGCGGCAGACTCTGTAACTCACGCTTCGAGACCAACGCTGACACTTCGGCGTTTTGGGTGTTGAGCCGGGCCAGCCGCCGGTCGTTAATCACCACTTCGTCGAGGGTACTTTCGCGCCGGAGCGGCAGTTGCAGCGTTACCGTCGTCAGCCCGGTTACCCGGATCCCCACGTCCGACACTTCGTCTTCAATGTATCTCGCGTTAGCGCGGGTAAACACCCGATACCGGCCTCCCGGCGACAGGTTGCTGAACCGGGCTTTCCCCTGCTCGTTGGTTTGGGTCGAATCGAGGGTTTTTGTCGCGCTGTTTTGCAGATAAACCAACGTATTGATTACGGGTCGGCGCAGTAGCAGGTCCGTCACGCTTACGTCAAGCTGCGCCGACGTACTGCTTAACTGGGCGAATGTGGTTGTTGTCAGAAAGCAACTGGCAGCTACCACTAATTGGGTAAACGATAGTTTCATGATTACTGAATAATGGAATTGAAAAATTGGTACGCGCAAAACCGTCGGCTATCGTGGCCGGGTTCAGAATGCGGGTACGCCGAAAAATGCAGGAGGAGATTACGCAGTGATGGCGGTTGCGCAGGGAGCGGGTGGTGCCCGCAGGGAGCCGGTGCCACCAGCGTACAGGGTGACGGGCCGGGCGTATGGAGTGCTGAAGATACCGGTCTGCTCAGCGGCTCCGAGTCTCAGGAGCTGGGCAATAAACGACGCAACGGTGGGTGAGGTGGGCCGGTAGTGGCGCAGGTCATCGTGGTAGTTGATGTCACTTAGGTGGGGCAGCGTCGCCACGGGCCACGCGGCACACACCTGACAAACGGCCCGTGCCAGCCGGTCGGTCTGCCAGGGTAAGGACGCTATCGAAGCCCGCTCGAATACCGCCCGCGTCAACCCAAACAAGTACAGACCCCCGCGCCGGTCGGGACCGAGCACCACCGGAGTCGACTGTAGCTGGTTGGCCGCCTGCGTCAGGTGGGTTGTGGTGAGGGCGGGGCAGTCGTTGCCAATAACCAGTACCCGCCCGAAGCCAAGGGCGAACGCAGCCCGCAGTGCGTCGGTAAGTTGCCCCCCAAACGTGCCGCTATGGTCGATCAGGTCCGCCGAAAGCAGCACGGATAAATTGGTGTCCTCCGCCGTATGCCTGACGCGCCGGTTCAGCTCACTTAGCACACGCCGGTTGCGGCCGGGCTGGCTGCCAAGGCGTTTGCGGCCTGCATCGTGCGCAACGGGCTGGGCAAAAATCAGAATGGCGGTCGTATTGGACAAAGCTTACAGTCACTGTTAAACGTTCTACAAACATACGCAACCGGGTGCCGGTACGATTATTCGGCGTACTTAATAATTTTTATTGCACAGGTTTGGTCGGCTTCTGACCGGCGAAACTGCTTTGCTTAACGGGCCGGTGTTTGTGGCCGGTCAACGCCGGTAGCTGAACGATTTCGCCGGTTTGCCACGCGTCGGCACCGGGTTGCACGGGCGGGGCGGGGATGTCGGCGCGATTCTGTCGTTTTTCGGCCGATGATACCTTAAACCGCTTATCCCGGTCGGCCAGCAGATTAGGTTTCAGTTGGCCGTCTTTGGTGAAGGCCATCATCAGGGCGGGGTTACCCATCGGCAGCGTCAGGTCCTGATCGGTGTGCCAGGTGTGCCACGTCTTGCCGTAGGTTGAGACGACGGTTTCCATCAGCTCGTGCTCGGCGGCAATGGGCAGCCCCGGCGCAATCAGCGACCCGCTTTTGACTTCGTGGCGGTGACTGTGCCACAGCTTTTTTTCATCGGCTGGCAAGGTCTTGAACAGCTTCTCGGAGACGATGTACTCAACGCCCATTAGTTTAGCATCCTTGCCGTTCCCATCGTAAATCACGCACTGGGTCAGGTCTTCGTTCAGCTTGGTGCAGTAGTGGTGCGCTTCCATCTGCCCGTCGATCTGACCGTTGTAGAAGTGAAATCCGTTGAGGTAGATTTCGATACGGTCGATGGGCGTTTTGTCCTGTAGCGCCGTCGCTCCGGCTTCGAGCACTTCAGTCTTCGTCGTCTTCTCGCTCCCCGGCGACTTAACATTGGAGGACGTGTTCTCACCCCCGCAGCCCAGCAACATCCCGGCCAGCACTGCCCAATTTAGCATTCGTTTCATCCTGTTTACTCGTTGTGTTCACCGACAAAACGGCTGTCCATCGGCGTTGTTCAGGAAGATGAGGAAAGGGCTGTAAACCACAAAAACCGCCCGGAAGGAGCGGTTTTGTGTATCCTGGTGGTGCGGCATACCGACGGCCACGTCCAGGCGAAGAAAGATTTGTTTACGCCCGGACGTGGCCGTCGGTATGCCGCACCACCAGGATACATCACCGTAAAGTCTACGCCGTTAGTGACCAGCCCTCGCGGTAGTCGCGCTTAACGAACTGGTTCGCATCGTCGAAGTTGGTAATTTTCATGCCTTTACCATCCCACATCAGCTTCTTACGTCCGGTGAACGTAAAGCCCTTCCCATCAGCTCTGGCCGTGCGGACCATGTAGCTGCGGATGGCGACGTTGCCCATCAGCACCGACTCGGTCAGCGGTCCGGCGAAGTCGAACGACGAGGTAAGGGCTTTATGCTCCTTGCTGTTGAAACCCGCTTTGCAGGCTTCCGTCCAGAGTATCTGGTGTCCGTTCTCGGGCATGGCTTTCACAGCTTCGGATTTAGGGTCGCCTTCGATCTTTTCGCCACTTTTGGTATACACCTTCGGGTCGTTGCCGTACATGCCGCAAACCATCAGGCCTTTGTCACCAATCAGCAGCACCCCGTTTTCGCCGTTTTCCGGCATTGGTTCATTTTCGGGCAGGAACTCCGGCCGGGTCGGACGGATGCCGCCGTCGGACCAGTTCATGGTCACGGCCTGCTTGTTTTTGGCCGAGGCCGGAAACTTTAACTCCACCCGCGACGAGGGCGGGCATCCTTCGGGAATGTATTCGGGCGTCCAGTCTTTCAGAAATACCGAACCAACGCTCGTCTCCACTTCGGTTGGATACCCAAGACCCAGCACGCGGAACGGCACATCCATAATGTGGCAGCCAATATCGCCGAGTGCCCCCGCCCCGAAGTTCCACCAGCCGCGCCATTTGAAGGGATGGTACGCGGGCGAGTAACCAACTTTTTGAGCGGGTCCAATCCAGGTGTCCCAATCCAGATCGGACGGTACGTCGGCAGCGGCCTGCGGCACGGGAATGCCCTGCGGCCAGACGGGGCGGTTGGTCCATAGTTCAACGGTATGCACCTTGCCAATCAGCCCTTTGTCATACCATTCCACCATCTGCTTTTGCTGCGGGTTCGATGATCCCTGGTTGCCCATCTGCGTCACGACTTTATACTTGCGGGCGGCTTCGGTCAGCATCCGCGCTTCGTAGATGTTATGGGTCAGCGGCTTCTGCACGTACACGTGCTTGCCCCGCTGCATGGCCGCCATGGCGATCACGGCGTGGGTATGGTCGGCGGTGGAGACGGTTACGGCGTCGATGTTTTTGCCTTCCTTGTCGAGCATCTCGCGGAAGTCCTTGTAACGTTTGGCGTTCGGATGCTGCTCAAAGTTTTTCTTGACCTGATCGCGGCTCCAGTCTACGTCGCAGAGGGCCACCATGTTGTTGGCTCCTTTGTTGAACGCGTTGTTGGTATCTGAGAAGCCTTTACCAGCCACGCCCACACCCGCAAGATTAAGCTTGTCGCTTGGAGCAATGAAACCACGCCCGCCGAGCACGTGGCGCGGCACAATGAAAAAGCTGGTTGCGGCCAGCGCACCGGTCTGAATAAATTGACGCCGGGTGGTGCCCGAGTTGGTTTGCCCAGGTGTTGAGTTATCTGATTGATTCATGGGAAAACGTATTAGGAGTTGTACGAACTGATAAGGGACTATGCGGCTAAATTTACCCCATCAGCCATTATGATTTTTCCGCTACCAGATATATCTGTTGATCGCCCAGTTCGTACGCCAGCTTTTCCGTCGAATTGTAGACGGCAATCGTTCGCAATCCGTGCTGCTTCAGCAATCGCTTTATTTCAGCCAGCGTGTACACATAGTGTTTGAAGTAGTGCGTTTCTGACCGGTCCGCTTTCGTGTAGGTAAGTTCAGTAGCCATGTAACTCTCACCAACTACGTAAGAATTGCTGATGTCCATGATCAAATCGCCAAGCACGTACTGGTTCGTTTTAGGGAAATTAGGCAGAATACTCTCGGCTATCAGACCAGAATTGATCACAAAGCGGGCACCAGGTTTTAAGGCGGCTGCTACTTTCCCGACAAATACGTTCATCCCATCGTAACTGACGTATCCAAAGCTATTGCCCATGCAATAAGCTCCGTCGAAAGAATGCCCGATTGCCGTTGTTAACAGATCGCCCTGCATGACTTGAATGGGTAACCGTTCGGCGTCTATTCGTTCCTGTAACGCCCGAAGGAATTCGGCGGAAATATCAATACCGGTCAGTTTAAAGCCTCGTTTGGCCAGTTCAATGGCATGCCTGCCATTTCCACAGGGAATGTCTAAAACGGTGTCGTCAGGTTTGATAGCCAGCGCGGTAACCAGGAAATCGACTTCGTTTTCTGTCCATTCTGCCGAAACGGCTTTGGTCCACATTTCGCAGTTCAGGCCCGAAAAAAAATCTTTATACCATTCGTTTTTAATTGTCGTGTTCATTGTCTGTAGATTTTTGGAAGTAATGGTCAACAACTGTGCTGTGAGATTATCGACTAACCTCGCAGGAGCGCGCAAGACGGTTGCAACCCCTGCCGAAAGTTCGCGGTAAACCCGACTGATCATACATCAGCCTTAATTCTTCAGGAAATAGATAAGTGTACAGGAATTCAGTCCGTATCAGCAGATACGTCGCGGAGAGGATGCACAGGAGCATCGGCTACCCATGGGGTAGTTTGCGAAACGAAAGAAAATGAAACCGCATCAGCGGTTTGGCCGCTTGGGGCCTAAACGAGGGAGATCACAGGCAACGCTGTTTTAATCGGCGAATGTACATAAGGTACTTACGGAGAGCAAGTTGTTTTGAGCGAACGGTTGGTATGTTCGTTGGTGGTTTTAACCAGATTTGTCAGCATCTGCCCAAACGATTGAGAACATTTTCACCCACCGGAACATTCATTTCTTCCCTGATAATTGAAAAAGAAAGTTGTATGTCGGCTACATAAGTTCGCATCTACCAACTGCAACCGGATGAGATTTAAGGTTGTAAGCTTAAAACCAAACCGCCGACTGCATTTCTGCAATCGGCGGTTTGGTTTTCTTACTTCAAAATTGGCTCCAGCACATCTTTATTCTCATTTAGCCAGGCGTGTATGTCAGTGACGATCTCGCGGACGCCGAGTTCGGGTTTCCAGCCGGTGCGGGCCGTCACGTTGGTGTTGTCGGTGATGTAAAGCCGGATGTCGGCGGCCCGGTTCTCGGCGACGGACGTGATGGGGATGGTTTTGCCCGTAACCTCTTGGCAGATGGCCGTTAACTCCTGCAAGGACGCACTGCTTTCGTTGCCCCCGCCCGCATTCAGAATTTCGCCGTTCACCGCGTCGAGGTTGTGCAACTGCCAGTCGATGAGCCGGTACAGGTCGGCGATGTGGAGCATGTCGCGGGTTTGTTTGCCGGTGCCGCCGTAGCCGATGTACGCTAATTTCTGCTCGAAATAGTGCTTGGCAATCCACAACACCATCACGCCCTGATCGACTTTGCCCATCTGCCACGGACCCGTGATAACCCCGCAGCGGTTGATGACCGTTTTCAGCCCGTAGAACTCGTTGTATTCCTGAATCAGCAGTTCCGACGCCAGTTTGGTCGTGCCGTAGAGCGACCGCGCCCCGGTCAGCGGAAAATCTTCGGCGATGCCCCGCGACGAAACACCCGGCACCGGCTGCTCATCCGTCAGCACGAAGCGCGTGTCGGCCTCGGCAAAATTGAGCGTTTCAATCGTTTTGATTGGGTAAACGCGGCTCGTGGACAGGAAAATGAAGTTGGCCCGGTGCTTCAACGCGTAGTTCAGGCAGTTGACCGTGCCGAAAAGGTTGGTGTTGATGAGGTAGTCGGGTGTTCCGTCCAGACCGGCTAATACACTCGGTTCGGCGGAGGCTTCAATGACCGTGTCGACGGCGGGCAGGGCGTCGAAGTCTTCCTTACTGCGGATGTCGCCGTGCAGAAACTCGATACCGGCCGCTTTCAACCGGGCCAGGCTCAGTTCCGAACCGCGCCGTTTTAAGTTGTCGAGGGCAAGAATCTCGTAGGATGGGTAATTTTTCTTGAGCGAAATGGCCAGCGATGAGCCAACGAATCCGGCCCCGCCGGTGATGAGAAGTTTCATAATTTCGGTTTTCACGTAGAGACCGCACCGGCGGACCGGCAATACGTTGCGTCTCCTGTGCGTCAGTAATAAAACCATCCGGTCAGGAGACCCAAATATGCGTCTCTACGTGGCTATTCTCTTTAATTTGACATTCTCCACTGGGCGGATGACCAGCGGTACTTTTTCGATTTTGACCGAGCTGCTGTCCAAGCCGAACCAACGGTCTTCGGGTGTGGTGAACCCTTTAACCGTGAAGTAGATGTTCATGATGAGCCGCTCACGGGCGGGTAGCTCATTCTCGAACGACAGGAATTTCTCCAGCACCACAAACCGGAAATCGCCGATTACGTTCTGGCGGCTGAGTGATTCGTAACGGCTCGTGATGTCCACCTCTTTGTTTTTCACCATGTCCTCAATCACCTTGCGGAAGAACAGGTTGATGCGTTGCTCAACCCGGAAGCCAAGTTTAAAGGTCACTTTATAGGCATCGTCCGGCGCAATCGTGTTCACTTTGTACTCCATCGTGTAGGGGTCATCGGTGGTGTCGACGTGGACAAACCAGTAGATGTCGGCGCGTTTGGGGCGTTTCTGGAAGATCGAATAAATGATTTTTGATTCGATTTCCGACTGCCGACCCGCGTTGCTCATGAACACTAAGTGCGTGGCGTATTTGGGAATGCTGATGTCGCGGCTGAGTTCCTTAATCGACTGCGTGTACTGGTCGATACGGACGTACTCGGTCAGGCGAAGTTTGATCTTGAACGCCTGTAGCCAGATGTACATTACGCTGGCAATGGAGGCCCCAATGAATACCGATACCCAGCCGCCGTGGGGAAACTTAATCAGGTTAGCGACCAAAAAAGACCCTTCGATGCCCAGGTAAACGACTAAGAAAAGCACCACGCCCCATGAGTTGTATTTGTGGGTGTAGAGGTAATACGAGAACAGGAGCGTGGTCATCAGCATAGTCAGCGTGATGGCTAAGCCGTAAGCCGCTTCCATGTTGCTCGACTCGCGGAAGTACAACACCACGCCCACGCAGCCCGCCCACAACAGCAGGTTCACGCTCGGCACGTAGAGCTGACCCTTCTGAACGCTCGGATACCGGAGCCGGACTTTGGGCCAGAAGTTGAGTCGGATAGCTTCGCTGATGAGCGTAAATGAGCCGCTGATGAGCGCCTGACTGGCAATGACCGTCGCGGCCGTAGCAATAACGATGCCGATGGTCAGAAACCACTCCGGCATAACCTGGTAGAACGGAATACGATCTGACAGTTTTTGCCCTTCGATACTCAGCAGCCACGCTCCCTGCCCAAAATAATTGAGCAGCAGCGCCGTTTTGACGAACACCCAGCTCACCCGAATGTTAGTGCGCCCGCAGTGGCCCATGTCTGAGTAGAGCGCTTCGGCCCCGGTGGTGCAGAGAAACACCGACCCCAGCAGCCAGAATCCTTCCGGGTACTGTGTCAGTAGCCACCAGGCGTAATAAGGGTTAATGGCCAGCAGGATTCCCGGAGCCTGCGCAAGCTGCGCAATGCCCAGTGCGGCCAGCATCGTGAACCACACGAGCATGATTGGGCCAAACGTGGTGCCAACGACACTCGTACCGAAGGCCTGAATCAGGAACAGCACCGTCAGAATGGCAATGACAATGGGAATCGTTTCAATGTTGGGGTAAATCTGCCGTAGTCCCTCAATGGCCGACGACACCGAGATGGGGGGCGTGATAATGCCGTCGGCCAGCAGGGCCGAACCGCCGATGATGGCGGGCAGGGTGAGCCAGCGGGCGTGCCGCCGAACGAGCGCGTACAGCGCAAAAATGCCGCCTTCGCCCCGGTTGTCGGCCCGCAGGATCAGAATTACGTACTTAACGGTGGTTTGCAGCGTGAGGGTCCAGAAAATGCAGGAGAGCGCTCCGCGCACAACGTCGGCCCGGACTATGTTCTCGGCCCCAATAATAGCCCGAAGCGTGTACAGTGGCGACGTACCGATGTCACCGTAGATAATGCCCATCGCCACTAATAAACCGGCGGCCGTTACGGCATCTGAATGCTTCTTGTCTTCCATAAAACAGGCTTTCGCCTTATCGTTCCGGGACGGAGTAAAACGGCGCAAAGATAGCCGTTGTTTATATTGATTGACGTGACGCCGGGTGAAAGTTGCTGGTTTGTTGCGCTGACAGAAAACTTGCCCTGTACGAACGATAAACACGCTTTTTGCCGTCGAAAAGACTTGTTGGGAGCGAGAAAAGTAATTTGACCAGCGTTCCTGGTAACGCTGTGCTCAGTCTACGGCGATGCCCTTCAACAAAACAACTGGGGTGCGTTGGTGTCAGGTTGGGTTGCTTTCTATGGGCGGCAAATGAATCGACGGGATGGATAGGTACGTATATACTGGATTGGAACCAGCACAGCTGCTGGGTTTTAATTAGGTGTATTTAGCAGACGGCTCACTCGCTTAGTGAGCCGTCTCTTTTTTTGAGAAATTGTACCCGCAGAAACAAGCTGCTCTCCGTTGCATTTCTACTCCGGCTCCGTGGCCAAATCATCGCACAATTGTCGGGCGGTATTCTGACTATAACGCCCAGATTCGGATGCCCAGCCAGCCGTTAACCAGCATCAGCCCGGCTACGTAGAAACCGGCCAGCAGAATGAGTACCAGGTAACTTTTCAACAGGATGCCCGGCATGTGTTTCCAGCGTAGTACCAATAAGATCAAAGCGGCCAGAATGCACAGTGGGAAGATCAGGGTGCCAACGAAAATAAGCCATGAATCCAGTAGGATACTGGTCCCTTCAATAGTATGCGCATCAAACCGAATTAAGCCTCGAAAAACGGTGACGATCAGAGTAATAAAGCCGACAACGGGTAACAGACGCACCCAGGCATCCGGGCGTCGGATGCGTCTCATCAGAATCATTACGAGCCAGGCCAGACCGGCAATCAGCGCGGTAGCCATCAGAAAAAGGCTCGTTAGCAACAAAATAATGGGCATCCAGGCAGCAAACCACGACACTTGCCGGTAATATAGTCCGTTTTCCATAACGGCCCGTTGTCCGTCAGAATCCGTAACCAGCATGGTCTCGGGGTGATGGTTCCAGCGCATTCGGAACGTATTGAAGCCCGTCGCTACCAGCGGAAATGAGCCACCTAATAACTCGTTCTCCACGAGCGTGTCTCCCCGTAAGCATAGGCTGAAGCTAAAGCGCAGTTGCTCCAGAAAGCCCGTAATCTGATTCTTGGGGCTGTCGAATCGGTAGTAGCCTAAAAAGGGTTTAATGGCGTTGACATCCAACCGCTGGGTGATTGGTGCTGGGGCGGTTTCGGACTGGGTCAGAAATAACCGTACAAGCCGTTCAATCGGGAATAGGTTCTGGTGGGTATTCATCGCAAACGCATAACCCACGCCTAATTCCCGGTTGTAACCCACGGACGACACAAACGCACCAATGCTGCCTGAGTGGCCATGAAACAGAAAACCGTCTTCGCCGTCAAAGCTAAAATTGCCCAGCCCATACCCCGTACGCAGTCCTGCCTTAGCGGCCAGCGTCGTGTGGGGTCGTTCGGTTTCGTTTAGCACCTGTTGCGACAGGTACTGCTGGCCCTGTGGCGTTCTCCAGTCGTTGAGGTACAGTTGCAAACACGTCGCCATGTCGGCCGCACACGAATTGAGCGATCCGTTGCCGCCCTGATACAGCGGCAGAAAAGGCGTTTTGTGGTACGCACCGTCCTGCCAGAAATAGCCCTGTGCATAGCGCCCGGATGCATCGGCCCGCAGCGTAACGTTGCTGCGCGTCATTCCCATCGGCCGGAACACGGTTTCGGTCATATACTGCTCCCAGGGTTTGCCCGACAGTTTTTCAATCAGATACGCAGCTACGTTATAGCCCGTGTTCACGTAGGAATGCCGTTCACCGGGTTTCCAGCGGGAATGCAGCGAGGGCGCAAAAATTTGCACGGCTTCTAACCCGCGCAGGTCGGTTGGGCCGGGGTTATACGATTTATTGGGCGTTTTGTCGCTGAAACCGGCCGTGTGTTCGAGCAGATGAATCACACGCACGGGATGGGTGGCTTCCCAGGGATTGTCGATGGGCAGTTCAGGAGCCAGCTTCCGCACCGGGTCATCAAGTTTCAGCTTACCGGCCTGCACTAAATTCAGGATGCCGAGGGCAGTGAACATTTTGGTGACCGAACCCATCCTGAACAGGTGCCGGTCGTTAACGGGAGTTTTTTGGCTCACATCAGCGTAACCCAGCCCGCCAGCGTAAAGTACCGAGTCACGGGTGGTCAGCACGAGTATCATCCCCGGAATATGCTGGTGTTCCATGACTTGCCGGAGCGTATCCTTGAGTTGGGCCAGCGTCTGAGCGGGCCGACCGGATTGTGCCCATGCCGGAACCAACGGGCATAGCAGTAGCAGGCTGGCCCAAAAGCCAGTTGATAAACGAGTCATACGGGTGTAAGAAAGGAAGTGTGTAGGTTTTGGGGGTGTAGGTGTATGAGTGCCTGCGGGCGTAGATGCTAAAACACGCACACGCTGAAACACCCAGTTGCAATGCGTCAGTGCATGGTTAAGGTCCGCTGCCGTTCGTGTTGTAGGTGCCAGCTAAACAAGGCGAAAGTGACACCAGCTAAACCCATTAGCCAGATGCCGCCCCATAGGCTGAAATAGGAGAAAGTGCCCCGCCCCATAATATGCAGCAGTGTCATCCCCATCATGCATAAACCGAGCGTCATAATAATCGCGTTGCGCAGGGTTTGGGGGTAGGCCTGCCGCAGCGCGTAGGCACCGTACGCTTTGTTGCGGAACTCGAACACGATATCGTCTTTGCTGGCCAGTTCGGGCTGGGTTCCGTCCCGGCTCAACTCACGCTGGTACGTTTGGTGCAGGTCACGGACCGTCCCGGCGTCGGCTTCGAGCAGGGCTTTGTCCATCGCCGACTCGAACGGCAGGCCAATCCACTGGTAATGCTCGACCTCACAAACGAGGTGATCGAGAAGTTCGTTAATTAGGGCGGGGTTGGTGCCGGTCCGAATCAGGTGATCGTGGAGCCGGGCAACGTGCTGCGGGTTTAGCTTTTCCATGGTAGCCGGTTTAGTTATTGAGGGCGAGGGTAGGGGGGGGCAGCAACAGGCGCATCATATCGACGAAGCGCTCAAACTCCGAAACTTTCTGGTGAGCCGTTTCGCTGCCGCTCGGCGTCAGGGAATAGTACTTACGCATTCGTCCGTCCACCTCAACGGACTCCGTCAGCAGCAGGCCTTCCTGCTCCAGCTTGTGCAGGATGGGATAGAGTGCCCCAAATGTCAGCGTGAGCTGACCCTGGGTGCGTTCTTTCACGGCCTGCGTTATCTCGTAGCCGTACATGCGCCCGTGTCTGACTAACAGGTTCAGCACAATCGTTTTAAGGGTGCCGCGCAGAAATTCACTGTTCGCTTGCTCCATCAGTGACAGATTTAGTATATTGATGAAGCGAATATATATAAGAATGTTATATGTGCAAGCTTATTTTGCCTGAAATTTATAATCCGTAGTTCGTTGATGGTTCCCCTAATGGGGGCAATCCTAAACAGTTTCCCATTGTGGCGACTCACGCACCTACACAGGTACACACAAAAACACAATTCCAAGTAGCTGCTCAGCCCCACGCCCGCCAGAAGAAATACGCCGTCAGCACCAGCCCGATGGTCACGATGATCTGCCGCAGGCGGGCGGGCGACACCCGCTTGGCGTAGAGCGCCCCAAGGTAGCCGCCCAGAATGGAACCACCCACCATCACCAGCGCGGAGGGCCACACTACCACGCCCACCGCAACAAACGTAATGACCGAAATGCCGTTGACGATCATCGTCATCAGCACCTTCAGCGCGTTGGCGTAGCGCAGGTCGGGCATCCCCAGCAGGCTGAACGTAGCCATGAACATGATGCCCATGCCGCCCCCGAAAAAGCCGCCGTACACCGCCACCCCGAACAGCACGAGCATCTGAAGCCAGGCCGGAGCCGCCCCGTTGCCCGCCCGGCCCTGTTCTAAGCGCGACTTGAAGGCAAACAGCAGCGTAGCCGTCAGCAACAGATACGGAAAAACAGCTTCCAGCGCGTCGGAGGAGATGCGCAGCAGGAGCAAGGCACCCGCCAGCCCACCCACCAAACTCACCAGCAGCAACCCAATTAGCCGACGGCCGTAGGTGGCCCATTGCGCCCGCAGGGCAATGGCGCTCGACACCGTTCCCGGCCAGAGGGCTACCGTACTGGTCGCGTTGGCCGACAGTAGCGACAGGCCCGAGAAAGTGAGCGACGGGAAGGTTAGAAACGTACCACCCCCGGCCACGGCGTTCATGGCTCCCCCGCCCAGCGCGGCAAAAAACAGCAGGGCGTAGGTGAAGATGGTTGGCCAGTCGATGAGCATCAGCGTAGTGTTTCAATTCTATAATTGATTAACCGGCGATTTAGTTATTTTTGAGCACTCAGACTGCTTTAGATAAATCGGAGAAAAAATTGAAACATACCCTTTTCTACCTGCTTGTTTTCCTGTTGCCGACTGCCTGTTCTGAGCAACAGAGCAGACCCTACACCATTGGGTTTTCGCAGCGTACCAGCGCCGACAACTGGCGCAAAACAATGCAGGAAAACATGAACCGGGAACTGTCGTTTAATCCCGAAGTAAATTTCATCGTTAAAGATGCTGGCGGACAAAGTGCTAAGCAGGTTGAGCAGATTCAGGAACTCATTGACCAAGGCGTAGACTTACTGATCGTCTCGCCGAATGCCGCTCAACCCATCACGCCCATTGTTGAAAAAGCGTATCAGCAGCGAATTCCGGTCGTGATTGTGGACCGGCGTACCGCTTCGGACCAGTACACCGCCTACGTCGGCGCTGACAATGTTGACGTTGGCCGCACGGCGGGTATGTACACGCATGCCTTACTGAAAGGCGTGGGGAACGTGGTGGAAATTGGTGAGTCGCCGGGTTCGTCGGCGGATATTGATCGGCATCGCGGGTTTGTCGAAGCCATCGGCCCGCATCCCGGTATTCGGTTGGTAGCCAAGCTGGAAGGCGACTGGGATAAGCGCTCGTTTGCCGAAAAGCTGACCCGGTTACTGACTGCCCAACCGACCATTCAACTCATTTTTGCGCAGAACGACCGCACGGCCCTGAAAGCGTATAAAGTTTGCCAGACGCTGAAGCTCGAACAGCGGGTGAAAATAATTGGTGTCGATGGCTTACCGGGCAAGAGCGAAGGCATTGACCTCGTTGACCGGGGCATTTTGAGCGCGACCGTCCTGTACCCAACCGGTGGTAAAGAGTCCATCCGGGCCGCTATTGCAATCCTAAAAAAGCAACCGTTCAAACGCGAAAATCGCCTGCCCATTACCCTCATCGATTCGTCGAACGTGCGGATTATGAAACTCCAGAACGAGAAAGTGATTGAGCAGCAGACCGACATCGAGAAGCAGATTCAGCGCATCGACCAACTCAGCCGGACCTACGCTTCGCAGAAAAACACGCTGTACCTGACGCTGGCCAGTCTGCTGGTTGTCATGCTGCTGGGAGGGTGGGCATTGTACCTGTTTCGATCCAAACAGGCCGCTTACCAGACGCTGGAACAGCAGAATCAGGAGATCCGGGAGCAGAAAGACAAGATCGAAACCGTGTCGGCCCAGGCCCGGCTGGCTACGGAAGAAAAACTCCGGTTCTATTCGTACATCTCCCACGAGTTCAACACGCCCCTTAGCCTGATTCTGACGCCAACCGAGGATCTGCTGAGCAAAAAGAATGTCAGCCCCCACGAGCTGCGAAGTAATTTGTCGCTGGTGCAGAAAAACGCGTACCGGCTTCTGCGGCTGATCGACCAGATGCTGGACCTGCGCAAAACGGATGCCGGTAAACAACGGCTTCACACTTCGGAGCAGGACTTGCTTGCCTTTGTCCAGGATATTGTTCAGGACTTCAGGCCAAAAGCCGAAAAGCAGCGGATCGACCTGCAACTGCTGACCACAAAGCCCATTCTGCCCGTCTGGTTCGACGCGGAGAAATTGGACAAGGTGATCGTTAATCTACTGTCGAATGCGTTCAAATACACCCCCAAAGGCGGGCTGATTCACGTCAGGCTGGATGTGGTCGATGCGCAGGTAGCGATTCAGGTGCGGGACAATGGCGAGGGCATGACCCCCGACGAACAGGCCCACGCTTTCGACCTGTTTTTTAGCGGAACGAAGCCCTTCAACCTCTCAAAAGGGCTGGGGCTGGCCCTGTCGATGGAATTCATTCAACTGCATCAGGGCGAAATCAGGGTGCAATCGGAAAAAGGTCAGGGAACGACGTTTACCATTCGGTTGCCGCTGGGTAATGGGCATTTATCGCCCGAGGAAATGAACGGCTCCCCAACCCGGCAGCGCATGATGGTCGACGTGGACGATGAAGAGACTACCGCCCCCATCCCGCCTGGCAAACGGACCGGCACGATACTGGTTGTGGAAGACAACGATGATCTACGGGCGTTCTTGTCCGCCCGGCTGGGTGTCGAATTCGAGATCATTGCAGAAGCATCCGGTTCAAAAGCCTGGGAGCGTGTTTTGGAAACCATACCGGACGTGATTATCAGTGATATCATGCTGGCCGACGAATCGACGGCATTGGCGGGAGTAATGGACGGCCTGCAACTGACTCAGCGCGTGAAGGCCGACCTGCGCACCTCCCACATTCCGGTTATTCTGCTAACGGCCAAGGGGCAGATGGAGCAGCGGATTGAAGGCACCCGCGCCGGGGCCGACGCGTACCTGACCAAGCCCTTCAACAGCGCGTATCTACTCGAAACCATCCGCACGACGCTGGCCAACCGCGAAAAGTGGCAGCGCCGGTACGCATCCGATTTTCTGTCGGGGTCCGGTTCTGCCAACCAGCCCGACAAACGGTTTCTGAACGAACTGACGGCGCTGATTGAGCAAAACTTAGCCGATGCGTCGTTCAGTGTGGAGAAGTTAAGTCACGACATGGGCGTTTCCCGTGTGCAGCTTTACCGCAAGGTGCAGGCGCTGCTCGCCATGAATGTGGTTGATTATATCGCTGAGATCCGGCTCAAGAAGGCGAAACGCCTACTGACCGAAACCAATAAGACGATGGCTGAAATCGCCTACGAAACCGGCTTTGGCTCACCAGCCTACTTCACTACGTTCTTTAAACAGCACATTCAAAAAACACCCTCCGAGTATCGGAAATCACCATCTGTGAGCGCATAATCGAGTTCCGCAAGGTGTTTATATGCTGTTCACAACCCTGCTACAGTTGTACATACAATATGAATACGCAATCAGCCGCTCACTCAACGATTGGCCAACCGATCACAAATAATAATTACTTTGACTGCTGTACTGTCGTCCATCCTGTTTCGATTCGCTCATGAAACCCGTAGAAACTGCTCTTTTAACATTTAGCCAGGCGTCTCCGCTGCTGGACCTGGCCAAACCCCTGCGCGATGGTCTGTCGGTGGTCGTGCAAATGGGGCCTACGCTCTGGGTCGCCAACGATGAAACCATCAGCGTGGAGCGGCTCTCATTTCAGGGCAGGGATGCGGAGGGACGATACCAATACGGGGCGCATCAATCGTTTCCGCTAACAGAGTATCTATCCCTGCCAATACCGCCCGCACCGGATGCTGAAGAAGTGGAAGAGGTTGATGTGGAAGGGCTGGACTTCCACGATGGGTACCTGTGGGTGGTTGGTTCGCACAGTCTCAAGCGAAGTAAAGTCAAGTCGCAATCGTCAATTAAGAAAAACTTTGAACGATTAGCCGACGCTAAGCCAGATCAGGTGTCGAATCGGTTCCTGTTGGCACGCATTCCGCTGGTCACAGAAGGAACTTCCCACACCTTAACGAAGCAGGTGCTGTCTGAAGACGGTACACTGCGCACAGCTGCCCAACTGCCCGCCACGGCCCAAAGCAACCTGCTTACGCAGGCCTTGCGAGAGGACGGGCACCTGAAAAACTTCCTGGTCGTTCCCGGTAAAGACAACGGCTTTGATATTGAAGGGCTGGCCGTTAGGGGCAACCGGGTTTTTCTGGGCCTGCGGGGGCCGGTACTGCGCGGCTGGGCCGTCGTGCTGGAACTGGAGGTAGCCAACACGGACCCGGCCACGCTCCAACTCATCCCAATTAACCCCGGCAATCCTCATAATCCCAACCACCCTACTTATCGCAAACACTTTCTGCAACTGGACGGCCTGGGCATCCGCGACCTGATTGTGCAGGGGGCTGACCTGCTCATTTTAGCGGGGCCTACCATGGAACTCGATGGGCCGGTTACGCTCTACCGCTGGCCGGGCGGGGCGCAGCCCGTGGGCGAAAGCCTCGTTTTTCGCGATCAGTTGGTGCTGCTGCGGTCCATTCCCTTCGGGCAAGGCGATGACCACGCCGAAGGAATGACCTTGTTTCGGCCCGACGAACAGGCCGTCACCTCGATTCTGGTTGTGTATGACGCGACCGCTGCCGGGCGAAAAGTAGGGGAGAACGGGGTATTGGCCGATATGTTTGCCTTGTTGTAAGTAGTTCAGCGTCCCGGTCTGCTCAACGTCCCCCGCCCGTGATACAAGTTTGAGCGTACTTTACTCTTTTTACTAATAGAATTCATGTAACAAAATCGAAAACGGCCGTAACAATACCGAAATATATAACGCTTATTTTTATGTAAAATACTGATAATCAATTGTATAGTGTTTATCGTTCACATCGAAAGCATTTGAACGATTCCTGTAAGTCTATCCTACGTAATACCTATAATTTTGACTCGAAATTAATGTCCAGCCGGACGATTCGAGTCAGCCATGAGTCAAAAACAACGTATTTTCCTTTGGTCCATAACGGCCGCCCTGGGCGGCTTTCTCTTCGGCTTCGACACGGCCGTCATCTCCGGCGTTGAGCAGTCGCTGCAAACGCTGTGGGGCCTGAGCGTGTGGGAACATGGCCTGACGGTGTCTATCGCGCTTATCGGTACAGTGATTGGTTCCATGACGGGCGGCATCCCGGCCGAACGACTGGGGCGTAAGAAAACCCTGTTCTGGATTGCTATCCTGTACCTGCTGGCTTCCCTCGGCACGGCACTGGCCCCCACCTGGTCAATATTCCTCCTGTTTCGCTTTCTGGGTGGTCTGGGCGTGGGTGCGTCGTCGGTGGCGGCTCCCATGTACATCACGGAGATATCGCCCGCCAAATCGCGCGGTAAACTGGTTGGTTTGTTTCAGTTCAACGTCGTGCTGGGCATTCTGGTGGCTTACCTGTCCAACTTCCTGCTGGCCGATGCCGGTGCCGAGCCGTGGCGGTGGATGCTGGGCGTTCAGGCGCTACCCTCGCTGATTTTCCTGATCGCCGTGCTCAACATTCCCGAAAGTCCCCGCTGGCTGCTGCTCCAGAAAGGAGACGTCAACCAGGCCCGCGCGGTGCTGAACATGATCGACCCCGAAACGGCCGAACAGACCTTCATCGCCATTCAGCAGAGCAGCACACCCGCAACGGCTTCGACCCGGTTGTTCTCGGGCAACTACCGGACACCCGTCATGCTGGCCGTGCTGTTCGCCGTCTTCAACCAGGTGTCGGGCATCAACGCCATCATCTATTACGCTCCCCGCATTTTTGAAATGACAGGCCTGGGCAAAAGTTCGTCGCTGCTGTCGTCGGCGGGCATTGGCCTGATTAACCTCATTTTTACCCTGATCTCGATGAACCTGATCGACCGCTACGGGCGACGGACGCTCATGAAAATCGGGTCGGTGGGGCTGATCGTGACGCTGGCATTAGTGGCGCGGGCTTTCTACGTCGAGGACTTCAGCGGTATGACCGTACCGCTGCTGCTGTTCGCCTACATCGCGTTCTTCGGTTTCTCGCAGGGGGCGGTCATCTGGGTGTTTATTTCCGAAATCTTTCCCAACGAAGTGCGGGCCAGTGGGCAGGCGCTGGGCAGTTTCACCCACTGGCTCATGGCCGCCATCATCACCTTCACGTTTCCGTACCTATCCGAGCGCTTCGGTGGGGGCAATACCTTCCTGTTTTTCACGACCATGATGGTGCTGCAACTGCTGTTCGTGCTGCGCATCATGCCCGAAACGAAAGGCACCAGCTTAGAACAAATCGAACGGACCGTTTTCGTCCATTAATTCAGTCCGATTATGACACCAACCATCACCTGTTTCGGCGAGATTTTGTGGGACGTGCTGCCCACCAGTAAGCAAGCCGGTGGCGCACCCATGAACGTAGCGGCCGACCTGCGCAACTTTGGCCTGAACGCCCAACTCATCAGCCGCGTCGGGAGCGATGACTTGGGTCGCGAACTGCTGGATTTTCTGGCGGGAAAAGGTATACCGCTCGACCTGATTCAAGTAGGCCAAACCCACCTGACGGGCGTGGCTAAAGCGAATATTTCCGACGCTAACGAGGTGACGTACAAAATCGTCCAGCCTGTGGCCTGGGATTACATCCAGCTCGAACCAAACTTGCTGAACGTCGTTCGGGAAAGCGACCTGTTCGTGTACGGCAGCTTAGCGGCCCGCAGTCCCCAAACCCGCGCAACCCTGCTGGCGTTGCTGGCGGTGGCCCGCCGGAAGGTGTTCGATGTAAATCTGCGTGCACCCCACTACGACCGCGCTACGGTTGAGGAGTTGCTGCACCAGGCCGACATCGCTAAACTGAATGAGCACGAGCTGGGCGAACTGTCCGGGTGGTATGGCGAAGAAAACGACCTGCGGCAGGCGGACCTGCACAACGCCATGCGGCAACTGCGCGACCGGTACTGCCTCAATACGTTGTGCGTGACGCTGGGCGAAGACGGAGCCGTACTCCTGGATGAAACAGGCTTACACAGTCAGGTGGGCTTCCCGGTCGAGGTGGCGGATACTATTGGCAGTGGGGATGCCTTTCTGGCCGCTTTTCTCCATAAAACCCTACAGGGCGAATCCCCGAAAAAGACGCTGGAATTCGCCTGTGCGATGGGTGCCTACGTTGCCACGCAGCCGGGCGCTACGCCCACGTTTACTGAGCAAACGATTGATAGCCAACCTTTTTTGACCGCACCGCGCGAAGATGAGCTTTCTCTGAATCCGATCAACTAACGCATAACCGTCCCAATAAACTCATGAAAAATTCTTTATCGACTCTACTGGCCTGGCTGCTGACGGTGTCATTGGCGCTGGCCCAGCGCACCATTACGGGGAGCGTCCAGGACGCCAAGACGAAGGAGCCGCTCATTGGAGCCAGTATCATCATTCCGGGAACGACCACCGGTACAGTTGCCGATACTAAGGGGAATTTCTCGATTTCGGTGCCCGAGAGTGCCAGCAGCCTGACGGCTTCCTTCATTGGTTATGCTGCGCAGGAGGTGCCGGTCAGGGGTGTCACGAACGTCACGATTTTGTTGGCGGAAGGCGGGCAGTTGGCCGAGGTCGTCGTGTTGGGTTATACCACCGCCCGCCGGGAAGATTTGACCGGGGCGGTGGCTATTGTGGAGGTGGCCGCGACCAAAAATACCACGTCGGGCAACCCCATGCAGGCGTTGCAGGGCCGGGTGCCGGGGCTGTACATCGAAAAGTCGGGAACGCCCTCGGGCGAGGCCAGCCGCATTCTCATCCGGGGCGCTAACTCGCTGGGCAACAACGATCCGCTCTATATCATCGACGGGATGCCAACCAAGCGGTCGCAGGTGTTCCAGAGCCTGAATCCCACGGCGATTCAGTCGATTCAGGTGCTCAAAGATGCCTCTTCATCGTCTATTTACGGATCGAGGGCCTCCAATGGGGTTATTGTCGTGACGACCAAAAACGGCGCTAATACTGACGGTCGGCTGAACGTGCAGTTCAACACCAGCATTTCGGCGCAGTCCGAGAAACCCCAACGGTTCAAGGTGCTGAACGCGGTTGACCGGGGGCGGGCATTGTGGCAGGCTTCCGTCAATGATAAAGTTGATCCGGCGTCGGGCTACGGCGACATCTACGGGTTCGACTGGAACAAAGACTTCACCAATCCAGTCCTGAACAGCGTGACCGTGAAGCCGTTCGTGGGGGGCGACCAGACTGTACCCGTCGGCGATACGGACTGGCAGGATGCCGTCTACAAGACAGGCTACGTCACCAACAACGACCTGACCGTTTCGGGCGGCACCAAAAGCTCGTCGATCTTGGTCAACGTGAGCTACCTGAATAACACCGGGATGCTGCGCTACACGGGCTACAACCGGCTCACGGGCCGCATCAACGGCCTGACCAGCAAGTTCGACGGGCGGTTTAAATTCGGGGTGAACCTCCAGATGACTACGTCCCGCGAAACGCCCGTCACCACCGATTTGGGTGGAGCGCCAACGCCCGGACTGGCCGTTACGCTGGCCCCGACCATCCCGGTCTATACCAGCACGGGTGATTATGCCGGGCCGATTGGGTCAGGCTATTCGGACCGCAACAACCCGCTGTTCATGCAGTACATCAACCGCTGGGACCGCATCAACCGCACATTCGTGTTTGGTAACGTCTACACCGAAATTGAACCCATCGCGGGCCTGATTTTTCGGTCGTCGCTGGGCATGGACAATGCCGGTTTCGCCAACAAAAACATCGAGCAGTCATTTCAGAACGGCTTTATCGCCCGCTCACTGAATAGCCTGACCCTTAATACAAACAAGTTTCTGAGCGTAGCCTGGACCAACACGCTGCGGTACAATTTCGCCTTAGGCGATCACACCTTCAAGCTGCTGGCCGGGGTCGAAGCCATCCGCGACAACTTGGACGACGTGACTTCTTACCGGGAGAATTTTGCGGTACAGACCGAAGATTTCTTCGTGCTGAGTGCCGCGTCGGGCAACGCCAGCAGCACCGGCAATTCGACGGGGAGCCGCCTGTTGTCGCAGTTTGCCCGAGTTGACTACGGCTTTTCAGATCGCTACTTAGCCGCGCTGACTCTGCGTCGGGACGGTTCCTCCCGCTTCGGGGCCGACAGTCGCTACGGTTTCTTTCCGGCGGCTTCGGTCGGCTGGCGCATCGACAAAGAAGCATTCATGAGTAATATCAACGCCATCAGCAGCCTGAAGCTGCGGGCGGGCGTGGGTCGGATTGGTAACCAGGATATTGGGGATCTGGCCCGCTTCGGGTTGTTTGAGCCGCGCTACGGTACGCTGGCTTCGCAGGTTCCGAACGGGCACAACGGTTTCTTCGATCAGTACTGGAACGTGGGCACCGCCTACGACCTGAACGGGGCCGGTGCCGGAACGCTGCCGTCGGGCTTCGTGCAAACGCAGGGTGAGAATACGGCCTTGAAATGGGAAACTACCGACGAACTGAACGTGGGACTGGATTTTGCCTTTTTGAACGCCAGTCTGGCGGGTTCGTTCGATTATTTCACCCGCGAGACTAAAGACATCCTGATTAAACCGCCCGTGGCCTCAGCGGTGGGTGAAGGGCAGTTGAAATTCGTGAACGGAGCGACCAAAACCAACAAAGGGTTTGAATTCTCACTATCGTATCTGGGCAAACCACGGGGCGATTTCACCTACAGCGTCTCGGCGAATCTGGCCCGCTTCCGCGACCGGATCACGGTGCTGCCCGAAGAAGTTCGCTCGGCCTTCGCGGGAAACGCGGTCACGACCATCATCGGGCGTTCGCAACTGGATTTGTTCGGCTACCGGACGGATGGCATTTTCCAGAGTCAGGAAGAGGTGACGAACCACTCGCAGCAGGTGGGCGCGGCTCCGGGCCGAATTCGCTACCGCGACCTCAACGGCGACAACAAGATTGACGCCCTGGATCAGGAGTTTTACGGAACCACGCTGCCCGCTCTGGAATACGGCACCCGCATTGACTTAGGCTACAAAAACTTCGACTTCTCCATCTTCGGCTCCGGCATTGCGGGCCGGACGGGTTTCGATTCGTACACGTTCTACAACAACTTTATCCGGGGTCGCGAAAACGTCGGGCCGGGGGTCTTCAACGCCTGGACCCCGCAAAATACGTCGTCGACCATTCCGGCGCTGACTCTGTCGGATGGCAATAACGAAACGCGGGCGTCGGATTATTTCAACGTGAACACCTCGTATTACAAGATCAGGAACATTCAGTTGGGCTACACGTTCCAAAAAACGGCCATCGGTAAATTTGGATTGGCGGGCCTGCGTTTGTACGGGATGGCGGAAAACGTGTTCTGGCTGAAGGGCAAAAACTTCCTCGGACCAGACCCCGAGCGGGTCGATGTTAACGCCGTTCCGGTACCCCGCACGTTCACGTTTGGCTTAAATGTATCCTTCTAACGACCTTACGATCATGAAAACTAATTATCTAATATGCTGTCTCCTCATCGCGGGAGGAAGTCTGTTCTCGTCCTGCAGCGATTTTCTTGAATACCAGCCGCAGGGAACGCTCTCATCCGACAATGTCAAGAGCGCCGAAAACGCCGATGCGCTCGTCACGGCCGCATACGCTTCCGTTGGTAACGGCGAAATGATTGGTCCCATCGCCAGCATGTGGGTGTACGGCAGCGTCCGGTCCGACGATGCCTACAAGGGCGGTGGCGGGGTAGCTGACCTGGAAGACATCAACTTCTATGAGCAGCATAACCTGACGCAGCCCCAGCAGGGCGGTGGCTTTTATCACCCGTACACGTGGGAGAATTACTACAAAGCCATCTCACGGGCCAACGTCGCGCTACGCTCGATTAACGACCTGACTGACGCCGGATTTCCGCTGAAGAAAACGCGGCAGGGTGAACTGCGTTTTCTGCGGGGTCACGCGCACTTTATGCTGAAAATGCTGTTCAAAAATATTCCTTACGTAGATGAGACGTTGTCGAACGACCAGATTCTGACCGTCTCGAACCGGGCCCTGCCCAACGATCAGCTTTGGGATAAGATCGCGACCGATTTCCAGTTTGCTGTTGATAACCTGCCCGAAATGCAGACCCAGGTGGGCCGGGCCAATAAACTGTCGGCGGCTGCGTATCTGGCCAAACTGCGGCTGTATCAGGCGTATGAGCAGGATGACAACAACAAAGTCACGGGCATCAACCGGACCAAGTTGGAAGAAGTAGTCAAACTGGCGGGTCTGGTTATCAACTCAGGAAAATACAACCTGCAACCTGATTTTGCCGAGAATTTCCTGCCCGAATTTGACAATGGCGTTGAATCGGTCTTCGCGGTTCAGTATTCGATCAACGACGGGACGACGGTGGGGCGGCTCAACTTTGAAGACGGGCTGAACTACCCGCACGGTGCCCCGCAGTACGGTTGCTGTGGCTTCCACCAGCCCAGCCAGAATTTAGCCAACGCCTTTGGTACCGATGCGAGCGGACTGCCCAAATTCGATACGTTTAATGACGCGGTGATCGACTTTAAAACCGCCACCGTCGACCCGCGCGTTGATCACACGATTGGCATTGATGGCCACCCGTACAAGTACAATCCGGCCTTGCCCTTCAGCAATAGCTGGGTGCGCGATCCGGGCGTGTACGGCTTTTTTCAGGCGATGAAGTCACAGCAGGCGGCCACGAGTTCGACGTACAAAAAGCAGGGGCCATTCATTGGAACCTCAAAAAATATCGACATCATCCGCTTCGCCGACGTGCTGCTGTTTCAGGCCGAAGCCTACATCGAATTGGGGCAGCAAGCCCTGGCGCTGCCGCTGATTAACCGAGTCCGGGCCAGAGCCGCCGTCAGCACCGGGCGCACTAAAAAAGCCGACGGTACGCCCGCATCCAACTACCTGATCCGGCCGTACGAAGCCGCCAACTGGACGCAGGCCTACGCCCGCAAAGCGCTGCAATTTGAACGGCGGCTGGAGTTCGCCACCGAGAGTCCGCGCTTCTTCGACCTCGTTCGGTGGGGCATTGCCGAGCCAACGCTGAACGCATACATTGCCAAAGAAAAAACCCGGCGGTCGTTCCTGAACGGAGCGAAGTTCACGGCGGGCCGCGACGAGTACCTGCCGATTCCGCAACGCGAGATTAATTTTACGAAGGGCTTATACAAGCAGAATCCAGGTTTTTAACGTAACCTGGTGGTCCGGCAGTCCGGCGGCCACGTCCGGGCGTTTAGTTCAAACAACTATTTTACGCCCGGACGTGGCCGCCAGACTGCTGGACCATCAGGTTACGCACCACCAGGTTAACCACTCAAGTCATGCGAACACTACTGCTCAACATTTCTCTGCTGGTCGCCGTCGGCCAAATTGCGAACGGCCAGAAAACCGCTGAGGCTCATCGCCTTCAGTACCATTTCTCGCCCAAGGCTCACTGGATCAACGACCCCAATGGGATGGTCTTTTACAAAGGGACGTACCATCTGTTTTATCAATACCACCCGGCGAGTTCTGTCTGGGGGCCGATGCACTGGGGCCATACGACTAGCAAAGATATGGTGCACTGGCAGGAGCAGCCCATTGCCCTGTACCCGGACAGCCTGGGCTGGATTTTCTCCGGCAGCGCCGTCGTGGATGTAAACAATACCAGTGGTTTCGGCAAAAACGGGCAGGTTCCGTTGGTCGCGATCTTTACGCACCACAATCAGGCGCTGGAAAAGCAGAAGTCGGAGAAATTCCAGTACCAGAGCTTAGCCTACAGTTTGGACGAGGGCAAAACGTGGACCAAATACGCTGGTAATCCGGTGCTGCCCAACCCCGGCATCACCGACTTTCGCGACCCGAAGGTGCGGTGGTACGAACCCCAAAAGAAGTGGGTTATGACGCTGGCCACCAAAGACCGGATTACGTTCTATTCCTCACCGAATCTGAAAGAATGGGCAAAGGAAAGTGAATTTGGCAAGGACCTGGGCGCTCACGGGGGCGTTTGGGAGTGCCCCGACCTATTTCCGCTGACCCATAATGGTAAGGATGTCTGGGTGCTCATTGTGAGCGTTAACCCCGGCGGGCCAAACGGGGGATCGGCCGCGCAGTATTTTACAGGCGACTTCGACGGAAAAACCTTCAAACCTAATTCCGGGCAAACCAAATGGATGGATTACGGGACGGACAACTACGCGGGCGTTACATTCGCCAACACCGGTAACCGAGTCATTCTGATGGGCTGGATGAATAACTGGCAGTACGCCCGTGACGTCCCAACCCCTAACTGGCGCGGGGCTACCACGGTGCCGCGCGAACTGGGTCTGCGCGAAGTGGGCAGCGAACTGTTTCTCACGTCAATGCCGGTTAAAGAATTCGATGGGCTGGCGGGCAAAACAACCTCGCTGAACAACGTGGCTGTAAAAGACCAGTATGATTTGACGGCAAAAACCGGCGGTAAGACTGGTCATTTCAAACTCACCCTTTCGGCCCCCGCTACCAATGACTTTTCCATCGTGCTCGCCAATGAACGGGGTAATGAGCTGGTTATTGGCTACGATAAAAGCACCAATGCGTACTACATTGACCGGACGAAATCGGGCAAAACGGATTTTGAGAAGGGATTCGGCAAGCGGCACACCGCCCCGCGTTTATCGACAGATGGCAACCTGTCGCTCACGTTGTTAGTCGATGTGGCCTCCGTCGAGCTATTTGCCGATGATGGCCTGACGGTAATGACCGATGTGTTTTTTCCGGACAAAGACATGACCAAACTATTTATTAAGTCGGCTGTGGGAGTGTCAGTCAGTACGCTGAAATACACCCCGTTGATGCCTTCGGTAGAGGCCGGACTTTAAGGGCATAACTCAGGCTGATTAGTCAACAGAAGCGACTTCGCCCGGTCAGTCAGCCAGTAGTGATTCAGGCATCACTGGCTGACTGGCCGGTTGATGAATTCGTTCACGTTTGCCTTTGTGATGCGCAACAGACCGGTGTTGACGGCCGTCGGAATGTTGGTGATGCCCGCCTGCGCGTCGCCTGCCGATAGCCGGTTGGTCTGGTGGACGCGGTCGTAGAGAAACTGAGCGCCGTACCACGTGAACAACTCCCGTTTCTGTCCCGCCAGCATCTGAATGACGCCTTCGCGCACTAATTGCAGGTGTTCCGGCTCCCAGTCGACCGTCGTAATTTTCACCCGCCCGGCCCGACGTGCTTCCTTAATAGCCAAGCCCATGCCGGGACCTGAATTGGAATCGAAGCCGCACAAGCCCGCCAGATCGGGGTGCGCCGAGAGCAGGTCCGCCGTGATTCGGGCCGCTTCTTCTACGTTGGCTTTGTCGTCAAACTTCCCGACAACCTCGATGCCGGGGTATTTTTTGAGCACGTCTAACAGCCCCCGGAAACCCGCTTCCATGTTGGTCAGGCCCAAAATGCCCATGTACGCGATCTTGCCCTCGGGCCGCGCTCGGCTACCACCTAATAGCCGCACCATTTCTTCGCCCTGCATCCGCCCAATTTCGTACCAGTCGGTGCCCAAAAAAGCGTCGCGCCGGGAGTTGGGAATGTCGGAATCATACACCACCGTTGGAATACCAGCCGCTACGGCTTTGTCGATGACGGGGCCAATGGCCGGGTCGGTGCCGTTGATGAGCAAACCTGACGGCCGCGTTCCGATAACCTCCTCGATGGTGTTGATCTGCGCGGGCACGTCCCAGTCGGCGGGGCCGAGTACCGACACCTTCACGTTGCGTTCCTTGCCCCACCGTTTGAAGGTCGCCTGGTCGTGGTTCACGTACATCGGCATGGATACGGCGGTGGTGACCATGACATATTCTTCCGTAGTGCCCAATTGCGTGGCGGTCTCGTTGGCCCGGTACGCGACCGACGAAGCATTGCGGGGGGGCAACTCGCAGGATAGCAGGGCTAATGGCAACAGAAGGCATTTTAGCATAACGCTTTGTGGTAAGTAAATTTATTGATTCGTGGCAAAGTTGATGGCGTCTATGTGCCAGGGAGGTGCCTGTAGTAGGCCCGGTATGACATCCTCCGGTTCATTGACGAATGTCCACATCTTTAGGTGCTTCTCGTTCATAAAATTTTCACTGACGCACTTCTCAAGCATTTGTCGTAATGGATTATAAAAGCCGTTTGTGTTCAGGATGACTATTGGCTTTGTGAATTGGCCGAGTCGTTTTAGAGTTATGGCTTCCAGTAACTCTTCGAGTGTTCCGCTACCGCCGGGTAAGGTTACCAGTCCGTCAATGTCTTCCAGAAACTTTGCTTTCCGCTCGTGCATCGTATCGGTAAACTCAAAGTCGGCTACTTTTTTATGGGCCCATTCCACTTCATTCATGAATTTGGGCATGATACCTTTTATTTTACCACCCTGTTCTATAACCGTGTCAGCCAGTTTCCCCATAAGCCCGATAGCTCCACCACCGTAAACAACCTCGATATTTGCTCTTACCAGTTCTTTCGCCAACCTTTCGGTGGCGTCGAAATAGGATTTATCAACCTTCGCACTTGAGGCACAATACACACAGATTTTCATTTTTATGGTTGTTAGGTTTTGAACGGTTGGTTAGCAGAACTAACGAATCCTTTTTTGCAGGGCCATATCCGTCCAGACGGCCGTGATCAGAATCAAGCCCAGAATGATTTCCTGCCAGTAGCCCGACACGCGGGCCAGTACCATCACGTTGCTGACGAGACCCATAAAGACGGCTCCCAGCAGGGCACCGACGATTTTTCCGTGCCCGCCCGACAAACTCGCCCCGCCCAGAATCACCGCCGTAATGACGCGCAGTTCCAGTCCCCGCCCCGCCGTGGGCAGGGCCGTTCCGAGCCGCGACGTCAGCAGTAACCCGGCCACGCCGGCCAGCAACGAGGTGAGCACGAAGCCGTACAACTTCATCCGCCGAACTCGAATGCCGGAGAGGTCAGCCGCGCGTTCGTTGCCGCCGATATAGTAGTAGCGCCGAAAAAACACGGTCCGGTGCATCAAAAACGCAAACACGCCCACCGTCAGCAGCATATACCAAACGGGCATCTGCACCCCCAGCAGCCGCGACTGACTGATGGCGTTGAACCAGTAGGGCAAATTCTGAATGCCCGACCCGCTCACTAACAGCGCACCCCCGCGCACGATACCCATCATGGCCAGCGTCTGAATCATCGGATTAACGCCCTGATAGGCAATTAAATAGCCGTTGGTAACGCCAATTGCTCCGGCTCCGGCCAGCGCCAGCCCGATGGCGACCGGTACCGGCCAGCCAAAAATCAGCATCGCGTAGGCCGCCAGTCCGCCCGAAAAAGCCACCACCGACCCAACTGACAGATCAAAAACGCCGGATACCAGCAGGAGCATCATGCCCACCGCCACGATGGTGTCAATGGAAAGATTCAGCAGCAACTGACTCCAGTTGCCGAACGTCGGGAACGTCTGCGGAAACGCCACGGCCGCGCCGATGCCGACCAGCAAAATGGTGAGCGTCAGTGAATAGGTTCGTTCCTGGAGGAGTTTCAGCATTGTCATTTACCTGGCCACCACGCGGCCCGGCTTCCGTCAATGGCACAGTGAAAGCGTAGTACGTCGATGACGTGCGGGTTGGAACCGTCAACTCCGATCATCCAGACCGGGCGTTTGTCGGGCTGTTTGTCTTCGTAAGCCTTGTCGCGGGTGTTGGCGTTGCGCCAGTAAGCCACGTCTGTGACCCGGAAGGTAACGAAGTTGCCGTCCGGCGACCAGGCCGCCGACGAACTGATTTTGCCCAATCTGGTCAATTGTCGGCTTTGCTTCGTGGCCATGTCGTAGATGAACAGTTCGAGCGCTTCGCCCACCTGATCGCTGTAGAGAATCTGCCGTCCGTCGAACGACCAGGCCGGAGCAACGGCCCCAATCTCGTCTTCGTGCTGACTGAGATGACGGACGTTGGTGCCGTCGGCGTTCATCGCGAACAGGCAGAACCCTTTCCCGACCTGCTTGGTGAACGCAACCGTTTTTCCGTCGGGCGAGATGGCTCCATCGCGGCCTTCGGCTACTTCCTTATATTGCTTGCCGTCGGGGGAGACGTAGCCAATGACGGCTTTTTTTTGGGCATCATCGGCTAAGCTGAACCAGATTTGTTTGCCGTCGGCGGTCCAGCTTGGGAAGTAATAGACCGCTGGTGATGACTGTTTCGTCAGTTGCCGGACAGTAGTGCCGTCGGCATTGGCGATGTACAGATTGAACGCACCACCGAGTGGCCCACCGGCGAGTGTCGCACCGGCCCGATTAGATGTAAACACGACCTGTTTTCCGTCGGGCGACCAGATCGGGTACCGCTCTTCCGAAGCGGGCGCTTTGGTGATGTTAAACGCATCGCCCGTAACCGGATTCACCCAAAACACCTCGGTATCACCCGTCCGAATGCTGGTGGTCAGCAGGCGGGTGTTTGGGCTAATTGCCGACATTTGCGCCTGCACGAGGACCGGTAGCAACAGCGTCAGAACGGGTATCGTTAGTTTGAATGCGATCATGGCATTGGATAATTTTTGGCCGAATCGTCCAGAATCAGCACCCAGTCGTGCCCGTAGCCGCTGTCGGGTGGAGAAAACTTCTGCGGTTGCTGATTGGCAAACGTCTCGGCGGGTTTCGTCTTGCCCGTGCGCGGGTCGAACCAGGTTGCCGTCACCGACTGCCCCGATACTTTGCCCGGATTCACCGTAAAAGGCTTGCCGGACGAGGTGTACACAAACGCGTAATCCCGGCCCCGCGTGGCCTGAATCCGGTCGGCGGGGTTTAGGTTACTCTCAATAATTAACGACTGGTCGGGCACCCGGTCGAGCATCGGTCGCGACATAAGCAACTGCTTTACAAAAATCATTTGATTGGCTGCGGGCAGCTCGATGGCCTCGGGCCAGTACAGGTGCGGCCCGTTGACGGCCGGGCGGCTGGCACTGTACATTTGCCAAATGTCGTGACAGCCGTAGGTATGCCCAAACGCTCCCGCAAACAGGTCGAGGTAGGCGAACTGGCGCACATCGAAGGCGTTGGACGTGCCCAGGTCTTTCACGTTGAAGCAAACGGGATGGTCTTCGTAAATCGGTTCGGCATCCATTGTCGGTTTAGTGGGTTGCCGGTTATAGGACGCCGAAATGTTGTCGTACACGGGCGTGAAGCGGCAGTGGCCGTTCTGGTGCATGTTGAAATCGAACCAGCTCTCGTCTTTGAACCACTTCGACGCACCCCCGTCCAAACCGTTGGGCTGCGGATGATACGACATCATGGCTTTGTCGGGTCCGCCAACGCCCTCCTGAACGCCTGCGGCCATGGCCTGCCAGATGGCTACGTCCTGCGAACCGTCGCGCGGGTTACGATCGCCACCCAGAATCCAGATGATGTTGGGGCGGTTTTTGTACCGGTTGCCCAGATACTGACCATATATGCGGGCGTTGGTGAGGGTGAAGATTTCGGGACCTTTTCCCCATTTATCTTTGAAAACTTTATCGCCCCAGGTTGGCAAAAAGCCAATCATCAGCCCGTACTGCGCAGCCTTGTCGACAATGTAATCGACGTGTTTAAAATACGCTTCGTTGGGTTTGGTGGGGTCGTTGTTGAGTAGGGGTGTTTCGCCGTAGGGATTGGGTTCTTTCAAGCCGTCGAACTCGGCCAGCGCCACGGCCTGAATGACGGTGAAGCCCTGCTCGGCCCGGCGTTTGAGGTATTTGTCAGCCTCTTCGCGGTTGAGCCGGTGGAACAACTCCCAGGCCGTATCGCCAAGCCAGAAGAACGGCGTGCCGTCCTGCCGAACGATGTAGCGCTTGTTATCGGCTACTTTCAGCGGACCCGTTGTCGCGGGCGTTTGTGCTTGAGACAGCAGACTGATCAGCCAAAATAAGGGTAGTAGGGTGGTTTTTTTCATGATGCCGTAATGTCTTTTACCTGCTCCCGAATGTCGTCCATCTCGAAAATGCGCTGCCAGCCGTCGCGGAACAGGATCGGTTTGGCGCGTTTGCTGATTTTGTAGGCCGCATCCGAAAAGGTGCCGTTTACCTCTTTGAACAGCACAGCGATCTGAATACGAAGGTGGCCGAGCACAAAATCGCGGGCGGCTGCTTCGGGCACACCGAGCGCCACGATCTTGTCAAACCCTTCTTTCACGACTTCCATGCAGGTTTGGGCCAGTGTTTCAACCATCGCCGGTTCCAGCATTGCCATCTGTTCAAGCGTGATTCGGTACGTCCGATCAATGGGGCCATACATCGCCTGCGACACCGATTCGCCGAGGGCGTAGTGCGCTTCGGAGCCGTGCATGAGCGCGACAACGATGGACTGTTTGGCCGAAATGCCGCCGTAGAAATCGCGGAAGGCTTGTTCGGTCGGCTCCCAGTTGAACACCGACGGGTGGCAGGGGTGCGCAATAACGTAGCCCAGATCGTCGCGGTGGGCAATGACGCCATCGAGCGGGGCCGCCGGGTCGAGGGTTAGTACCAGTGCCCCGGCTTTCATTTGGGGGATGATCGTCTCCGACAGCTTGCCGATGGCGACGTCGGGCAGGGCCAGAATCACCACGTCGGCTTCGGCCACTGCCGGGCCCTGCTCACTCACCGACACGCCCCGCTCGCGGAGCCTATCAATCCCGGCCGGGGCCACTTCCAGATAGGAAACGGCGTAATCGGACTGTTTGAGGAAGTTGTCGGTCAGGCGGCAGCCCATCTTACCACCTGCGCCTATCAAAGCAATTTTGGTCATTGTATTTATTGATTTTCAGTCACTAAACAAACCCGTTTGTTGTAAATAATTCATACTCTCCGTGGCCCAGGCCGCTTCTTTAGCGATGGTAGCGGCCCGGTTTGGTTCGGGTACCACCCACTGCTCTAAAATGGCTGTTTGGCACCGGCCGTATTGACCAACCTGCTCCACCAGCCACGGCACGTTGAGCATTCCCTGTCCGGCGGGTCGTCCGTCAATCTGAAAACCCATCTGGTGGGGCAGTCGCCGGATGCCAAAATCCTTCAGGTGCAGGTTGACGGTGTACGGAGCCAGCGTCCTGACTACCTCAGTCAATCCTTCGCCAGCGCCCATCGAATTGACCGAATCGAGGCAGATGCCAACGTGCGCACTGCCAACGTGCTCCACAATGTCGGCAAACTCGCGGGCCAGCAGCCGGTCGTGGTTTTCCAGCCCCAGCGTAACACCCGTTTGAGCAAGCCGGGGCAGGGCGTTCCTCAGTATGCTCACCACAGTAGCAATGTCTGGTTGATAATTTCGCTCATCAATCACGAATCGCAGCAGTCGGCTGTTCAGGTGGTGGGTCAGGTCGATGTACCGGTCCAGATGCGCGTCGGTCAATCCACGGGCACCCAATTCAAGTGTAATCCGTTCTTTATCAGTTCGTTGTCGTAGCAGGTTCAGCCGCTCGA
Source organism: Spirosoma arcticum (assembly GCF_054779955.1). NCBI lineage: Bacteria > Pseudomonadati > Bacteroidota > Cytophagia > Cytophagales > Cytophagaceae > Spirosoma > Spirosoma arcticum. The sequence continues at coordinate 69,797 of NZ_BAAGXG010000001.1, forward strand.
CAGGCAGTTCATGTAGTGGCCAGTTGTCGCCAAATTGCACCAGCCGCATGGCAAATGCGTTCGCCCGGTTGAGTATCTCTTGCTCATCGAGTGGCTTTTCAGGTCGGTCGCCGGGTACGCCCACCGCCCAGCCGTAGGTGTAGGTACTGATTCCCAGGCGCATGGCCATAAAGTACGGTTCTTTCAACTAATTTAACAATTTCATGCAAAAATTAAAGTTTGCGGTGATTGGAACCGGTTTTTGGGCGAATTATCAGCTACCCGCCTGGTTTGAACTGGAACATGTTGACTTGGTGGCGCTCTGCGACCGGACCCGCACCCGTGCCGATGCGTTCGCCCTCCGGTACGGTGGACCACCCGTGTATGATGACATCGACGACCTGCTCGACCACCACGCCCACGAACTGAATTTTGTCGACATCATCACCGACGTTGACACGCACCTATACCTGACCACCAAAGCTGCCGAACGAAAAATTGACGTAATCTGTCAGAAACCGATGGGACCCAGTCTCCGAGATGCCCGGCAGATGCTCGACGTCTGTCGGCAACAGGGCGTTCGGCTGTACATCCACGAAAATTTCCGCTGGCAAACGCCCATTCGTCAACTAAAAGCCGTGCTGGATTCCGGCGCAATTGGCCAGCCGTTCCAGGCGACGGTGTCCTTCCGTTCGGCGTTTCCGGTGTTTGATAACCAGCCGTTTCTGGCCGAACTGAAGCAGTTTATCCTGACTGATATTGGCTCCCACGCGCTGGACATCTGCCGCTTTTTATTTGGTGAGGCCCGGTCGCTTTACTGCCAGACAACGCGGGTGAACCCCACCATTCGGGGCGAAGATGTAGCGAATGTACTGATGACGATGCAGAGCGGTTTGGTGTGCTACGCAACCATGTCGTATGCGTCGATTCTGGAACACGAAGTTTTTCCGCAAACGCTCGTCACGGTGGAGGGATCGGCGGGGTCGGTAGTGTTGTCGCGTAATTTCGAGATTCGCACGACGACCCGCGGGCCGAACGGTCAGACAAACACGCAGTTGCAGACGGCCGTGCCACCGGTTTACGACTGGGCCGATCCGGCTTATGCCCTCGTTCATGCGTCCATTGTGGATTGTAATCGTAATTTGCTGACCGATTTGCGCGGATTGGGCAGTGCCGAAACGACCGGTACTGATAATTTCGAGACGATCCGATTGGTGTATGCCGCCTACGACTCGGCGAAGCGGGGCGAAGCGATCCAAGTTTAATTAGTTTGTGGTGTATGGTTTCTCGTTCGTTTTGCAGGAACTGTTTAGAATTTCATCTCTATCAGCCAACCCTGGCGTCAAGAATCTTAAACAGCTTCGCAGCGACAGCGGGCACGAACGACAAATTACGAACCACAAACCACAAACTAAATTCATGCTCGAACTACGTAACATTAGCAAAACCTTTCCCGGCGTAAGGGCACTCGACGGCGTATCGTTTGCGGTGAAGCCGGGCGAAATTCACGCCCTTTGCGGGGAAAATGGCGCGGGGAAAAGTACGTTGCTCAACTTGCTGACTGGTAATCTTCAGCCGACTGAGGGTCAGATTTTAATCAATGGGCAGGTGGTGCGCATCGACGGTCCGGTACACGCCACTAAACTGGGTATTGCTATTGTGTATCAGCACCTTAGTTTGGTGGAAAACCTGTCGGTGGCCGAAAATGTTTTTGCCAATCGACAGCCGCGCACTCGTTTTGGCCTGATCCGCTACCGGGCGCTGCACGAAGCCACCCGAGCGTTATTGAGTCGGTTGAATCTCAACGACATACAGCCAGAAACTCCCGTCGGTGAACTGTCACCGGGCCAGAAGCAACTGGTTGAACTTGCCAAAGCGCTGTCGCAGGAACCTGACATTCTGCTCCTGGACGAACCAACGGCCTCCCTCACCGCGCCTGAAACGCAAACGCTATTCGCGCTGCTGGGGCAATTGCGGGCGCAGGGCAAGACCATCGTTTATATCTCGCACCGGCTGACCGAAATTTTCGCACTTGCGGATCGTGTATCGGTGCTCAAAGACGGACGGCACCAGAGCACACTGCCTATTGCCGAACTCTCCCCCGACCGGCTCATCCGGCTGATGGTTGGCCGCGACCTAACGAAGACTGAAACCGAGTCTCAGGCCACCAGCGAGGTGCTGCTGGCAGTGACGAATCTATCGGGTGAACGTTTCCGGGACGTGAGTTTTCAGTTGCACCGGGGCGAAATACTGGGGTTGGCGGGGCTGGTTGGCGCTGGCCGGACGGAGATTGCCCGCGCTATTTTTGGCATTGACACCCGAACGACTGGCTTAATCGAGGTGAAAGGCACTTTAGTCAATATACGGCATCCGGCCGATGCCGTGGAGGCAGGAATTGGGTATTTGCCAGAAGAACGGAAGGCGCTGGGGTTATTCATGGAGCAGTCGGTGGCGCAGAATATCGTAGCGGTGAAACCACCAGCCAACGGTCCGTGGTTCAGCACCCGGCGGGTGGCCGCCATCGCCGGGGAGTATCGGCAGAAACTCGGCATCAGAACGGCTTCGGTGCAGGAACGGGTGGGTAATCTTAGTGGGGGAAATCAGCAAAAGACGCTGCTGGCCCGCTGGCTCCTGACCGACCCGGACATGCTGATTGTGGATGAGCCGACGCACGGCATCGACGTAGGATCAAAGGCAGAGGTTTATGCGTTGCTGCGCCAACTGGTCAAGCAGGGGAAAGGTATTCTCCTTATTTCGAGTGAGTTACCCGAACTGCTCCTGCTGGCCGACCGGATTCTGGTTATTCGTGACGGACGGGTGTCGGCGGAACTTAACCGGGCCGACGCCACCGAAGAACGCATTATGCACTTTGCCACCACCTGAGCAGAGGGTCAGGTTTGAGCGCAAAGAGAGCAAAATATCCGTGTATCAGCCCACCGCTTTAGCGTTGGGGTATCCGCTGCCAGCGGAGTAATCGCGGCTGTTACGTAAACGTATCCCACAGCAGATACGCATTCAGACTGATGATGATGATGGCCACCGCCCACGACAACACCCGCACCCAGCCGGGATTGACGAAGCGACCCATCTTCAATTTGTCGCTCGTGAAGGCAACCAGCGGCACTACGGCGAAACTCAGTTGCAGCGAGAGAATTACCTGACTCAGTACGAGCAATTCAGACGTACCTTTTTCGCCGTACAGAATGGCCACGATCATTGCCGGAACAATGGCGATCAGGCGCGTGATGAGCCGACGCGCCCACGGCTTGATGCGCAGGTTCAAAAATCCTTCCATCACAATCTGACCCGCCAGCGTACCCGTCAGCGTCGAGTTTTGGCCCGAGGCCAGCAACGCTACCGCGAAGAAGATGCCCGCGAACTTAACGCCCAGGACCGGGTCGAGCAGTCGGTGGGCGTCGGTGATGTCGGCCACCTGCTGATTGCCCGAAAAATGAAACGCGGCCGCCGACAAGATTAAAATAGCCGCATTGATAAAGAACGCCAGAAACAGCGAGACCGTCGAGTCGATTGTGGCAAACTTAATGGCCGATTTGCGGCCCGCGTCGTCCCGGTCGAAGTCGCGGGTCTGCACAATGCTGGAGTGCAGGTAGAGGTTGTGCGGCATGACGGTAGCCCCCAGAATCCCGATGGCGATGTAGAGCATGGCCGGGTTGGTCACGATTTCGGCGCGGGGCAGCAAACCGCCAACGATACCGGCAACGTCGGGTCGGGAAACGAGCAACTCATACCCAAAACAAAGAAAGATCAGAAAAATCAGGCTGGCCACAATGCGCTCCAGGATCTGAAAACCCCGATTTTGTAAGTACAGTATTAATAGCACATCTAAGGCCGTAATAAGAATACCGACCGTGAGCGGTAACCCAAACAGCAGGTTGAGGGCAATGGCCGAGCCAATAACTTCGGCCAAATCGCAGGCGGCTATGGCCACTTCGGCTAGTATCCATAGCATAAATGCAACCGGACGGCTGAAGTGGTCGCGGCAGGCCTGGGCCAGATCGCGGCCGGTGGCGATGCCAAGTTTGAGCGCTAAGTGCTGCAACAGCATGGCGAACAGATTGGAAATCAGCACCACCGACAGCAGCCGATAGCCAAACTGGGCACCCCCCGCAATGTCGGTAGCCCAGTTGCCGGGGTCCATGTAACCGACGGCCACCATCATGCCGGGGCCAACGTAGGCCATTAGTGTCCTGAAAAAACCGACGTTTTTCGGCACCCGCACCGATCTGTGTACCTCGGCCAGCGAGTTTGCTGAATTTTCCTGCCGCCAGCCTTTCGTTGTGGTCTTTGTTGCCTCCATTGGTTGATCTGCATCTGTAGCCATTCAGTGAAGTTGATTCACTCGATGACTGACAGCATAACATCGCAAAGATAAGGATTGTGGAAATAAAAATTTAGGCTAATCTAAATTTTTAGAAAGTTTAACATAAAAACTACCTTTGCCCGTAAACTGTTTAACCCTATTGAGCCGTTTTCTCCTAAGCAGCCGCATCCCATGCAGTCGTTCACTGAAGAAAATTATCTGAAAACGATCTACTACTTAGCCACCCGGCAGGCGGGAGAAGTGAGCACGAACGCGCTGGCCGAGATGACGGCCACGAAGGCCGCTTCTGTAACAGATATGCTCAGGAAACTGTCTGATAAACAGCTTATTCACTACAAAAAATACCAGGGCGTTCGATTAACGGAGGAGGGCGAACGGTTAGCGTTGCAAGTCATTCGGCGGCACCGGCTTTGGGAAGTGTTTCTGGTTGAAAAGCTGGGCTTCGGCTGGGACGCGGTGCACGAAATAGCGGAGGAACTGGAACACGTTCGGTCGGCCGAATTAGTCTCCCGCTTAGATACATTCTTAGGCTGTCCGCAGTTTGACCCCCACGGCGACCCTATCCCGACTCCAACCGGGGACATGCCCGAAACCGGTTACCGCAAACTGTCGGATGCCGCAACGGGCGAGAACGTCCGGTTGATGGCGGTACTCGAACACTCGACGGAATTCCTGCAACACCTCGATCATTCGGACCTTACGCTCGGTTGTACCGTGACGGTGTCCGAAATCAACGCCTTCGATAAGTCGGTGCTGGTGACTATCGACAGTGGCCGCGCGGTGTTCGTGAGTTATGAAGTCGCGAAGAATTTGTTAGTGAATTGATCCAGAAAATGAAACTACTCGATTGGTATATTCTAAAGCGTTTTTTGCTCACCTACGTCTTTGTGGTGCTGGTGATTGTGCTGGTGGTAGTGATGATCGACTACACCGAAAAGATTGACAACTTCCGCAAGAACAGCGCGCCGGGCGACAAAATTCTGTTCGACTATTACCTGAATTTTATTCCGTACTGGGCCAATTACATCAGTCCGCTGATGGTGTTTATTGCCACGGTTTTTCTGACTTCCCGGCTGGCGGCCCGTACTGAAATCATCGCGATTCTGAGCAGTGGCGTCAGTTTTATCCGGCTACTGTTTCCCTACGTTCTGGGCGCAACGGTGCTGGCGGTGGCGACGTATTTTTTGGTCAATTACATCATTCCAAAGGCGAACAAAACCCGGATTGCCTTTGAGGTGAAGTACATCAACGATGCGTACACCTACTCCGGCCGCAACGTTCACCTCACCATTGCGCCGAATACGTATGCGTACATGGAAAGTTATAATAACCTAAGTAACACGGGCTATAAGTTCACGTTGGAGCGCATTGAAGGCAATCTGCTCAAGCAAAAGCTCTCCGCCGACCACATTGAATGGGATGCCAAAAAGAAGAAGTGGGCGGTGTACGACTATAAAATCCGCACCATCAACGGGGTGAAAGAAACATTGACGCCCGGCACCCGGCTGGACACGACGCTCAACATGAAGCCCGACGATTTCAGTTCGGACTTCAACCTCTACGAGACCTTTACCCGCCCCGAACTCAACAAACACATCGCCCTGTTGCAAAGTCGCGGGGCCGACGGGGTGGAGATGTACCTGCTCGAAAAATACAGCCGCGACACCCGACCATTCGCCATCCTCATCCTGACCGTTATCGGCGTCATTATGTCGGCCCGTAAGAGTCGGCAGGGGGTGGGCTGGCAGGTGGCGCTGGGCTTTATGCTGGCGTTCATGTACCTGCTGTTTTTCATGCTCGCCAAAGGCATTGCTGAGGGGGGTATTCTGAATCCCATTGTGGCGGTCTGGCTGCCGAACGCTATTTTTGCGGCCATCGGCGTACTACTGTACAATACCATTCCCCGTTAATAATGATGAATCGGTCCGCCGAAGCGGATGAACGATAAATGATGAATGCCTGTCGGTGCTAATCACTTATCGTTCATCCGCTTCGGCGGACCGATTCATCATTCATCATTAAATGACTAAGCCCGCGCTTTCCGATTATCTCCAGCTTCACTTTATCGTCCTGATTTGGGGATTTACGGCCATTCTGGGCAAACTGCTGGAACCGCTCGATTCGTCGGCGGTGGTGCTTTTCCGGACGATGCTGGCCGTTTTGGGCATGGGCGTAGTGCTGCTGGTTCGGCGACAAACGATTCGGGTTTCGCCCGGCGACCGCTGGCGGCTGCTGGCTACGGGCGGCATTATTGCGCTCCACTGGATGACGTTTTTTCTGGCTGCCCGCATTGCTAACGTCTCGGTCTGTTTAGCGGGTCTGGCAACGAGTTCACTCTGGGCGAGTGTGCTCGAACCGCTTTTGCTGCGTCGCCGGGTGCGGGCCGTGGAGGTCGTGCTGGGGGCAGTGGTGCTGGCTGGGCTGTACCTGATTTTCCGGTTCGAGTTCGATAAGGTGGTCGGGCTGGCGGTGGCCGTGTTTTCGGCCCTGCTATCGTCGCTGTTCACGATCATCAACAGCCGGTTCACGCAACGGCTCGACGCCTACGTGATTTCGTTTTATGAGATGGCCGGGGCGTCGGTTGGCGCTTTCCTGATGTGGACGGCAATCCGCGCAACTAATCCCCCGGCAGTGAATAGTGTCGTGCAATACGTACCCGATTCGGCCGGTCAATGGGGCTGGCTGCTGGTGTTGTCGCTGGTCTGCACGGTCTATGCCTACACAGTGGGGGTGCGGTTGTTGCGTAAGTTTTCGCCGTACATGGCAATCTTAACCGTAAATTTGGAGCCGGTATACGGAATTCTGCTTGCGGTGCTCATTTTTGGCAACGCCGAACGCATGACAACCGGTTTCTACGCGGGTACGCTCGTGATTTTAGCAGCCGTGCTGGCCTACCCCATGCTACAGCGGCTGAATCGTCCGGCACCGACGGGAATTGTGTAAGCCAACAACTTTGGCAAAGCCTGCGCGGCCCGGTTAAACTTTGCCAAAGTTGTTGGCTTACTGCCCGATTAACCATTCACACCGGACCTTCGGGTTGGGTGCTACACTATGAAAGAACCCGTTACGGGACGGCTTGCGGACGCAACCGCCATTTTTTTGTTTCTGCTGGCCTGTATCCCGCTGCTTTGCCTGTCGCTCTACAACCACCCCTCGGCGGCCGACGATTATTGTTTTGCCGATACGGCCGTGCGGTACGGCTTCTGGCCCGCGCAGCGCTACTATTACAACGGCTGGACGGGCCGTTATTTCTCCAATATGCTGGTTCACGCCAATCCGCTGGTGTGGGGTTGGTACGATGGATTCCGGCTCATTCCGGCCCTCGCCATTACGGCCCTGCTGTCGTCGCTGTTCACTTTAGTGAGCGAGTTGCTCCGGGGCGAGTTGCTCAAAACCCGCCTGCTGACAACCGGCGTCTTATTTTTTCTGATTGTACTGGCCTTGCGCAGCGTCGTGGAAGCGTTTTTCTGGACGGCCTCCATCGCTACGTACACTGTCCCCACCGTATTGACAATTTACCTGCTGGCGGTCATGCTGCGCTGGTATCGACAGCCTGCGGGCTGGAACAAGCGCCTGACGGTGGTGTGGGCGGGGTTTCTGGTATTTGCCAGCATCGGCTCCGGCGAAACCAACCTGATTCTGCTCGTTTTACTGTTGCTGACCATTGCGGGCTACCGATTGGTATTTCAGCGCACAGTCGATCCGTTCCTGCTGTTTTTGGTCGTGGTCGCGCTGGCCTCGGCATGGTTGTTGTTTCGGGCACCGGGTAACGGTATTCGCATGGGGGGTAATCCGAACAGTGGCGAGTTGGTGAAGTCGATGGGGGCGTCGTTTGGCTGGTTAGCGCGGTCGGTGGGGGAGTGGCTCATCAAAACGCCCATTCTGCCGCTGTCGGTGCTGTTCTGGCCACTGGCCCGGCGCATTGCCCGGCCCGGTAGTCCCAACGCCCGCCTGTTCAACCTCCCAGCTCCGTTGCTCACACTGGTATTCGTGGGGCTGCTGGCGGCCATCATCTTTCCGTCCTATTACGGTATCGGCCTGCCGCCGTTCGCCCGGACCATGAACGTTCTGTTTATCTTTTTTACACTGGGCTGGTTCTTCGTGCTCACCGTTTGGGCGGGTCGCACAGAGCGACGTACGCATTCGACCGTGTCAATGCTGCTGCCTGCGTCGCGCCCGACGCTGCCCGTGCTGGTGCTGACGGGCCTGTGGGTGATGGGCAGCATTGCATTCAGTGCGTCGTTGAAGCAACTGTACACCGACCTGCTGGGTGGCCGTGCGGCTACGTATGACCGAGAGATGAGCGAACGCCACCAGCGGCTTCAGTCACCGGCCGATACGCTCCGGCTGGCGCCCATCAGCGTGTATCCCCCCAGCCTGTTCGTCGAAGACATCCGGCCCGAGCGTACGCACTGGTGGAATCGCTGCCAATCGGGTTACTACGGCCACAAAGCCATCATTCTCGACTCTACGCTGTCTGCGGTTGCCACGGCCCGTGTGCTGGAGCCGACCCCCACCAAACGTTAAGCCCGCATGTCGTCAGTTTGCATGATTATTCCGTGTTATGATGAAGCCACCCGACTCCCCGCAACTGCTTTTATAGCGTACCTGCGCCGGATGCCGACGGTAAGCGTGTGCTTCGTCAACGACGGTAGCCGCGACAACACCCGCGCTGTGCTGGATGGTTTGCAGCAGCAGCAGCCGGACCAGATCGAGGTACTGCACTTAGCCCAGAACCAGGGAAAAGCTGGGGCCGTGCGGGCAGGAATACTGCACTGCGCCGGTCAGCCGGTTGACTACCTCGGTTATTTAGATGCGGATTTGGCCACACCCCTCGACGCCATTGACGATTTGCAGACGGCGCTGGACCGGCAACCCACGCTCGACCTCGTGATGGGGTCGCGCGTCAAAATCCTCGGAGCCGACATTCAGCGCGACCCGTTTCGCCACTACGTTGGGCGTGTGATTGCGACCTTCATCAGCAACATTCTGAAGCTACCCGTTTACGACACCCAGTGCGGGGCCAAACTGTTCCGGCGCGGCATCGTGACTAATCTGTTCCAGGAGCCGTTCATTAGCCCGTGGCTGTTCGACGTGGAACTGCTGGCGCGGCTGATCCGGCAGCACGGCCGGGCCAATGTTGCCGACCACGTGGCCGAACTGCCTCTGAAGCGGTGGATCGAGCAAAGCGACTCCCGCATTGGTTCGGGCTACGTGTTCAGGATGTGGTATGAACTATACCGAATTCACCAAACCTACCGGGATGCCCGTTAATCGTAAACACCCGTTTATTCTATGCCCCGCCTGTACCGACTGCTGGCATTGCCCCCGCTGACGTGGGTGCTCCTGCTGCTGCCCATTGCCGGTTTCTTCATGTATTTCTTTACCCTGCGCTACAACGTCCCCTGGCTCGATGATTACGAGAATATTCCGTATTTTCTGGATCGGTTTCTGACGGCCCCCACGTTCGGTGGCAAGATGACCGCGTTGCTGCGCCCCAACAATGAGCACCGCGTTGTGTATGCCCGGCTGGTGGTGCTGGGTCAGTATTTTCTGACCGGCAAGCTCAATTTCGCCAACCTGATGCTGTGGGGCAACTTAGGGCTGGTCCTTATTTTCGTTCTGCTTTACCGCGCCCTCCACTGGCACGAACGGGTTTCGGCACGGGCGCTGGTGGGACTGCTGCCCGTGCCGCTGTTGCTGTTCACGGCGCAGAGCTACATCATGACGTTCACGGCTATTTTCTCGCTGCAGTACTTAGCCATCATCACCTTAGTCCTGCTGACCCTGTTTGTGCTGGTTACCGACCGGCCGCTTCATCTGGGGCTGGCACTCGGACTTGGTCTGTTGAGCACCTTCAGCATGGGTAATGGCCTGCTGCTGTGGCCCGCCGGTGCCGGTATGCTGTTTGTGCAACGGCGGTGGCTGGCATTGGGCATCTGGCTGGGCGTTGGGGCGTTGGGCGTTTACCTTTATTTCCGGGGCTATCCGGTGCAGCAGGGTAACGCCGAAGGCTTCGCCTATGTTATGAACCACCCGCTGGAGACCCTTGCTGGCTTCCTGGTTTACGCCGGGAGTGTGTTTGATCTGTTTCCCGCGCTGCCCCAGCGATTCCGCTACTACCTTCCGTTTGCAGCGGGGCTGATTGTGGTGACGGGGCTGGCCTACTGGTTGATCCAGACGTTGATTAGTGCCGTAAAAAACGCCCGCTCCCGTCAGCCTGTTAGCCCCTCCCGCTTCGAGGCATTCGTGTTCGGCTGTCTGTTGTTTCTATTGGCAAACATCGCCCTGATTGCTTTTTTTCGGCTCCGGTTTGATTTCGGTATGTCGCTCACGATTTCCTACCGCATCTACTCGCTGACGTTGTGGTCGGTGGCGTCGGTGCTGCTCTTCAGTCGCCTGCCGGAACGGATGCGCGTGCGGGTCTGGCCTGCCGTTTGGGGGCTTTTTGTAGTCGTAAATGTGCTCTCGTATGCCACTTACCTGCCCGTAATTTTTGAGTATCACAAGCACAAACAGGGCTTAACGTTCAGCCAGATTCATAACGACATTGGCCTCGGCGGAAGCCGGAATTCCAACCTGGCCCGCTTCATTTCCGACCTTACGACGCTCATGGACAAACGCGGCTGGTATCGGTTGCCAAACCCCGCCATTACGCCCGATGAGCAACAATTGATGGCTCCGGTCAGCACCGTTACCGGAACTGCTCCACTCCGCGTTGACTACAGACCCGAATTCATTGTGGTCACCAGCGACGAACCGGGTTATGCCGTCGGGCTGAATGAAGGAGCGTACGTCGTCATGAAGTCAGCACGCCATACGTACCTGGTGTTTGCCAATAGGAACCGACCCCTCACGTTCCGGCCCTGGCGGGTGCTGCCGGGCTTCTCGGCCGCAATGCCCATCGCGCTGATGCAGCAGGGCCGCTACCGACTGGGTCTGTTTCGCACCCATCCCGACCGCAGTGTCATTGAATTCACCAATCAGTTCGTCGACGTGCCATAGGTCACTGCTGAACGGACCCGACCGGCCGATAAGCCGGTCGGTCGTATGTTGGGAGAAAAAAACTACTTTTGCCGCTCAAACCACCCATTCCGTTGGATAGTACATTCCATTCGCTGCCCGAACGCATCAACGTCGTTATTCCCCTTTTCAATGACTGGCCCGCTGTCGCGCTGCTGCTGGAGCGTATTCGATTAGTGGTAGACGAGCCGCTATGCAACCGGCTGGCATTTTTAATCGTGGACGATTGCTCCACCACCGTTTATGACACTATTCCGGCTGGCGTGGGGCAATCGGTATCCATTCTGCGGCTGTTTCGGAACGTGGGTCACCAGAAAGCCATTGCCCTTGGGTTGTCGTTCTTAGCCGATCAGCCCGACCAATACCCGACCATCGTGATGGATTCTGACGGGGAAGATCGCCCCGAAGACATTGGGCAACTGCTCCGGCGGGGAGCCGAAAAACCCGGTCACGTGGTGTTTGCGCACCGGGCTAAGCGCCACGAAAGTCTCTTATTTCGGGTGTTTTACTTGATCTATAAATCCGTGTTTCGGCTGCTGACGGGTAAGGTCATTACCTTCGGCAATTTCAGTTTGGTACCCGCCGGGCTACTTCGTAAACTGGCTCACGTGTCCGAAATCTGGAATAACTACCCCGGTGGCGTCATTCGGTCGCGGCTGCCCTACACGGCCGTTCCGCTGGAGCGCGGTCGTCGGCTGGCGGGCGAGTCGAAAATGAATTTCGTGTCGCTGGTACTGCACGGGCTGGGGGCCATATCGGTACTTATGGAGACGACGGCCGTGCGGCTGGCGCTGTTCTGCGTGATGATGCTGGTGGCGTCGATGCTGGGCATTGGTATTGTCATTTACCTGAAATTATTCACCAACACCTCCACACCGGGCTGGACAACTTACTTAGTGTTTTCGTTTCTGATTGTCATGTTACAGGCATTTCTTATTTCGCTGCTGCTCGTGTTCATGGTGCTGTCCTACCGCACCCAGCCGCAGTTTATTCCCGCTAAGCAATTCGGCGATTTTGTCGAACGCGTCGAGCGGGTTCATTGATTACCCAACCGTAATTGACGTTTTTTGCCCGTTGATCTACCGAACCATTCATGATCTCACTCGACACTACTTCCCTCGTTAAGGTGCTCATTGCCACCGCTCTGGCTGTGGCTGTGGGGTTGCTGTTCGCCAATCGCCAGCGCGTTGGCCCGCTGCTGCAACGCCACGAGCGGATCACCACCTACCTCACGTTCGTGATGTTGCGGTTCGTGCCGTTTCTGTGCGTCTACATCGTGCTCAACCAGGAGCCGCGCAACGACGTCGATTTCTTTTACCGCAAAGCGGAAGCTGCGGTGCAGGGTAAGCTCGTTTACCGCGAGTTTTTATCCTATCACGCGCCCCTGTTTGGTTACCTGATTAGCCTGCCGCTGCTGCTGTGGCACAACGCGAGGGTGCTGATTCTGCTGATGGCCCTGATGGAGTTTATTATCGCCAAAGCCACGCTGCGTCGCTACCGGACCGGTTCTGATGCGCCAATTGTGTGGTTCGTGATTTATTATCTATTACCGGTGCCGTTTGTGGCGATGGTCCTGTTTGCCGAGGAGGACATCTGGATGTGGGGGCTTTGCCTGCTGTCGCTGTCGCTGCCACAGGGTCGCTGGTTTAGTTTATGGTTAGGTCTGCTGTGGGGCGTGGGCATGCTGACAATCAAATTCATGCTGATTGTGTTTCTGATTCCCTTGTTTTTCATCGTTCCCAACCGATTTCAGTACGTAGGCGGGCTGCTGCTGGTGGGCCTGCCGAGTCTGGCGATTCTGTACGCGCTGGTCGGCATGGATTTTCTGATGCCGATTCAGCATTCGTCGCTGCCCATGACGCCCAACCTGAGCAGTATACTGCGGCCCGTGCTGGGTACGTACTTCGAGCAAATTTCCCTGACCTACCTGAACTGGGCCGGTTTACTGGCGACCATCGGCGGGGCTTCGTTCGTGGGGCACCGGTTTCGGGCCGTGGGCTACCAGCAACTGATGCCACTGCTGTACATATTCACGTTCGCGCTCTTCATGGTATGCCTGCCGAGTTCGCCGGGTTTCTACCTGTTCACGCACACCCTGCCGCTGGTGTTCGTCGTGCTGTCGACGGAGCGGGGAAAGCGGGCCTGGTTTGCGTTTGTGGTGCTGAACGTGCTGGCCATTGTGCAGCCGATTCTATCCGTTATTTACAACAAGCAGGACTTGTACAATAGCTGGTCGGCTATTAACGGTCCCCTCGAATGGGCCGATTACGGCATTCAGTGCATAGAGGTTGGTATTTTTGTGTACTTGCTGCGGGTCGTGCTGAATCGAATAAAGGTTGTCGCCGGGCAGGAGCAAGCCACCGAAATGCCCTCGTCGTTTCGGTTGACTTGACTTGTTTTGCTACTTACCCGAAGGAGTGCTGTATTTGAGTTTTGGGTGTATGAGTGTGTATGTGTTTGAGTCTATCGATACCTACACTCACCCCCTTAAAAACTCAAACACCTAAACACCCAAATACAATACACTCCATTCGCCCGATTACGTCAATCCCGCATGTTATTCAATTCGCTCCAGTTTTTACTTTTTTTCATCGTCGTCACGCTCACCTACTTCGGTCTGAAGTGGCGCGGCCGGTGGATACTCCTGTTGGTGGCGAGTTGCTATTTCTACATGGTCCTCAAGCCAGAATACATTCTGATTCTGTTCCTGACCATTGTCATTGATTACGTAGCGGGTATCTGGATTGCACAGACGACCGGTCCAGCCCGGCGGTGGCTGCTGATTTTGTCGTTAATTTCTAATCTCGGCATTCTGGCGTTTTTCAAATACCTCGGTTTCTTCACCGAAAACGTATCGTGGCTGTTCGCCCAACTCCACATGCCGGAGGTTGCTGAGCAGGTGTTTATTTTGGGAAACCGGCTCTTTGTCAAGGTGTTGCACGTGTTTGGGGAAAGTGGTATTTCGTCGTTTAAGGATAACAAAAGCATTCTGCCGGTTGGCTTGTCGTTCCACACGTTTCAGGCCATGAGCTACACCATTGAGGTGTACCGGGGCAATCAGAAAGCCGAGAAACATTTCGGGATCTACGCGCTCTACGTCATGTTCTACCCGCAGTTGGTGGCCGGACCCATTGAGCGTCCGCAGAACGTGCTTTACCAGTTTCACAAAACGTTTCCCTACGACGCCGAGAACGTGAAAGCCGGGCTGATGCAGATGGCGTTCGGGCTATTCAAAAAACTCGTCATTGCCGACCGGCTGGCCCTGCTCGTCGACTACGCCTACGCCGACCCCAGCCAGCATAACGGCCTGACGTTGCTGGCTGCGACGTTTTTCTACACGATTCAGATTTACTGCGACTTTTCGGGCTACTCCGACATTGCCATCGGGGCTGCGCGGGTGATGGGTTTCTCGCTCATGGAGAACTTCCGGACGCCCTACGTTGCGCAGTCTATCTCGGAGTTCTGGCGACGCTGGCACATTTCGCTTTCGACCTGGTTCCGCGACTACCTCTACATTCCTCTCGGCGGCAACCGCAAGGGCGAAGTCCGGCAGTACGCCAACATGATGATCGTGTTTCTGGCCAGTGGCCTCTGGCACGGCCCCAACTGGACCTACGTAATCTGGGGAGGCCTGAACGGCTTCTACCAGATTCTGGCCGTCCTCCGGGACAAACTATTAGTGCGCCTGGGCCTGACGTCGCCCTCACGAACCGGAACGACAAAATCGGGAATTGGTGCACCTCCCGACAACTCACCGCTACGGGTGGTGGGCAACGTGCTGTTCACGTTCGTCCTGATTATGCTGACGTGGGTGTTTTTCCGCGCCCGCACCGTCGATGACGCCTTTCTAATTCTGGCCCGCATTGCCACGTTCTCGCCCTTCGAGCGCATCGACAGCCCCCTGAACACGGTCGAGATGGGCTTCAGCTTATTTCTGATCGGGTTTCTGTTTGTGAAGGAGTATTTCTACCTCAGCATTCCTACGGCCAACACCGCCCGCTTCGCTCTGCTGTTCGTGCTAATTACGTTCGTGACGTATCTATTTGGCGTTTTCTCATCCAACCAGTTCATCTATTTCCAGTTCTGATTTGGGTATATTTGGGTAGGCCAATCGTGGTTGGCTACTGCAACCGATGACGCTTTCGAACCAGCAAATCAGAACGGCCGACGAGTTCTATTACTTCTGTCAGGAAAATCCAAACCACCGTTTCGAGTGCGAACCCGATGACCACATTATTGAAATTCCCTTGTCCGGAGGAACTATTGGTCGGCTGGATGCTCAAATTACGGCTGACCTGAGTATCTGGAATGAAACGGCTGAATCTGGATTAGTTTTTAGTTCAAGCACCGCTTTTCATTTGCCCGATGGCAGTCTATGCGTAACAAACGCAACGTGGGTTAGCCGCGAACGCTGGGAAGCACTCAGCGAACGGGAGCAGGAAAAATTTCCACCGATTTGTCCTAATTTCGTCATCGAACTGCTCTCCCCGAGCGATTCGCTTAATGCTACGAAAACTAAAATGACCGACGTCTGGATGGCGAATGGTTGCCGGTTAGCCTGGCTAATCGACCCAAAAACAGAAATGACGCATATCTTCCGCGCTAATGGCGAAATTCAAATCGTCCAGGGTTTTGACAAGCCGCTGTCCGGCGAGGATGTGCTGGTGGGGTTTGATTTACAAGTGTGAGGTAAAATTTGCAATTCGCGAATCGCAAATTTCTGTCGTGTCGTCGGTTTAAATCAAGGTACAGATTCACCTTCCCCGTTCAAACTCCAGCGCCACGCCATTCATGCAATAGTGCAAACCCGTTGGGTCGGGGCCCTCGTTGAACACATGACTCAGGTGCGCATTGCAAACCGAACCGCGTACTTCGGTGCGGTTGCCGTCGGGTTCGGTGTAAATAGCGTTGGGAGCGATGGGCGCGTAGAAACTCGGCCAGCCCTTGCCGGAGTCAAACTTGATTTGGAACGAAAACAGCGGGTTACGGTCCCTGACGCAGGTATCATGCGTTAGCGCACTACTGTTGGCCGAATAGAAAAGGGTTTTGGCCAAAAATAAAAAGTACCTCTCCTTAAGCTATCCCATATTGCGCACTCAATAAGTGCTTATTACAACCAGGTAGCCATCGCTTCGTCGGAAGCTAACTCGCGTAATCGACGAAATGCGTTTGTATGAAGTTGGGCAATGGGTAGGGATAGGTAGTGTTATATGGACTTCCCGTTGAGCTTATAAAACTTCTCATCAATAGCCCTTTAATCAATAAAACAATACGTATGAGGATTTTAGTAGTCGATGATGAGACACAAATTCAGCCGCTGTTTATGCAGCGATTTCGCCACGAAATCAGCCGGGGCGAAATCGACTTGACCTTTGCCCGATCTGGCGAAGAAGCCCTGGCCAGTCTTGATGATTCAGGAATTATTCTTATTCTGTCAGATATCAACATGCCAGGCATGAGTGGGCTGGAGCTGCTGCGTCGAATTCGGGACACGCACCCCCATCGCCCCCCGGCCATTGTGATGATTACTGCCTATGGTGATGTAAAAAACCGGGAACAGGCCAGTCGATACGGAGCCGATGATTTTCTGACCAAGCCAATTGATTTCGCTTTGCTAAAGCAAAAAATAACCGAATTCATCCGAATTTGACACATCCTTTACTGTATAGGTAATGATCACGAGAATTTTGGTGGTGGACGACGAGGTTAGCATGCAGCTACTGATGCAACAACGCTTCCGGCGTAGAATTCAGGCGGGCGATTATACCTTCCAGTTTGCAGCCAGCGGGCGGGAAGCCCTGACGCTTATGCACAACGAGCCGGATATTGATGTACTGCTGCTCGACATCAACATGCCCGATATGAGTGGATTAGTGCTGCTGGCCCATCTGCCCGAACTGGTGCCAACGAGCCGGGCCGTGATGGTATCGGCCTACGGCGACATGGCCAATGTACGCACGGCCATGAATCAGGGAGCCTTTGACTTTGTCACGAAACCCATCAATTTTCAGGATCTGGAGCTGACAATTGAGAAAACAGCCCGGCACGTTAGCCAATTGCGGGAATCAATCCGCACGAAAGCGGTGGCTGATCTGAAAGCCCGGTTCTTCGATAACATTACGCATGAGTTTCGTACGCCCCTGTCGCTCATTATCGCGCCGGTCGATGTGATGCTACAGGATACCCGGCATGATGGACCTACCCGACGCAGTCTCCTTACGGTTCGACGCAACGCCAGCCAATTGCTGCACTTAATTAATCAACTGCTGGACCTGGCCAAGCTGGAAGCAGACAGCCTGCCGCTCGTCGAGTCGTGGGGCGACGTGGTGGACTTTCTGGCGCAGGTCGTTGAGTCGTTTCAGTTGTTTGCCGAACAGAAGGGGCTTACACTAACCTTTTCGGCCAACGTGCTGAAGCAGGAAACGGTGTTCGATGCCGACAAATGGCAGAAAATTCTGACGAATTTACTGTCGAACGCGGTCAAGTTTACCACTGCGGGCGGGCAGATTGACGTGCGGTGCGTAGTCGATCAAACCCAGTTGACGTTAACCGTAACGGACACGGGCATCGGTATCGGCCATGACCACCTGCCGCACATTTTCGACCGGTTCTATCAGGTTGACACCTCGCTGACCAGAGCCTACGAAGGCTCCGGGATTGGACTGGCCCTGGCCTATGAACTGGTTCGTCGGGTAGGGGGCGGGTTGTCGGTCGTTAGTGTGCCGGGAGCCGGTACTACGTTTACTGCTGATTTACCCATTGGGCCAGCATTGAGCAACGGGATTGCTTCGGCTCCAACTCACGTTCTGACTGATCCTGAGGTCTTTGGGACAATACCGGTAGTAGCCGAAACGATGCTGGTTAATGCCATTAATGCTGACCTGCCGTTGGTCTTATTAGTTGAAGACAATACGGAACTGCTCTCGTTTGTGGCCGAATCGCTGGCGGTTCACTACCGAATCCTGACGGCCGTCAATGGCCGCGACGGACTCGACATCGCGAAACGCGAACTGCCCGATGTCGTTATTTCGGACGTGATGATGCCCGAAATGGATGGCTACCAACTGACGCATCAGCTAAAGAATGATCCTATCACCGACCACATTGCGGTAGTTCTGCTCACAGCCCGAACAACGGCTGAGAGCCGCCGGGCGGGTCTGGAGCAGGGAGCCGACGATTACCTGACCAAACCGTTTAACTTGGACGAACTGCGGCTGCGGCTGCATAACCTCATCCATCGGCAGCAGAAGCTACGCGACTACTACCAGCGGGAATTCAGTAACGCTGTCTCCGTAACGCCACCAGCCGAGGATAATGGTAAGCCCACAGTACAGGATGCGTTTCTGGCCAAACTGAACCGCATTGTCGACGCTCATCTGGACGATTCAACCTTTCGGGCGGAGTTGCTGGCGGAAGAAGTAGCTATGAGTTTGCGGACCCTGACCCGTAAACTGACAACGCTGGCGGGCATGAGTCCCGCCCGGTTTATACGCATCTACCGGTTGCGCCGGGCCACTGAACTGCTTCGGGCTGGCCACCCCGTTTCCGAAACAGCCTATATGGTTGGCTTTGAGCACCCTGCCAACTTTGCCACCGCCTTTAAAGAGGTATTTCAGCGAACACCAACGGAATACATAGGGCGGTGATACCTTACGTTCACTAAGCTTCCACTTACCCTTATCCTGACGTATTCCATGAATCAACTTCTCACTTGTCTACTATTAACGGTCTTTAGGGTGATAATCTGTCATGCTCAGACTCAACCCGTCTTCCGCATCGACAGCCTCCCGCCACAAGGCATTCTTCTCGATAAAGGCTGGAAATGGCAGGCGGGCGATAATCCGGCTTGGGCCAAACCAGCATTCGATGATTCAAAGTGGGAGCGGATTGATCCCACACAGGATATTAACCAATTAACGCAAATCCGAAAGGCGGGTTCAGGCTGGCTACGGGTCCGTCTACAAATTGATTCATCGCTCAACGATAAAATTGTCAGTATTGTCTCGGATCAGTCGGTGGCATCGGAGTTTTATTGGGATGGCAGGCTCATTGGGAGTTTTGGCCAACTAAGCAGCAATCCAGAAAATGTAAAAGCGTACAATCCAATTGGCACGAATACGCTGCATCAGGTGATTCATTTTTACACAGGGAATTCCAATGAACATGTATTTGCTGTTCGGTTTGCGGTTGAGCCCATAGCTAAATATAGAGATTTTTGGGGTGTAAAAGATGGTTTCTTAAAAGTAAGCTTTTTCTTGTCAGATGCTTCAGGTAATACCCTACGTAAAGAAAATCAGTATGAAAAGAGGGGAGAAATTGATTTTGCAATGTTAGACTACTTTAAATCGGGGGTATTTCTCATTTTAAGTGTTTTGCATTTATTCATATTTTTTTCATATAGAAAACAAAAAGCAAACTTGTATTTCGGTTTTTTTTGTTTTTTAAGTTTTTTTATTTTTCAAATACAAGTACTAGTAGAACAGTATTTTCATTATATAACCGAGCGTCAGTATTATATAGCTATAGTTCAGATTGTTTATTTTACAACCCGGCTTTTGTTACTTACAGCCGTGTATACGCTCTTTTCTTACAGGAATCGGCACACAATCAACATACTTATTGCTCTCATCATAATCTATTTAACTTTTGATACAATTAACTTCTCATCGCCATATTATATTGGAATTACACTGGTAATACTAATGAACTTAGAAATTGTAAGGGTTTCAATCTTAGCCTATAAAAATAAAAAAGATGGAGCGTATCTTCTCTTAGCTGGCTCATTAATTTACATTGTTTTCAATATTCATTATTTCTATACCCTTAGTAATCCTTCAAATCTTATACTTTTACATTTTTCCTTTAATGTTAGTAATTTTGGTATACCAATTAGTATCACTTTGTTCTTAGCCAGGGATTTTGCTCAAACTACGCGCTCATTAGCCTTAAAATTAAAAGAAAACGAAGCCCTTTTTGTAGAAAAACAACACATCCTGGCCACTCAAAACGAGACGCTCGAAAAACAAGTCAACGAACGTACCGCCCAACTCAACCAATCGCTGGCTAACCTCAAAACCACTCAAAATCAACTCATCCAGAAAGAAAAACTGGCCTCTCTGGGCGAACTAACCGCCGGTATCGCCCACGAAATCCAGAACCCCCTCAACTTCGTCAACAACTTCGCCGAGGTATCTGTTGAACTGGCTGACGAACTCCACCAGAGCGTCGAGGAGAACGATAAGCCCCTCAGTCAGGAGTTGGCAGTCGATTTGCGCCAGAACATGCAGCAGATTGCCCACAACGGCCAACGAGCCTCCAACATCGTGCGGGCCATGCTCGAACACTCCTCTGCCAGCACGGGCCAACGGGAACCGACTAACCTCAACGCCTTAGCCGAAGAGTACCTCAAGCTGGCTTATCATGGCTTCCGGCGGTCCGGCGATCCGGCCAAACACAGCGGCTTCACGGCCAACTTACAAACCGACTTTGCGGCTGACCTGCCCTTGGTGGAGGTAGTGGGCAGTGATGTGGGTCGGGTGCTGCTGAATCTGTACAACAATGCCTTCTACGCACTGCGACAACGACAGTTGCAGGAGAATACGGATGCGACGGAGATTTATGAGCCGAGCATCTGGGTGAGTACCCAGCGGGTGGATGGTCAGGTGGAGATGCGGGTGAGGGACAACGGGTCGGGCATCCCGGCTGGGATTCGGGAAAAGGTATTTCAGCCGTTTTTCACCACCAAGCCCACCGGGCAGGGCACAGGCCTGGGCCTATCGTTGAGTTATGACATCATCACCAAGGGGCATGGCGGGGAGATGTGGGTGGAGAGCCAGGAAGGGCAAGGAAGCATTTTTATCGTCAAGCTTCCTCTTCATCAATAAATTCCGAAGCTCTCAAGCGGTTTAGATGTTTCATTTTTACCGAATAGACCAGGTTATTTTTTAATCAGCGTCTGCCTTAACCTGTACAAATGAATGAACCGGCTACACTTATTTCCACTGTTCTTATTTCTGCCCATAAGCCTGTGCTGGGGGCAAGCGTCTCCAAATTTTATTCCCCCGCCGGGTATGCTCCTCGATAAAGGATGGAAGTGGCATGCGGGCGATAATACCGATTGGGCGAGACCCGAGTTTAATGACGCAACTTGGGAGTCGATTGACCCAACTCAGGATATCATGGATGTGCCTCAACTCTGGAAAACCAATGTAGGCTGGTTTAGGCTGCGGTTCACCGTCGATAGCGTGATGATGGCAAAATCGCTGGCCATGCTGGTTCAGCAAACCGGCGCATCGGAAATTTACCTGAACGGACACTTGATTGGGCAGTTTGGCGAAATAAATAATGCGACTGGACGGGTACGGGCGGCAACTCCTCCTATTGGTACATTTTTGGGTGCTCCGATCCGGAAAGCTAGGGAGCAGGTACTGGCCGTTCGATTTGCTCTACAAAGAGACTTACCTTACATTGAATTTGTAGGGCAAAAAAATATAGCCTTGTCTCTCTTATTAACCGATTCAACGAATATCAATTTCTTCCGGAAAAATGATGTCCGTGCTCCGTTGGACTATTTTAAGTTTGGCTTTTTCTTACTGCTGGCCATCATTCACTTGGCCCTATTTTATTTTGGCACCTCCCAAAAATCAAACTTCTATTTTTTTCTGTCCACTATCAGCTTTGCGACCAACTCTATTCTGCTGGCAATTGTCTATTATTATGTTCAGAATGCAGCCACCAAAATGGGATTTCTTATTGCTGCCAGCCTGCTCTACGTAGTGGGTACCCTCTTTTTCCTGACAGCACTCTACAGCATATTTAGTCAACGCCGGGGAATAGTCTATTGGCTATTAATAACCTATTCCTTAATAAGTGTCCTCATCTTGTTTGTACAGTATCACAACAGTTATAATTTGGGAATTAGTCTCTTTGCGTTTTTAACTCTCCTCGAATCCATTCGAATAACGTTTCTGGGTGCCCAAAGAAAGCAAAGAGGGGCCACGATTATTGTTTGGGGCTCTATCTCCTTTATTGTGTTCTATACACTTTGGGCGGTCTTCCTATTTAATATTTTACCGAGTGGACCTGCCTGGATTTATGGCCATTTAGCCTTTAATATTGGGTATTTAAGCGTCCCCGTTTCCATTTCGATTTACTTAGCTCTGGAAGCTTCATTTGCCGCCCGCAGCTTAACGGAAAAGCTACTGGAAGTTCAACAGCTTTCCCAGGAAAAGCAACAGATCCTGGCTACCCAAAATCAAACCCTCGAACGGCAGGTAGGCGAACGCACCGCCGAACTGGCCCAATCGCTGGCTAACCTCAAAACTACTCAAAATCAACTCATCCAGAAAGAAAAACTGGCCTCTCTGGGCGAACTAACCGCCGGTATCGCCCACGAAATCCAGAACCCCCTCAACTTCGTCAACAACTTCGCCGAGGTATCTGTTGAACTGGCTGACGAACTCCACCAGAGCGTCGAGGAGAACGATAAGCCCCTCAGTCAGGAGTTGGCAGTCGATTTGCGCCAGAACATGCAGCAGATTGCCCACAACGGCCAACGAGCCTCCAACATCGTGCGGGCCATGCTCGAACACTCCTCTGCCAGCACGGGCCAACGGGAACCGACTAACCTCAACGCCCTGGCTGAGGAGTACCTCAAGCTGGCTTATCATGGCTTTCGGAGCAAAAACACTGAGTTCAGTGCTACGTTGGAGTCCAATCTGGCGGCCGATTTGCCGCTGGTGGAGGTCGTGGCGGGGGATGTAGGGCGGGTGATGCTAAACCTGTACAACAATGCCTTCTACGCTGTGCAGCAACGCCAGTTGCAGGAAAGTACGGATACGACGGGGGCTTATGAGCCGACGGTCTGGGTGAGTAGCCAGCGGGTGAAGGGGCAGGTAGAGTTGCGGGTAAGGGACAACGGTATGGGCATCCTGTCTAACGTTCAGGCGAAGGTGTTTCAGCCTTTTTTTACCACTAAACCCACGGGCCAGGGCACAGGACTGGGCCTATCATTAAGCTACGATATTATCACCAAAGGGCATAGTGGGGAAATGTGGGTGGAGAGCCAGGAAGGGCAGGGGACTACGTTTATTGTTACTCTGGCTGCTCATTAATGAGCCGACTGATTTCGACCTCACGGAAGGTCAGGCTCACTCGTCGGGCAAAGTCGTCGCCAAAACGGTCATCGTGGGTGATGATGCCCGACTCGTTTAGCGCAAAAAAGTACCGCCGTTCAGCACGGTACGAATTAACAGTTAACAGTACGAATTGATGGGCTAAGCGATGAACGGCGGGCAGGGCATCAGCGGCCGTGAATACCTGTCCACAGACGGTCAGGTCGGGTTGGGCGTCGAGCAGGCTTTTCAGACCGTCGTTAAACAGCCGATGGTCGTCAATCAGAAGTAGGCGAACTGGGGGAGAAGACTCCTTAGGACATCGTTGCGTAGGGCATATCGAGCACGACCAGTGTACCGGCTTCCGTTACGTCCCTACGCAGCCGTGCTCCGATGTATTCGGCCCGTAAGCCACTACTTTTCAGCCCAAGCCCCACCCCAGTCTCACCGTTTTTTGTTACCCGGCTCCCCAGCCCGTCATCGTCAACCATGACCGATAGATGCTCTTCATAATAAAGCAGTTGTACGGCCGCTCGCCGGGCTTGGGCGTGTTTGTGAATGTTCTGCACCAGTTCTGACACGATTCGATAAAGATTCAGTTCGATCTCAAGCGGTAGCCGTCGTTCCTGGCCTGCTACTACAAACGAAAAGCGGGTGGGCTGCGCGGGCTGGCTTTGTATCAACTGGTCGAGCGCATGTCGCAGGCCCAGCCGGTCAAATTCGGGCGGCATCAGATTATGGGCAATGCGCCGGAGATCATGCGTACTTTTTTGTACCAGCGGCTCAAGCTGGCCGAGCACATCGGCGGCCTGCGGGTCGCGCAGCCGCTGGCCGAGGTCGCCCAGCCTGCGCCGGAGCGTGGCCAGGGTGCCGCCGAGGTCGTCGTGCAGGTCGGCCGCCAGCCGTTGTCGTTCGGCTTCCTGCGCGTTGATGATCTGTGTTGTCGTCTGATTGCGCTCCTGAGCCAGTGTCAGTTGAAGGTTAAGATTCTGTTGTCGGAAGCGGTTGTAACGTATGGTTAACCCAAAAGCCAGTGTGATTTGCTCCAGGAGGAATCCCGGCAACAGCCAGTTGGTGGTAAAATGACCAGCATTTAATACATTCAAAAGGGTCAGGATATAGATAATAGTGCCCAGGAGCGTAAAACTGAGCGCCGTTACGTATACGTAAGCGGCTTCGTTTTGCTTGCGAATTTGTTCAGTAATAACAGCCACCAAAAGAACTGCATTCGCGATTATCCAGGTTACAAGCAAAAATTCTCCAAGCTGAAGGATATAAACAGGTAGGTCCTGCTCCTGAAATAGAGCTATAGAACACCCCATAAACGAAATAATCAGGATATACCAGGCTAACCCAGTTGTTGCCTGTGTATATCGGCTGGTCGATGGGTTAAGCCCCAAAAACCGTTTCATAAGAAACAGATTGGTGCTGGCCCAGAGTGCTGATAACATAGTCATGATCAGCGAATTGCTAAAAAGCAAATCGGGCCAGATAAACTCAAACCCGTAGCCAAGACTACTCAGTACGTAGAGTGTGGTAGAGGTTAGGTGCGCCATAAAGAACAGGTGCACAGAATCTCTAAGGGACAGCCACAACAGAAAGTTGAACAGTAGGATAAACCCGGCTATACCGAGAAAAAAAGCGACGACCGCCGAATCAAACCGAACGGTCTGTAAAAATTCTCCGGCTGAATATAGCCTTACATTCCCTGAAATAAACTCATTGCGTTTGTCCAGCAGAACCATGATTTCAGACTGCTCGCCGACTTCAAGCGGGATTGGTATGGCAAAATAATTGATCTTAATGGGGCGGCTCCGAAAAGGTAAAGCATCGCCCGTGAGGGCCAGTGTATCTATCTGCCCATTTCGTCGCCGAAAGCCCTGAACGCGGTGAATGTCAATGCGATCAAATAGGAAAACGACTGTTTGGGCGACTGCCCTGTTCTGTACCCTAAAGTATAGCCATACGTAGTTGGGCTCAAGACCAAGATTAAGATGGCGTTCGGTAAGAAGGGTGGTGGGGGCCGTCTGGGCGGCAGCAAAGGCCTGCGCGGGCGTAAGCCACGACGTAGTCCTGAACAGTACGAGACGGTGACGCAGTGACCAGTCCGACTCGTTACCAATTCGTATAGGCTCAACAGCCTGCGACCTACCCACAAGCGCGACTACCCACAAACAACCAACGAGCAGACCCTTTGTCATGGAGATTGATTTACGCAGCCAAAGATATTTGCTGACCCCTTAGTTAAAAATACCCCTTTTGTGGTATTGCCCCCGCCCTGTTTTTCCGGCCACCTTTGTCCAACTGGCAAACAAGCCTGGCGCAAAACCAAAAGCCTGTTACGGGTTTCAGGCCGAAGTTTGTACAGGAATTAAGCAATAAGCTTTCCGACTTCTATCCACACGCCAAATAGTTCACACTAACTGCCATGAAAACTTATTTAGTAAGACGTTACCTGAGCATCTGTCTGTCGGTCTTTTCACTGACGTTTATAGCTGGAATGTGCGACCCAAAAGAGCCTGCTCCCTAACCCAGTTGCTTTACTCGATTACTCTCTTAGTACGAATCTTGTAGCTGTCTATAAACTAACCTGAGCAGAGCAATGAATCAGGACCTTGTTTTTCGCATTCTGCTATTGGCCTGTTATGTGCCCGGCCAGGTTATCCGGCAGTATATCTTACGGAAAAATCCGTCGGGGAAGAGTATAAAGTCAGTGAATACAGCCAGAGAATTATTAATGTACCGAATGGGCGTTGTCCTATTCACTCTCCCGCTTATTTATGGCTTAACCCCCTGGCTCGATTTTGCCGGTTTCTATTTACCAGGTTGGGTCAGGTGGACTGGTTTCGGTATTTCGGTACTGGCGATGGTCGTCCTGCTACTTTCTCACCAGGATTTGGGTAAAAACTGGACCGGACAACTCCATATTCAGGAGAATCATGCGCTGGTAGTCAGGGGGGTATACCGCTATGTTCGCCATCCGATGTACCTGTCTTTTTTATTGTCGGGTATTGGTACGCTGCTGCTCTCGGCCAATTGGTTCATTGGCGTACCCCAACTTGTCTGGTTCTGGGTGATGTATCTGGGCCGGGTACGGAATGAGGAGCAGATGATGATGGATGCGTTCGGCGAGCCATACAAAGCCTATATGCGCTCCACGGGCCGTTTACTGCCTAAGCTAATGGCGACCCGCAAGTAAATAGTCAGTGGCTTTGCAACAGCTTTTTTAATTGCAGCGCGATAACACACATTGCCCTTAAACTACACGATTGTATGAAACGAACGATCTACACAGGATTAGTAGCCGCAATACTTGGTTTATCGCCCGCACTGGCACAAACAGAGACCTTTAACTACAAGGAATATACGACTGGTTTAGCCAGCACATTTGGCATTAGAGTGCAAAGTATTGACCGAACAACAGGTGCGATTACTATCAATACGGCTATCGACGATAACCGACGGAATTCCTCAGTTCCTCTTACGTTTATTTGGGGAGATAATACACCAAATACAATTGGTTATTTTCCCCAAACCCACACGTATGCATCAATAACCCAAAATCAATTAGTTCGCACGGTGGCCACCTTCAAGGACAACCAGAAAGACACAGCCGAAGTATTTGTCAACTTTATAAAGCCCAAAGTTAGCCCCATCAGTACAGACCCAAAGTTCAAAGTAACGATTCCCAACCAGGTGGTGTCGCTGCCCATTCGCAACTCCACCGGATTCTTTACCCGAAGCTATTTCAA
This sequence comes from Spirosoma arcticum, assembly GCF_054779955.1. Taxonomy (NCBI): domain Bacteria; kingdom Pseudomonadati; phylum Bacteroidota; class Cytophagia; order Cytophagales; family Cytophagaceae; genus Spirosoma; species Spirosoma arcticum. Next base: position 97,006 of record NZ_BAAGXG010000001.1, read on the forward strand.
CGACGATCACTTTAAAGGCCCGTTCACCCGCGCCGAGATTGAATACATTCTGACCGTTGGGAACAGCATTGAGTTTGATTTAGCGAATGGAAACGTCTATCAATTCAATGGCAAAGTTGAACAGTATATGCTGCGCGATCCTGATTTTGGAGGAGGGTACGCGGTTGATTATACGAACCCGTTCTCGTTTTACATGAATGACAGGTATGTAAATGGATCACAGGAACCAATAGGATTTTCGTCGTTAATGCACGAAATGGGTCACAACATGACCACTACGATGCCCGCTGATTTTCTGATCGGACCAAAAGTTGGCGGACCGGGGGGAGCGATTTACATAGAAACAATGGCCCAAATCTTCCAGCACGCCGTTGGCTACGAGATGGTTAACAACCCCGAAAAGTATGGTCTGGACGCAGTTGCGACCAATATTCTGCGAACCGAGTTTCTGAGTTCGTTCCGGCAGCTCAGCTACTTTTATCAGCAATACGTGGATAAAGGGATGAACTACCAGACCTGGGTCGATTCGCAGAATTCGTATGAAATTATTACGTACACGTTTGGCACCGCTGGCTATAAATTCTGCGAGTACGCCGAAAATCAGGGGTTGGGTTACCGAATACCTACGAAACGATTGACCCAATTTCTGCAACGCTTCAATGCCGAGTGGGAAAAACGCTACGACCGCCTGAACAATACCTCAGCAGCTAACAGCTTCCGGGCAACGATGATGGTAGCGGCCATATCGCACGCGTTTCAGAAAGATCTTCGCGCCGATTTCAGGGCATTAAAGTTTCCCGTAAGTGATGCAGATTGGGCTTTTTTGAACCCTGCCTTACTCGACGTATCGACCAACGCACTGAGTCTGTCATCAATAGCCAGCAATGCCAGTTCGTTCAGCGTTACGTCGACGGCTACCAGTTGGTCGGTTGCCAGTTCGCAGCCCTGGCTAACGCCCAGTATGAATAGCGGATCGGGAAATCAGGTCTTAACGCTGGCGGCTGCGGCCAATTCATCGATCACCTCCCGAACAGCGGTGGTTACTATCGCGGCTGCCGGGTTCGTAGACCGAACGATAACCGTCGTACAGGCGGGCGCAGCGCCCACCCTCGCCACTTCCACGCAAAGCCTATCACTGGCCGCTTCGGCTGGACCAACTTCGGTGACTATTACGTCCAATACAAGCTGGTCGGTGGTCAGTTCGCAATCGTGGCTTACTACCATAACAAGCTCAGGAGCGGGCGGTCAGGTATTAAGTGTGTCGGCAACGGCCAACGCGCTGGCAGCCCCCCGGTCGGCCACGCTGACAGTGTCGGCCAATGGAGTGCCGAGTCAGTTCGTAGTGGTTACGCAGACGGGTGCGCCCGCTGCGCTGGCGGTTTCGGTCACAAGCCTGACCGTAGAGGCCACCAGTGGCACTCCGTCTGTTGACATCACCTCGAACGCAAGCTGGTCGGTAACCAGTTCGCAACCCTGGCTATCTGCTTCTCCCGCATCAGGTTCGGGAAACGTGACTTTAGCGCTGACCGCCGGGGCAAATACTGTAGTTGAATCGCGGACAGCCACCCTCACGATTTCGGCTAATGGGACAGCCAATCAGATGGTTAGCGTGGTACAACGGGGTATTCTCATAACAGCCGTAGCCAGTGCGCTGGACGAATCATTACGCATTTATCCCAACCCAGCCACAAATCTTGTAACTATTGAGGGACTACTACCTCAGTCAACGGTTTTGCTGTACGACGCCTGGGGCCGGTTGTTGCACCAGCAAATCAGCACCTCGGCTCGGCACCCGCTTGCGACCGATAACCTGCCCGCAGGCACCTATTATCTACGGGTGCAAAGCAAACAGAAAACAGCAGGCCAACGTTTCCTGAAGCGACCCTGACAGGTGCGGTCGTTACCTATTGCGCTGTACTCCTTTCAAACTCCAGCGCCACGCCGTTCATGCAGTAGCGCAATCCCGTTGGGTCGGGGCCGTCGTTGAACACGTGGCCCAGGTGCGCATCGCAGACGGAGCAGCGCACTTCTGTGCGGTTGCCGTCGCGTTCGGTGTAAACGGCGTTCGGGACGATGGGCGCGGAGAAACTCGGCCAGCCCGTGCCCGATTCAAACTTGGTTTGGGACGGGAACAACGGGTTGCGGCAACCCACGCAGGCATATGTGCCCGGTCGGTGTTCATGATTGAGCGGGCTGCTGTTTGGCCACTCGGTGCCCCGGTCGCGCATGATGTTGTACTGTGACCGGGTCAGCACGTCGCGCCACTCGGCTTCGGTTTTCTCAACGCGTCGATCACCGGGCGAAGTTGCGTTGGCCGGTCGGCGGTGGGGTGGGCGCGGGGTGCCGAAATACGTGCGGTAGAGCCAGATGCTACCGGCAATAAAAACGGCAATGAGCAGAAAAACGTGCGTTTGCTTCATGGACAGGAAACAACATCACGCCCGTCGCCGGTTCACCGTCCAATGGCCACCTTGCGCAGAATCGAGTCGATCACCTGGAGGGTCGTTACACCGTCGGCTTCGGCTTCGTAGTTGAGCATGACGCGGTGATTGAACACATCCGGGGCCACTTCCTTGATGTCTTCGGGCAGGACGTAATCGCGCCGGTCGAAGTAGGCGAGGGCTTTAGCGGCTAAATTCAGGTTGATGCTGGCGCGGGGCGACACGCCGTATTGAATGTACCGGGCTTCGTCGCGCAGGTTGTAGTCCATGGGTTTGCGGGTGGCAAACACCAGCTCAATAATGTAGCGTTCGAGCGTTTCGGAAATGGTAATGCCGTTAATTTCGTCGCGAATGGCTACTAAATCGTCCTTGCCCAGTACCGGCTGTACTTCGTAGTCGAAATTCATGTTCGACATCCGGCGCATCACGGCTAATTCATCGTCTTTGCTGAGGTAATCGACGAACACTTTCATCATAAACCGGTCGACCTGCGCTTCGGGCAGCGGATAGGTGCCTTCCTGCTCCACGGGGTTTTGCGTGGCCAGCACCAGGAACGGGCGGTCGAGCACAAACGTCTCTTCGCCAATGGTCACCTGCTTTTCCTGCATGGCTTCGAGCAGAGCCGCCTGCACCTTCGCGGGTGAGCGGTTGACCTCGTCGGCTAGAATCAGGTTGGCGAAAATGGGTCCCTGCTTTACCTCGAACTCGCTGGTTTTCTGGTTGAAAATCATCGTCCCAATCAGGTCGGCGGGCAGCAGATCGGGGGTAAACTGGATGCGCTGGAAGTCCAGTTCCAATACCTTCGCCAGCGTGTTGATGGTCAGCGTTTTGGCAAGTCCCGGAACGCCTTCCAGCAGAATATGCCCACCCGTGAACAGCCCAATCAGCAGCCGGTTGAGCAGACGGTCCTGCCCCACAACGACCTGACTCATCTCGCTGAACACGTCCCGGATTTTGGTATGGTAGGTAAACGAGGTAGTAGCTTGCATAGGTTAAAACGTGGCCCGGATGCTGCGGTCCTTGCCGTGAATGTCTTTGTACACTTGTATGTTGCCGAAGCCGCGCTCGACGAATACCTGCCGCGTGGCTTCACCGAAACGCTCGTTAATTTCAACGTAGCAAGACCCATCTTTCGTTAAATGACGGACGCAGAAATCGGCAACGGCTTTATAGAACACCAACGGGTCACTGTCTTCCACAAACAGGGCTAGACCGGGTTCGTAGTCGAGCACGTTGCGGTCCATTCCGGCCGCTTCGGAGCGCGTAACATAAGGCGGGTTACTCACAACACAGTCGAACCGTTCCGTAAAAGTAGCTGGTACATTAAGAATATCCTGAATGGCGAACTGGACGTCGGCCTTGAGGTGTTGGGCGTTACGACGAGCCAGCGTCAGGGCCTCTTCCGACACATCCCAGCCCGTAACGACCGACTGGGGAAGAAACCGCGCCAGCGTGATGGCGATGCAGCCGCTGCCGGTGCCAATATCCACAATGGGTACATCGTCGGTGCGGTCGGCAAAGTCGTGCATAATCAGCCGGACGAGGTCTTCGGTTTCGGGCCGGGGAATCAGCACAGCGGGCGACACCTCGAACTCCAAACCGCAAAAGATCGTCGTGCCAATAACGTGCTGAATCGGTTCCTGGCGGTTCAGACGCTCCAGAATCTTAAACCAGTCGGGTTCGGTGCGGTTGGGGGGCAAGGGTTTGTCGGTCAGTACGTCGGTTTTGCGCAGTCCGAAATAGTGGTCAAGCATCATAAACGCCATCTCCCGCGCTTCTTCGGGCGGGTAAGCCGTGATGTTTTTGCTGAGTCGTTCGTATAGTGGTTTGGCGGTTGCCATTTGATCTCGGTAGCGTGATTTTGCGTAAAAATAGGGAAGTTTGTGGTTTGTGAGTTTTTGAGTTTGTGCGGTTCCCCGCTGGGGTTGGTAGTCGCGACATAACCACAAACTACAAACGCACAAATCCCGGCCGCTCCGGCGTACCGGGGGAACCGCACAAACTATGAGTTTATTCATGCGTCGCGCCCTCGAACTGGCTACCCTCGGCCGGGGTCAGGTCAGCCCCAACCCGATGGTGGGTTGCGTGATTGAGCACAACGGGCGAGTCATCGGGGAAGGCTGGCACCAGCGCTACGGCGAAGCGCACGCCGAGCGGAACGCCATTTTATCGGTCCGCCCGGAAGATGCGCATCTGTTGCCCGAATGTACGGCTTACGTAACGCTCGAACCGTGTTCGCACTACGGCAAGCAGCCGCCCTGCGCCGATTTGCTGATCGAGAAGCGTGTAGGACGGGTAATTTGCTGCAACGACGACCCCAATCCGTTAGTCGCCGGACAAGGGTTTGCCAAACTGCGCGAAGCCGGTATAACCGTTGAAACGGGTGTGCTGAACGAAGTTGGCCGCGAATTGAACGCCCGATTCTTTACGTTCATAGAGAAGAACCGGCCGTATATCATCCTAAAGTGGGCCGAAACGGCCGATGGCTACATTGCGGGCGAAAATGGTCAGCCCGTGCAAATCAGCGGGCCGCTGAGTCAGCGGTTGGTGCACCGGTGGCGGTCCGGGGAAGACGCCATTATGGTGGGTACTAACACCGCCCGCACCGATAACCCCCGCCTGAACGTACGGCTCGTACCGGGGCGCAATCCCGTGCGCGTCGTCATCGACAAACAACTTCGCTTAGACGCAAACCTCAATCTATTTGACGATTCTCAGCCAACGCTGGTTTATGGATTTGTCATTCCGACCGGTCCGCCGGTGCGGAAGGAGGAATCTTCTTTAGCAGCAGGTATTGCTTTACCCAAAGACTCCTCCTTCCGCACCGGCGGACCGGTCGGAATGACAAAAAACACGTCGTACATTCAGCTTAGCTCCGACAAGCCATTTCTGCCGCAACTGCTCGCCAATCTGTACCAGCGCAAGATTCAGTCGGTGTTAGTCGAGGGCGGCACGACTCTGCTCAACTCGTTCATGGACGCCAGTTTGTGGGACGAGATGCGCGTGTTGCGGAGCCAGACGCTGTTGGGCGGGGGGGTGAAAGCACCGACAGTGTCTGGTCGATTAGTGAGCCAGGAACGGGTAGGAGAGGACGAGTTGAGCACTTATCGACCGTAATTAAGCCCGCCAAACTTCTTTAACCATCAGTGTTTTATCCAGCCGTACCAAGTTAGCGACGTAGCCCGGTTTGATAGACCCTATCTGATCGCCTATCCCAATAATATCCGCTGGAATCACCGTCGCCATTCGCAACGCGTCGGTTAGCGACAGTCCAACCTTTTCAACGCACACCCGGACGCAGTCAATCAGCGTCAGGGCTGATCCCGCCAGTTTCCATTCGTTATTGACGTATCGCCCCGGACCGTTTGCATCGGGTTCATAATGGACGACAAACTCGCCCAGGGTAAAATCAGGGCGGGGCGGTTCCTGTCCGGGAGAACTGGCAAACAGCGCGTCAGAGATTAAGAAGAGCCTATTGCCCAGCAGCTTGTGTGCGATGCGGATGGTAGCCGGGTCGCAGTGGTAGCCGTCGGCGATGATGCTGGCCCGAACCGATGGGTGATCGAACACCGCCCCCACGACGCCCGGCTCGCGACTCTCAAAACCACGCATGGCGTTGTACAGATGAGTCGCCAGCGGAATGCCATTGTTCAGTGCGTCCGTAGCCTGTTGGTAGGTTGCGTTTGAGTGGCCCAGTGACAGAAGGGTGTTTGCGTGTTTTAGCTTCCTGATCGTTTTGAGTTGATCGGGCGACAGGATTTCGGGAGCCAGCGTCAGGATGCGGATCACGTCGGCGTTGGTACCGAAGAGCGTTTCGAGTTCACCCTCAGCGGGCGTTCGGACGTAGGCCGCGCTGTGGGCACCGCGCTTGATGGGGTTGAAATACGGTCCTTCGATGTGAATACCCGGTACGCCAAACGGGTTTTCGGCCCGCACCGTCTGCACGGCCGCCATAGCCTGCTGCATCACGTCGAGCGAGGTCGAGTGGATGGTAGGCAGCAGCGTAGTGGTGCCGTTGCGGGCGTGTGTTTCGTAAATATGCCGGACGGTGTCGGGCGTGGGCTGCTCGTTGAGAAACCGGCTTGAACCGCCGTACAGTTGCAGGTCGATCAGGCCGGGAACGAGGTAGTCGCCGTTGAGATCGATAACGGTATCTGTTTCGTTATGGCCACTTCCGAAGCTGTTGTTCTTACCAACCTCGTCCGCCGTTGTAATCGTCTGAATCCGGCCATTGGCGATGGATGCCGACGCGCCGGTTAGCCAGTCGTCGCCGGTAAAGACGGTAGCGTTGATGAAATAAGTCATGCGTGTGAAGGCTATGCGTTAATTTTGCCAAAGCCCGCGTGTATCCGGCGTAAACTTTGCCAAAGTTTAGAACTTTGGCAAAGTTGGTCGAATTATACAGCTAATTCTATTGCTTACCCACTCAATGGTTTCCATCGCCAACCCGCAATCTGTTGAACACCGTTCGTTTACTACCCCCTGCTAAGCCCGTTCAGGCCACTATTCCACTGGCTTCGTCGAAGAGCGAAAGCAACCGCGCTCTGATTCTCAACGCCCTGACCGGCTTCCGTTGCGATCTGCAAAACCTATCCACCGCCCGCGACACGCAGACGATGATCCGGCTGCTGAAATCAGAGGACCCAACCGCTGATGTACTCGATGCGGGAACGACGATGCGCTTTCTGACAGCTTATTTTTCGGTTACGGGTCAGCAAAAAATCATGACCGGTACCCCCCGCATGTGTGAACGTCCCATCGGCATTCTGGTCGATGCGCTCCGCACGCTCGGTGCTGACATTGCCTATTTGAAGAACGACGGATATCCGCCCCTGCAATTAAACGGGTTTAGCGCATCTGGTGAGAATCAGGTGTCAATCCAGGGCGACGTAAGCAGCCAGTACATTTCGGCCTTGCTGATGATTGCACCCCTGCTTCCTGATGGGCTGGGTCTTCATTTGACCGGCGCTATTGGGTCACGGCCTTATATCGAGATGACCATCGAGCAGATGCGTTACTTTGGGGCTGACGTTCGGGCCGACTGGGACGCGAAAACGATTACCGTAGCTTCAAAACTATACACACCGAAGCCGTATCAGGTCGAATCGGATTGGTCGGGGGCCAGCTATTGGTACAGCGTGGTGGCCCTGTCGCCAGACGAAGTCACTACCATTGAGTTGCTGGGTCTTAAGGAGAAATCCTTGCAGGGCGACAGTGCCATTGTTGACATTATGCGACCGCTGGGCGTCGAAAGCACCTTCACGGATACCGGCGTGATTCTAACCAAACGCCCGACCGAATCGCCACTGACTTGGGATTTTACCGACTGCCCCGATCTGGCCCAGACAGTGGCCGTTTGTGCGGCCGTAAACCACGTTCCGCTGACGCTGACGGGTATCGAAAGCCTGAAGATAAAAGAAACCGACCGCGTGATGGCTCTGCAAACGGAACTCCGAAAGATTGGTGCCGAATTGGTCGAAGTAGAGATAAACCACCGGTACGAAATTCGGCCGTTAGCGAACAACGTCCTATCGATTCCCCATATCGAAACCTACGACGACCACCGGATGGCAATGGCCTTCGCGCCCGTGGCGATGCAGCGGGAAATTGTGATTAACGAGCCGGGCGTGGTGGCTAAATCATATCCGTCGTTCTGGGACGATATGGCGCGGGTGGTGACTGTAAAATTTTCGTAATCGGTCAGTCAGAACTACGCCTTTTGTCAGCGACGGCCCGGCTGGTTCGTCGGACCTTTGTCGTGTACTAAACGTTCTTGTGAACATAGACACGATGAAATATCTGCATAAAGTTGAGGAGTTAGCCTTATTTGCCGCCTGCATTTATTTGTTCTCACGCCTGAACTTCGCCTGGTGGTGGTTTCCGGCCCTGCTGTTGCTGCCTGACCTGAGCATGGTTGGCTACCTGATTAACCCGGCCGTTGGCGCGGTGACCTACAACCTCGTTCACCACAAAGCATTGGGTATTCTTATTGGCGTGTGGGGCTTGATGACCGGCAATCAATACCTGATGCTGGCGGGACTTATCCTCGTTGCCCACTCCAGTATGGACCGCGTAGCCGGATACGGGCTGAAATACGCCGATAATTTCAAGCATACGAGTTTGGGAACGCTGTAGCCCGAAACGCGCCCGGCGTCTGTCCCGTCCACTTCTTAAACGACCGGAAAAACACGCTCGGCTCGGCGAAACCCAACAAATAGGCAATATCGGTGGTGCTGAAATTAGGCTCACGCAAATGCTTCACGGCCAAGTCCCGGCGCACGTCGGTCAAAAGCTGCTGATACGTCGTGCCTTCTTCTTTGAGGTGCAGTTGCAGCGTCCGGACACCCATTGCCAGCCGGTCGGCAACGACGGTCAGCGCAGGTTCTTCGCCCCGCATCAGCGACACAATTTCGGTTCGGACGCGCTGCGCCAAGGTGGGCGTGGGCGTCTGAAGCCGCTTCATCTGGTCGATAGCGTGTTGTTCAACCAACGGGAACAGGCTGGCACTGGCGTTCATGACGGGCGTGTCGAGCAGGGCCGCGTCCAGCACCATCGACGTTTCGGGTGCGCCGAACGTCAGGCGGGCGGGGGCAAAGACGCGCTCATGTTCGGTCGTGTCGGCCGGTCGCGGGTAAGAAAACCGGACTTCACTAACTGGTATGTGTTGCCCCGTCAGCGCGTGCATCGCCGACAAATAAACCGATAGCTCGGAGTTAACCGCATAGTCGGGATAAATAATTTCCCGGCTGGTCAGGTGCAGCGAGATTACGTACTGACTGCCGATTTGCTGGCCGCTCGTGCGGATGCCATCGCAAACAATGTCCTGATACTGAAAAAGCTTTTCAAACGCCCGGCCGAGCGTGGGACTGTGCATCATCACGTAGGCCAGTACGCCAAATGCCATCGGATTGATCATTTCGCCAATGCGGAGCGCAATCGACGGGTCACCGGTGCGGGCAATGATCTCGCGCCACAGGTCCTGCATGGTTCGGATGGGCAGGCGCCCGTCAGGATCGCGCAGTTGCACCGGGTCGATACCCACCGAACGGGCCAGGTCGTCGGAATCAAGCCCGCGTTGCCGAATGGCAAACAGGATCATGTTGACGGACGCAACGGACAGCGTGTGCTCAGCGGAGGTGGTCATCTACCTAAAAATGCGTTCGTGCGAAATAATTAGTTCGGGAAAGATGCGGCTGGGAATATCGCCGGACTCGTAGATGTCCACCAAGGCATAGTTGCCGTCTTCGAGGGTATAGACGTTCACGGCCTTTTCTTTGGGCTGAACAATCCAATATTCCCGAACGCCGGCTTCTTCGTAGAGATTATACTTCTCGTTAAAATCATTCTTGGCGGTTCGTGGTGATATAATCTCAATAATCCAGTCGGGAGCGCCCAAACAACCGGCTTCATCTAACTTGGCTACCTCACAGACCACGCAAATATCAGGTTGGACAACCGTATGTAACTGCTCGGGCTTGCGCTCGTTACGGACGGGTAACCGAACATCAAAGGGAGCTGCGTATATCTGGCAGGTTTTGTCGTTCAGGTATACGCCTATGTCAATCAGGAGTTGGCTTACAGCCCGCTGATGAGCACGTCGGGGCGCCGGTGACATTCGATGAATTTTCCCCTTTATCAGTTCAACGCTTTCGTCAAACTGCCATTTCAGGTAGTCGGCGTAGGTGTAGGTGCCGTTGGGATCGAGCTGCGATATATCGGTAATCATGCTGTTCGGGCGATTTCGGTATGCAAGTTCCTAAAATAACGGTCGGCCCGCAACAACCGGCTGCCGTACCACGAAAACACCTCACCATCCACCACCATCACCCGCGCCGACGGGCAAATGGCCCGCAACTCGGCGACATGTTTCTGCGCAAATGGGTACGGCTCCGACGATAGAAAGATCATATCAGGATTGGCCGCCCGCAGGTCGTCGGGTGCGATTTCAGGGTAGCGCGTCTGCCCGACGAAGGCGTTCTGAAACCCGGCCGCTTGGAGCATGGCGTCGATAAATGTGCCCCCAGCCGCGACCATGTACGGCTTGCGCCAGATGAAATAAGCGACGGATGAAGAAGGGGAGGAGCGGGAGGAATGGGAAGCGAGGGAGAACGCGATTTGGCTTGCCATTTCGTCCGCTTGTTGTTTCTTGCCGACCAACCTTCCAACCTCTCGAATCATCGTCAGCGCGTCGGGTAGCGTCACCACGTCGGTGATGTGAACGGAGTAATGGCGCTGGAGTTCTTCGATTTGTTCGCGGGTATTTTCTTCTTTGTTGGCGAGAATAAGGTCGGGTTGGAGGGCGTGAATTTGGTCGAGGTGCAGCGTTTTAGTACCGCCGACGATGGTTTTAGTTTGAATTTTTTCGGCCGGGTGAATGCAGAACTTCGTTATGCCGACGATCTCCGCATCCAGACCGAGGTCAAATAGCAGTTCGGTCTGCGACGGCACGACGGAGATGATTTGGGAGGTCATAAAGGGCGTTCGGCTACACAAATTGGGCATTCGTCGCTATGTTAACGTCTTTTAACAAGATACAATCGACCGGGCCGAAAAATTGTGCAACTTTCACCTTACGATTTCCTCCTTCTGCCATGAAACAGACCGCTTTCTCGCTTTTCCTGGCTGGATTCCTGACCAGCACCCTTGCACTGGCGCAAAACGCACCGGCTTCCGGCAAAATCACCTACGAAGGCATGCGCCGAATCGACCCGTTGCAGATGCGAATGGTCATCAATGGGCAGGAGGTGCGTCCGGGCAGCCCCGGTGCGCCTGACGCCCCGGAAGGTATTCCGGAAGTAATGTCGTTCACGCAGAAACTCGTTTTCTCCGGCACGATGGCCAAAGAGGAGCGCGACCGGCCGCAAAACATGATGGTGCGCCGAACGCCAAATGAAAGCCGGGAGGGCGGTCCCCCACGTGAGACACGCATGACGCCCCCCTTTGAGCAGACGACTTTTCTCGACCTTGCCAACCGGCAGCGCATCGACGTGATGACGATCAAAAAAGACTCGGTCAGCACGACCTACCGCACCGAGCGGCCCATGCCCAAACCTGAAAACTGGCAACTCTCCGACAAGACGAAGAAAATAGCGGGTTATCTCTGCCACAAAGCCACGGCTACCGCCCGAATTAGTGAGCGGAGGGGTGGCAACCGGGCGGGTAGGGATTCGTCGGCCGCTTCGCCCCGCCGGAATGAGGGCGAAGCTCAAACGTTTACGGTTTGGTACACGACGGAACTGCCGTTTACCTATTCGCCCGTGGCCGCCCTGACGCCGGAGCGGGGCGTGGTGCTACAGATTGAGTCGGACAATGAGTCATTTAAAGCGACCGGTATATCAACCGAAAGCGTGGCTGAGACTACCGTTCAGCCGCCAGCCGATGCTAAAGCCGTTTCGTCTGATGAGATGAACGAACTCCGCCGGAAAGCAATGGCTGATTTTCGGCAGAAAGCGATGACTACAATACCGTTTCCCAGAAATTAATGAGTAATGTAAAATATAAAATGGGCGGACCAAGATGGGCAAGAAGGTGGGGGATGCTCGTGGCATTGTTCATTATGCATTGTCCATTATTCATTCAAGCCCAGAGCATCCGGGGTGCGGTGGTGGATTCGCTGACGCGGAAGCCGTTGCTCGAAGCGTCGGTGTCGCTGCTGTCGGGGCGGGATTCGTCGCTGGTGACGTTTGGCATTACCGATGGCGAAGGACGGTTCGCGTTTCCGAAAGTGGCCGAGGGGCAGTATCGGGTATTAGTGACTTACGTGGGCTATCGGGGCAAAACCCGGCGTGTGAGTGTGTCGTCGGCTAACCCGAATCCCGACGTGGGCACCGTTGACCTCGTCGCTACATCGCAAACTCTTGGCGAGGTGAAGGTGCAGGGCGAAGCGGCACCCATCGCCGTGAAGGGCGATACGCTGGAATTCAACGCCGATTCGTTCAAAACGCGGCCCAACGCGCAGGTGGAAGAACTACTCAAAAAACTGCCCGGCGTGGAAGTTGGTCGCGACGGCACGGTGAAAGCGCAGGGGCAGGAAGTCCGAAAAGTACTGGTAGACGGTAAACCGTTTTTTGGCAACGATCCCAAAATGGCTACCCGAAACCTGCCCGCCGATATTATCGACAAGATTCAACTCTACGATCAGCAGTCGGAGCAGTCGCAGTTTTCGGGCGTGGACGACGGCGACCGCGAGAAAACCATTAACATCACCACCAAAAAAGATAAGCGCAAAGGTACGTTCGGGCAACAGTCCATTGCGGCCGGCCCGCAGCCCGGTGAAGACCTGCGCTATTCGGGTCGTGCCAGCATAAACCGCTTCAACAACGGTCAGCAGTATTCAGTAGTAGGCATGGCCAATAACATCAATCAGCAGGGGTTCACGGCGCAGGATCTGGGTCTGGGCAACAACTTCGGCGGAGCTGGTCAGGGCCGGGGTGGAAATACTGGGGGCGGCAACAACGTTCGCGTTGGGGGTAATGGACCCGGTGGGGGCAACAACAATGATGGCAACACGGGGCAGGTGGGTAGCAACGCCATTACGCAGTCGTGGGCGGCTGGTCTGAACTACCGCGATACGTGGGGTAAAAAGATTGACGTGGCGGGCAGCTACAACGCCAGCAACACCAACACGCTCACCGATCAGCGCAGCCGACGCGAAAACGTATTACCAAACGGTGCATCAGGCAGTCAGGCTGACTCAACGTTCGTGACCAACCGGCAAAACGGCTCCAACAATAGCAATACCAATCACCGGGTCAATCTCCGGCTCGATTACCGGCTCGACTCGCTCACGACGATCCGGGTCATCCCGAACCTGTCGTGGCTTAACTCCAATTTTCAGACCAACAGCTTATCACAAACGCTCGACGGACAAGGCAATTCAGTCAATACCAGCAATACCAGGTACAATTCGACCGGTGACGGATTTACGGGAAATAATTCGCTGCTGCTGTTTCGCAAGTTTCGCAAACGCGGACGAACAGCTTCCCTGAACTGGAACATGGCCCGTAACAACCGGGACAACGACGGTATCAATCAGTCAGAGAACACCTTCGCCCGGCCAACTATTCCTATATCCACGACGGGCGTTTCATCAACAGGCGTTTCCGGTCCGAACAGCCAAACGGGGTTGTTTGAGCAGACAATTAACCAGCGTAACGATCAGCAAACGCGCTCGGCCACGAACAGCGTCAACGTCAATTATACCGAACCGCTGTCGCTCCGCCAGACGCTCGAATTTCATTATACGCTCTCCAACAACCGCAATACATCGAACCGGTTTGTCAACAATTTTAACGAAGCAACCAACGAGTATGACCTGCCCAACGTCCCCCTGAGCAACCGCTTTCTGAATACGTTCATGACCAACCGGGCCGGTATGACCTGGCAAACCCGCCGACTCAAATACACGTACGCGCTGGGTTTCGACGTGCAGCAGGCCCGGTTGAATTCGGACAACATTACGAGCGACAGCAGCTTTAGCCGGGCCTTCACAAGCCTGTTGCCCAACGCCCTGTTCACGTACAATTTTGGCAAGAGCCGCCGACTGCGTATCCAATACCGCACCCGTATCAACGCGCCGGACGTGAATCAGTTGCAGCCCGTGCCTAATAACACGAACCCGCTCAACATTCGGCTCGGTAATGCCAATTTGCAACCCGAATACAGCCACAATTTATCGGCTAATTTTAACCGCTTCGAGCCGAGTACGTTTCGCAACCTGTTTGCGTCGCTGAACCTGAGCCGCACGGATAACAAGATCGTGAACGCCACCACGTTTAACCAATCCGGGGCGCAGAGGACCCAACCGGTCAACACCGACGGATATTATACGGCTAATGGCTCTCTGGTGCTGGGTCAGCCTGTTAAAATCGGCAAGCAGAAAGCTAACCTCAACCTGACCACTAACCTCACTTACAACCGGGGAACGAGTTTCGTGAATAGCCAGCCGAACCTCGCCAACAACTGGCTCGTGGGGCAGGGCGTGGGCATCAGTTCCAACTTTACGGAGAAATTAGACCTGAACCTGTCGGGAAACATCAACTACCAATCGGCGCGGTATTCGCTCCAACCTCAGCAAAACCAGAACTTTCTGAACCAGACGGTTACGCTCGACGTGTTCTACCAACTGCCGGGCGGTTTCACGCTTGCCAACGACGTTTTCTACAACCATTATGGCGGATCGTCGGGTAGTTACAATCAGTCATTCACGCTCTGGAATGCAACACTGACAAAGCAGTTGTTTAAGCAGAAGCGGGGCGAGTTGCGGTTGCAAGCGTTCGATTTGCTGAACCAGAACCGAAGCATCGTCCGCAACGTCACCGACACGTACACCGAGGAAGTACAGAGCCGCGTGCTGAACCGCTATTTCATGCTCAGTTTCGTGTATAACCTGCGAAATTTCGTGGGTAGTGCCCCCGCCATGCAGCCCTATGACCGGCAAAACCGGGGCAACGGGAATGGCATGAGGGGCGGTCGGCGGAACGGGTGAGTAGCTATTGAACTGGACTGTCTTGTACAGGAAACACGTACACGACCATGAAAACGCCCGTTCTGACTACTTCCTTCCTACTGCTAACCTTTGCCGCGCTGGCCCAGACGCCCACCGTTCCGACTGCTGATGTGCAGATCAAAACCGCTGTGATGGCCGCCCCGGCCGATAAACAGGCGGGCGCTACGGTGTACGGTTATTCCGACAAAAATGAATTTGCCGTGCTGCGGAAAGGCACCAACGAACTGATCTGCTTAGCCGATGATCCCGCCCAAAAGGGTTTGAGCGTGTCGTGCTACCACCGCGACCTGGAGCCGTTCATGAAGCGCGGTCGGGAGTTGAAACAGCAGGGCAAAACGGCAAAAGAAGTTCTGGAAACTCGGGAACAGGAAGCCAAAGCGGAGAAACTGATAATGCCCGTCAATCCGTCGTCGCTGTTCGTGTACACGGCTAAAGACGAAAATTACGACCCGGCTACCGGCGAGGTAAAAGACGGGTATCTGCGTTCGGTGGTCTACATTCCCTACGCCACCGCCGAAAGCACGGGTCTGCCCCTGAAGCCTGCCGCCCCCGGTATGCCCTGGATCATGGACCCCGGCACCCACCGTGCCCACATCATGATTAACCCGCCCGTATCGACAACGGCTGCTAAGTAGTCAACAGATTTTTCAATCAGTAATAAGCCGGACCAGAATAGGTGCAGACATAATCTACCCACCATCCTTATCCGGCTTAATGCAAAAATTCGGTTAAAAAACGGATGTGTCAGTTTACGATTTACGCTTTATAGTCGTTCACATCAACCAGCGTCGACGAAGCCACTGGTGACGTTGGATTCTGGTCGGTGAACTTATTCATCCGTTCGGACTGATAATCAAAATGTCCCGTGTCTGACATCCGCTGTTCATGGCTCTTTTTCTGGCCAATGTAATTGTTCACCTGCTCTTTGATCTGCTCGAAGGCGGTTGTTAGTTGCTCTTTCAGACCACCGCCAGATGACGGTCCACCGGAAGACTGCATACGCTTGTCATATTCTTGTTTCAGCCGTCGGCGCGATTCCTGACCGCTGCTCGGTGCTGCCAATAAGCCAATCGTTAAGCCAGTCAGGGTGCCAATAAAAAAATCGCGGGTGCTACGCATGGTTGTATGTGTTTTGAGGTAACTACATTTAGTAGATGTCCACACAACTGGTTTTGCATCGGCGTTGTTTTGTTGTGGCGTTTAAACGGGAAATTGCAACCGAACGAATTGCGACCACTGCGACGGACCATCATAATGACAATTAACCGCATCCCGAATCATTGTTTTTAACTCAGCCATCGTTTCGCCCTGAGTAAATATGGTTTCGCCAACGGCTTGTGCCGTGTAGCCGCTTTCGGGGTCTTCTTCGACTAAAAAGATCAGTTCTTTCATACACTAAGGTAAAGTAACAAATACAATGTAAACAAACTCAACAGGAAGTTCATCCGGCTGACGTTGTCCCTACTCACTTAATATACCGAAAATCTTCCCCGCCTTTCAGTGCCAGCAGGGTTTCGTACATGAGCCGGATCACGCTTTGCACGTCATCCATATGAACGGTTTCGACCGTCGTGTGCATGTATTTCAGCGGCAGCGAAATCAGGGCCGAAGCAATGCCCTCGGTGGCGTAGGCAAAAGCGTCGGTGTCGGTGCCGGTGGAGCGGCTCACGGCCTGCCGCTGGAACGCAATTTCCTGCTGCTCAGCCACGCCGATCATAAAGTCGAGCACGTTGTTCTGCACCGCCGGGCCGTAGCACAGCACTGGTCCACCGCCACATTTGAGATCGCCCTGTTCCTTCTTGTCGTACTTAGGCGACTGCGTGTCGTGCGTGACGTCGGTGCAGATGGCGAGGTTGGGCTTTAGCCGCCGGGCAATCATTTCGGCCCCGCGCAATCCAATTTCTTCCTGTACCGCGTTGACGACGTAGAGCGTAAACGGCAGCGTCACGTTGTTTTCTTTCAGTAGCCGCGCCACTTCGGCGATCATGAATCCGCCCATGCGGTTGTCCAGCGCCCGGCCCACGTAGTAGCGGCCGTTGAGTTCCATCAGCCCGTCGGTGAATGTCGCCACTGTGCCGACGTGAATGCCCATTTCTTCAACTTCCTGCTTGGTAGCGGCCCCAACGTCGATGGTCAGGTCGGATACCTTGGGTGCCACGTCTTTGGTCAGGTCGCGGACGTGAATGGCGGGCCAGCCGAATACCCCATCAACGGGACCTTTTTTGGTGTGCAGGTGAACCCGCATCGACGGGGCAATCATGGCGTCGGAGCCGCCGTTGCGCCGAACGTAGAGGTAGCCATCGTCGGAAATGTAATTGACGAACCACGAAATCTCGTCGGAGTGGGCTTCAATAACCACGCTGTAGTCTTTGCCCGGTCCAACCACACCCACCGCCGTGCCGTAGGTGTCCACGATGTATTCGTCGGTGTAGGGTTTAAGGTAGTTCAGCCAAATCTGCTGCCCCGATGATTCGAAGCCGGTGGGCGAAGCATTATTAAGGTACTGGTAGAGAAATGCTTTACTGTGTTCGTTCATGGATGTAGTGGGCAATTGGTCCGCGCTTACGGACTATTTAAATGTAAACTGCCAAATATAAGGGGGAGGTTAGCAGAATTGTGCAGATTTTTTGTGGATAACGGTTTGACCTATGCGATTCGCTTTTACCTTTACGTTAAATTAGATTGAATCTAAATAGTTAAGTAAACGAGCCAGCATTGTCTATATCATGAACACATTTTTCAATCACATCACTTGCTTATGTCTGCTTATCGTTTGCACGACAGCGGCCTACTCGAACGGCATTTCCAGCGATACCAGCCGCGCCTACGCAGTGCCAACGCTAACCAGAACGCCATCGGGCGACGTAGCGCTGTCGTGGACTGAGAAAGACAATGACGGCATTGTTTATTTCTACTGGGCGAAATCCGGCGATCAGGGTAAGACGTTCGGCGACAAGAAGTTGATTCATTCAGCCGCCGGTATTGGTAACTCACGGCTGATGCGCCCCAAACTACTGTTCCGGAAGGACGGTTCGGCAGTGGCCGTTTTTGCCCTGCGCGGTCCTCAGACTGCCAATCCTCAAACCGTAGCCACAGCCGCTTTGGCACCACCACAGGAGGCTGCTCATGCGGGGCACGACGCGCACGGAGCCGGGCATGAGGGCCACAAAGCAGAAGCGCCTAAAGCGACCCGGCCCGGTGGTGGCCGACCAACTGATCTGCAAATCGTGTACGTCGTCTCGACCGACCAGGGCAACACCTGGACGCAGCCAACACCGGTACACGCCGACAAAACGCCCAATATTGTCCGGGGCTTTTTCGATGCGACTGTGCTGGCCAACGGCGAAATTGGCGTTGCCTACCTGAACGATATTCAGGGTAAAGCCCACCAGCGCGACCTGCGGTTTGTGACCTCAACCGGGGGTAAATTCAGTGACGAGCGAATTCTCGATCCATTCGTGTGCGACTGCTGCAACATCAGCCTGCTGGTTGACCCGGCCGGGGCGCTTCATCTGTACTACCGCGAGAATCAGGACAACATCCGGGATATTGCCCAAATGAGTTCAACCGACAACGGACGGACCTTCTCGAAACCACAAATTCTGTCGAAAGACAACTGGCAAATCAACGGTTGCCCACATTCGGGACCAACGTCGAGCGCGGGTGGGGGTAGCCCACTGGTGGCCTGGTTCTCCGGTACGCAGGATTCGCCGGGTATCCGGGTTGTGAACGAGCAGGGCAAACGACTGTTTGTGCTTGATGACCCCACCGCTAAAAATGCTTATCTCGTTCCCGCCCCAAAGTCGTCGGTGCTGCTCTGGGAGCAAAGCCAGCCGTCGGAAAGTGGCATGAGTTCGGTAATTGCGTTCCGCAACATCAACGGAGCTGCAACGCCCAACACCCAGTTTGTCAAAAACGCGCAGAATGGGACCAACGCCAGCGGACTCGTACTTGACAGGCAGTTGGTAGTGGCATACGAAGTGCGGAAACCGAACAACAAGAATTCGATAGAATGGGCAACGGTTAGTTTGTAACTGATCAACGATTCGTGAAAAAAAGTGCCAGCCGACTTTTGAATCGGCTGGCACTTTTTGTAAATGGATTCGTAGTTCAACACAGTACGTAGTGATTTACATTGGCTGTTCTTAAAATCCAATCCGCTCCCGGCTTTGGCTCACGCCCATCGACCGGGCCACTTCCATGGCGATGCGGTCGTCGTATCTGCGTTTGTAGTAATCGGCTTCGAGCCGGAGTTTGTCCAACTCAACCTGCTGTTTCTCAACCGTCAGGCGGAGCGTTTCCAGTTCGTGATTAGCTATCTCCTTGGGCTGACTATCAACGACCTGCGCCGGGATGGCTTCATCCGTCAGTAACGTCACGGGCGAAACGTCCAGAACATGGGCAATTTGTGACAGCCGGGACAGAGTAAGATCTGTTTTGCCGCGCTCAATATCGCCGTAAGCCGTGGTGGACAGGCTGAGCAGATCGGCCATGTTTTCCTGCGACAGGCCACGCTGGAGCCGCTGCAGCCGGATTCGTTCGGGAAGGGAATGCTTCATGTCAAGTGATACCGATAAATTCTACACGCAGACCGACAGGGTTTTTCGGTTGGATAACGCAATTTTGCATCGTTCGGTGCAACCGAAACTTACACCCCACAATCATCGTTTTAAAACCAAAGCGTAAATCTACTATATGAATTTTCAAAACGAATTCCGCAAGTTTGCCGTGCAACACATGGGTCTGAACGGCCTGACTGTAGACGGCTATGTAAAACACACTATCGAAAACCACACCGTTGAGAACATGACCCGGTCGGTTATTGAAGAGCGGCCGATGAACTTCCGCGAAGTTGACGTTTTCTCCCGTTTGATGGCCGACCGGATCATTTTTATGGGCCTTCCCGTCGACGACAATATTGCTAACATCATCGTTGCGCAGTTGCTGTTTCTGGAGTCAGCCGATCCTAAAAAAGACATCCTGATGTACCTCAATAGTCCTGGTGGTTCGGTTTATGCCGGTCTGGGCATTTATGACACCATGCAGTATGTCCGGCCCGACGTGGCCACGGTTTGTACAAGCTTAGCCGCGTCGATGGGTGCCGTGCTGCTGGCAGGTGGTGCGGCTGGCAAGCGGTCGGCGCTGCCCCACGCCCGCGTTATGATTCACCAGCCGTCGGGTGGTGCGCAGGGACAGTCGGTCGATATGGAAATTACGGTGCGCGAGATCGTTAAACTGCGTCAGGAGTTGTACGAAATCCTGGCCAACCACACGGGTCAGACGGTTGAACAAATTGAGTTGGACTCGAACCGCGACAACTGGATGCGGGCCGAAGAAGCCAAAGCCTACGGTCTGATCGACGAGGTATTGCGTCGGGAAAAGTAATCAGTTGCGTTTTTATACGGTAGCAGAACGCGAAGGTGCCATCAGGACCTTCGCGTTTTTTTGTGCCTTATCATCCGCTGTTAGCCTTTAACCGGGCCGGTATTTGCCGATTTGGGTGTTAACTGGTAACTTTGTTAATTACTGCCACTCGTAACAGAGCCAAATACTCACTCTGTGTCCGAATTGTACCAACAAAGCCTGTAAATATATCGTTAACCAAACTCGGCGGATGTGTGCGGATGTGTATCGTATACGAGCATATCAACCGACTTTAATCCTACTATCTACTCTGCAACCTTTCATGCCACAAATCAGTTGCTCGTTCTGCGGACGACGCAAAAACGAGGTGATGCTGCTGCTGTCGGGCATCGACGCGCACATCTGTAACTACTGCATCGAACAGGGCCACCAAGTGGTGCTGGAAGAAATGCGCCCTCGTAAGAGTGAACCCACCGAGGTAAAAATCAACCTCATCAAGCCCGCTGACATGAAGCGTCACCTCGACCAGTACGTGATCGGGCAAGACGATGCGAAAAAGTCGATTACCGTAGCGGTCTACAATCATTACAAGCGATTGATGCAGCCCAACACCAACGATGACGTGACGATTGAAAAATCGAACATCATTATGGTGGGGGAAACGGGCACCGGCAAAACGTACCTGGCGCGGTCCATCGCTAAAATTCTTGAAGTGCCGTTTTGCATTGCCGATGCCACCGTCATTACTGAGGCTGGCTACGTGGGCGAGGATGTGGAAACGATTCTGACCCGGCTCCTGCAGGCGGCTGATTACAATGTTGAAGCGGCTGAGCGAGGTATCGTGTACATCGACGAGATTGACAAAATAGCCCGCAAGTCAGACAATCCCAGTATCACCCGCGATGTGAGTGGTGAAGGCGTTCAGCAGGCGCTACTAAAACTGCTCGAAGGCTCGGTCGTGAACGTGCCACCCCAGGGCGGGCGCAAACACCCCGACCAGCGGCTGATTGCGCTCAACACCGAAAATATTTTGTTCATCTGTGGCGGGGCGTTCGATGGCATTGAACGGCACATTACCAAGCGAATCAACACGCGGCCCATTGGTTTTTCGGGCGACCGGCGGCTGAACGATACGCTCGAAAAAGGTCACCTGATGCGCTACATCTCGGCGCTCGATCTGAAATCGTTCGGTCTGATTCCCGAACTAATCGGTCGGCTTCCCGTGCTGACCCACCTTGAACCGCTGGACCGGGATGCGCTGATGAAGATTTTGACCGAACCCAAAAACGCCATTACCAAGCAATACGATAAATTATTCAGGATGGAGGGCGTGACCCTGCATTGGGACGCCAGCGCGTTGAATTACATTGTCGATCAGGCCCTGCAATACGGGTTGGGCGCGCGGGGACTTCGGTCAATCTGCGAGTCGATCATTACCGATGCGATGTTTGAAGTGCCGTCGCAAACTACCCTTAAAGAGTTGACGATCAGCCTTGAGTATGCCCGCGAGAAATTTGGCAAGACGGCTACTTACCAACTGCGCTCTGCCGCCTGAGTAACCCCGGACTGACTGAGTATAAGCCCGTCATGTGCTCAACGTATGACGGGCTTATACTTTGGTTTTGCACACGCGTACCGTCTGCGTTCGCTGGTTTTTTCATTTATCCATTAACAATCTGACAGGTGGGAGGTTGTGTGGTTGTTAACTCAATGTTTCACCTCAAAAAATCAATGCCCTATGACCAGTACATTCACCAAACACATTTGCACTGCCCTGATGGGAGTGGCCATCCTTTCGTCCTGTAGCCGCCCGGTCGCTTATTTCCAGCGTGGCCCCGTTGATCAGTACAATACACCCAAAACCGAGACGGTAGCCGTAGCTACGCCCGCTGAAGTTGCTCAACCCGCTGAGGTTGTTGCCCCTGCGCCGGTAGCCGCTGCAACGCCCGCTCCTGCTGAACAGATTGCGCAGGCCAACGCGACCATGAGCCAGATTGAAGCGTATGTCCGTAATGACAGCAAACTCGCGACGGACAAGAAACTGAATAAGCGCATGGATCGGGTCAAAACGATGCTGGCTTCGGCTAACACGAAAGCGTCGCTGGCTCCCAACGCGACAACCTCGCCCAAGAAAGCGTCGCTGCTGGAGCGTATGGCTACCAAGCGTATTGACAAGCAAATCAAAAACAAACTTTCGCCCGAACGGACAATGGCTAAATCACTGCTGACCATTGGTTTGATCGTTGGCGTTATTGGTCTGATTCTGATTCTGGTCGGTAGTGGTACGATAGGTGTTATTGCGCTGATTGTGGGTTTAGCACTGATTCTGGTCGACCTCTTGCAATGAGACTTATATAGCTGATGCGTGATTCCTTCACCATCGTTCTGATCCACGGACACGGCGTAGATGCTTCTATTTGGGATGGCATCTACGCCGGTTTGGTATCTGACGGTCCTGTTCTTCGCCCCGACTTTTCTTGGCTGACAAATCATACGACAATCGATGAATATGCCGAAGACCTGTTTCGCCAGCTACAGGCGGACGGTATTGACGATGTCATGCTGGTTGGACACTCAATGGGTGGATATATCGCGCTGGCCTTTGCCGAACAGCATCCTGAAATGATGCAAGGCCTTTGCCTGTTTCATTCAACCGCCTACGCCGATGACGAGTCGAAGCAAGCGCAGCGGCAGCAGACCATCGAAGCCCTGAAAACAAACGGATCTGCTCCTTTTATTGAGAAAACGATGTCGAAAGTAGTCTCGCCCGATTACCCGGCCGAGAAGGTTCAGGAATTAGTGGTGCGGTACCAGAATCTGCCTGCCAATGCGCTCATCGCCGGTATGAACGCCATCGCTGGCCGACCTGACCGCACGCACGTTCTGCGCGATGCCCGCTTTGCCGTACTTCTTTTGTTAGGGGAGAACGATCAGGTCATTCCGTATGAGCAAACGAGCCGTCTGGCCAACATGAACGCCCGCATCACGGTGGTGTCTTTGCCAATGGTGGGTCACCTCGGTATGATTGAACAGCCGGACGACGCGTTGAAGGCGCTGAACACATTCATTGCCCGACTTTGAGCAATGGGCGTTATAGGAAACGGGGAAGCTAAGCGGCTTCCTTTTTGCACTTTAGCCCCGTTATAACCCGATTATCCGTAAACTTGCACTTGATTTTTACGAACAGAATGGCCAAACTTTTTGATGTGTACCCGCTCTACGACATCGAACCCGTTCGGGCGCAGGGCAGTTACCTCTGGGATGCCGATGGCACCCGCTACCTCGATCTGTACGGTGGTCATGCCGTGATTTCGGTTGGCCACGCGCACCCGCGTTACGTGCAGGCGATCACCGACCAGCTCCAAAAGATTTCGTTTTATTCCAACTCCGTCCATATTCCGCAGCAACAGGAACTGGCCGACAAGTTAGGGGCTGCGTCGGCCCACCCGGATTATGCCCTGTTTCTGTGTAGCTCCGGGGCCGAAGCCAATGAGAATGCGCTCAAACTGGCGTCGTTTCACAGCGGCCGGACGCAGGTTGTGGCCTTCTCGAAAGCCTTCCACGGCCGCACCGCCGGAGCCGTGGCCGCAACGGACAACCCGGCTATCATTGCGCCCGTTAACTACAATCAACACGTCAGGTTCCTGCCCTTCAACGACGTCGAAGCGGCCCTGACCGGTATTACGACGGAAACCTGCGCTGTCATTATCGAAGGCATTCAGGGTGTGGGCGGTATACACGTCGCCACGGATGCGTTCCTGCAAACCTTGCGCCAACGCTGCAATGAAACCGGGGCGGTGCTCATTCTGGACGGCGTTCAGTGCGGCTACGGACGGTCGGGGCGGTTTTTTTCGCACCAGTTCAGCGGCATCAACGCCGACATTATTTCGATGGCCAAAGGCATGGGTAACGGTTTTCCCATTGGCGGTATTCTAATCTCTCCCAAGTTCAAGGCAAGCTACGGGCTGCTTGGCACCACGTTTGGCGGTAATCACCTCGCCTGCACAGCGGCCATTGCCGTACTCGACATCATGAATGACGAAGGGCTGATTGAAAATGCAACCCGCATGGGAAATTACTTCATGGACGGTATACGGCAGATTGGGGGTTATAAAGAACTGCGGGGCCGGGGACTGATGATCGGCATTGAGTACGACTTTCCAGTTGATGCCCTGCGGAAGTCGCTGTTGTTCGAGCATAAACAGTTTACGGGCGTTGCGGGCAAAAACACCATCCGGTTATTGCCTTCGCTGGCTGTTGGGGTTGACGAAGCTGATCTGTTTTTGGAAGCGTTGTTTTTAAACACAAAGAGACTTCATGCGAGCACAGAGAAAACTTAACCTCGAACTGATGGTTGATGAAGAGGCAGTTTAAACGCCTTTAATAAAAACTTGAAAACCAATCAGAATCATGGCAAAAGTTGCAATAATCTATTACAGCGCGACGGGTACAACCCACAAAATAGCCCGCGCCATTGAAGAGGGAGCTAAACAGGCCGGAGCCGAGGTCAGGTTGTTAAAAGTAAAGGAGTTGGCGCCTGAAGAAGCCATTGCCTCGAACGAAGGCTGGTCGGCACACCGGCTCGAAACGCAAAACATTCCCGAAGCAACGCTGGATGACCTGGAGTGGGCCGACGCCATTATCCTGGGATCGCCGACGCGCTACGGCTTACCCTCTGCTCAGTTGAAACAGTTTATTGACACCACCGGCCCGTTGTGGGGTCAGGGGAAGCTGGTAAATAAAATTGGGTCGTCGTTCACGAGTATCGCAACGGCCCACGGCGGTCACGAAAGCACCGTTCTTGCGATAAATAATGTTTTTTATAGCTGGGGTAGTATCATCGTCGCGCCGAGTTATGCCGATCCAATCCAGTTCCAGTCGGGTAACCCGTATGGCGCGTCGTTTACGAGCCAGAATGGTACGGTGGCGCCGGACGAAGTAGCTTTGAATGCCGCTCGTTTTCAGGGCAAGCGTGTGGCTGAGGTAACGAAAATGTTTGGGAAGTAAGAGCAGTGTATCCTGGTGGTGCGGCATACCGACGTCCACGTCCGGGCGTGAAACGTCTTATTAAGCATCTTACGCCCGGACGTGGCCGTCGGTATGCCGCACCACCAGGATACATTATTCCACCAGCCGGTTCAGCGTATAGCAAATCAGTTTATTCATCAGTTTCTTCTGTCCGCCGTCTGCCCGTAAATCACCTAAATCTAATTGGTAGATGCGGCCCGGCTTAAGATCAGTCAGGGTCAGTGAGACGGTTTTGCGGTCGGGCGACAGGGTAGCCGTCTTCAAAACTACCGGTTGCACATCCATTCGGGGAGAGCCGTACTCTTTGTGATATTCGTAATAATAGCGCTGAAACTGGTAGTTGGCCACCAACTGCGCCGTGGATTCGTCCAGCGGTTGTGTAAACGTCAGGTCGAAGCCAGTAGCGGTCAGCTTCATAGCCATAACATCGAGCGGAATACCTTCTTTGGCCGTCAGTCCCTTATAGTGCAGTCGCTGAATGCCCCGGTCGCCGAGCCAGCCGTGATCAGTTTGGCCCAGCCACAGGCTTCCGTCGGGCGCAAACGTCATCCGGTTGTTCCCGATTCTCATACCCGCCTTGTCGAAAAACGGCACGCAGGCACCCTGCATCTGCCCCTGTACTACGTCGGGCAGGATGCGAATCAGGCGCGAGAAATCCATTTCACCCACGAACGTCTGCCCGACGAACGGCCCGAACTTACCGCCCGTGTTATCGAAAATAACCTGCGTGGGTGAGTGAGCCATCACCTCGTGCGGAAACGCAATGGCCTCCACCGTCCGCATACTGTCGAGCGTTTGGGCCGGTAGGGTAAGTGGGTCTACTTCGGCGAAACCGGCTTTCCACACCAAACTGGCCGGGTGCCCGTAGTGCTTTCCTTCTTCCACGTGATAGAGCTTGCTGGTGCCGAGCCAGTCGCCCTGATTGTCGGGAACCAACAACCGCCCCTGCGCGTCAAAACCCAGTCCATTGGGCGACCGAAATCCGCTGGCGTAGGGTTTAACGGTGCCATCGGGCTTTATCTGCATCACCCAGCCCCGGTACGGCACACAGGCGTACATGCGGCCCTGTCGACCGAGCGAGTCGTACTGTCCCCGTACTTCGTTGCGGATACCGGCCCCGTTGGAGGCCGTGTTGAGGCCAATGTACAGGTTGCCCTTCGCATCGCGCACGGGTCCAAACGCAAACTCGTGGTAATTACCCGACATCCCAAACTGGTCCGTCACGGTCTCGTACTGATCGGCTATACCGTCGCCGTTCGTGTCAGTCAGGCGCGTCAGTTCGGGTCGCTGAATCACTAATAATTCGCGGTTGCTGATGGCTACCACGCCCAGTGGATCGTGCAGCCCCTCGGCGAAGAGTTTCCAGCTTTTGGTTTTAGGATTGTACAGCATGACCTCGCCCCGGTGAAAACAAGCCGCCAGCCGACCATCGGGCAAAAACGACAACCCGCCCGTTTCAGCCACCAGTCCAGCCGGGGTCGGGATGGTTTCGATTTCGTAATAATCGGTGATGGTATCGGCCGGAGCCGACACAAGCAGGGACGCGGTGAGCAGGAGGGAAGCGAGCATTTTTAATGAATAATGTAAAATGTAGAATGCACAATGAGGGACGGAGCCTACATTATTCATTCTACATTGTAGATACGGTAATTGAAAATTGTTTCGTACCAGTAGGTAAACGTACCTCGCCGTTTTGTAATCGGCCAACGGACGGCTTCACCTGGATACCCGGCTGCGCGGCCGAAATGAACGTTACAGATTGTTTGGTGGGACTAAGTGTAAACGTCCGCACCAGCCCGCGTCCGGCGGGCAGCGGTTTGATGAGTTCACGCACCTCCACACCGTTCACAACGTACCGGAATTCGGGATAGCGATTGATTAGCCGATACCCTTTGAACTGCGGGGGCGTGGCTGCGGTGCCGACTCGCCATGGAAAATCGCTCGTATCCCGGTAGTAAATATCGCCCACTATTTTCGTCAGGCGCTGACCTTTACCGTCCCACTGCTCGGTATTATCGACAAACCCACCCGACCAGGCATAGCGCAGTCGGCACTGTCCCGCGTCGAACACGTACGACTGTCCCCCGTCGGGACCGGGTAAGCCCACAGCAATGGCTGCTGGGCCGCAGTCGGGCATAAACGTCCGGTAAACGGCGGGGAGCTGCACGGTGTAGGGATGACCCGACGCTGCGGTGTGATTGGCGTGAGCGGCTTCGGCAACGCGCTCGGTGTTGGGCAGGTTCCGGTCCCGTGCGGGATCGGGCAGGCGTGGGTCGTTGGTAGCGTAGATAATACCGTACATGATCGAGCCATGACCGGGATAGGTGCACACAAATGGATACGCTCCTTCGGGCAGCGTAACGACCAGCGAATCGGTATTGCCCGGCGCAACGCTCACGGTATGGGCCAGCACGTCGTCCATGATGGGGACATGATGTTGCTCCGGTCCTTTTTCGCCCAGTGCCAGCGCAAACTCAACCACCCGCAGCCGGGAGTTGGGCCGCGTCACCACGAGGTTATGCTCCATGTCATCTTTATTCCAGAAACGAAGTTTCAGGCGGGTATTGGGTTTGATAATCAGCCGTTTCTGATCGTATTGCAAACCGCCCGACGAGGTGATGGTAATGGTCGTATCGCGTTGAGCATTGGCCGCTTGTGCGCCGAAAAGACCACCAGCGAGTAGTAAAATTCTGTACATCCTGATAAAAGCGGGAAAGCCGTTGACTCTAACCTTTAGCAGGAAATTGCAGCAAAGCCTGTACGGCCGGGGTGGGCAGTACTGTTCCGGCCCGGACCTCGGCTTCGAGGGCCGTGAGCCGGTCGCGCATTCCCGGTTGCTCGTAGAAGCGGCCTTCCAACTGCTGCCGGAGCGCCGACCGAAACCAGGTTAGCTGCTGTTCCTGCCGTCGTTGGTCGCGGTGGCCGTTCTGCGTCATCAGTTGCTGATGGGCCTGCATGGTTTGCCAGACGTCAGTTATCCCTTCGCCGATCAGGGCTGAGCCGGTCAGCACGGGCGGAAACCAGCCCGTGCCGGTGGGTGGAAACAGATGCAGCGCGTTTTGGTAGTCGACGCGGGCGCGGTTGGCCGGGCCTACCGTATCGCCATCCGCTTTGGTAATGACTAAGGCGTCGGCCAGTTCCATGATGCCGCGTTTCATGCCCTGTAATTCGTCGCCCGCTCCGGCCAGCATCAGCAGCAGAAAAAAATCGACCATGCCGTGCACTACCGTCTCCGACTGACCAACGCCCACCGTCTCCACCAAAATTACATCGAATCCGGCCGCTTCGCAAAGCAACATCGTTTCGCGGGTACGATGGCCCACGCCCCCCAGCGAGTCACCAGCCGGCGACGGGCGAATATAAGCGTTGGGGTTCATTGAGAGCGTTTCCATGCGGGTTTTATCGCCCAGCAAACTCCCGCCCGACCGTTGGCTGGTGGGGTCAACGGCCAGCACTGCCAGCCGATGGCCCAAGTCGGTTAGATACGTACCGAAGGCTTCGATAAACGTGCTTTTGCCCACGCCCGGCACCCCCGTAATACCGATTCTTGTACTATTTCCCGTTCTTCGTAACACGCTGTCGAGCACTTGCTGCGCCAGGGCCTGATCGTCGGGTCGGCGGCTTTCGACGAGCGTAATGGCCCGGCTCAGCAGTAGTCGGTCACCGGCGAGGATGCCGTTGGTGTACTGGGCGGGCGATAGGCGCTGGTGCATAAAGAATTAACGTTGGCAACGTTTATTGTAACGATACTTGTTCAACTAACCTAAAAAACAGCTGAAGTTCCGCCGTTCGTTCAGTAAGCCACAACATGCGCATTTCGGCTTTTATGGATGCATTCGTTAGTTCAATCGTCTTGATGCGCAGGTTTTGTCCGCGCAGCGTCGAGGTCGGTTCAATACTGATGCCCATGCCCGCTTCGACTAAGCGCAGCACCGTCCCCGAATAGGCCGATTCATACGCAATGCGCGGTAGGAATCCGTAAGGTTGACATAGCGCCTGAATGCTTTCGACGTAGCCGATGCCTTCTGACAGGGGTGGCAGGATGAACGGTTCCTGGGCAAAAACTGATAAGTCGGTAAACGTGTTCGCGCTGATGGGATGATGTTCGGGCAGCAACACAACGAAGTTTTCTTCGTATACCACCCGGCTGCTCACGTTGGGCGGGGCAATGATGTTGGGCGAAAAACCCACGTCGATCTGCCGATTTTGCAGAGCCTCCATCTGATATCGATTCGTCGTTTCCATCAGTAGTGCCCGCAAATCAGGCATCTTCTTCTGGATGCTAATCAATAGTTTAGGTAAGATCGACTGCATGGCCGAACTGGCGTGGCCGATGCGCACCTCGCCCGCTTCGCCCCGGTGAATCTGAGCAGACCGCCGGAACGCCCCTTCCAACTGCTCCACCAATCGGCGGGCTTCTTGTTGCAGATACGCCCCAGCCGGTGTCAGCGTCACGTTTCGTTTGTTGCGTTTGAACAACAACGCACCTATTTCAGACTCCAACTGCTGAATTTGTCGGCTTAACGCGGGCTGGGCAATAAACACTGTTTCGGCGGTTCGGCGGTAGTTGAGTGAGTCCGCTAAGGCCAGAAAGTGCTTGAGCTGATGAAGGTCCATTGATGCGTTTCGGGTATCAGTTCATGAGAAAACAGCATTTCTACGTATCAAAATTAGTACGTTGCTTTGTTTTATGAACCTTACCGACGCCTATTCACCCGAAACATTCCGCCAGCAAGCTCACGCGCTGGTCGACTTGATGGCCGATCACCTCGCCCGCGCCGAAGCCGGAACTCACCCAGTGCTGCCTTACACCGAACCCGACGAACAGTTGGCTTACTGGCAGGCCGATTTCCAACAGCCCGTCAACCCCGACCCGCTGCCGTTACTGGCCAATATCGTGCAGCGGTCTGTTCACCTGCATCATCCGCAGTTCATGGGCCATCAAGTCGCCGTGCCGCTGCCCTTAGCGGCTCTGACGGGTGTGCTGACGGGGATGCTCAACCAGGGACAGGCGGTGTATGAAATGGGTATGACCGCCAACGCCCTCGAACGAATTGTGACGGAGTGGCTGGCGGGACGGCTCACTCTGGGGGCGGATGCGGGCGGTTTGCTCACGTCGGGTGGTACATTGGCCAACCTCACGGCGCTGCTTACGGCCCGTGCCGTTACCCTGTTAAATGATGTTTGGATTGAGGGGACAACGAGCCGGCTCGCCATCATCGTGTCGGAAGAAGCGCACTACTGCGTGGACCGGGCTGCCCGCATTATGGGTCTCGGCACCGATGGCATCGTCAAAATTCCGACCAATAGCCGTTTTCAAATGAGGACCGACTTATTAGAAGAGCATCTGGAACGGACAAAAGACGCCGGGCTGACCGTTTTTGCGGTGATTGGCAGCGCCTGCTCCACGTCTACCGGCTCCTACGATGACCTGACCGCTATTGCTGATTTCTGCGAAAAGCACAATCTATGGTTCCACGCCGACGGAGCACACGGGGGCGTGGCGGCTCTATCGGATACCTACCGGCCGCTGGTGCGGGGCATCGAACGGGCTGACTCGGTAGTGATCGACTTTCACAAAATGATGATGATACCGGCTTTAGCCACAGCGGTGCTTTACAGACGCAACGCCGACTCCTACCGGACGTTCCAACAGAAAGCAGAATATTTGTGGGCTGACAGTAGTGCGAAAGACTGGTTTAACTCCGGTAAGCGGGCGTTCGAGTGTACGAAGCTGATGATGAGCGCGAAAGTATACACCGTGCTACAGACGTACGGCGAAGAAATTTTTACCCAGAACGTTGATACGCTTTACGGCCTGGCGTGTCGGTTTGCCAAACAGGTGCGGAGTCGGACCGGTTTTGAATTAGCCGTTGAGCCGGAAAGTAACATCGTCTGCTTTCGGTACGTTGGCGACGAAACCGATGCCGATAAACTCAATGCGCTGAACACCCAAATTCGTCGGAAGCTACTGGAGGACGGACGGTTTTACATCGTTCAGACGACCCTGCGCGGGCGCGTGTGGCTCCGCGTTTCGCTCATGAATCCGCTGACGACCGATGCGCATTTGACGGCCTTGCTCGATGCAGTTGCCTGCGCTGTCTCATACACTTCGTTTCCTGGATAAAAGGCTACAGCCAACTCATCACTCAGGCTGACAGTACCTTCTTTCAATTGGTGTGTGCCTGCTGGCCCCGCTACCATTCTGTGATCTACGCCGTCTACGGATAGCGCTGTGCCGATGAACTATTAGAAATCGCTGTTGGGATGAATACAATCACGCCAATAGGTCAGGATCAACTGAAGTTGATTCTTTAGTTCGATATACGTCTGTGGTTTTCTGAAGTAGCCCTGAACCGTCTCATCGTAGGCCGTCTGCACGAGTGCCGGACTGGCGGCCGTAGTGACAAATAAGAATGGAATCGATTTTCGTCTTAGATACTCATTTTCATTCAGCCGTTTTCGTAGCTCAATTCCGTCCATGCCGGGTAAATTTACGTCGCATAGAATCAGGAAAGGCTTCTGTAGCGTGGTCTTCAGAAAGTGTAGCGCGGACTCCCCATTGGTAAAAAAACGTAGCTCATTGGGGACCCGCAGTTCGTTGATGGCTGAACTCATCAACAGTTGGTCATCTTCGTCATCTTCAATACAAACAACAGGGCCGGTGATTGACAAAAGAAAAGGGTTAACTGTGAGTTTAATACAAACCCATACGGTTACTACAGCTGAACATGCCTTTATGTTTTGCATGAACCAACCGGGTTATTGGATTAAAAAATCGGCGTGACTGTATGACTCCACGGATAGCCGCCACTTAAATAGTCCGTAGGGTGTGTAATTCCCCTTTAACGCGCTTTAGTTCAATAATTAGCGTGGTTTCGTAGGCGTTACTAAGCGCATACAACTCCTGGTTGGATTCTGCGTGCTCCATTGCTTCCCCCATCAACTTGTTCAAATGCACCTCTATGCCCGGTCACACATAGCTGAGGTGATTCGGCTCGTCACTCACATCGATAGCCAGTACTGGTCGCGTGGGCGAATTGATCTCATTCCAACCGATGTTGGAATGAGATTGAAAGGATTATTCAATCGGTTGGGTTCGGGCGTTCATCCGCAGCTACGTCCCCCGCTCCGGCCGTATTCAGCAACTCGGCGGCTTGCTTAGCCTCAGTGGTGGATTGTACCTGAACTGTTACCCATGTACCGCGCTGACGGGCGACTGGTTCTTCGGCCGGTCCGCTGTAGTCCCGTCCGTCTGAGCTACCCCGGACAGCTTCACTATCACCAAATAAAGAACTGAAAAACCGGCCACTGCTGTCCGCTTCGGCAGGCGCGGTGAGTCCGTCACTGGCAACCGGGTGGGAGCCGGTAGGGGTCAACAGGCTAACCTTTTCCGGAATAAAGCCCTCCGTCAGCAGGAGCTGAACCGCCTGCTGGGCTTCGGCTGCGTTCTCAAAAAAGCCCATTATCGTTTGTCGTTGCGTCATACGCGTGCCCTTTGATTGATTGTGTCTGTACGAAACGGCAGTAGACCATCCTGACAAAAGTAGGGCGGGACTGACCGCCCCGCTATGACAGGCATCACCTACTTATATGACCGGTAGCGGTATATAGCTATACGTGGTGGTTGACCGTCAATTCCGTGAACCATCATATCCGCTGCTGACATCCGTCATAGGCCAACCGTCTATTGATCTGCACCTTTGTTATCCTTATTACCCCCATAATACGCGCTACGCCAATGAACGAATTGAGAAAAGTCATTTACATGGCCGACGACGATGATGATGATCGTTACTTTATGCGGCAGGCCCTTCAAACAGCCGACCCATCCGTTACTATCCTTGAAGCCGAGAATGGTGGGGACTTGTTAGCTATGCTGCGCAACTGGAGTCAGGAACCGTCGCCCCAGCCGATACCGTTGATTCTGCTCGACATGAACATGCCGAAAATGAACGGCTTGGAGACGCTGATGGCCATCAAAACCAATCCGGCACTGCGCCACATTCCGGCCGTGATCATTTCAACCTCCGCCGATCCCGGCAATGTGGCCCTTGCCTATCAGAACGGCCTGAACAGTTATATCCAGAAACCAGCTTCCCTCTTCGATATGACCCAGATTGCCCAGGCCATCCAGGTCTGCTTTCTAAATACATCGACGGGGTGATCGTCCGCTCGCCAAAACGGCCTAACTTTATACCATCACACCCGTTAAATCGGCCCGTACAAGGCCCGTTTTGATCCCCTATAAACATGGCGGCAGATAACGCAGCCGCACCGGCGTTTCTGGCCGGGGGTGGCGAAATGGGCGAACGAACCCGGCACTTCGACTGGGCCTCTACGGCCGTTGGGGCACCCGATCAGTGGCCATCAAGTCTGCGCACGGTGGTAAGCGTGCTCCTGTCGGCGAAGTTTCCCATGTTTCTGTGGTGGGGACCCGACCTGATTCAGTTTTATAACGACGCTTACCAGCCCAGCCTCGGCGAGAGTGGCAAACACCCAATGGCGTTAGGGCAGCGCGGGGCCGACTGCTGGTCCGAAATCTGGCCGACTATTCACCCGCTGATCCGGCAGGTGCTGGCCGGGGGCGAGGCCACCTGGAACGAAGACCAGTTGATTCCCATCTATCGCAACGGCCAGATCGAAAATGTGTACTGGACTTACAGCTATAGCCCCGTCCGGGACGAAGCCGGTCAGGTAGCGGGTGTTTTAGTTACTTGCCAAGAAGCCACCCGGAGAGTAGCCACGGAGCAGGAAGATCAGGAACGCTTCCGGTTTGCGATGGAGGCCGCCCAGTTCGGTGTATGGGAGGTTGATCCGCTAACCAATATCGTGCACTGGGACGACCGGTGTGCTGCGCTTTTTGGCTTGGCCAGCGGCCAGGACATCCCCTACGAAGCAGCCATAAGCCATATTCATCCCGACGATAGGGTGCGGGTGGACGAGACCGTGAAGCGGGAAATAAACGCCCGGTCAGGGGGGCAGTACGACCTGACGTACCGGACCATTGGGGCCACAGACGGATTGTTGCGCTGGGTTCGGTTCACGGGCCGGAGTTACGCTGATCCGGCGGGCAAGGTCTATCGGTTCAGTGGCATTGCCCACGAGGTAACGAAGGAGGTACAGGCCCGGCAGCAACTCGCTAACAGCGACCGGCAAATTCGGGAGTTGTTCGAGCAGGCACCGGTGGGCATCGCCATTTTGCGCGGGCCGGAACTGATCTTTGAGATGGTCAATCCGGTCTACCTCACCTTAGTGGACCGAGCCACGGTTGACGACCTCATTGGCAAGCCCCTGCTGGTGGCCCTGCCCGAACTAACCGTACAGGGGTTCGACCGGTTGCTGCACACTGTTAGGCAGACCGGCGAAACCTTTACGGCCAACGAACGCCGGGCTGACCTGCTGCGCAACGGGCAACTCGAAACGTGCTACTTTAATTTTGTGTACGAACCCCTGCTCGACGGGTTAACCGGCCGCTCTCCCGTCGGCACAGACCCATCGACCGGTCCCGTCTCCGGGGTGTTCGTGCTGGCCACTGAGGTGACCCAACAGGTGCTGGCCCGCCAGCAGGTTAACGCCAACGCCGATTACGTGCAACGGGTTTTCCGGTTAGCGGCAGTCGGGATGGCCATTTTTCGGGGACCGACGTTTATCGTTGAGGTAGCCAACCCCAGCATCTGCGCACTTTGGGGCCGCACCGAAGCGCAGGTCTTGGGTAAGCCTATCTTTAGCGTGCTGACCGAAGCGGCCGACCAGGGCTTTGAGGAACTGCTGACCACCGTTATGCAAACTGGTCAGCCCTTTGTCGGTTCAGAACTACCCGTTACCCTAAATCGCAACGGAAAACTCGAAACGGTCTATTTCGACTTTGTCTACGATGCCCTGCCCGATGCCGATGGAACAATAAACCGCGTTATGGTGACGGCCAGCGACGCCAGCGAACCCTATCAGGCCCGCCGACAGGCCGATGATCTGCTCATTCGGGAGCGGGAACTCAACGAACTCAAGTCGAACTTTGTGACCCTGGCTTCCCACGAGTTCCGTACCCCCATGGGCACTATTCTTTCTTCGGCCGCCCTGATTGGGCGCTACACTGGCCCCGACGACGGCGAAAAGCGGGAGCGGCACGTGCAGCGCATCAAATCGGCGGTGCACAGCCTGACGGGCCTGTTGAATGATTTCCTCTCGCTCAGCCAGATGGAACAGGCCACGCTGCACGGTCGCCCCTATTCGTTCAATATCGTGACGTTCTGCAACGAAGTCATTGAGGATATGCAGGCCGTTATCAAGCCCCATCAGCGCGTGGTCTACACCCATCGGTCGGGTCAACCGGTCCTTTCGCTCGATGGGCAAATGCTCAAAAACATCCTCATCAACCTGCTGGTCAACGCCAGTAAATACTCTGCCGATGGCAAAGAGATCGAATTGACCACCGCCATTGAGGGCAATCAATTAGTGATCACCGTTCGGGATGAAGGCATTGGCATTCCCGATGAAGACAAAGACAAACTGTTCATCAATTTCTTCCGCGCCCGCAACGCCATTTACGCCCAGGGTACGGGCTTAGGCTTGTACGTTGTCAAACGGTATGTCGATCTGCTGGGAGGGATTGTTACCTTTACCAGCCAGCTCGATTCGGGCACGGTCTTTACCGTAACGCTACCCATATTCCCCATTCAAGATGAAAACCATTCTGGTCATTGACGATACGCGGGAGATGCGCGAGAATATAACCGAAATTCTTCAGTTAGCCCCGTACGAAGTCCTGCAGGCGGCCAACGGCAAAGAAGGGATCGAACTGGCCCGCCAAACCCGTCCCGATCTGATTCTGTGCGATATCATGATGCCCGAACTCGATGGCTTCGGCGTGTTGCATATTCTGGCCAAAGATCCCCGTTTAGCCGATGTTCCGTTTATTTTTTTGACGGCCAAGGCAGAACCGACCGATTTTCGCCACGGTATGAACTTAGGCGCGGACGACTACATCACTAAACCTTTTGATGACCTCACCCTGCTCAATGTGGTGGATGTGCGGCTCAGGAAGGGGGTGGGCCAACAAACGGACCCAGCCGAGAACCTCTCCCGGCTGGACAAGTTGACGCGGGCCATCATGGACGAAACGGACGCCCAGCAGTCTCTGTGCAATAATTACCCAACGACGCTCTGCAAACAGAAACACCGCCTGTTTACGGCCGGTAGCTGGCCGACTGCGCTGTACTTTATCAGTAAGGGAAAAATTAAACTATTTAAAACGGACTCAGCCGGTAACGAGTACATTACAGCTCTGCTCGGGGAGGGTGATTTTGTGGGCCACCTGGCCCTTCTGGAAGAAGCCCCCTATGCCGAAAGCGCCGAAGTGCTCGATGACGCCGATATATGCATCATTCCCAAAGCAGACTTTTTGTTCCTTATTTATAACCACCAGTACATAGCCAATCAATTCATCCGGATGCTGGCTGGCGACGTGGCCGAACTTCAGGAGCGGCTGCTGAAGCTGGCGTATCAGTCGGTGCGTAAACGGGTAGCCGAAGCCCTGCTGATGTACAAGCGGAAATTTTATCCGGTGCGGTCGGATAACCGCACCGCCAATGAGCCGGTGCTGCTGGAAGGCCCTGCCCTTTTCCCCGCTTCAGCGCTAAGGCAGGAGCGCATTGCTGACGATCCAAACAGTTCCACGCAGACTCCAGACGATCCGGCTCCCAACACATCACCGGCAATGACGCTGTCGCGTGAGAACTGGTCACATTTAGTGGGGGCCTCCACCGAAACGGTTATCCGTATTCTTGGTGACTTACGGGCCGAAGGGCTGATTAGCATCAATGCCAGCCAGATTACGCTGCTCGACATCGACAAACTCACCCGCCTGAAGCGCTGACGTGGGTCTGAACCTGATAAAAATCATGCGGAGAACTGACATCTATCAGTCTCGGTTGGGTGTTCTGTTATAGTTTGGACGACCCAGTCCTGTGATCTTTGCGGACTTCCATCAACGCAATGATATCAATCGACTCCGCTAAGCCGGACAGGAGGGACCTTCCGGTTTTTCTGACATTCTATGAGCAGTACACTCCTAAACTGTGGGGGCTTATTTTGTCGGCCAATCTACCGGCGTCTCAATCTGAAACTATTCTGATCAACATCTTCGTGAAAGCCTGGCAGCACCCCCACCGGCAGACTATTGGGAGGAATCAGATGCTCAACTGGTTACTGGGTCTGGCTTATGAAGAAGGTCTGCCTTCCGACACGCTGAGATCTGCTTTTAAACGATTATGACGCGAAACGAAGTGCCGCCTATTAAGCCTTAAAATCGGGTATCGGGTCGAGACGGAGTCAACGAGTCTGATATTGGACAGACCTCTCCGGCTAGGTCGAGGGGAGCATGACGATCATACGATAGAGTTGGCTATCCGTAAAGATGTCAGTTTGTCAATGGACAGCCCATGATATCGGTTATCTGGTAGACTGATAAATGTCATAGTGATTAATTACGCCTTATACTACTTTGCGTCACTGATATCACTCTTCTATTGCTTCTACATATACCAATTAAGTATATGAAAAAAAGCCAACGTCAACATTATGCCAATTTAAGACAGTATAGAAACCAGTTTGAGGCAGAGTCGCTCGCAAAGCCTTCACCAACGGATGAATCAACTGGTAGGCAGCAATGGCTGAAGGAACTTCGTCGACATTTACGTGCTGCCTGGGCTCGTCTAATCCGTTTTTTTATCTAACGGATTTCAGTTACGGCAGTAAACGTAACATGCTCAATGGGCTAATCAGGGAATCATAGACTTAGCCAAAGCCTGCATTCGCCTTTCGAGCGAAGCTGGTAACTGATACAGTTTGCTCACTTGCTGAATGTAAATAATAAAGGTTTCTCCAGTCCGTTTGTCAATATCGTTTTTAACGTTCTTTAGCGGTACGTTCATGGATTTAACTGCATTAAATTTAGGAGATAGTCAAAAAGAGGAATGTCGTTCGAGTTGTTACTTGTCAACGTGTTGTTCATTACACGTTTAAATGAATCGTTTGGCAAAGCTATTTAGGCTGACACAATTCTTCTATGAGATTAATCATTCAAAAACATGACAGCAGTCATGTTTTTATACAAATGATAGAGATGTTTACTCTTTAAAGAAGGACACATAACAAAGTACATACCCACACAGTCGCGTGTCGCTCATGAACCGGCTTGCTCCTACGGATGAATATTTGGAAGCGTTGCTGGATACGGTGGTTGTATTGGCTACCTCAGATCCTCCGGTGTTGTAATCTTGATGTTTTCGTAGGAACCGTCGATGAGCGTTATCGGGAAACCAGCGTGTTCCAGGACACTGGCACAGTCGGTGAAAAACGGTTGCTCGTCGGTTTCAAACGCCTGCCGAAACCGGCTTAACTCAAAGGTTTGGGGCGTTTGAATAAGTCGGAGCGCATTTCGGTCAAGGGCCATGCTGCTACCATCCGGGTCAATCTGCCGTACGGAATCTTTCACCCGCACACATGTCACCGCCGATCCGGTGCGGGCCGCCGTTTCGTAGCTATTTTGAATGATCTTCGGTGAAACAAATGGTCGGACGCCATCGTGTACAGCGACGAATCCGTCCGGGCTGGAAATGGCCCGTAACCCATTGCGTACGGATTGAAATCGGGTAGCCCCACCATCGACAATCTGAATGGTTTGATGAAAGCCGTGTTGTTGACTGAGGGTTTCCCAAGTGGTCCGGTCGCGGGCGGGCAACACCAGAATCAGTTGGGGCGTGGGCGTAACGCTCAGGAATTGCTCCAGCGTGTGCTGAACAATGGGTTTACCATTGAGCAGCAGAAATTGCTTCGGCACGTCGGACTTCATTCGGTTGCCACTTCCCCCGGCAACGATGATGGCAAACAGTGGGTCAGTTGACAAGTTGGTCAGTTGATGAGTCAAAAAAAGGGGCCAGATGGCCCCTCAAAAATACTGATTAACTCACCAACTTATGAACTGGTCAACTCTTTTCAAATAATCAGCATCGCGTCGCCGTAGCCGAAAAAGCGGTATTTCTCTTTGATGGCTACCTGATACGCTTCTTTGATGAGTTCGTGACCGCCAAACGCGCTCGTCATCATAATCAGGATCGACTCCGGCAAGTGCAGGCTCGTCAGCA
This sequence comes from Spirosoma arcticum, assembly GCF_054779955.1. Taxonomy (NCBI): domain Bacteria; kingdom Pseudomonadati; phylum Bacteroidota; class Cytophagia; order Cytophagales; family Cytophagaceae; genus Spirosoma; species Spirosoma arcticum. The sequence goes on from NZ_BAAGXG010000001.1 coordinate 136,491, forward strand.
ATGAGTTGGCAATCTTGAATTCGTAAGGCGGGAAAATGAACCGATCCGTCCAGCCTTCAACCGGCTTCAACCGGCTGTTGGCCGACACCGACGATTCGATGGCTTTGAGCGACGTGGTGCCGATGGCGCAAACCCGTTTGCCCGCATCGAGGGCGGTATTCACAATCTGAGCCGACTCTTCGGGAATGCGGTAATTTTCCGAATCAGTTTTGTGCTTGGTCAAATCCTCAACGTCCACCTGCCGGAACGTGCCCAAACCAACGTGCAGCGTAACGGGAGCGAAATGGATTCCTTTAATTTCCATGCGCTTCATCATGGAGCGCGTAAAGTGCATACCGGCCGTGGGAGCGGCTACAGCGCCAACGTGCTGTGCAAAAACGGTCTGATAATCGTCGCGGTCGCTGGATTCGGTTTCGCGCTGAATCTCGCGGGGGAGGGGCGTTTCACCCAGTTCGTCCACCGTTTTCATGAACTCGTCGTGGTTGCCATCGAACAAAAACCGGATCGTGCGGCCCCGCGAGGTGGTGTTGTCGATTACTTCGGCTACCAAGTCACTGTCGCCAAAATATAATTTGTTACCCACGCGAATTTTGCGGGCGGGGTCCACCAGCACATCCCACAATTTCATGTCACGATTCAGTTCGCGCAGCAGAAACACTTCAATTTTAGCGCCGGTTTTTTCTTTGTTGCCGTAAAGGCGGGCCGGAAACACTTTCGTGTTGTTAATCACCATCACATCGCCATCATTGAAATAGCCGAGCATATCCGAAAACTGCTTATGTTCAATCGTTTTGGTTTTCCGGTCAACGACCATCAACCGTGATTCTCCCCGCTCCACCGGGTGTTTGGCAATGAGACTTTCGGGCAAATCAAACTTGAATTCGGATAACTTCATGATGGTATCAGTACGAAAAAGAACGACTCGTTTTAGTGTAAAGGCCGCAAAGATAGTGAAAAACCCGAAAAATTTAGCATGTTCCGGGTTCTTTTCTTGCATATGTCAGTAAAATCGCTTATTGGCTGGCGGCAGTGGGGTTTATTGGTTGAACAGCTCCTTCCGTATTGACGTTGGGATGGGTCACGTTTAATTTGGCCATTAACTCGGGCGATACTTCGTTAGCGTAAGTGCCCTGTGCCGAAACGAACACGCCTTTCATGCCATTGGTGGCGCTGATGGCATACAGCGTCATCTCATCACCGGGGTCGGAAGTACCTTCGAACCGATGAAATTCGTCTACGTTAAACTCATCACTTTTTAGCTTGATGTTATCGTTGGTTGTGGCTTTCAAATATTCTTTAGCCGGGGAGAAGTCAACGGTGTAGCCGCGTTCGCGCAGGTCTTCCATGGCTTCCGTCAGCGTTGTGAAATGTTTCATGATCGTACTCAGTAGGGTGAAAGTTGATACAATAGAAACTACCCCTGTCCCAAATAGTTTGTTGCTGAAGGCGGGCCGGGGCCTAAAAAACCAAAACAAAACGGCGTAAGTAACCCTTATCTGTTGGGACGTAGCTAACGCCCATAACCGATTAACATTCACAATCATGCACAACGATTACCCAATGAAAAAATCATGGATGTCAGGTGCGCTGCTGGTGGCAGCGGCCTGCTGGCTGGCCGCCTGCGAAGATCACCGCGCCAGTCCCAATGCCCCGTTTCCGGAGCGGATCAACTTTGTGGCCGAGCGCCTGTACCCGGAAGGAATTGCCTACTCGTCGCAGTTGGCCAAGTTTCTGGTGACCTCAATTCCGCTGGGGAAAATCGGTACGGTCGATACGGACGGTCGCTATGCCGACCTGCTGACGGCCCCCGAACTGATTGCCGGTATTGGCATGAAGGTGGCTGGTGATCTCGTGTTTGTCTGCAACAGCGATCAGGGACGGTCGATCCGAAGCACCCCGGCAACTACCCGTCAGACGGCCGAACTGTTGGTTTTTAATCTCAACACCCGTCAATTGGTACGTCGGACCGATTTAGACGCTCTGCTACCGGCGGATGATCCGAACTTTGCTAATGACGTGACCCTGGCCCCGGATGGCACCGCTTACGTAACGGATTCGTTTTCACCCGTGATTTATAAGGTCGCCCCCGACGGGACAGCCAGCATTCTGCTGCGGGATAACGCCAGATTTGGTAATCCTGGCTTTGGCCTGAACGGTATCCTGTATCACCCCAATAATTACCTCATCGTGGCTAACACCGGTCAGGGGAAACTCTACAAGGTCGACTTACAGAACGGCAACGCGGTCTCAGAGATAATGATAATGGGTAACGTTTCGTTGCCCGGCGATGGCCTGTCACTGCTCAACGGTGATCTCTACGTCGTGACAGGGGGCAGCCGGGTAGCTCAGGTGCGTAGCACGAACAACTTCCAGACGGCATCAATTGTGAAATTTGATACGGATGTTTACACGGGCGCAACGACCAGCGTAGCCGTGAACAACCAGATTTACACGCTCAACGCCCGGATCGGTCAGAATGGCAACGACCGCGACTTCAGCATTCAGCGGTTTCGGTAAGAGGGAGGAACGGGAAGAAGGGGACGAGAGGGAGGAAGAAGAACGTTATTACGTTCCCATTCCTCCCTCTCGCCCCCTTCTTCCCGTTCCTCCGGCACCTGCCATCAATCCGGCAGCACCCTTACCATAATATCTTTGAAGAGAACCTTGCTTTTGGGGTCGTGACCCTGCAGGGCAATGGTGCCCATGCTGAGCTTCTTGCCGCTGGTGCCCCGGCTGATGCTGTCCGGTTCCATGTATTCATTGATAATCTTGTCGTTGATCCGAATGGTCACCTTCTTGCCCTGCACGCTAATCTGCTCGGTGTACCACTCATCATCTTTAACGAACGTCTCCTTTACGTCCTGTAAGGCGTAAACGCTGCCCGTTTTACGCCAGTCGGTGTGGGTTTGGTTCACCTGAATTTCGTAGCCTTTGCTGGGCCACCCGGTGTCCTGGTAGGTTGTGTGAATAAACATGCCGGAGTTAGCACCGGGCATGGTTTTGACCTGCGCTTTCCACTCGAAATTCCTGAACATATGGTTGTTGACGGGTCCGTCGTAGAACAGGTGCGCCCGTGGCCCGAACACGACAATGGCCCCATCCTGCACACTGAACGTACTGGGGTTTTCGGCGGCTTTCCAGCCATTCAGCGTTTTGCCATCGAAAATACTAACCCAGCCGTCGGCTGATGGTGAGGAGCGAACGGCGATGCCCACGCACAGCCAGGCGAACAGTATGACTTCCAAAAGGATGTATTTTTTCATGATATGCAGTATTACGTTTACTGGTAAAGCGGAAAGTTGGGAAAACCTAACCCTTTTAGCCATCTGGCTCCGTAACCAATTGACATTGGCCAGTTTATTTCGGATACTTGATGCCTTGTTCCCGCCCACCGTCCCTCATGTCCGAAGCCTTTCTTTATTTTCTCTGGCAATACCAGTATTTCACCAGGCATAACCTGATCACCACCGACGGCGATTCCATTCAGGTGCTGCACCCCGGTTTCCGAAACCATGACGCCGGGCCGGATTTTTTCAACGCCCGCCTGCTCATCAAAGACGTGGAATGGGGTGGAACCGTAGAGATGCATACCAAAACGTCGGACTGGCTGGCACATCGTCATCAGCACGACCGCGCCTACGACAATGTTATTCTGCACGTGGTCTGGCAGGACGACCGCGCTACAACAGGTCGCCGGGTTGACCGGGCGAATGGTACACCACTGCCCACCATCGAACTAAACGCCCTGACCGATGCCGCACTTATCGACCGCTACGCCTTACTGAGTGACTCTCCTGACGCTATTCCTTGCGCCGGGCAGTTCCGGTCGGTGCAGCCGCTGCGGCTAACGTCTATGCTCGACAAAGCGATGCTGCAACGGTTAGAGCGCAAGGCGGCCGGGGTGCAGGCGGTGTTCCAGACAACGGGCGGAGACTGGGAGGAAACAGCGTACCGGCTGCTGACGGTGAACATGGGCTTCAAGATCAACGCCGAACCGATGGCGCAGCTTAGCCGGGAACTGCCGCTGAAAGCCATGCTCAAACACCGCGACGTGCTGCTACAGGCCGAGGCCATGCTGTTTGGTACGGCGGGGCTGCTCGATACCATCGACGAACCCCGGCCCGGAATGGCGGACGAGTATGCGGTTGCGCTGCAACGGGAGTACCGCTTTTTGTCGGTTAAGTATCAGCTTTCAGATAAACAGGTGACGGCTCACGCCTGGAAATGGGGGCGGCTTCGGCCCGCCAACTTCCCGACGTTACGACTGGCTCAACTCGCTCGATTGGTAACCAGACATGCCAGCCTGTTTTCGCTGTTTGTAGGGAGCAACGATGCCGATACGCTGCTGAAGTCACTGCAAGTAACACCGTCCGACTACTGGCAGTCGCACTACCGGTTCGGCAAAGCGACCGAAGCGACGGTGCCCTCGCTGGGCGAAAACTCCGCTCAGAACATTATCATCAACACCGTGGTGCCGTTGTTGGCGGCTTACGCACACCATCGGGGAGAGCCGGGCTACATTGACCGGGCCATCGCATTACTGGAGCAGCTACCCGCCGAGAAAAACCGCCTGACCAACGGCTGGAATGCGCTGGGGCTGGGCGTCCGCACCGCCTTCGATTCGCAGGCGTCTATCGAACTCTATAACGAGTTTTGCTCCGTCAAAAAGTGCCTGAGCTGCCAGATCGGGGCGGGGCTTATAAAACAATGATGAATGATAAATGATGAATGTTTTTTGCATAATCATTCATCATTCATCATTCATCATTCATCATTCATCATTCAATTAACTCATCACCACATCCTGCTTCGTGGAATCCCACGTCACGCGCTTGCCGGTCTGTAGGGCCATGGTGGCCATGACGTTGGCGACGGAGTGATTGAATCCGACGCGGGCGGGCGCGTTCGGCTCTTTGCGGCTGCGAACGCACTCCATCCAGTTTTTCATGTGGCGCGACGTCATGTCATCAGCCCCCGTATTAGCCGACGTTTCCACGGGTGCTCCCTTCTCCAACTGCAGGCTCGATAGCATGTTGGCTTCCATATTCATCTCCTTGGCATATTTGGCTTGCAAACCACCTTCCGACGAAATCTGGTTGGTGTCTAAGTTAATCATGCCCCCATTCGAGTAGTAATATTCCTTCGTGCCACCGGCTTCGTTGTGCATCCGGGAATGGTAGGTTACCTGGAAACCTTTGTTTTTGTCATTGTCCGGGCCGTAATCGAAAACAGCCGTAAACGTATCGGCATTGCTGCGGCCATCTTTCCAGACATACACTCCACCATTGGCCACCACGCTGCGTGGGTGATCGAAGCCGCTGAACCAGTGGACCGTGTCAATCTGGTGCGACATCCACTGACCGGGAATACCCGACGAATAGGGGTAGAAAAGCCGGAACTCTAAGTACTTGCGCGGGTCCCACTCCACTTTCGGGCGGTTCATCTGATAACGTGCCCAGTCGGTGTCTTCCTTACGAATTTCGGACACTAATTTCGGACGACGCCAGCGACCGGGCTGGTTGACGTTCCAGGTCATTTCAACCATTGAAATGTCGCCGAACTTACCCGAGCGGATGAACTCATTGGCCGCATGGTAGTTGGGCGCTGACCGGCGCTGCGAGCCGATCTGCACAATTTTTTTGCTTTTCTCAACGGCTTTCAGCGCCTTGCGGGCATCTTCCAGCGATTCGGCAAAGGGCTTTTCGCAATACACGTCCCGGCCCGATTCAACGGCATCTGCACAGTGAATCGCGTGCTGGAAGTCGGCGGTGCTGATGATGACGGCGTCGACGTCTTTACGGTCAAGCAATTCGTCGTTGTTGCGGGCTTTGAAAAAGGCGCTGTCGTTCCAGCTTTTGCCTTTCAGGTAAGACTCGGCTTCATCCCGCCGACGGCTCCAGATGTCGGATACGCCAACGAAGGCAAAATTCTGATCTTTGGCGTGGGCCATGAAGGCGGGAGCCAGCGACTGCCGAAACCGGTCGGAGAAGCCGATAATACCAACCCGGACCCGCTCATTCGAGCCAAGGATGCGGGCGTAGCTGCCCGCCGAGAAGCTCATGCCCAAACCGGCAAGCGCTGATTTTTTTATAAACTCACGACGATTTTCCATATAAGTCAGGCGTTTTATACTGAATAATAAATAGACAAAAATGGTTATAAATGGCTACTGTCCAGCCGTATTGGCAGACTGGTCCAACGGCTTTATTTTGATATTCCGATACGACACCTGATTGCCGTGGTCCTGCAACAGGATATGACCTTTGGGAGCTTCCCCAAACCGGCCGTTGGCATTGTAATCGGGTGCTTTATACTTGCTCATGGCCACAGCCTCGCGGAAAGCTGAACTGCCCCGTTCGTACTCGACTACTTTTTTGCCGTTCAAATAATGGTCAACGTGCATTCCCTTCGACACGACCCGGCCCGTGTTCCACTCGCCGATTGGATTGGCCTTTTTGCTATTTGCCGGAATCAGGTCGTAGAGCGAACCAACGGTGCGGTTGCCATTGCGGCCGAGTTTGGCGTCGGGGTGTTTGTCATCGTCCAGCACCTGAAACTCCAGCCCGAACGCTGATCCTTTGGGTTTTGGCTGATGCTCAACGACGAAGTATTTGACGCCACTGTTGGCTCCTTCGGTTAGTTTGAAATCGAACATCAGGTCGAAATCACTGTATTCAGCGTCGGTTACAATGTCGCCGAAACTTTGGGATTCCGAGCCGTTGGACTGCTGAATGCTGAGCATTCCGTCCTGAACGGTCCAGCCTTTGTTGGGAAACTTATCGGTATAAGCCCCACGCCAGCCGGTGGTTGTTTTGCCATCGAAAAGCAGTTTCCAACCGTCTTTCTTTTCTTTGACTGTGAGCGTATTGGGGGACTGCGGTTTCTCAGCCGCCATCAAGCCCAGTGTTAAAAGACAGATGATGAGTGGTTGTTTCATACGTTGAAAAATTGGGTGCTTTGTGTAAGATTAGAAACGAAAAAGCACTGATTTACAGCGGAAATTTAAGCGTTTTAGTGATATAATCCTTGTTAATCTGCGCGCACTGAGCCGCCGTCTTGTCTGTCTCTGGCACGCCATCCAGCTCAATAATTCCCCAGCCTTTAAAACTGATGTCGTCCAGCGCCCTGAACACCGCTGGTACGTCCACATTCCCCCGGCCGAGTTCCACGAATTTGTAGGCTTGGGGATCGCCGGGCTTATCGGGTAGGGGCGACATCGTATCCTTCAGGTGGAGTGCATAGATAATGTCTTTGTACTGCTTCACCGCTTTTTCGGGCTGACCTCCACCTTGTTTGTAGTGAGCAATATCAAGCTCCAGCTTCATGAATTTGGGATTCATCGCCTGCACAATCACATCGACCTCTTCGGGCGTTTCGCCGAGTTGGTGCATGTGGTTGTGATAAGTTGCCTGAACGCCCAGGTCGGCCGTTTGCCTGCCGATCTCATTCATGACTGTTGCTAATCGCTTTAGTTCTTCAGTTGTGGGGAGACGGTCTTTGGGCCGGGCCGAGTTGGTCAGTTGAATAGCCGAACCGCCGAGCGCTTTCACAAAACTGGCGTGGGCCACGTGCTGGTCGATGGTGCTCTGCTCTTTAGCCAGGTCAATTTCAACGTTGCCGCTCGAAAACATGGCTAATGTCAGCTTGTTTTGGTCGAGCAAGGCTTTGAGTTCAGAGGGTTTGGCCCGGTATGGCCCAAAGGTGTTCGCCCGCAGTTGAATGCCCCGGTAGCCGAGAGCCGCCAGGTCGGTGATGGCCTGGGCGTCGTTGCCGCCCCAGGTAATGGCTGAATACGCAATTCTAAGCCCGGATTTCTTGCTTAATCCGGCCAACAACCGATCGGCTCCGGCGGTGATTGCCAGAGCCGAAAGTGCGGTCGTTTGGAGAAACTGTCGTCTGTTTACAGTCTCGTGCATGAGGGTTAGGCAGGAATAATCAGTATAAGCTGAGGCAGCGGTTACTGATGGTGAAAAATGGCGTTTCTGTTTGAGAACCGGTAGTATAAGAACAAGACGACTCAATTCTACTTTGGCAAAAATAAAGTGCCGGACTGATGTGCCCGGCACTTTGTAAACTGTTCACCTCCCAATTAATAACCCGGATTCTGCGGGAAGGTCGTTGCGCCATTGGCGGTGCGGTCGATCTGATCCTGCGGAATGGGCCGTAAGACATGGAAGTCCTTGATGTTCGCTGCGGCATCGGTATTGTTAGCTTTGACCCGCTCAATGAGCTTACCCGTGCGCTTGAGGTCGAACCAACGGAACATTTCGCCTGCCAGTTCGCGGTCGCGCTCATCGAGAATAAAGTCGATGTTGATCTGCGCGGGCGTTATCTCCATCTGGCTCTGCCGACCCGGCCAGGCGGCCCGCCGACGCACGACGTTGAAGGCATCGGCGGCTTCCTGTAGCTTGCCTGATTTAAACTGCGCTTCGCCCAGAATCAGGTACGTTTCGGCTAAGCGAAACATCAGGAAGTCGCGGCTGCCCGCTTCGTAGGTCCGGTCGGGGCGGAGCGGGTCCAGAAACTTCTGAAGCGTCGGGAACAGGTTAGGCCGGTAGTTGCTCGGTACCAACACCTGATACTTGCGTCTGGCCCGCTCAGCTTTCGTCATCTCGAAGCCCGGAATGAAAATGGTGGTGTCGCCGGAGGCAAACGTCAGCGTCGTTTTCGAGTCGTCGAAAATGGGTGTCGTAAAGGTGCCGGGCCGGTTGCTGAGCCAGGTATCCTTAAACGTCTTTTTGTAGCGTGAATCGTTCACCCGGTTGGCCGGAGCAAACACCGTTTCGAGCATGTAGGTCGTGGGGCGATACCGCTTAAAAGGCCGACCATTTTGCGTGTCGCGCTGCATACCCGCCTGCGTATCATACTCCATCCCATAGTACAGGTGCGTTTGGTTACCCTGTACGTTGTTTGGATTCCCGTTGCCCTGAACCGGGTTACCCCCGGCTCCTCCAATAGCGGTGAGTGCGTCAGACGTGTACTGGGTCGAGAAAATTACTTCGCTGTTGATTTCTCCACCGCCCTGAGCAAACACGTTGGCAAAGTCAGGTAGCAACGCGTAGTTGTAATTTTTGATCACGTTGTTGGCATACGTAGCCGCTTTGGTGAAGTCGTCGGAGGCAGCAGCTTCCGAGGTACCTTTGGTTAGGTACACCCGTGCCAGCAGGTGTTCGGCGGCTCCCTTCGTGGCCCGGCCGTAGTCCGACGTTGGGGTAGCCAAATCTGGAATGGCCGCTTCGAGGTCGCTCGTAATCTGGGCGTAGATGTCTTTGACCGAGGCCCGCGAAAACTCCTTCGTGGGGGCCAGATTACCTTTCGTGAGCAGCGCCACGCCCCCGAACGTTTGTACCAGCACGAAATAGTGGTGCGCCCGCAAAAACTTCATCTCAGCTACCCGGCGCTTCACTAATGCAGCATCCAGACCCGTTACAACGGTGCTGTTGTCGATGACGATGTTCATCGTGTTGATGCCGACGTAGAAGTTGTTCCAGAGATCGCGCAGAATGTCTACCCGCCCGTCGAACTGCGAGAGGTACTGGTTCATGAACTTGTAAGCCCCATCGGCACCCATTGTGTAGGTGTCCGTGCCGAAAACAGTCAGGTTCATGCCAATTTCGCGGCCGTAAAAATCGCGCAGGGTCGAGTAGGCCGCGCGGCCCGCAGCTTCAAACCCGGCGGCAGTGTTGATGTACTGCGCCCCAACCTGCGAGATGGGAACTTCAACAAGGACGTCTTTGCAAGCGGTTGTACCGAGCAGCAAGCCGGTGGTAAGCGCTCCAACAAATAAATATGTCTTTTTCATGGACGATCAGATTCTTAAAATTTAGCGTTAATACCGACGGTAAATTGCTTAACGGACGGCGATTGAGCCTCGTTGACCGTATCGAACGACTCGTTGTCAATGCCCTTGTATTTGGAACGGTACTCCGAGAAGTTGAACGGGTTCTGGGCCGAGGCAAAGACCCGCAGGCTGCTCATGCGGAGTTTCTGAGTGAGTGCTGCCGGGACGTTGTAGCCGAGGTTGATGTTCCGCACTTTCAGGAAGGTACCGCTGTAGTACTGTAACGTAGACTGAAATACCGGAAACTCCTGGCTCTGATTGGGGCGTGGGAATTCGTTAGTCGGGTTGTTGGGCGTCCAGTAGTCAATGTCTAAGTTGTTATAGCGACCCGCCAGCGAGTTGAACGCCGTGTGGAACCCGCTCCGAATGGTGCTGCCTACGCGGGCAAACAGGAAGAACGACAGGTCAAACCCTTTGTAGCTGAAGCGGTTGGTCATCCCGGCGGAGAACTCCGGCACCTGCGATCCGATAATGACACGGTCATCGGCGTTGATTTTGCCGTCGGGTTGGCCCGTTAGTGCGCCGTCGGCGGCTCGGCCGTTGTTGTCTTCAACTTTTATCTCACCAACCTTGCGCCCGAAACTGGCGGCCTGCGTTTCTTCGTTCGACTGCCAGATGCCGATTTTCTTGTAATCGAAATAAGCCGTTAGCGGCTGACCAATGAAGCGGGCATTGCCAATATCGTCGACTCTACCATTGAAAAGTTCAATGATGGCTTCGCGGTTGCGTGCCCACTGGAGGTCGGTGGTCCACTTGAAACCCGACGGCGATTTGACGTTTACCGTCGAGAGGGTTAACTCCAATCCTTCGGTGCGGGTCTTTCCTACGTTACGCAGTACCGAACCGTAGCCACTCGTAAATGGTAGCTGGTCCGACAGCAGTAGGTCGCGGGTGTTGGCCCGGTAGGCTTCGATTGAACCCGACACCCGACCCCGGTACAGGCTGAAGTCCACGCCAATGTTTCCGGTTGTGGTCGTTTCCCACTTCAGATCTGCGTTGCCGATGCTGTTGGGCCGGTAGCCGTAAGCGGGCGTAGCATTAAAGGCGTAGGTCGTGCGGGTGAGCAGGGTCTGGGTCTGGTAGGGGTTGATGGCCGTGTTACCCGTGGAGCCGTAACTGGCACGCAGTTTCAGCAAATCGACCCAGGTGCTGCCCTTCATAAATGGTTCGTTGCTGATGTTCCAGCCTACAGCCGCCGACGGGAAGAAGCCGTACTTGGTGTTGGCTCCGAACCGGCTCGACCCGTCGTAGCGGCCCGTCACGGTCAGCAGGTATTTGTCGTTGTAATCGTAGTTAACGCGGCCCATGTACGAGTTGAGCGTCCACTGGGTCAGACCAGTATTAATGCCACTAATGATGGTTGCCTGGCCGAGGTTGAAATACTGCTGGGTTTCGGCCGGAATTCCCGTCACGTTGATACTACCTCCCTCTACGTCGTCGCGCTGAAACGAGTGCAGGGCCGTTACGTTCAGGTTGTGCACCCCGCCGAACGACTTCTGGTAACTCAGGATGTTCTCCAGCGTGTAGTTAAACTGGTACTCGTAGCCGGTGAAGCCCGTTGGGTCGCCCCCGCGCCGGGCGTTGGTCTGGCTACCCGTGAAGCGCCCGATGCGCCGATTGGTAAAGTCAGGGCCAAAATTGACCCGGTATTTTAGCCCGTCAATGATGTTCCACTCGGCGTAAAGACTGTTAAAGGTCCGAATGCGCTTGACTAAGTCAATTTGAGCACCCGGTACTACTTCAGCCGCCGGATTCGTCCGTAACCCGTCGGGAGTGGGTAAAAAGATCAGGTTGCCATTGTCGTCGAAAGGTCGACCCAGCGGGTTCTCCTGAAGCGCACCGCCGTAGGGGTTAAAGTTTTCTCCGTTTTGCAGGCCGTAGGCGCTCAGGGAGGTCAACCCCACGCGAAGTTTCTTGTTGATCTGGTGGTCAATAGCCAGCCGGAAGTTGAAACGGCTGAAGTCCTGGTTTTTAATAATGCCCACTTCGTTAAAATAGCCGACCGACAGGCCAAACTGCGTTTTCTCGGAGCCACCCAGCACCGATACGTTGTGGCTTTGAATGCGCCCCGTCCGCAGAAGAAACGATTGGTAATCCGTCGAGCGGCCCTGCGCAATAGCATCTTTTTCAACAGCCTCGAACAGGGCGTTATCGGCGAATGCATTCGTCTGGCCGCTTGGGACCGCAGCCCCGTTGGCATCCTTGTAGCCGCCTACGCCCGTACCCAAAGCCCGGCGCGACTCGCGTTTGTATTCGGCGAACTGCGGACCATCCATCACGTCGATCAGGCTGAGTGGGCTTGACGTGCCGTAATAACCATCATAGGCTACGACCGTGTTGCCCGCTTTACCCCGCTTGGTTGTAACAATAACGACCCCGTTGGCTCCCCGCGACCCGTAAATAGCGGTGGCTGAAGCATCTTTCAGAATTTCAATACCGGCGATGTCATTCGGGTTTACGTCGTCGATGTTACCCGCTAATGGAATTCCGTCGAGTACGTACAGGGGATCGTTGCTGGCGTTGATGGACCGGCGGGCACGAATCCTGACCGTTACCCCCGCGCCGGGCTTGCTGCCGTTCTGGATCACGTCGACCCCGGCGGCCCGGCCCTGCAAGGCCTGCCGGGCGTTGGTAATGGGCAGTTCAGCAATCTCCTTAGCGCTTACCGACGAGATGGCACCGGTCGTCTGACTCTTTTTCTGCGTACCATAGCCGACGACGACGACTTCGTTCAGCGACCGGTCGTCAGCCGCTAAAGTCAAGTTAACACTCGACCGGTTGCCAACGGTTGCTTCCTGAGAAACGAATCCGACGGACGAAAAAACGAGCACAGCCTGATTATTCGGAACGGCAATGCGGTAGTCGCCATTGGCATCAGTAGTGGTACCGCGCGTTGTACCTTTTACGGCCACGTTAACGCCGGGCAGAGCCGCGTTGTCGTCGCTGGAAAGAATCCGGCCGCTCACGGTCCGTTCCTGAGCGGGGTTTTCGGTGGCCAACTGGGGCGTGGGCGAAGCGCTCAGCGCAGGTTGCGCCAGCAGCGTTAGGGCGGTCAGGCTAAGTAAAGGAAGCCACGGCCGCGTTGATTTGGTATTAGTTTTATGCATTACAGGTACAGCGTTAAATGGATATTGATTAAGGTAAAGTTTGTACAAATCCGGCGGTTACCTCCACCGAGTCGCCGGGCTGGAGCCGAATGGGCTTCTGTTGATTCAGTAGTAAGTTTATCTTTCCCGATGTTAGGGCAACATGGGTGCACTCGGGCCGTTGGCGCACCCGGAAAGCCGTGCCCACGGCTTCGACAGTAAGATCGCTGGTATGCACCCGGAACAGCCGCGCTGACGATGTGTCGGTCCGGTGAACGACCGAAAAATCGGCCTCACCCTGTAGCCAGACGGCCCTCGGCGATTCGTCGGACCACCGCCGGGCGTAGCGCAACGAACTATTGGCGTGTAAGGTAACGGCGGAGTTGTCGGGTAGGCGGATGGTACGGGTTTCGCCCAGGCTGGTTCGGATGGTTTGAATGGATTGGCCAGGACCGTATTGCATCCACACAGCCCAGCCAACGAGCAGAATCAGTCCAAATGTGGCGGCCACTGTACGCAGAAAATACCACCAGCCCACCACCGCCCGCACATCGGGTTGCAGCGGCCGGACATCTTCCATCGTTCGGAGCGACTCCCGGATGCGCCCCCATACCGACGATACGTCGCCGGTAGACAGCGAGGTGCTGGTGGGCAGCGATGCCGTGTGTACCAGTTCGCGAGCTGCTTCGACGGTTTCGACACAGTGCGGGTTGTTACTGAGCCAGCCTTGCCAATACGCGGCTACCTCCTCGTCGCTGGGGTGCTGCACCCAACGAACAAACAGGTCATCGAGGGCAAATTCCTCGACGGTGTAGACAGAGTATGGTTTTGGGAACAAGATATAGCAGTATAACAATGTCCCACAAAGCACGCGTTCAACGATGTTCTACTTATGTAACTTTTGGTTAAGCTGCCGGATTTACGCCCAATCGGAGTTGCACCGGGCGGGGAAGGTCGGCCGGCCGTTAGCAGGGCTGGGGTGAAGGAAACGTCATCCCGAAGTTTTCGACCGTCAACACGATCAGCGGTTTCACCTGTTTAAGATCAGGAAATAAAGCCGGATTCATGTGCAGTTGGGAAAGGGAAGTCAGCCGGGCCGAACCAGCCGCCGACGGGCGGGTCAGCAGCAAACCGCCCGCCGGTTCAGGAGCGAAACCATTGGCCGTTAATGGTTCCTGCGCCACGCGAAAGCCGGGCACGAGTTTGGTCGTGATTGGGAAGCGAGGGCCCCAGGGAGTAGCCCGCAACGAGAGGAGTGACTCCCCATCGCACCGAAATCGTCCGGCTGCCGTCGGAATTCAGCACGAACGAAAAGTGGGCCAGTTCCTTTGGGATTCCCCAATTCTGACGACCGTTCCAGACGCTGGCGCGGGTCGACACGTATATTTTGGCGATAGAGAAACTGGTCGTATCGCCAAATCGAAACAGGCCCGGAACGAATAGCAATTCCTGGTAGGGGCCAACGGGCGAGGTTTCATAGTCGACCAGCATGACCGTGCCGACCCAGCCCCAATACGCTCGCTGCTGGTAGGGAGCCAGAAACCCCTGCGCCCGCACAAACTACAAACTTCTCTACTCACTCACCTCTTTATGGGCTTCTTTGGCTTTCTTCGTGTTAGGAACGCGGCTTTTTCCTTCTTCAGAACCTTTCAGTTTTTTGGCGTTGGTGGCTTTGCGCTGCGCCGGTGTCAATTTTTCCCAGGCCTCAGTGGGTAAATAACGGGCTGTTTTGTCACCTTTGTCCGCTGGCTTGCCGTCTTCAGTTCGCCAATCCTGATCGGTCCATTCTTGTAAATGCTGCTGCGACTCGGTCCGTTCGTTGCTGAGGTAGCCACCCCCGGCTGCTTCGTACTCATGAGTTAGCAACTGCGCTTTGCGGGCACTCCACTGGCCGGGTTTGCCTCCTTTGTCGCCCGCTTTGATTTCCTCCTTGAGCTTTTCGCGCAGGTCGGGTTTGTCATAATTGTCGTTCTTGCTGCTTTTCTTTTTGGCGGTCGTCGTTGACGATCCCTCTGATTTAGTTGCCATAATGCTGCATGAGTTGGGTGATACCAGGCAACCAGTTGTTCAGTAGAAAGTTACTCAAAAATTAGTGACCGACCGCCCTGATTAACCATCGGGCAGTTTACGGGTTATAAGTTCATTACTACTATGGTAAACGGGAACTGGTTTTGGCATGTACTGCTGCTCAGCGTAATCTGGGCGGGCGTTGGTTCACTTGCGTCAGCTCAAACTAACATATCCGTCGAAAAGTCCGCTTACCCGTCTCCCGCAACGAACACATCGCCCGATTCGGTCGGCACCGCCCGTTCCAAGTCACCCACTGTCACGGGTTCTACCGACCAGCGTTTTTTCTTTTTCAACGACACGCGTAACGCTGATGGACGCCGTATTCCGGTGCCTGTCTACGGACTTCGGGCGGGATTACTGTTCCCGTCCCGGCACCCACGCAAGGTTGATTCTGAAGGGAGGTCGGCCGCCTTCAAAGCAGGAGTCGGTTTTTATTTCGTTAATCAGACCCTAACCCAGCCGGGCTTATTGCCGGGTACATCGGAAGCCATTACGCGTCGCCTGCGCATTGCAACTGCTTTTTTTGAGCCTTATTTGTTTCGCAAAGGAGCAATTCAGATCAGTTTGCCAATTGAGGTGGGGTATGGCCACTCGCGCTACGAACGCAAAAATGACCAATCGCTCGAAAACGAAATAGCGAGGGGATTTTTTCTGCCTGCCGGGGTTGGTGCGCAGGCGTTGTATCAGTTTCCCAAACTGCGCCGGTTTCGGCCGTTTCATTGGTTCGGCTTCAGCGTACTGACTGGCTACCGCTTCGTTCTCAAAAAAGACATTCCCGCCAGTCAGATCAATTATTCCGGCTTATACATCTCGGCCGGTCCGTCGTTCTTTCTCGACAGCTTCACTGCCGATTATAAGCGGTGGCGAAGAACCCGGAAAAAAGGGTGAGTTTTCGGCTTTGTGTGCTTCATTACGAGTATTTCAGCCGAACTTTCGTCTTAAATCAATTTATAAGATTTCACGGAATAAATTGACTAATTGATGGAAACGCTCGTCCGTACCGATCAGCAGGTAGACACGCTCATTGGCTGTTTTTATAAGTGGGAACAGTCACAGCCTGCCAGGATTTTTCTGCGCCAGCCCATCGGCGACGCGTTTGTCGATTTCACCTGGGCTGAAGTGGGTCGTCAGGCCCGCATTCTGGCTACCTATCTCAACTCAATTGGGTTGCCGCCGAAAAGCAATGTCGGCTTAGTATCCAAAAACTGCGCCCACTGGCTCATTGCCGACCTGGCCATTCTGATGAGCGGCCATGTGTCGGTGCCGTTTTACCCAACGCTCACCGGACCACAGCTTCGGCAGGTGCTGGAGCACAGTGAATGCCGGGCGCTGTTTGTGGGAAAATTAGATGGCTGGGACGGTGTGAAGTCGGGGGTGCCGACGGACGTACACAAGATTGCTTTTCCGTCTTATGCACCTGGTTTTCCCTCCGTTGATGCCGATGCTGTTCAGTGGGACGACGTACTGGCTAATTACGCGCCCATGACCGGAAATCCGTTGCCGGACCTGAACGATTTGTTCACGATCATTTACACGTCGGGCACCACGGGTAATCCTAAAGGCGTCATGATAACGTACGACTCGGTGGCCGAAGTGATGGGCAAAACACAGGAGCAAATGCGCTACGATATCGCCGAAACACGTTTTTTCTCTTACCTGCCACTCTGCCACATCGCCGAACGCAACGTGGTCGAAGCCACGGGTGTGGCCACAGGGGGAACCATTTACTTCGCCGAATCGCTGGAAACGTTCGCCAAAAACTTAGCCGTAGCCCGCCCTACGCACTTTCTGGCGGTGCCGCGCATCTGGACGAAATTTCAGATGGGCATTCTGGCAAAAATGCCGCAGAAGAAATTAGACACAATGCTGCGAATTCCCATTCTGTCGGGCATTGTAAAGCGTAAAATCCGGCAGGGGCTGGGTCTCAACGACGCTAAAGTCATCATCACCGGAGCCGCGCCCATGCCCATTTCCTTGATTCAGTGGTTTCGGCGTCTGGGCATCGTTATTCAGGAAGCCTACGGTATGACGGAAAACCTCGGCGCGGTGTCGATGATGCCCGCCGACAAAATCAAGGACGGCACCGTTGGGCGGATTAATGACGGTATGGCCGTCCGCACCGATCCGCAAACGGGCGAAGTACAAACCAAATCTCGCTGGAACATGCTCGGCTATTACCGCGAACCGGCCCTGACGGCGGCAACGATAAAAGACGGCTGGCTCTACACCGGCGACGTGGGCGAGGTAGACAGCGAGGGGTTTCTGCGCATCACGGGCCGCGTGAAGGAAATGTACAAAAGCCCCAAAGGCGAGTACATTGCTCCGTCGCAGATCGAGTTTGGCTTTGCCGAAAACAACCACATCGAGCAGGTGTGCGTAACGGGTCAGCAGCTTCCCCAGCCGATTGCGCTGATCGTCCTATCGGAAGCCGCCCGTCAGGCCGACCGGCAAACCGTAGCGCAGGGACTTCAGCAGACGCTCGATACCCTCAACGAGCGCGTTCACAACTACGAGCGCGTCCGTAAATTGATCGTGATGAAAGAACCCTGGACGGTAGAAAACAACCTGATGACGCCGACCATGAAAATGAAACGCAACGTGATCGACGCCCGCTACCAAACGCAGTACGAGCCGTGGTTCGGGCGCGAGGAAGTAATCGTTTGGGAGGATTAAAATACGCAAAAAGGCACTTTCCAGCGCGTATTGGTGTTTTTTAGATAAGCAACCAAGCAACGTTATGTACTGTGTAAGATGTGGTAACTCAATTCCTGAAGCGCGTTTGAAAGCGCTGCCAACGGCTAAAACATGCGTTCACTGTTCATCGGCCCAGCGGGTGGCAGGCTTCCCGCTCATTACGGGCAAGACTGAGTATTCGGCCTTACAGATTGTGTCGCAGCAGGACGCGGCTCGCTTGCAGAAAATGCAGGCCCGGCGCGGCACGGGGGCGTCGATGTCGATGACCCGCGAGAAACGAAATTAGATAGATCTTACTTCGACCCAGGCAGGTTTGTGGCCGATCCTTATGGGAATCGGCTTTTTTTATGGTATTCTGTCGGCGACCCGACTAACCGACTGCCATCTATTGCCGTACTTTGATAATCTATTTACGTTTCTTATGCGTCACATTGTCATTCTCGGCAACGGCATTGCCGGTATTACAGCCGCCCGCGAAATTCGCAAACTGAGCGACGACCGGATTACGGTTATTTCGTCCGAAACCGACCATTTTTTCTCCCGTACCGCGCTGATGTACGTGTATATGGGCCACTTGGAGTTTCACCATACGAAGCCCTACGAAGACTGGTTCTGGCAAAAAAACCGGATCGAGCTGCTACGAACGCAGGTGACGGAAATCGACTTTGACCACAAAACGCTTAAATACGGCGACACCCAAACGCTTCAATACGACGTACTTATTCTCGCGGTTGGTTCCAAGCCTAACTTCTTTGGTTGGCCAGGTCAGGCGTTGCGGGGAGTACAGGGACTTTACGGCAAGCCCGACCTCGACCGGATGGAAGCCGACACGAAAGGCATCCGGCAGGCGGTGGTCGTGGGGGGCGGACTGATTGGGATTGAGTTGTGTGAAATGCTGCTGTCGCGGGGTATCCACGTCACGTTTCTGGTACGCGAGAAAAGCTTCTGGAGCAGCGTATTGCCCGCCGAAGAGTCGGCCTTAGTAACGCGCCACATCCGCGAACACCACGTTGACTTACGCACTGAGACTGAACTGGCCGAAATTCAGGATGATGGCAGTGGTCGCGTTGGGGCGTTGGTATTGAAAAGCGGAGAAACGATTCCTGCGCAGTTTGTTGGTATTGCTGTTGGCGTTAGTCCTGCTATTGATTTCCTCAAAAACACGGCTCTGGAAACCGACCGGGGCATATTGGTGAATGAACGGCTGGAAACGAACCTCCCCGGTGTCTACGCTATCGGCGACTGTGTTCAGCACCGAACACCCCCGCCGGGACGCAAACCGCTGGAACAAATCTGGTACGCTGGCCAGATGATGGGCGAAACTGTGGCGCAGACGATTACTGGTAAAAAAAACGCGTATCAGCCGGGCGTTTTTTTTAACTCGGCCAAGTTCTTCGATATTGAGTATCAGACGTACGGAAATGTAGCGGCCTTTCTACCCAAAGACGAGTCCGAGCAGACGTTTTACTGGGAGCACCCGACCGGAAAAATTGCCCTACGCATCAACTACCGGGCCGACAATCAGGCCGTTACGGGCATGAACACCCTCGGCATCCGGCAGCGGCAGGCCGTTTGGCAGCAGTGGATTACGGACGAAAAATCGATTCAACACGTGCTGGAACACCTGCCGCAAGCCAACTTCGACCCAGAATTTTTCCGGCAGTACGAACTCGACATTGTGGAAAAATTCAACGCCAAAAATTCCGGGCAGGTGGTGCGCTTAAAGGCGAAGAAAGGATTGTTTGCTCTGTTTCAGCGTTGATCGATTCGAGGGAATCGAATCTGGACAACTGCTTTTACTACTTTCTCGACCTATACTAAAACCCCCGCTTCCCACCGAATGCTCACCGCCTGCTCCACGTCGGGGTGCAGACTGATGGCCACGGGGCAGGTATGGGCTATGTTCTCCAGGCGGGCGCGGGTGTCATCGTCGGGCAGGGGATTGGCGCGAAGCGTAAGGTCGATTTCGATGCGGGCGATGCGACGGGGCGGCTGGCTGGTCATAACTTTTGTGACGTCGAGTGCGCTGCCCGTCAAATCAATGCCGTCGCGCTGGGCAAAAATCGCCATCGTCGTAATAATGCACGTACCGAGCGCGTTGGCCACTAAGTCGGTAGGGGAGAAGGCCTCGCCCCGGCCCTGATTGTCGGTGGGAGCGTCGGTGTTGATGTGGGTGCCGGATTGCAGATGGGCGCAGTCCGTGCGTAATCCGCCGAGGTAGTCGATATGAATGGTTGCCATAAAAACAGATAGTCAGTTGGACAGTTGATGAGTTGATCAGTAAAGTACGCCGGTCCGCCGGTGCGGTCAGCTACTCACTGACTGGTTAACTGACTAACTGACTGACTTTACCGTCAAACATATAAATTATCAATTGGTTACGCTAATAGTGCGGCACGATTTTGTGAAGACTGGTAAATTGATTAGCTTTAATTCATGATTTTATAAAAAATGAGAACACTATACATACTGGCTGGGATTGTACTGAGCTGTCTGCTGCCGCTGGCGCAGGTCTCCTACGCACAATCGACTGACTCAGAGGACGAAGATTACCGCACCATAACGACGTTTGGTGTCACCACGAGTACCAATTCCGGCATTATCGGTGGGTTTTCGTTTCGGCAGTCTAAACTTCTGTCCGGCACTTTACTGGGAATGCCTCAGTACCGCTATCTGAGCGTTGAACTGGTGAATGTGAGACACCCCAAGGAGATTCAGTCGTCCATTAGTTCGTTTGGGTCACGGTTCATTGACGGCAAAGAAAACTACCTCTTTGTTCTGCGCCCTCAGTATGGCCGGGAGGTCAAATTATTCCAGCGAGATGCCGACGACGGTATCTCGGTCAGTGGTATTCTGGCGGGTGGACCTTCGCTGGGAATTATAAAGCCGTATTACCTCGAAGTATCGTTTGGCAACACCACCCGGCAGGTTCCGGCTTCGCAGGTGAATGGTTCCACAACGCCCACCGGTGAAAATGTAACCGGAAAAGGCAATTTCTTCCAGGGTATCGACGAGTCCAAATTTACCCTTGGGCTGAACGTAAAGGCAGCGCTCAGCTTTGAACTTAGTGCATTCCGAACCAACACAACAGGTCTTGAAATAGGTTTTCTGGCGGAAGCGTTTCCTAACAAGATCGTAATTATCCCGAACACAGTCGCTGGTGGTAATCGCACTGACGGTAACCGTAGCTTTTTCACCTCAGGCTACATTACCCTGTTTTTCGGAAACAAGAAGTAAAACCAATGTATAATGGTTAATGCACAATGAATAATGACCGAGTTGTCATTATTCATTGTGCATTAACCATTATACATTTATAGAGAACTTTACGCCCCAAAAACGAATTTTAAGGGAAAGGAATGAGGCCCCATGATCGAACTACCCGTTATACCCTCCGAACAACGGAAAAAACGTCCCGACTGGCTGCGGGTAAAGCTGCCTATCGGTCCTGAGTATGCCAAAGTGCGCAAATTGGTGGACGAGCATAAACTCCACACCATCTGCGAAAGCGGCAACTGCCCCAATATGGGCGAATGCTGGGGTGCCGGTACGGCCACGTTCATGATTCTGGGCAATATCTGCACCCGAAGCTGCACGTTCTGCGCCGTGGCTACGGGGCGGCCCAATGAATACGATACGGACGAACCCCGGCGCGTGGCCGAAGCCATTGTGCTGATGAAAGTCAAACACGCCGTAATCACCTCTGTTAACCGTGACGAATTGAAAGACCGGGGTGCCGAAATCTGGTATCAAACGGTGCGGCTTATCAAAGAAGCATCTCCTCAAACGACTATCGAAACGCTTATTCCCGACACTAAAGGCAATTGGGACGCCCTGGAACGCATGATTTCGGCTGGTCAGGAAGTGGTGTCGCACAATATGGAAACTGTGGAGCGGCTCTACCGGCGCGTTCGGCCGCAGGCCCGCTACGAGCGGAGTCTGGAGCAGGTTCGCCGGACAAAAGCCTACGGACAGCGCACTAAGTCGGGCATTATGCTCGGCTTGGGCGAAACGCAGGCAGAGGTATTCAAAGCAATGGACGATCTTGCCATGAATGGGCTGGACATTCTTACCTTGGGTCAATACCTGCAACCGACCAAGATGCACCATGAGGTGATTGAGTGGATTCATCCCGAAACGTTCGCGATGTATAAGGAAGAGGGCCTGATGCGGGGTCTGAAATACGTAGAATCGGGGCCGCTGGTGCGGTCGAGCTACCACGCCGAAAAGCACGTGCATGTGTAAGTTTAGCCGTTCCTTTGCAAACAATTGACGATTGCCGTTATTTATAGAAGTAAGTCCGGGCCGACGGTTCGGACTTTTATTTTGCTGCATGAAAAAATACGACTTTATTATCGCCGGAGGTGGCATGGCGGGATTGAGTCTGGCGTATTATATTACGCAGTCACCCTTGCGCAACCGGTCGATTTTGATTTTGGACCGCGACCAGAAAAACCGCAACGACCGGACGTGGTGCTTTTGGGAAAATGGAGCCGGGCCGTTCGAGTCGATCATGTTTCGGCGGTGGAACACGGTTAGTTTCCACGGCACCACCCACGCTGGTCCGCTCGACCTCGGCACCTATCAGTACAAGATGCTGCGGGGAATCGACTTCTACACCTTCGTGCAGAATGAATTGGGAAAGTGGCCCAATATCGAACGCCGTCAGGCCACCATTAACCGAATAAAAGACACGCCCCAGGGCGGTTTCGTTATTGCCGACGACGAGCCGTATATCGCCGATTACGTGTTCGACAGCACATTTGCGCTCAAAACCGATCAGCCGAGGAACCATAACCTCCTCCAGCATTTTAAGGGCTGGGTAATCAATACGGAGAAGCCTTGTTTTGATCCGGAGAAGCCCGAAATAATGGATTTTCGGGTGGAGCAGCACGGCGATTGCCGGTTCGTGTATGTGATGCCATTTGATGCGAAGACGGCCCTCGTTGAGTTTACTCTCTTCAACGATAAACTACTGACGGACGCGGAATACGACGCCGACATCCGGCGCTACATTAACCGTTTTCTGGATACGGGTACGTACCAGATTACGGAAACCGAATACGGTGTTATTCCCATGAGCGACACGAAGACCCAGGAAAATCCCTCGGAGCACATTGTTCGGATTGGTACGTCGGGTGGGCATACGAAAGCCTCAACGGGTTACACGTTCCAGCGTACGCAACAGTACCTGCGCGACATTGTCCGTAACTTAGTCCAAACGGGCAAGCCCAATCGTAAGCCATCGTGGTTCAGCCGCCGGTTTAAACTTTATGATAGTGTGCTGCTGAACGTACTGGAGAAGAATCGCCACCCCGCCGACGATATATTTACGCGGTTTTACGCGAAAAATCGGCCCGTCGACGCATTTCGGTTCTTAGATGAAGACACTGGGTTTATCGACGAGCTACGGTTTTTCGCTACGTATCCGTCGTGGCCCTTCACCGTCGCTTTTTTCGATGTGCTGCGCCGGAAACTGATCGGATGACCAGCTGCTTGCTAAATCGGTTCGGTGCGGGTGCTTGCCCTCTGTCCGGAAACCGTTAGCTTTGTGCGTTCAAACCAAGTCATACGGAGCTACTAATGCCCTACCTCTTTACGTCCGAGTCCGTTTCTGAAGGACATCCTGACAAAGTCGCTGATCAAATATCCGACGCCCTGATCGACAATTTTTTAGCGTTCGATCCGTCCAGTAAAGTAGCCTGCGAAACCCTCGTGACAACCGGTCAGGTTGTGCTGGCGGGCGAAATCAAAACCGATACCTACTTAGACGTTCAGAAAATCACCCGCGACGTTATCCGCAAAATTGGCTACACCAAGAGCGAATACATGTTCGAGGCCAACTCGTGCGGAATTTTTTCGGCCCTGCACGACCAGTCGGCCGACATCAATCAGGGCGTTGACCGTCAGGCTGACAGCAATGATTTCGAAAGTCTGGCTAACGCACAGGGCGCGGGCGATCAGGGCATGATGTTTGGTTACGCAACCAACGAAACCGACAATTACATGCCGCTGCCGCTGGATCTGGCCCACGCCATCCTGCGCGAGATGTCGACCATCCGCAACCACGAAACCGACCTGATGCCTTACCTGCGCCCCGACGCCAAGTCGCAGGTGACCATCGAATATTCCGACGATGATCAGCCCATTCGCATCGACACCATCGTCGTTTCGACGCAGCACGATGACTTTGCCGACGACTTAACCATGCTGGCCAAGATTCGTGAGGACATCATCAACATTGTTATTCCCCGCGTGAAAGCCGCCCAGAAAGCTGAGCTGCACGGGTTGTTTGATGGCGACATTACCTACTACATAAATCCAACGGGTAAGTTTGTTATTGGCGGACCACACGGCGATACGGGCCTGACGGGTCGCAAAATTATTGTCGATACGTACGGTGGCAAGGGTGCGCACGGTGGGGGAGCTTTCTCGGGCAAGGACCCCTCGAAAGTGGACCGGTCAGCGGCTTACGCAACGCGCCATATTGCCAAAAATCTCGTTGCTGCCGGCCTCTGCGATCAGGTGCTGGTGCAGGTATCCTACGCCATTGGCGTGGCCAAACCGTGTGGTTTATACGTAAACACCTACGGCACGGCTAAAGTGGACATGCACGACGGCGTCATTGCCGAAAAAATCGCGCAACTGTTCGACATGCGCCCATACGCCATTGAGCAGCGGCTGAAACTCCGCAATCCCATCTACTCCGAAACGGCCGCTTACGGTCACATGGGCCGCAAGAATGAGATTGTGACCAAGACGTTCGGGTCCAACGGGCACACCAAAACTGTTGAAGTCGAGTTGTTCACCTGGGAGAAACTTGACTTTGTCGACCAGGTAAAAACAGCGTTTGGGCTATAGTTTATGTACCTACGGGCTTCAGCCCGTAGCCTCTCAATATTACGATACGGGCTTCAGCCCGTAGGTACATAAACGACAAAAGCCACCCCGTTTGGAGTGGCTTTTGTCATTCAGGAGCAAAACGCTCTATAGCTCGTCAGGTTCAAAAACCTCTTCTTCCTGTCTGGATTTAGCCTCCGTAATGGCCGGGCTGGAGAAATCGCTTCGTTTCTGTTTACAGCGAACGAGTTTATCTTTCAGCACATCGAGCACCCGGTCGGTGGCGCTCTCGAAGCTTTTGTCGTGTTCCTTCACAAACAACTCCTTGCCGGGAATCGTCAGGCGAACTTCCACGACTTTCTCCTTCACCTTGTTGGAGTCGGCCCCCTCTAATCTCAGAAACACCTCTCCACCGATGATACGGTCGTGAAAGGTGTCTAACTTATCAAGTTTTGCCTGGATGAAATCAAGCAGATTTTGATCGGCCGTGAACTTAACGGCGTGCATTTGTAGTCTCATTGTGTCGCTTTTAAAGGTGAATTGAAACAGAACATCAATGGACTGTCTAAGTTTGGCTATAGTGACCACAAAGTCAAGCCCCGCTACGAAAGATGCAATCGTGTTTCACAGCAGAAATGCAAATATGACCTTTGACGGTCTACGGTTTATGTTTTGAAGGGTGCTGTGAAACGCTTAGCTGCACAAGTTCCTGGTAAAGTGTAATTTCACTTACTCAGGTAAACATGAATTGGGCGTTTAGGACGTAACGTAATCAAGGGTTGTGGCTCAATTTTCCAGCCCGCTACGGGAGCAATCGCGAACGTTCGCGCCAGCATGGCCAGTAGAATTTGCATCTCCATCAGCGCAAACTGATTGCCAATGCACAAGCGCGGTCCACCCCCAAAAGGCAGATATGCATACGAATGCCGATCATCACCAGGTTGTGCGCCACCCGCACCCGGCCTCTCGTGCGGTTCCCCGCCGGGACCCGGCGCAAATCGGTCGGGGTCGAACCGGTCAGGATCAGGCCAACTGGCCGGGTCGCGGTGTAGCAGGTACGGGCTGACCAATGCAGTCGTTCCGGCTGGGATGGTATAAGGACCGATGGGGTCGTCGGCGAGGGCCAACCGGCTCATAATCCAGGCTGGTGGATACAGCCGGAGCGACTCCTGCACGACCTGCATGGCGTAGGGTAACGCCCGAAACGCGTCGGGTGGGGGCGTTCGGGCACCACCCAGTACTGTTTTAGCTTCAGTTTGTAGCCGGGCCAGCACATGGGGGTGTTGGCTGAGCAAGTGGAGTGTCCAAGCCATTGAAACGGCGGTGGTTTCGTGACCGGCCCCAAAGAGCGTCACGCATTCATCGCGCAGTTGCTGATCGGACATCTGCTCACCCGTATCTTCGTCCTGAGCACTCTGGAGCATGGCCAGCAGGTCGTCGCGGTTGTCGGCGTTCTCTCCCCGGCGTTGATTGATGACGTTGTAAATAAACGAATCGACCAGCACCCCCGCCTTCCGGAACCGTACGTGAGCGGGCGTTGACCAGTGCATCGGAAACCGAATAGGCGACAGCATCCGTTGATTGGCGTAGTACTGTAGCGTGTCGAGGGCCGACGACAGACCGTCGAGTTTACCAACCACATCGGAGCCGAACAGCGTTTTACAAACGATGCGCATGGTCACGTCCATAAACGCCTGCGATACATTGACGGGTTGCCGGTGGTCAAACTGACCTAATTCGTCCACCCAGTCGGCCGTTTCGTGGATCATCGTTTGGGCCAGTGCTGCTAACTTCTGCCGGTGAAACGCCGGTTGCGCCAGCCGCCGTTGCCGACGCCAGAAATCGCCCTCGCTGGTTAACAGACCGTTGCCCAGAAAAATTTTCAGTATGTTAAACGCCGGGGAGCGGCCGTAGTTGCGGTGATTCTCCTGCAAAACATGCTTGGCATCTTCGGGCTGCATAACCAGATACTGATGGCGCCCCCCAATGCGCAGGTGCACTACACGGTCGTACCGCTGTTGCAGCGTATGCAGAATACCCAGTGGGTTGCGAAGGAACGCGAGTGTGTTGCCCAGCACCGGCAGGCCAGGGTGGAGGGGAACAGGGTGGGCGGTTAACTGACTGTTGGCGAGGGGAGTTTCCATAACAAAAGCCGTTCTGACGAATGTGTCGGAAGGGCTTTAAAGTTAGACAATCAACTTTGCCAAAACCTGCGCGGTCCGGTTAAACTTTGGCAAAGTTTTTTCAGTCTCACATCACGAATTAATCACTTCGCCCCCGTTCACGTGCATCACCTGCCCGGTTATGTACGAGGCATCTTCCGACGCCAGGAAGACGTAGGCCGGGGCCAGTTCGGCGGGTTGTCCGGGGCGCTCCATCGGCGTATCCTTACCAAATTTGGCTACTTCCTCCGGCGTTTTGGTTGACACGATGAGCGGGGTCCAGATTGGGCCGGGAGCCACGCCGTTGACGCGGATGCTGCGGTCGGCTAAGTTCTGCGACAATGAGCGCGTGAACGACGTGACGGCCCCTTTGGTAGACGCGTAGTCGATCAGCGATTCGCTGCCCCGGTACGACACGACCGACGTGGTGTTGATGATGCTGTCGTAAGCAGCCATGTGGGGCAGCACCTCTTTGGTCAACCGGAACATCGCCAGGATGTTGATCTCGAAGGTGTCGCGCATCTGCTCGTCCGAAATATCGGTGAACTCCTTCTGCTCCACGTGATTAGCCGCGTTGTTAACCAGAATATTGATCCGGTTGAACTCGCTGATAACCTTAGCCACCGACTGCCGAATGGAGGCCAGGAAACGCAGGTCGCCCGGCAGCAGCAGGCAGCGGACCCCTTCTATGCGCACTAACGACGCGGTTTTTTGGGCGTCTTCCTCCTCACGCGGGTGGTACATGATGGCCACGTCGGCCCCTTCACGGGCGAAATGCACCGACACAGCCCGGCCAATGCCCGAATCTCCGCCCGTAATCAGGACGACTTTTTCCTTCAATTTTCCAGTTCCTTTGTAATCGTCGCGTATGTAGATGGGCTGCGGGTCCATCTGCGACTCTAAGCCCGGCTGTGCATTCTGATGCTGGGGCTTAGTTTCAATTTCCATTTGCTCCATAACGTAGTATTCAGTTTGTGGTTTGTAGTTCGTGGTTTGTCGTTAGTGCTAACGACAAACCACGAACTACAAACTAATTTAACCATTTACAATCGTGCCTCCGTTGGGGTGAATAACCTGGCCAGTTACGTACGATGCATCCTCCGATGCCAGATAAACGTAGGCCGGGGCGATTTCGCTCGGCTGTCCGGGGCGCTTCATGGGTACGTCTTTGCCGAACATGGCCACCTGCGCTTTTGGGAACGACGACGGGATGAGTGGCGTCCAGATTGGTCCGGGCGCTACGGCGTTAACCCGTATCTTCTTAGACGCCAGATTGCTGGACAACGCCCGCGTGAAGGTCATGATCGCCCCCTTCGTGGATGAATAATCGAGTAGGTCGGCGCGGCCCTGGTAAGCGGTGATGGACGTTGTATTAATAATGCTGTCTCCCTCGTGCAAATGGGGCACGGCGGCTTTCGTAACCCGAAACTGCGCGTAGATGTTGGTCTCGAAGGTTTTCAGCAGGTCCTCGTCGCGAATTTGGGTAATGTCTTCGTGCTGATACTGCACGGCCGCATTGTTGACCAGAATATTCAGTTTGCCAAACCGAGCCACCGTATCCGCGACTACTTGTTCGCAGAAGGCTAACTCCCGAAGGTTACCCGCCAGCGTCAGGCACTGCCGCCCTTCGGCTTCGACCAACTGCTTCGTTTCCTGTGCGTCTTGCTCTTCTTCGGGGGTATACACGATGGCGACATCGGCTCCTTCGCGGGCGAAATGAATGGCAACGGCCCGGCCAATACCGCTGTCACCGCCCGTAACAAGCGCAACTTTGTCTTTGAGTTTGTCGGCCCCGACGTATAAATGCCGGATATACTTGGGTTTAGGGTCCATTTCCTCCGTCAGGCCGGGGTGCTGGTCCTGATGTTGGGGTTTGATCTGGTTTTCCATACGTTGCGTTTGGGTTGTACTTTGGGGAGTAAGCCAAAACCAACAGCGGTTGTTTACAAAATCGAGTAAAATGATAGGCTTTGGCTACCGGGCAATTAATGCGTAATATCGTAACCTTAAAAAGGGCAGTTATATGACTATCAACGGCGACGCCCAGAAAGTGAATTCGTACGACGCCATCGTGATTGGGTCGGGGATTAGTGGGGGCTACGCGGCTAAAGAATTGTGCGAAAAAGGCCTGAAAACGCTCGTGCTGGAACGCGGACGCGACGTGCGGCACATTGTCGATTACCCAACCGCTACGCTCAACCCATGGGACTTTCCGCACCGGGGCCGAATGCCGGACGCCTTCAAAAACGAAAATCCCATTGCTACCAAGTGTTACGCGCTGGATGAGGGAACGCAGCAGTTTTTTGCCAAAGATGCGGAGCACCCATACGTTCAGGAAAAACCGTTCGACTGGATCAAAGGCTATCAGGTGGGAGGGAAGTCGCTGATCTGGGCGCGGCAAACGCAGCGCTGGAGCCGGTTCGACTTCGAGGCCAATGCCCGCGACGGGGCCGCTGTCGACTGGCCCATTCGCTACGAGGCCATTGCGCCCTGGTACAGCCGCGTCGAAAAGTTCGTGGGCATCAGCGGTAATAAAGATGGGCTGGAAACCCTGCCCGATGGTGAGTTTCTGAAGCCGTGGGAACTGAACTGCCTCGAAAAGCACATTCAGAAACGCGTCGCTGATAGCTACAAGGATCGGCACGTGATCATTGGCCGGTGCGCTCACCTGACCGACCCGCAGCAAATTCATTTTGACCAGGGCCGGGCGCAGTGCCAGGCGCGGCATTTGTGTTACCGGGGTTGCCCCTACGGCGCGTATTTCAGCAGCAATTCGTCGACCCTACCGTGGGCGGCCAAAACGGGTAACCTAACCCTGCGGCCTGATTCGGTCGTGCATTCAATTATCTATGACGATGCAAAGAAAAAAGCCACCGGCGTTCGGGTGATCGACACGCATACGAAGCAGATGACTGAGTATTTCGCCCGCATTATTTTCGTGAATGCGGCCTGCCTGAATACGAATCTGATTTTGATGAACTCTACCTCCCGCCGGTTTCCAAACGGTCTTGGCAATGATAGCGGGGTGCTGGGCCGCTACGTGGCGTTCCATAATTACCGGGGGAATATCCTGGCCGACTACGAGGGTTTTGAAAATGACTACTACTACGGCCGTCGCCCGACAACGGCGTTTATGCCCAATTTTCGCAACGTCGATAAGCAGGAAACGAGCGGTCCGGCGTCCCGGTTTCAGCGGGGTTACATGGTTGCCTTCAGCGCGAGCCGCAGTACGGGGCAACCCACGATGGAGACCTTCGGGGCCGAATTTAAAGACAGTATGACTAAACCCGGTCCGTGGCACGTATTCATGATGATGCAGGGCGAAACCGTGCCACGTCGTGAAAACCACGTCCGGCTCAGCGCCGACAAAAAAGATCCGTGGGGCATACCGCAACTCGTCACGTCCATCGGCTACACCGACAACGATCTGAGCATGATGCAGGACTTTCTGGAACAGGGAGCCGACATGCTCGAAAAAGCAGGTTGCAAAAACATTAAACCTTACGACGATCACCGCAATCCTGGACTTGACGTTCACGAGATGGGGGGTGTCCGGATGGGGCGCGACCCGAAAACGTCGATGCTCAACGCACACAACCAGCTTCACAGCGTCAGAAACGTGTTTGTAACCGATGGCGCAGCGATGACCTCGACCGGTTCGCAAAACCCCTCAATTACGTACATGGCACTTACGGACAGGGCGGTCAGTTATGCGGTTTCAGAAATGAAGAAAACCAATTTGTAGAAAACCGCATGACTAAACCAAAACTGACGCCCGAGGACATGCTGGCCCGGCTGTCGTTTTACCGCAGCCACGAAAAATTTCCCGATGCTGACTGGATCAATCGGGAATTGTCCCCGCCCGATGAAACCGGCCGGCAGAAAATGAATGGAGCAGTCAATGCGTTTATCGACTTTCTGACGGGACTGATCAACGACGGCGATACCGAACCGGAAGAATTCAGGGACAGTATTCAGGGATACGTCGACGCCTGGGACGTACTTTACTACAACACCGACGAAATCGACTTCATCATTGAGGTCGAGTGTGCTGTGATGCGGGTGGTTGGCGTCGATTGCAGTGAGCTGGCGCTTTGACCAATTGCAGGAAAACAACATGATGAGTGATTCGCTGAGTATCAAACAAAGCCTGTACAGCCGCTGTCAGCAGTATGTTGAGCAACGCATCGCCACCGCTCAGCAAGCCATGGATGCGGCTCAGGAGTCAGCTAACTCGGAATCGAAGAGCAGCGCGGGCGACAAATACGAAACCGGCCGGGCGATGGCCCAGCTCGAACGCGACCGGTATGCTCAGCTATTAGCCGAAGCCCGAAAAACGGAACAGGAACTCACCCGGCTCAACGTAGAAAAGACCTATGATACCGTTCAGTCCGGCAGCTTAGTCACGACCAATCGGGGCACCTTCTTTATCAGCATCAGCGCGGGAAAACTGACGCTCGATGGGCCTGACTATTTTGCCGTTTCGCCCGCTTCACCCGTGGCAGCTGCCTTGGCGGGCCACCGGGCGGGTGACGTGGTGACGTTTAATGGTCTACCCTGTCAGGTGCTGTCTGTTCAGTAAGCCGACCTATTTCACAAGCCCATCGGCACAAAAAAACCTCCCGGTCAATAGCAGTTGCCATTGACCGGGAGGTTTGCATTTAGTTGGGAAGGCCAGACGAGACGATTAGTCGGCAGCAACCACCTCAAATTTAATTTTGTGCTTCACGTCCTTGTGCAAGTCGAGGGAAGCTTCGTAGGAGCCGAGGTTTTTCACATCGTCGACCGTTATTTTCTTACGGTCGATCTCGAAGCCCTTTTCGCGCAGTGCGTCGGCCACCTGAGTGTTGGTAACGCGACCGAAGATTTTGCCGCTCTCACCCGCTTTGGCAGGAATAGTCAGCGTCATGTCGCCAATGCCGTCGGCAATGGTTTGGGCCTCGGTCTTGATTTTCTCCGCTTTGTGAGCCGCCTGACGAATGTTCTCGGCAACAATTTTCTTGTTGGAGTCAGTCGCCATTACGGCAAATCCCTGCGGAATCAGGTAGTTGCGTCCGTAGCCGGGCTTCACCGTGACGGTGTCGTTCTTATAGCCCAGGCCGGCAATATCGGTTTTTAGAATGATGTTCATTTGTTAGAGTCCGTTAGTCGGTTAGTCAGTCAGTCAGTGAGTAACTGATGCGGTTAGCTACTCACTGACTGATCGACTGACCAACTGATTAACTTATTTCAGTGAATCGCCGACGTACGGCAGGATGGCTAAATGACGGGCGCGTTTGACGGCCTGGGCTACTTTGCGCTGATTCTTCAGGCTGGTACCGGTCAACCGGCGGGGCAGAATCTTGCCTTGCTCGTTGAGCAGTTTCAGTAGAAAATTACCGTCTTTGTAGTCAATGTATTTGATACCGGCTTTTTTGAAGCGGTCGTATTTTTTGCGGTTCTCAGTTTTTGAGACGGATTCGTTTTGCAGACTCATGATTACTTGGCCTCCCCGGCGTTTTCGGTTTGTTTTCTCTTACCCACTAAGCCATTGCGTTTCCGGTCGTTGTAGGACACGGCGTGTTTGTCGAGCGAAATCGTCAGGTGACGAATGATACGCTCATCGCGGAGATACTCGGTATTGAGTTTCTCGATGGTGGTGCCAGGGGCTTTGAACTCGAAGAGCTGGTAGTAACCCGTGTTCTTGTGCTGGATGGGATAAGCGAGCTTGCGCAGACCCATGTTTTCTTCGTGAACAAGCTCCGCACCGTTGTCGGTTAGCACTTTGCGAAACTTGTCAACGGCGTCCTTCATCTGAATATCAGATAAAACGGGAGTTAAAATGAACACCGTTTCGTAGTTATTGGGAAACATTGTATCTAATTGGTTTGAAATGAGGGCGCAAAGGTAAGAAAATTAGTCGCAATTCAAAAGTCAGAACGTCAAAAGCCGCTGCTGCCAGCCAAATACAGGCAGTCAGCGACCTTTGACGTTCTGCCCTGAAGGGGCTTTATCAGTAACGTAGGGCATTGCCCCATGATTACCGCCCTACGCTACCGAACCGTAAACTCGCCCTCGCCGATGCGGAAGCCTTCACAGTAGACTTCAATAACGTGGCGGCCTTCGCTGAAGCGCCTGCCCCCGCGCCCATACACGAAGTCAATTTGCTGGCGGCTGTTGTCGAATGGGAAGCGTTGCATGGCGGTGTAAATCATGCCCTGACCATTGTACGTGAATTCGCCGGAGCCGGTCGCCATGTCCGACACAACGGCTCCGCTGGGATCGAGTATCCGCAAATACAACTCTTTGTCGTCCTGCTTGGCCAGTCCGTTCGGGGCTATCCTGACCGATATTTTTACTTTGTCGAGTTGTTTTGCTTTGTAGCTGCCACCGTCGCGCTCCTTGCCTCGGGTATTAAGCGCATTGACTGTAACGCTCTCAGCCCGGAGCGCTGCCGCGATGGTTACCTTTTCGTTTAGCTCCTGATTTCTGGTGGAAACCGCCACCACTGAGTCGCTGAGTGTTTGCCGCTCGGCTTTTAAACCGCTGTTTTCCTGTGAGAGACTATCGTTTTGCTGCACCAGCAAGCCGTTTTCCTCTCTCAGGCGGACAATTTCCTGGTCTTTCTGGGCCAGCAATGCCTGATAGTTGCGGATCTTCTGATTGTATTTCCGGCTGTCGAAGGAGGTGACGTTGCGGAGTTCGCGCTTGTCAACCTCCAGTTGCTGCCTTACTTTTAGCAGGGAGTCCACGCTGCCACCGAGTCGCTGAATTTCGGCAATCTTTGCATCCAACTGCGCCGATACCGAATCGAGTCTGGTTTTAACGGTCAGCACTTCCTCCGTTCGGGCGGCAATAGTGGCGTCTTTGGTTTTATTATCCTGCCGTTCCTGATACCAGAAATACAGTAGCAGCACGTTCAGCGCGGCCAGAATAAGTAGCGCAGCCAGCAAATAACTGCGACTATTGTTCTTGGTTTGGGGTCGGGGTTCTATTGGGGTCATAAGTTGGGCAGATCATTAGAGGTCAAATTCGCTACCAAAACTAATGCATTTGTCGATTTATTGCGCCAATTACGCGGTTTTGGTAGCCACCGGCCGAAAACTACGGGTTTGCGCGTACGGATCGACTTGATTTTGCAAATTATTCGCGAACGGCCCGTCTCGGTCCACTGTTATCTAATTATGATTGCAGACACAATCCACCGGCTTGACAGTGAATTACAGGGCCGCGCCAAACTGATTGCCGTTACCAAGACGAAGCCCGTTCCCCTGTTGCAGGAGGCTTATGACGCCGGTTGCCGGTTGTTTGGCGAGAACAAAGTGCAGGAAATGGCCGACAAACAGCCGCAACTGCCCGCCGACGTTCAGTGGCACCTGATCGGGCATTTACAAACGAACAAGGTTAAGTACATCGCCCCCTTTGTGGCCCTGATCCACTCGGTCGACAGTTTGAAGCTGTTACAGGAAATCGACAAACAGGCGGCTAAACACGACCGCGTTATCGACTGCCTGCTTCAGATTCATATTGCCGATGAAGAAACTAAATTTGGCCTTTCGCCCGACGAAGCCAACGCCCTGCTCTGTGCTCCCGAACTGGATCAGTTGACCCACGTGTGCATTGTTGGACTGATGGGCTTAGCCACCAACACCGACGACGAAAATCAGGTACGTCGGGAGTTTCACAGCCTGAAGCAGTTGTACGATGAACTTGCCGCAATTCAACGGCCAATGCTCCAGTTCCGCGAATTGTCGATGGGTATGAGTGGCGATTACCGCATTGCCGTTGACGAAGGAAGCACACTGGTGCGGGTGGGAAGCGCTATTTTCGGGGCGCGGTAATGCCGAACGTCCACGTTCGGCTGCAAAGCAAACAGACCCCGCCGAACGTGGACGTTCGGCACTACATAGTATGAAATTCTTTATTCAAGCCGGGGCTATTCTGGGCCTTATCGGCGTGGGACTTGGTGCATTCGGCGCTCACGCCCTGCGAACTATGCTGGACGCCACCGGCCGGGCCGCGACGTTCGAGACAGCGGTTAAGTACCAGTTCTATCACGCGCTTGCCCTCGTGCTGGTTGGTGTGTTGATGCAGTTATTCGGTAGTAATCCCGCAACAGTCAAATTGCTGAACTGGTCGGGTAATTCATTCCTGATCGGTACGCTCATCTTTTCGGGTTCGCTGTACGTACTCTGTTTCACGGGCGTTACGTGGTTGGGTGCGATCACCCCCCTCGGTGGCGTGGCCCTTATCGCGGGCTGGGCACTGCTGTTCTGGGCCTTTTTTATAGAATGATGAATGATAAACGATGAATATCTACCGGTGCAAACCATTCATCGTTTATCATTCATCATTCAAATCCCTACTTTTGCCCTCTGATTCTTAAAATAATGCAAACGAATATACAGGCTGAAACCGCCCGTCGGCGGACGTTCGCCATCATTAGCCACCCCGATGCCGGCAAGACCACGCTGACCGAAAAACTGTTGCTTTTCGGTGGGGCCATCCAAACGGCTGGGGCCGTCAAATCCAATAAAATCAAGAAGTCGGCTACGTCCGACTTTATGGAAATTGAGAAACAGCGGGGTATCTCTGTCGCGACGTCGGTAATGACGTTTGAGTATGACCGCCTGAAGATTAATATCCTCGACACGCCCGGTCACAAAGATTTCGCGGAAGATACGTACCGGACGCTGACCGCCGTCGACAGTGTTATTCTGGTGATCGACTGCGTGAAAGGCGTGGAGGAACAGACCGAGCGGCTGATGGAAGTATGCCGGATGCGCGATACGCCGGTGATTATTTTTATCAATAAAATGGACCGCGAAGGCCGTAACCCGTTCGACCTGCTGGATGAACTGGAAGAGAAGCTGAACATTCGCGTTCGGCCCATGACGTGGCCCGTCAACATGGGGTCGGACTTCAAAGGGGTGTATAGCCTGATCGAGCAAAAGTTATATTTCTTCAAAGCCAACAAAACCAAAGTAGAGGCCGACGTATTGCCCATCGATCTGGCTGATGACCTGCTCGACCAAAAAGTGGGCGCTCGTGATGCTGCTCAACTTCGGGAAGACGTTGAATTGATCGACGGCGTGTATGACGGGTTCGACCGGCAGGCGTATTTAGACGGGAAATTGGCTCCGGTATTTTTCGGCTCGGCGGTTAATAACTTCGGCGTAAAAGAACTCCTCGAAGGCTTTTGCGACATCTCGCCCGAACCCATCGCCCGCCCAACCGACAAACGTGAGGTGCTGCCCGGTGAGAAGGCCTTCAGCGGCTTCGTCTTCAAAATTCACGCGAACCTTGACCCCCGCCACCGCGACCGCATTGCGTTCCTGCGCATCTGCTCAGGGGTGTTTGAGCGGGGTAAATTCTACCACCACATCCGTTTGGACAAAAACGTGCGCTTTGCCTCGCCGTTCAGCTTTATGGCCGACAGCAAGAGCGTTGTTGAAGAAGGGTTCCCCGGCGATGTGGTTGGGTTGTACGATACGGGTACGTTCAAAATCGGCGACACGCTGACCGAAGGCGAAGCGTTTCAGTTCCAGGGCATTCCGAGTTTCTCGCCCGAAATATTCAAAGAACTCGTCAACCTCGACCCCATGAAGTCGAAGCAGCTGGACAAAGGTATTCAGCAGTTGACGGATGAAGGTGTGGCGCAGTTATTTACGCTTGAACTCGGCAACCGGAAATTCGTTGGCACTGTAGGCGAACTCCAGTTTGAGGTAATTCAATACCGGCTGGAGAATGAATACGGGGCTAAGTGCCGGTGGGTGCCGCTTAACTACACCAAAGCCTGCTGGATCACGGCCGAAAACCCAGCTAAACTGGCCGAATTTATCCGGCTCAAAGGCAACCAGATTGCTTACGATAAAGACAATAACGCCGTTTTTCTGGCCGAATCGGACTGGATGCTCCGCATGAACCAGCAGAACAACCCGGATGTGCAGTTTCATTTAACCTCGGAGTTCAAGCTGGAAGCGGTTCGTTGATCAGAAGGTCCATACAGCAGGGTTTTCTCTTTTTTTTAAACCCCTGCTATTCTGTTGAGTTATGTAGGAAAACCAATTAACTCAACACAATGAAAAACGCACTCGCTACAGTTGCCGCCGTCCTGCTCATTGCCGGGTCGGCCGCAGCCCAACAATCTCCCACAAACGCAACGGGTGGTCAAACGACAACTACCGGCTCGACCGGTGCTGGTACAACGCTGGAACAGAACAGCGCGGGCACGGTTACATCGGGAACGACCAACAACGGCTCGGCTGGCACGACTACGAATAGCCAAACCGGCACAACCGGGTCAAGCTTATCCAACTCAAACTCATCCAGCACGGGCATTAACGGAACCGCTAATACTACTCAAAGCACTGGAACGGGAACTACACTGGAGCAGAACAGCGCGGGTAGCGTTACCGATGGCACCACTAACAATGGCTCCGTGACCACGACCGACGCACGTAGTAGCACAATGACGGGTGGTAGCACGGTGAAAGCCAGGAAATTGAAAAAGCGGAAAAACACGTCATCGAACTAAGCCAACGTGTGCTTGATGGGCGAGTGAACTCTTGTGTGTCCGGTCGTCTGCAAACTCAACTGCTATGAAAACCGTCTTCGCTATTGCACTTATGCTCTTTCTGCCTGCCATGGCCATGGCTCAGCGCGAAAGCATCAAAAGCAGCAATAAACTCAACAGTGCGGCCATGCGCGTTCCTGATAAGGAAAAAGAAAAAGCAACAGCCGAGAAATTTAATGGACAAAAACCCGACCGGCCACAGAAGCCAAAACCAAGAAGTGGTAAACAGGCCGTTCAGGGGGCAACTGAGAACGGTAATCGAGTGAAAACCGCAAACAAGGAGTAGTTTAACCAATTTATTAGACAAGCACGATTATGAAAAAGATGATGATTGCTGTTGTTGCTGTCCTGCTAATGTCGGGCGCAGCCTTTGCTCAGGACGAGGTGAAAAAAGAAGCCAAAGCAACGGGTAAGGAATTGAAGCAGGATGCCAAAGCCATGAAGAAAGACGCCAAACGGGCGGGCGACGATACGAAAGCTGACGCAGCTAAAGACCTGAAAAAGGCTAACAAGAACCTGAAGAAAGAAGCAAAGAAAATAGATAACCGATAACAGTTCTCAGATAGGCAAAAAGGCTCAACCAGCAACGGTTGAGCCTTTTTTATTGAAGCTGTTTAGAATTCTTCGCTGTAGGCAGTCAGCCGTATCTTGGACGGCCACGTCCGGGCGTAAACAGGTTTTTTTCGCCCGGACGTGGCCGTCCAGGATACGGTTAACCCGAATAGCAAATTAAAATGGGGCACTAAAACAAAAGCCTAAACAGCTTCATCGTAATCAATCGACCTGTAGCAACAACTTGCCCTTATTTTTGCCGGTGAACAGCATCATCAGCGCAGGTAGGAAGTTTTCGATGCCGTACTCGATCTGAACCCGTGAGCCGAGTTTCTCTTCCCGAATCCAGCCCGCCATTTCGTGGGCAGCTACCCCATAGTTGGCGGCATTATCGAACACCACAATACCTTCCATGCGGGCGCGGTTAGTGAGCAGCGACAGGTAGTTCGACGGGCCTTTAACGGGCGTCGTGTTGTTATACTGCGAAATAGCCCCGCAGATCACAATCCTTGCTTTCCGCCGAATCTGAGTCAGCACAATGTCTAATATATCGCCCCCAACATTGTCGAAATACACATCCACACCACCGGGGCAGATGGTTTTGAGGGCTTTCCGAACATCGTCGGTTTTGTAATTGATGCAGGCGTCGAAGCCTAATTCGTTGACACAGTAGTCACACTTTTCCTGATCTCCGGCGATACCCACGACGCGGCACCCTTTGATTTTGGCAATCTGCCCCACAACGCTCCCCACCGCCCCGGCCGCCCCCGACACCACGACGGTTTCGCCCGTTTGTGGCTGACCCGTATCGAGCAACCCAAAGTAGGCGGTCATGCCGGGCATACCCAGCGTGGCCATGTACGTTTCCAACGGCGCAATGCTGGTGTCGACTTTGAGGATGCTGTCGCCTTTGTCGTGGTCAGAGGGACCGGTAAGGACGGCGAACTGCTGAACGCCCCAGGTGCCCGTCACATAGTCGCCAACGGCGTACTGTTCGTGTTTAGACTCGATAACCTGCCCGGCCGCACCTGCCCGGAACACCTCGCCGATCTGAATGGGCGGAATGTATGATTTTCCTTCGTTCATCCAGCCGCGCATGGCCGGGTCGAGCGAAACGTATTTGGTTTGTACCAGCACCTGACCGGATTCCAAAACTGGCACAGGTACGGTTTCGAGTGTAAGATTTTCCGGTTGAGGGTTGCCCACCGGGCGGGAGGCTAACAAAATGCGGGTGTTGCTGCGGGTTGCTGACATGAAACGAGTCGTAAGCTGATTAATGATTTATGGCGGCAAGTTAGCCGATAAGTTTGTGAGTGTTTGTCATTCCTGCCGCACCGGCGGACCGGTCGGAATGACAAAAATCATCTACGATAAATAAATCTCTTCCATCTGATTGATTATTCAAAAAAAGACGCTTACCATTGCAGTGTACTATTTATCTAATACACTATAACAACCTAAACTTTTATGCTTGAACTACGCAATGTGTCGTTCGGCTACCGGCGCAACAAGCCGTTGTACGAGGGGCTAAACCTGTCGCTGTCGCCGGGTAGCATTTATGGTCTGCTGGGGCCGAACGGAGCCGGAAAGTCGACGCTGCTCCGGCTACTGTCGGGACTGCTTTACCCAAAGTCGGGGAGCATTCGGGTGGGCGAATACACCCCCGCCGACCGCAAACCAGCATTTCTGGAAGATTTGTTTCTGGTGCCGGAGGAATTTTATCTGCCGCCCGTTCGCATCCGGCAGTTCGTGGACAGCAATGCGCCGTTCTATCCGCATTTCGACCGGGCGCAGATGGCGCGCTACGTCTGGGAGTTTGGTCTGACCGATGACCAGAAGCTGAGCGAACTGTCTTACGGTCAGAAGAAAAAGGTACTGATCGGTTTTGGATTAGCTACCAACACGGCCGTGCTGCTGATGGACGAGCCAACCAATGGCTTAGATATTCCGTCGAAGAGTCAGTTTCGGCGGTTAGTAGCCGGGGCGGTAGACGAGCGCCGGACGGTTGTTATTTCGACGCATCAGGTTCGCGACCTCGAAGCGCTCATTGATCCTATCGTGATTTTGGCCGAGCGGTCACGCTCACACATGACGGTAGCACTGAACGCGTCGGTCGAAGAGATTACGGCGCGGCTGTGGTTTGGCATGGTGACGGAGTTGGAAAAGGGTCGTTCGATTCTGTACTCAGAGCGGGCGGTGGGTGGTTACGCCATTATCGCCGAGAACCGAAATAGTGAACACAGTCGGCTGGATTTGGAGCGGCTTTTCAACGCCGTGCAAGCCGAGCCAGAGCGTATTAAACAATTGTTTTCGTCCACTTCAATCCTCACCAACGCATGAACCAGACCTTTTCACTGCCCCGTTTCGGGCGGTTGCTGCGCAAACACTTTACCGATAACCGGGGACAACTATTGGCTGGGCTGGCGTTGCTGATTGGTTTAATGATAGCACTGACTGTTGTATTTTACCGCAACTTGCCTTTTGCTGTAGACCGTAACCGGCCAATTCCTTGTTTTTTCCTGGGCTGGGCGGCCTGGTACGTTTTCACTTGGCAGCAAACTGATATACTAAACAATAAAGAGCGGTCACTCAACTACCTGTTGCAACCTGCATCTCAGTTGGAGAAATTCGTCTTGTTGTGGTTAGTGTCGGGAGTATGTTTTTTAACCGTGTATGTGCTGATATTTACGGTTTTGGATTCGTTCGGTGTGGCATATGTCAATGGTCGTCAGTGGAGTCCGGCTCAATTAGCGCAGATCAGAAATGTGGGTGGTATA
Organism: Spirosoma arcticum; assembly: GCF_054779955.1. Classification (NCBI taxonomy): domain Bacteria; kingdom Pseudomonadati; phylum Bacteroidota; class Cytophagia; order Cytophagales; family Cytophagaceae; genus Spirosoma; species Spirosoma arcticum. The sequence continues at coordinate 177,068 of NZ_BAAGXG010000001.1, forward strand.
CTGTCGATCAAGCCTTTTTATCAGTCTGATGGGTTCTGGCCACCCACGCCTATTTTGGTACTTACTGGCTTGTTACACCCGCTGTCCACTGTTTTCTTGTTGATTGTTAAACGATACTCATTGCCTTTGGTAGCTGTGCTGGCCTTCTGTCTCTTCATTGGTAGTATGTTTCTCAACTCAGCCATTCTGAGCAGCCTGACCGGATCAGATTCTGCCAGTAACGTTATACCATTCAACAATTTTCTGGCGCAGCCGCCAACGGGAGAATTGTTCTATCGTACTATCAGTCTGCCCCAGCCCATTGGTAGTCAGATTCGCTACGCCGTGGGCAGTGTGGTCGTCGTCTTGTTGTACATCACCGCCTATTTCAGGCTCAAAGAACGGGAGGTATAACGATGGATTTCCGCGATAAACAAGCCATTTACCTGCAAATTGCCGAGTACGTCAGCGAGCAGGTGCTGCTGGGCCACTGGGGGGCGGGCGACAAGATTCCGTCCGTCCGCGAGTTGGCCGCCGAACTGGAAGTAAACCCCAACACCGTCATGCGGACCTACGAATTTCTGAATCAACAGGGCGTGATTGCTAACAAACGCGGCATCGGCTACTTCCCCGCCGACGACGCCACCAACAAGATTCGCGGGTTTCGGCGCGAACAGTTTCTGGAAAACGATCTGCCCCAGTTCTTCAAGAACCTGACCCTGTTGAATATCGACCTGCGCGAAATCGAAACGCGCTACGACGAATACGTAAACGCCACAAACAACGCGCAATGAAAACAAGCCACATTCTCTTAGCGATCATCGCCGTCGTCACGCTGACGGGCATGGTCGCAACGGACGTATTGCTGAAGCGGCAGTACGACAAGATTAACTGGAGCGATCCGTACCAGACGTTTGACCGGCGGGAGGTGCCTACCGTAACGCATTGGGTTATTGAGGGTGCCCCGACTGACGAAGTAATTGTTGAACAAAGTACCGGGAAAGCGCAGGCATTAATACAACCCGAACGAGCCAAATTCTTCCGGGTGCGGGAGCAGGGCGATACCGCTTACGTTACGTTCACACCCGATTACGACGGCCCGCATGAGCCGAAAAACGACGCGTATAATGCACTGGGAGCCGGACTGGTCCTGCGTTTGCCTGACCTGCAAAGCCTGCGCATCAGGAACGGACGACTTACTGTTCTTAAACGAACTGCTACCACGCTTGCGATTGAGTTGGACAATACCCGGTTGCGTACCAACTATCTGACCGTGAGCGGCCCGATGATACTAACGGGAAGCCGCAACAGTTTTGCCGTTCTGGGTACTGACCGCTATCAGTCGTTGCGGCTAACCGTGCGGGATTCGAGTGGGGTGCAACTTAATGATACGCAAACGGAGCAGTTCACGTCCGACGTGTCGCTCAAAGCCGAAGTGCAGTTGCGGGGTCAAGCGTTACGGTGGCTGGCAAAGTGAAGATTCGCTTTCGGGCAACTTTAATGGTCATCCGGCCAGCACTGGGCTATGCGATTTATGCATCACAATGATTCCGTAAAATGCCCTTTTCGTTCAACAACCTATGATCCACTGTGGTCTTAAGGTTACATAGTGCTCATTTAGGACAATGACGGAATTCTAATTTGCACGGTGGTGCCAACTTCAATTTTGGAAGATACGTTAAGCGTTCCGTTATGCAGCGTAATGATGTTTCTGGCCAGCGGGAGTCCAATACCATACCCCTCAAACAGCTTGCTGTTAGAAGCCCGGAAAAAAGGGTCGAAAATAAATTTTATTTCTTCTTCCGGGATACCCACCCCTTTGTCCAGAATAACAATAATTACCTGCTGATCACTGGCTCCGATATGCACCGATACCGGCTTGTTGTACGAATACTTACAGGCGTTGCTGATCAGGTTGACCAGCGCGAGCTGAAGAAGCTGTCGGTTGCCATTCACTTTTAGTTTCTTCGGGTCTTCGGGTAAGAAACTTAATTCAACGCCAATTTTATTCTGGGGATTGAGCTTGTCGATGATCGCCTTCGCTTCCCAGATCAGCTCATCTGTGCGAATCACTTCAAAAACTAATTTCTTGCCCCTGAAGCCAACCTGCGCCAGCGATAGCAGCGACCGGGTAATCTCATTGAGCCGCTCGGCCTGAATCAGGATCGTTTGGAGGGCCTGCTGGTACTCGGCCGGACTCCGTTCTCGTTTCAGCGTAACATCGGCTTCACCGATGATGGATGTCAGGGGCGTGGCCAGTTCATGGGAAGCGTTGCTGATAAAGTTTTTCTGAATCTCCAGCGCCGTTTCAATCCGGTTGAGCAGATCATTAAACGTAGCTGTCAATTCGCTGATTTCGTTTCGATACGTAGTTTCTTCCAGCCGCAGGTAGATGTTCTCCGTACTGATGTGCCTTACTTGGTTGGTAATTCGCCGGATTGGATCAAAAATATGCTTTGAGAAATAAAATGACAGGTAGATCGAAATAATCAATGAGAGCAGAATACCCACACCGAGTATGTTTCTCAAAAAGGTAAGGTGATGATTGATATAATAGTTATTGGCCGACACGACGACGATGTAGCCTTTCTCAGCTGCGTTAACCTGCACACCGGCGTAGAAGGTCGTACTGCGCTGGGCCGTTGCCCGCCCTTCCTTAAGGATGGATTGAATAAATCGAACGGGTAGCCCATGAATGCGGGCAAGCTGGGCGGGCGAAACGGTATCGCCCACGGGAATTAAGTATTCTTTTTCCCCATCGAGCCGTTCTAAGTGCTTTTCGCGGATGGTTCGGTAACTCTCCGGGTTCAGCGTATCCAGCTTAAGGTTGTAGCGGGCCGAAATGGTGGCTCTGGTTTCCAGCCGCTTGTAGAAGTCGACGTAGGAATAATTGCCCTGAAACAGATAGATCCCTACTCCGAGGAGGGTCAGAATGGTCAGGCTGTAGGCGGCCAGCAATAAGGCAATGCGAATGCGGATGTTCATGCCTCTTTCAGTACATAGCCCATGCCTACTACCGTGTGGATCAATTTGTTGGATGTACCCGAATCGAGTTTCCTCCTTAAATAATTGACATAGACGTCAACGACGTTGGTGCCGGTATTAAAGTGCAGGTCCCAGGCGGTTTCCAGCAGATCAATTCGGGACAACACCTTGCCCTTGTTCCTGATCAGGGCCAGCAGCAGTCGGTACTCCGTAGCGGTCAACTGAACAGGCTGCCCATTTCGAATTACCGTTTTGGCAACGTCATCCACCGTTAAATCGGCCAGCGTATACTGAGTTGTGTACGAAGGGGCTTCCGGTTCGCCGGTTTGATTGGCTCGTCTGAGCAGGGCCTTGACTCGTGCACTGAGTTCGATAAATTTAAACGGCTTCACTAAGTAATCATCGGCCCCACCATTCAAACCAACAACAATGTTTTCGGCGGTGCCTAAGGCCGTCAGGAATAAAACAGGCGTCAGCAGGTGGTTGTCGCGCAGGTCCCGACAAACCACCAGGCCGTTTCGGTCGGGCAGCATAATGTCTAAGATAATCAGGTCGAAGGAAGATTCCAGGGCCATTCGGGTTCCGGTTGCACCAGTGAAGGCCACCGATACCGCATAGTTTTCCTCCGTGAGACCCCGCCGGATGAATTCAGCAACGCTGACTTCATCTTCTATCAGCAAAATGTGTTTCATAATACCTCCCAGCTAAGCCCCGCTCCGACTTGCGCAGGTCAAAAATAAGTTAAAGTCAACGGTTTGCCCCATTTCTAATCCGTTTCTAATCATTCTCTTAGTCGTCTCTAATTGAATACGAGGACTTTTATGCGTCAATCAACGCAGGACGATGAATAGTCAAACAACGATACTGATTTCCACCGATTTCCGGGTAGCTTCACTCCATACGCTTAGGCTGGCGCTCGAACTAATTGACGAGCCAAGGGTAGATGTCGTGCTGCTTCATTGCCAGACCTTAGATGATTCAATTACTGAAATGCTATTCTATTCGCCGACCCAAATCATCCGTGATTTAGCAACGGATGATTTCAACGACGCCGTCAGTATTATACGGAACCGATTTGAACCCAAAATTGGGAATCTGCGGATCAAGTTGTTTCACGGCTACGCGCAGTCTGCGTTCGACACCCTGCTCGAAACGTTGAAGATCGACTCCATCTTCATTCCTGAGTCGTACCGGCTGCACCTGAGTAATCGGGCCTTCGACCCCTGGCCTTACGTCCAGAAATGTCCGATTCCCCACTACCAAATAGGCTCGAAGGGGCATCCGGCCACGGCTGAAACCGATAAACTCGAAAATTTATTTTTGTACTAATCCCCTATGAGAAACACACTATTTCCGACGACACCGGCAGGCAGACTGAAGTTGTTTTTTACTTTTTTCGATTCCCGCTGGGAGGACCTGACCAGGGCGAACTGGGCTACGGTTGTGTACCGGGATTTTAGCGCGGGCCTGATCGTGGCTATGACGGCCATTCCCATGGCCATGGGGTTTGCGATGGCCATGGGAATGCGCCCCGAAAACGGCATCATTGCCGGCGCGCTGGCCTGCGTGGTTGGCCGCACGTTCGGCGGCTCCAAATACCAGGTTTATGGCCCCACCGCTGCCTTTATACCCGTCATTGCCGGTTTGATGGCTAAGTACGGCCCGGCCGCCGGTGGTGATTTTGGCACGGCCCACAGTTTCCTGGTACTGGTATCCATTCTGGCGGGCATCGTGCTCATTATCATGGGCATATATGGCTTCGGGCGATACGCCAAACTGGTGCCCAATTCGATTATCGTGGGCTTTACCATTGGGATTGCGACGGCCATTGCGCTCACCAACCTGGAAGATATTCTGGGTATTGAATCATTCGCCAGCCTGCTGGGGCAGGATGAGGAGGTGAAAGGGGGGCTGATTGAAAACTTACGTGCGGCCTCTCAAAATTTAGACAAAATCAACGGGTGGTCCATTCTGTTGGGCGTGCTGACATTTGCCGTTACCAAATTGGTGCTGCGGATTTCCATCTTCATTCCCGGACCCCTGATTGCCCTAACCTTGACGACGTTGTTGTCAGCTACGGTGCTGGCCGATCAGGGCATTGTGCTGGTCAAAGACATCTACGGTTCGATTCCTAATAACTTTTTCGTCTTCACTGCCCCGGCCCTGCCGGCCCTGAGCGCGTCGGTCGTCTTCGATATTTTTTATTTTGTGGGCGCTATCGTGTTCGTATCGGGCGTGGAAAGTGTCCTGTGCTCGTCCATGGCCGACCGGTTGGCCAATAACCAGAAGACCCCGTTCAACCCCGACAAGGAGTTTTTTGGCCAGGGTATGGTACAGATCATTACGCCCTTAGTGCAGGGCTTTCCCTGCACCGGCGCGCTGGCCCGGACCGCCACCAGCATCAAAGCCGGGGCCGTAACGCCACTGGCTGGCTACTTCAAAGCCATCCTGAAACTCGCGCTGGCTTATAATTTAGCGCAGTATCTCGAACTGATTCCGATGGCCAGCATTGGCGGTATTCTGGTCTGGGTAGCCAGTAACATGATTAAGCCCTCCGAGATCCGGGAAGTCAGGCACACCGGGCGGTTTGAGCTGGCGATGATGCTGTATACGGCGGTCATGGTTCCTCTGACCGACTTTCTGACCGGGGTGCTGTCGGCGCTGGTCATTTACTTTGTCGTCAACCGATTTATCACGGGTAAAAAGAAACCGGTTAAGGTTGAATATAACCCGGCACTGGAGTAACGGGTTGACTCGTCGGCTTTGCTGAGCAGGCCATAGTATGGGTGCAGGCACGTTAGGTGTGTCTGGCTTGCTATAGACTTGACGGCTATATCCTGCCTGCCTTACCCAATTGGCTTATTGCCCGCTCCCCAGTATTGGGTCATGGAGGTTGTGCCCTGCAATGAATCCCCAAAATGCCCTTTTCGTTCAACAACCTATGATCCACTTTCGTATGATTGCGATCAGTGACGGCCCGTGCATAAAATTTTGAGTGTGAAGGTAACTGAGTAGTAACGCACACAAAACGCCGAAGCTCCAAGATAGGCAGCTCAAGCTGAATTAGGTGACGGAGGTGATGACCGAGGGTAATTAAATAAATGCTGTAAATAGTTGATAATCAACAAAAAAGCCGCTCCGAATATCGGGGCGGCTTTCCGCTTCTATCCACACCATTTCAAGATTGGTGACCGGGAGGCCACCGGATCTTGATGTTCAACCTTCCCTTGTTAAAGGATTGTTATGCTAAATTAAGCAATTTCTTTAACAGTGCAATAAACCATAATGTTTAATTGCCTGCTGCTGCGACGCTACATTGGCCGCGCTTTGTTTAATAAACGTTAACACAACGTTCAAAATTATTCAGTGTAAAAAATATTAATTTCCGTCGCATTCGGTGTCAGTTCGGTTGCTGAACGCTGGTTCGGCCGGGCTCTTTTCTTCGATGATTTTTGCCAGTCGGCCATACCATTCTTCGCCATAACTGCGAATAAGAGCTTCGCGTACGAACTTATAAATGGGTACGTTGAGTTGTTCGCCGAATCCGCAGGCCGGGCTGCAAATGGGCCAGCGGTCGTAGTTAAGGGCGTGAAAAGACTCGTACTTGGTGATGCGAATGGGGTAAAGATGGCACGAGATGGGTTTTTTCCAATCGACTTTACCATCGTTATACGCTTCTTCAATGCCGCACTTAAGAATTCCACGCTCGTTCCAGGTGGCATATACACACTCGCGCCCGCCAACGGTACTGGTCACGTAGCCGCCGTCATTGTCGGATTCATACCCGCCCCGCTGCTCAATAACCCGAATACCAGCGGGCGAGAGATACGGCTTCACATCTTCGTAAATCCGGTCCAGAATGGCCGGTTCGTCTCCTTCGAGGGGAGCGCCCATGTCGCCTTCCACGCAACAGGCCCCTTTGCACTTATCTAAGTTGCAGACGAAAAACTTTTCCGCTACGTCGTCGCTGATGCAGGTGTTGTCTAATAAAATCATCCGTATTAGAATGAGTAATGTAAAATGTAGAAAGTAGAATGATGCGTCAGTCCATTATCCATTACTCATTTTACATTATTCATTTACTTTAAGTTTCTGCCCTTCTTTAACGCCGACGTCGGTCAGGTTATTCCAGGCCTGAATTTGCTCGATGGTGATACCGTAGAGTTTTGAAATGCGGAACATCGTCTCACCCTTTGCCACGGTGTGGTAGGACATGCCCGGCGACGTATTGGCCGGTGTCGTTCGCGATGGCTGAACCGGCTTAACCGTTGCCGTGGGCATAGCTCGTACTGTCAATTGCTTGCCTGCTTCCAGTAAGTCATTCGTTGTCATGCTGTTCATCGTCAGCAGTTCATCAACTGTGAGGCCGTACAATCTCGAAATGCTGTAGTAGGTCTGCCCTGGTTCAACGGTGTGTGTTGTGTTAGAGCGATTACCCGCCATTGATGCTGCGGGTGTTGGTCGAGGAGAAACCGTTGGGGAAACTGGTTTCGGGGTGGTCATGACCACATCAGCATCTACCGGACGTGGTTCGGGTTTGACAGCGGTTGGGGCGGCTGGTCGGGGGGGCGCTTTACCCGCAGGCACCGTCAGTGTTCCGTCGGCCTGCTGCTCGCGTGGGCCGTCATACGCAGTGCGTTCCGCCGATTGAGCCGGTGACGAACCCGTGCGCTGAAGCGACGGGTCGGCTGAGTACGATGGCCTGGAGGTACCTGATGACGTGGGCCGGTTGGCAGATTCGGTCGATTGGGTGGGGCTGGGCGGTGCTGTTTCCGACGAGCGCACGATCACTACCCGCTGCGATCCATCAGCCTCCATCGACGAACTACCAACGACCGGCCGCGTGGCTGGTGGGGACGTCGTAGCTGCCTGCCGAACCGGGCGTGCTGGCTCGGGTCGCTGAACGGTAGCTGGTTCCGACGTACCATCGTTGGGCGTAATGCCCCCGTCTACCAACTTGGGCTTATACAGTTTGCGCTCCGACGAATTGCGCGGTATTCCATCGCTGCCGGTTACGGGTCGGTTGGACGTGCGTTCTGCCGCTACCTCGCGACCCGATGGGCTGGGCGTACGGTCGTAGACCGGGGCGGTGGGAGCGTTGATAATTTCGACGGGTTTGTTGCCCGGCCGACGTTCGCGCAGCCACATGACGCGCCCAACGGCTAATTTCTGGACTCGATCCAGCCGGTTGTTGCGCATGAGTTTTTTAAGCCGGATGGCATAACGCTGCGAGATGCTGCGGGCGGTCTCGCCCTCGCGGACGGTATGAAAGGGTACTAAAGCTTTCTTGCGCTTTTTAGCTAAATAATAAACGTCATTCGGCAGAATCGGGTCGCTGTCGTTCATGTCGTTGTAGCGCAGGAAACTCGATACGCTGATCTTGGCTTTGCGGGCCAGTGATGTAACGCCATCGCCCGCCTGGGCCTGAATACCCGGCAACCCATTGATTTCATAAAGCACCGGTTCGTTTTTGCCACCGGACCCAATCGCCACCCGGCGCAGCACCGGAAACCCAACGTCGTTCTGCACGAAGTCGGCCGTTTTTCGACCGCTGACACTCACTATTTTCTGGCGTACGTCGTTGATCTGGTCGTTCAATACGGGTATGGCTAACACGTACGATTTGTCGGTGGGCACGGTTTCGACCAGTATCCAGCGGTTGTATTTACGGATCTCGAACTCATCGACGCCCAACTCGTCGGCAATGGCCCGAATGGTTTTTCCACCCCCGTGGGGATACTCAATCAGGGCAAACCGGTTATTGGACTGGTGGGACTTCAAGGCGCTTTCAATCGCGATTTTATGGGCGAAGAACCGCAGAATATAGCGGTCAGTACGGCTGTCGAGGACCACTTCGCGGGCGTAGGACCAATCGGGCGGAATCAGTTTGGAAATACCCCCCGCGCCGAGGTAATAGGAGTAGAGCGAAGCCACCCAGTTGTTGAACTGGCTGTTGCTCTTTTTGAGGTACTTACCAGCGCCGTGAGTTGATGCGGTGATGCTCTTGCGCTCGTCGATTTCGTTGTCGACGCGCAGGCCGTTGCCGGTAGCCGTTTCGTGCTTAAACTGCCAGTAGCCCACTGCCGCCGACGATGAAACAGCATCGGGGGTGAGTGAGCTTTCCTGCACGGCGAGGTATTTAAAGTCGGTTGGCACATCCTCATCAATCAAAATCGACTCGATCATGGGGAAATACAGTGCTACGCGGTCGAGCTTAGCGGTCCAGTACTGCCGGTTGGCCAGCAGCGCGTTGACATCCTGTTGCACAATGCGCCGGGCATCGGTGCTGAACCGCACCGAAATGTCGGCGAACGTCACCTGCTCCGGAACGGTCGGTGTCGACGTTTGAGCCAGGGTACTAAAACCAATCAGGAGCAGAAGCAGGGTTAGGGGGGGAGTTCTTCTTTGCATAAGTGAACAACTTAACATTTACGAATTAGCATGATTCCATCGCGGATGGGTAGCAGCACATTCTCGATGCGCGGATCATCCTGAATTTTCTGGTTGAAAGCCAGCACGGCGGCCGTATCCTGGTCAACTGGTTTGACCTCGTCAACAACCTTGCCACTCCAAAGCACATTGTCGGCCAGCACGATGCCGCCCGGCCGGAGCTTATCAAAAATCAGGTTAAAATAGAGGCTGTTGTTACGTTTGTCAGCGTCAATAAATACCAGGTCGAACGGCCCGTCAAGCGTGGGAATTAGGTCGGCTGCGTGGCCAATGCGCAGGTCTATTTTATCATTCAGTGATGATTGACGCCAGTAGGAGCGGGCAAAATCTTCGAGTTCTTCGTTGGCATCGATGGTAATCAGCGTCCCATCATCGGTAAGCCCTTCGGCAAGACACAGCGCCGAGTAGCCGGTGTAGGTGCCGATTTCGAGAATGCGCCGGGGGCGGATCATTCTCGAAATCATGGCCAGAAACCGCCCCTGAAGGTGGCCCGACAGCATCCGGGGGGCCATCACCTGAGCGCGGGTGTTGCGGTTGAGTTGGTAGAGCAACTCACTTTCGGGCGAGGTGTGCGCTTCGGCGTAAGCAGTAATGTCGGCAGGCAAAAAATCCATTCGGGCTTCTATCCCGCGTTGCTGTCAGGAACGTGGGCGATGGGCTGGTTTAAGTAAAAGTAGCTGTTTTCAAAGAATCAACGCCTAAAATGAGATCGCAGTACAAAAAAAAGAATCTAACCTGTTTGACTGGTTTACTCTTCAAAGGCCGACGCCCGGAGCATGTCGAGTGAAACGTACTGCAACGCCCGTTCGTGGGTGCAGGCCAGCAGCACCGGCGGGGCAACTCCCGCATCATACGCTTCGCGCCAGCGCAGGGCACACAGGCACCAACGGTCGCCGGGAACGAGGCCGGGAAACTGGTACTCCGGCCGGGGCGTAGATAAGTCATTTCCCCGGCTGCGGGTGAAGGTCAGAAACGATTCGGACATGATGGCGCAGATTACGTGACGCCCTTGATCCTGCTCGTCTGTTCGGCAGAAACCGTCGCGGTAGAAACCGGTCATCGGATTGGTACAGCAGCCACCGAGGTCGGAGCCAAGCACATTTTTAGGCATGAGAAAGCAGGTTTGTGGTTTGTAGTGATTGAACCGGACCGGCTAACTACGAACTCATTTATAACCGGTTTTTCGAGTCGATAATGATCGTTACAGGACCGTCGTTGAGCAAAGCAACTTTCATGTCGGCCCCGAATACGCCGGTTTGAATGGGTTTGCCGAGGTCGGTGGTCAGTTGGGCAATCATCAGTTCGTAGAGCGGAATAGCTACATCCGGCCGGGCGGCTTCGGTAAAGCCGGGGCGGTTGCCCTTTTTGGTGCTGGCGTGGAGTGTGAACTGACTGATTAGCAGAACATCGCCATTAATAGCGGCTAAATCGAGGTTCATTTTCTGGGCGGCATCGTTGAAAATCCGCATTCCCACGATTTTTTTGCTGAGCCAGTCCACATCTTCGCGGGTGTCGGTGTGCGTAATGCCCAGCAGCACCAGAAACCCGATACCGATCTGACCTTTCACTTCACCACCAATCGTGACCGAAGCCTGTGAGACGCGCTGAATAACGGCGATCATGCGTTGTCTTCGTGTCGGTACAGATTGAAATTTCCCAAAATTTGTTCGATATGAATGACTTCGTTACTATCATCGAACGAGAAGCCATTTCCGTATATGTACCAATGCTGCCGCTGCTCAATCGTCAATTGCTGGATGCTTGGAAAACGCTCTAACGGCATACTGATAACACGACCGTCTTCTAACTCAACCTGTAGTTGGTCAGTAGCTGGAAAACCAATTGACCGCACGACCGGGACGATGTTCCAATATCCTTCTACCTGCTGTGTTGGAGCTGTAGTCATGTCAATTAATTTTTATGATGTCGATTTTCTGTCCGGTCAGAAACTGATTCTAGTGTTGAATCAACTCATCCCTGTATAATTCAACAATCTGCAAGACCTCACGCTGCTCGCTCACCGTTAATTCGCCTGATTTTACAATCTCTATTGTTGCTCTAACCAAATTTTACAAAGCTTTAGGGTGCCTTTACGGCCAACGTGCACGTGTTTTCGATTCTCGAAAACAGCTGTTCCGAAGATAGTGGATATCCAGATGGCTTAGTAGATCAACAGTTTGGGCATGAGACAAGTTTAAGGATTCACACCTCCGCCAGCAGCATCTGCGCAATCATAAAATACACGCCGATACCAATTAAATCATTGGCCGTAGTAATAAACGGCCCCGACGCCACGGCCGGATTGATGCCGATGCGGTTGAGCAGCAAGGGCGTTACTGTGCCCATGAACGAGGCCAACAGCACCACCGACAGCAGCGACGTGGCCACCACGAAAAACAAGCGCGGTTCGCCGATCAGGAAGGTGTACGTACCCGCAATCAGCCCCACGACTAAGCCGTTAATGATGGCGACGAAAAGCGTTCGCAGCAACCGCCGACCCAGTGTGGTGCTCAAGCCTGACGTGTCGGCTAAGCTCTGTAGAATCAGCGACGAGGTTTGAATGCCGACGTTGCCGCCCGTGGAGCCAATGATGGGAATGAATGCCGCTAAGGCTGCGATCTTACCCAATTCAGTCTGGAAGCCATTAATGACCGTTGCGGCCAGCAAACTCCCCACTGCCCCGGCCACGAGCCACGGCAACTGCACTTTAGACCGCTGCCAGATGCTGTCGTCCTCTTCCACCTCGCCCGACAACCCCGATATAACCTGAATGTCTTCCTCCGCCTGTTCGGTAATTACGTCCACCACGTCGTCAATCGTGATTCGGCCCAGTAGCCGCTGCTGCACGTTCACGACCGGAATCGCGTCCAGATCGTATTTCTGCATCACCTCGGCCACTTCATCCACCGCCCGGTAGGTTTCCACGAACACCACATCGTCATCGTAGATGTCGGCAATTTTCACCCACTTCTGAGCCAGCACAATCTTTTTCAGTGAGACTAAACCGAGCAGTTTCCCCATGTCATCCACTACGTACACGGCATAAACGTTTTCGACGTTCTCGGCCTGCTGACGGATCTCTTCAATACAGGCATTGACGGTCAGGTTGACGTTAATTTTGATCAACTCCTTCTGCATCAGACTCCCCGCTACGCCGTCTTCGTAGTGGAGCAAGTCCAGAATGAAGCGGGCCTGTTCACGGTCTTCGAGCAGGCCGATTACTTCCTCACGTATCTGAATGGGCTGTTCGTTGAGTAAATCCACGGCATCGTCGGAGTCCATCAGGTTGATGAACGGAGCGAGTTCTTCCGACGTAAATGCTTTGAGCAGGCGCAGCCGGTCGGTGGGATCGAGGTTAGCCAGGATTTCAGCACCGACGGATTTATCCAGCAAGCCCAGCAGGTAATGCGCCGGTTGAGGGTCTAATTCGTACAAGATTCCCGAAATGTCGGCCGGGAACAATTCTTCCATCTCCGTCCGCAACAGCGCATCGTCGCCCACATCAATGGCCGACTGAAGGTGAGCGAGATAGTCTTTGGTGAGTTCGAACGTCATTCTTCCAATGGATAATGATTAATGTGCTGCGCGGGCGGCCCCGAATGAATAATGGCTTAGTAGTGCGATTCGCTCATTATACATTGAACATTAACATTCGGGGCCGCCCGCGCGGTCCATTAATACTGTCAGTTGGACAAACTCGTCCACGCTCAGTTGTTCGGCGCGTTTGTCCATAAACGGGCTATTGAGCGCGGCTTCGGGCGGGTTGAGGGGTTTGAGGGCGTTGCGCAGGGTTTTCCGGCGCTGTCCGAAGCCGTGCTTGACAACCTGCGTAAACTTGCGCTCGTCGCAGCCGAGGTCGGTTTTGTCGTTGCGTCGGCAGGACAACACGCCTGAATGCACCTTAGGCGGGGGGGTAAACACGGCCGGGTCAACGGTAAACTCGTACTTGACATCGTACCAGGCCTGCATGAACACGCTCAGGATACCGTATTCTTTGTTGCCCGGCCCCGACGCGATCCGCTGGGCTACTTCGCGCTGAAACATGCCAACTACTTCGGGCACCCGGTCGCGCATGTCCAGCACTTTGAAAAGAATCTGGCTCGAAATGTTGTACGGAAAATTGCCAATGACGGCGAAGGTGCTTGTGTTGCCGGGCTGCTTGGTCGGCAGCAAATCGGGGCGGATGTTCAGAAAGTCAGCGGCCAGAATACGTCCCTCAAGTGCAGGGAAATTAAGTTTCAGGTAATCGACTGATTCCCGGTCAATCTCGATTACGTACGTATCAACCGCTGAATTCTGGAGCAGGAACTGCGTTAGGACGCCCGTTCCCGGTCCGATTTCAAGAACCTGTGAATAGCCGTCGTGCCCCGTCAGTAATTCGGCGATGCGCTGCGCAATGTCGAGGTCTTTCAGGAAATGTTGACCAAGTTCTTTCTTAGGCTTAACGTACATGATACGGTCGGTTTCGGGTCGCCAAAGCGATTGGGTGCAAAGGTACGGGCCACGGGTGAATTAGTAGCGGCAAGAAATGGATGTTTACCGGGCACCTGAACCAGTCACGATACCTGATCAGACAGCTACTGTCTATTGGGGTAATTTTATAGCGTTCGTACAGCGCTTGCGTTGGACAATTCTGAAAAGAAAAATAAATAGTGTTGACTATTTTGAACGTTGTTCATTATGTTTGTAGTCTAATTGGTACGGATGGGTATTGTCGAACGTAAAGCGAAGGAAAAGGAAAATTTGCGGGAGCTTATTCTTCGGGGAGCCAAAACGCTTTTTGTTGAAAAAGGCATTGAGCAAACAACCATTCGCAGCATTGCCGACGCCATTGATTACAGTGTCGGAACTGTTTACGTTTATTTCAGGGACAAAAGCGCCATTTTACACGCCCTCCACACGCAGGGTTTCACTGACCTGAGTGGTCGGTTTGGGGTGTTGTCCAGCGTGGCTAATCCAATGGAAAGGCTAAAGGCGATGGGTAAGGTTTATATAAAATTTGCGCTCGACAGTCCAGATATGTACGACCTGATGTTTAGTGTTAAAGCGCCAATGGAGTTTCTGAGCACAATAAATGAAGAGTGGATTGAAGGCAAAGCTACGTTCGATGCGCTCAGAATGACCGTTAAACACTGCATGGACGCCGGACATTTTAGCGGACACGAGCTGGAGCCACTCTCTTTCATGATCTGGAGTCTTGTGCACGGCATGTGCAGCTTGCAAATTGGGCAACGAACGAAAGGGGTTCATCTGCACAGTACGGCCGCTATTGTCGATCAGGGGTACGATGAATTTTTGAAAATTATAGATAGGGTCTGATTTTTGTCTCTTTAACGAACACTGTTCAAATTTATAACGACGATCAATGAGGTCTATAATCCTCTTGCTGCTACTGATTAGCGGTCCAATACTAACCGCTTTTTCTCAGGATAAGTCCGATGCAATACTCGGTGAGTGGCTTTCGGCTAAGAAAGACAGCCGGGTGCTTATTTACCGGCGGGGAAACCTGTATTACGGCAGGCTCACCTGGGGTATTGGCGGGCCTGCCAACGACGAAAAAAATCCTGATCCAGCCCTGCGAAAGCGGGAATTAGTCGGACTAACCATTCTAAACAACTTCAGACACGACGGCGACGACACCTGGCAAAACGGTACCATTTACGACCCCAGAGAAGGTAAAATATACGCCTGCAAAATGACGCTTAAGAACACTAATACGCTCAGCATACGCGGGTACGTTGGCGTGTCGCTCTTCGGGCGAAGCGAAGTTTGGTCAAGAGTCAACCAACCAAAATAACACAGTAGACATGCTATTCAAAACCTCAGAGAAGAAACGCTTGCAGCAAAAATACGGACCGTGGGCGGTTGTTACGGGTGCTTCGTCGGGGATTGGCCTTGAACTGGCCCACCGATTAGCCGAAGCCGGCTTGAACGTAGTTATCAATGCCCGACGAGCGGACGAGTTAGAGAAAGTAGCGCAATTGCTGACCGCCACGAATGGCATAACTGTCCGGGTAATTGCTGCCGACGTTTCGGAACCAGCGGGCGTTCAGCAAGTAATTGACCAAACCGCCGATTTAGACATCGGACTGCTGGTAGCTTCGGCCGGGTATGGCACGTCGGGTTGGTTTACTGAGTCGAATTTAACCGAAGAAATGGGCATGTTGCGAGTGAACTGCGAGGCCGTGTTAGCCCTGACGCATCACTACAGCAAGCGGTTCGTCGGGAACAAGCGAGGAGGCATCATCTTGTTAAGTTCGCTGGTGGCGTTCCAGGGCGTTCCTTTTTCGGCGAACTACGCGGCTACCAAAGCGTACGTGCAGTCACTGGCCGAAGCGCTCGCTGTAGAGTTGAAACCAGACGGGGTTGATGTATTATCTGCGGCTCCGGGACCGGTAAAAAGCGGGTTTGAGCAACGCGCTAATATGAAGATGAACATGGCCCTGACGCCCGCTCAGGTGGGCATCCCGATCCTGCGGGCATTGGGGCGGCAGACAACCGTGCTGCCCGGCTTTCTGAGCAAGTTCTTAACGTACTCGTTGCGGACGGTTCCCCGCTGGGGTAAAGTAAGAATCATGAAACAGGTCATGGGCGGTATGACGGCTCACCAGCGCTAGCTAACCCGGATTTATTCGCATGAAGACGTTTATCGACTTGCTCAAACAACGAAATGAGCCGCTGTATTACTTCGGTCTGCTCTGTTTTGTGGCTGCCCTGCTATGCCTCCTACTTACCAGAGTGACACAGACGCAGGTGATGGGCACCAACGCCTGGTATAAACCGTTCAAGTTTTTCCTGTCCACCGCCATTTTCGTGTGGTCAATGGCTTGGTACACGGGTTATTTGGGTAACATCCGGGCGGTAACTTGGTATTCGTGGGGGTTGATTGCTTTGTTCGGCTTTGAGGATCTGTACATCGCTGTTCAGGCGGGCCGGGGACAGTTATCTCATTTCAACATCAGCACACCCTGGTACGCCGGTGTCTACGGCGCAATGGCCCTCGCGGCCGTCGGTATTTCCTTATGGACGGCTTACATTGGTATATTGTTTTTCCAAAGAGACTTTCCTGACCTGCCGCCTGCCTACCTGTGGGGCATTCGAATAGGCCTAATTATATTCGTTTTTTTCTCCATGCAGGGGTTAACGATGGGGTCCCGCCTGACGCACACCATTGGCGGGCCGGACGGTAGCCCCGGTCTGCCTGCGGTGAACTGGAGCCGAACGTACGGTGATCTGCGCGTTGCTCATTTCATGGGTATGCACGCATTGCAGGTTTTACCCATTCTTTCCTATTATGTACTGAGAAATGTGAAGCTTACCCTACTGGCAGGCGTGTTATATGGTGCTGTAACTACGTTGCTGTTCATCCAGGCCATGCAGGCGAAACCTATTTTTCGGTAACTCAGGTGTCATGATGGATCAATAGTTTATTATTGACGCGAATTGGGAATACACACTGTGTAGGATGTGCAGGTCCTTACTCAACGAAATTGTTCGTCCTTTTGAAGTACCGAAGTCAGATGACCGTTTAAAAATCAGTATCGGTCAGTTCAAAATTCTGCTTCACCCGGATTGTTCCATCCTCCTCCGTGCCGGGGGCATAAATGATTCGCTCGGGTTGAAGTCCCTTTTGCACGTTCCCAATATCGCGCCTTCGGTTGCCGTTGGCATCAATGATCAGCCGGACGCGGTAAAAACCGGGCCGGAGCCGGGCAAAATTATAACTCGGCGTTCCATAAGCCGTTCGGACTACTTTATAATCCTTGTCTAACAACTCCACAATGAAATTAGTACCTGCGGAACCGACCGTGGTTGGGTTCACGCGCCCGGCAATCAGGCCGTACGAATCTTCCTCAGCAAGGGTGTATTTCGCTAAATAACGCGGCAGCGTATCGCCCTGGACACTGATGAACGCGCCTTTCTGGAGCCGAAACAGCACACTGTCGACCACCGCACCAGCCGACCGATTAGTAGCCCGTTTAATCATTAAGCGCGAAAAACTATTGCTCCACGTCAGTTCGGCGGGCGTTAGTTGAAACGGTTTGGTGCTGTCGGGGCCGATGTTAATCAGCGTAGCATCGAACCGGAATACGGGTTTGTTGAACGTCAGGGTGAATTCTAAGTTGTTGTCGATGGGTTCGCTGGCTGAAGGCGTAATTTGCACCGCCAGGGGTGTTCGGTTTCGGGTTCGCGTTTTCAGGGGCGAAAAATAAATCCGCTCTTTCAATTCGGTGATTGTTCCCACCGAGTCCTCGGCCAGGAGAGTCAGGTTTATTGTATCGGCGGCAGCGCGATTGGCGGGGCGATAAAGCCGGATCATCTTTGGCGTTTCAAGAAACGATACAAGCGTATCACCCGGCTTTGTGAAGCGCAGCCGGTAACTCAGAATGCCGCTGCTCAGTTCCAGCCCCAGCGTTTCGTCGGTGCGTTCGCGTCGGCTGATGCGCGGCTTGCCGTAGCCCCGGAACGCTACTAAGTTCTGGTCGGTGAAGTTGCGGGTCAGGTTCAGCACACTGTCGCGGAAAGCCACGCGCTCGCCCGCCGTATTGTTCACCAAATTCAGGTCTTTATCGTCGAAACCGTAGACCTTAAATGGACCGGCTTTCACGTTTTCGATGCGGTAGTTGCCGTTGCTGTCCGTGCGGGCGAAGTACTGCGGCCGTTTGCGATTGATGGGCAGCGTGTCGGTGGCGGCAAACAGGCCTACCACAAAGCCCAGTAGTGGCTGACGGCTTTCGTCGTCCAGCACGGTGCCGGTCAGGTAGAGTGAATCGAGGGTGGGGCCGGTGCTGAACACGACTTTGGAGTCTTTGGCGATGTTGCGCTCGGTGATGTCCTTGATGCCGTCGGCGAAGTCGATGGTGTAGGTCGTGTTGGGTTGCAGCGGCTTGTCGAAATTCAGTCGGACACCCGTCGGCAGCGATTTAACGATAAACGTGTTGCTGTCCTGGGGTGTGATGATGACTTTCTGCTGGAGATTTTCGCTGTTGACATACTCATCGAACGTCAACGTAACGGACTGCCCCTGGTAGTTCAGTTGGCGAATTTTGGGAACGCTGACGACTAATTTTGGGGCTATGGTGTCTTTTTTGCCGCCCGGCGGCTGGGCAACCTGAGCGCAGTTTTGAAGCAGAATCGGGAGCGAAAACAAGCAGGCAAGTATGAAATGGCGGAATGTCATGGAAAGCAGATAAGACTACAAAGGTAAACGCCCGTTTATCGTTCTTCTGTACCGGCTGACATAAAATGGGCACTCGCTTCGTTACGTTAAGTAGAAATTTAAGAAAATTTAACCCGCTTCCGCCCGGTAGTGGGTTAGTGCCTGGTCAGTTTGGTACTTTTGCCGCACGGTGAGCTGACCCGTTCAAATTCAAAAACCGATTCATGATTCACACCCGTTTCTGCCTTTTGCTTGTAGTGCTGACTGGTTTGCTAATGGGGTGCTTCAGCCCCGCCGACGAGTTGGACAGCCAGATCAGCGAGGCAATCACCAGCGACAACGCCCTCGATGCAACCGAAGCCAGCGCGATCCGGGCGTTTATCACGAAAGAAAAAAAGAACCTTGCCGACGATAAGAAAACGGCTAAACTGCTGACCGCCAGTGGGAGCGTCGACGAATCGGCACTGGCCAACTACATCAAGCGCAATATTGACTACCGGAAGCTGGCTAAAGAAGGCGATGCACCTACAATTGCGTTGTCCGGTGCGACGGCCCCGGCCAAACCGCTCCGGCTCCGGCTGTACCTTGAAGCATCCGCCAGTATGTTTCCCTACGACGCGCCCGGCGGCAACGGCACGTTTAAGCGGGCGCTCAATGATGTGCTGACGGGGTTCGACGGGATTAATCCGGGTCAGGGCAAAACGTTTGTGGTCAATACCGAAGTCAATGACCTGGGCCTGTCGCTGTCGCAGTTTTTTAAGCAGGGCAGCATTTTCACTGTCGCTAAAACGAAGGGAAAAACGACAAGTACCGATTTTGAAGGCATCTTTCGGGAGATTTTATCCAAAACTTCCGGCGACGATGTAAGCGTACTGGTTTCGGATCTGATCTACTCCGACCCGAACATGAAGGGCATGAGCGCTCCGAAAATCTTAGACGCGGCCAGTTCGCTGCTGACAACGGTATTTAATCCCTACGCTCAGACGCACTCTATGCTGGTGCTGAAAATGACCGCCGACTTCGACGGTACGTATTATAGCTGGAACAACGTCAAACAGAAATACAAGGGTGAACGACCCTATTACCTTTGCCTGATCGGGACTAACGTGGCTATGGAACGGCTCTACACCGACCCGGCCTACCAGACCATCCGCCGGTTCGACCAACTACCCGGCTACGACGATTCGTGGTTTTTTGGAAGAGACGGCAAGGCCATTACGCCGTTTTATACGATTCTGGTGAATGACCCATCGTGCAGAGGCCGGTTTAAGCGGGCGAACGACGAGGTCCGCGAACGTACTAAAGCGGTTCATGCGCTCGACGATGTACAGCCCGACGTATCGGACAAGGGTTTAACCATTCCCGTGGCGGTAGATTTGTCGGCCCTGCGGTTACCGGCGTCGTTGCTGACGGACAAAAGCCAGTATGAGGTAGCGGGAAAAGACAACTTTAGGGTCTCGGCCGTACAGCCCTACGCGGGCACCAACGGCACGACGCATAAATTACTGCTGACGGCGAATAAACCCGCACGTGGCGACCGCACGGCGACGATTCGGTTGCGTCGGGAGTTCCCGCCCCGCTGGATCGCCAACACCAGCATAACCAATGACATTCCCGTCGATGCTGGTTCTACATTCGGCTTACAAAACCTGTTGCAGGGCGTCGAACGGGCCTATAATCCAAACAATCAAACCGAATATTTCACGCTAACGATAAATTTACAATGAGCGAAAGCGTGAATGAGTGAAAGAGCGAGTTAACGCTATCACTGATTTGCTCTTTCACTCATTCACTCATTAAACATGGAAGAATCACTCTATAATTTTTACAACCTGTTCGTTAACAGTGCGTTGCTGGAAGATTTGTATCAGGAAGAGCTCCTATCGCCCATGACCTGGACGGCGGTGGGCATTGCGCTTGTGGTCGCGTTTGCGTTCTACATCTGGCCGTTCAACCGGGTCAGTTTCAGCGGGTTGGGAAGTTGGCTACTTATGCTGGGCGTCAGTTCACTGCTGCTGTTTGTGATTACGCTCGTTACGTGTTATCAGAAAGCTAACCAGGAAATACCGCGCGATGAAGCCGATGCGGAGCAGGGTTTTCTGTTCGACCAGGGCGTGAGCGTATTCTTAAGTTACGCCTTCTCGATGGCCCTGCTGACGGCCATCATTTTCTTTGTGATCTCGATGGTGACGAAAAATTTCAGCAAAAATGCCAAACACCGGCCCATGCTTTGGCCGTCGAAATGAGAATAAGTTAGCCAGTCTATGCGTCAGTGAGTTAGTCAGTTGCTGACGCCCGTTCGCCACTGACTAACTCACTGACGCATAGACTTATCAATTGTAATTATGCCAAAATTATTTGTCTTCGCCATTGGCGGAACCGGCTCGCGGGTGCTGAAAGCACTCACGTTTTTGCTGGCGTCGGGCGTTAAGTTGAACAATACTGATGAGGTAATTCCCATCGTGCTGGACCCCCACGCCACCAACGACGACCTGCTCCGTACCAAAGACCTGTTGCGCGAGTATGGCAACATCCGGGCGGGTCTGCAAACCAAACCAACCGAAGGCTTTTTCGGGACCGAGATCAAGACGCTTAACCGAGCCATCGGCGGCAACGCGACCATCGCCGATACCTACGTGTTCGAGTTGCAGGGCGTTCAGCAGGAGAAATTCAAGGATTATATTAATTATGAAGGGCTCGACGCACCCAACAAAGCGATGGCCAGTCTGCTGTTTTCGGATGAGAACCTGGAAACTAAAATGGACATCGGCTTCGTGGGAAATCCCAACATCGGCAGCACGGTGCTAAATCAGTTCCGGTACTCCGACGTGTTTCAGGCGTTTGCCGAAAACTTCGGGGCCAACGACCGGATCTTTATCGTCAGCTCGATTTTCGGGGGCACGGGTGCGGCTGGTTTCCCCATTCTGCTCAAAAATATCCGGGGCGCGCAGGCCATCGGTCAGATCCCGAATCCGGCGTTTTTGACCAATGCTAAAATCGGGGCCGTAACGGTGATGCCGTACTTCAGCCTGACTACCAGCGACAACAAACTGATCGACCCGGCGTCGTTCATTGCCAAGACCAAAGCCGCGCTCGATTATTACCAAAAAGGCGTTAACCCGTCGGTCAACGCGCTGTACTACATTGGCGACGACCAGACGAAAGCCTACACGTATGACCCCGGCGCGGGTGGCCAGAAAAACGAAGCGCACTTTGTAGAAATGGCGTCGGCGCTGTCCATCGTCGATTTTATGAATATGCCCGACGGTAGTCTCGCCGTTGCTAACGGCCGCCCGACGAACCCGGTTTATAAAGAATTCGGCATTGACCAGGACGGTATGGCGCTCCAGTTGGGTAATCTCGCTGGAGCCACCAAGCAACTAATCAGCCTGCCGCTGTCCAAAATGGCCCTGTTCAGCACCTACCTGAGCCAACGGCTCCGCACGGCGGCTGGCACGGTGCAGTGGTCTAAAGCGAACCCGCCCATTTCGACGTCGTTTCTGAATTCGCAGTTTTTCAACAGCGTCAAAAACTTCGATACGGGGTTCCGGCAATGGCTGTCGGAGATGGGTGCCAACAAACGCTCGTTTGCGCCGTTCCTGCTCGATGCGGGCAACCTGGGTCAGACAGTACGCGGATTTGAGCCAAAAAAGAAAGGCATTTTCGGGGGCGAATCGGATGTGAAACTTGATATCGTCGACGACTTCGACCAGACGCTTAACAAAACTGCCGAGGGTAAAGCCTACGTCAGCGAAGCCGATAAATTCGTGCAACTTTTCAACGAAGGCACCGACCGGTTCGTCCGCGAACGACTGCCAAAGGTGACAGATTATTAAATTATGCCCACAACACTCAGCTTACATAACCCCACGCCGGGACTGCACTGGTACGTCAGCAAACCGCTGGGCACCGACCAGATTGCGGCCATCCGCGATCCGCAGGGGGGACAGACCGTGAAGCAGCCAACGTCCATTCCCAGCCCGTTTGCGCGGATGGATCTGGTGCGGTCGGCGTTCCTGAACCTGTCGCTCAAGCCCGACCTCAGCGGCACCGTCAACGATCAGCGCATCGTGTCGGACTGCCTCGACGTAGGCGAACTGTTTTTCAACTACGACAAGCTCAAAACGTTCGTCACCATCACGCCGTTCGACGTGCGCACCGACCTCGACCGGATGCGTAATTCGGGCAATCTGGGCCATAAACGACTCGGCGACGCGCTGAAACTGTTTCTGGATCAGGACGCAGCCGAATACAATTTCGGAGCCATCAACCGGCTGTTCGTGCTCAGTTATCGGGGCCGGGTGGTGGGCGGAACCTCACCGAAAACCTTGTTTTTCTCGTCGGGAAATGACTTAAGTTGGGTGGACGTGTCGATGGGCAACGACCGGCTATTCGACTCGTCGGTGTGCCCGCTGCATCAGCGCGATATTGAGTATCAAAAATTCTGGTACGCCATTAAGCTGTTCATGCCCGATTTTCGTACGCGTTTCCGCGAGGTCGATGATTACCTGAACCGCAGCAAGGCCCTGTTGCAGCAGCAAAACCCGGCGATGTTTTACCAGCACATCGAATCGCAGAACGGCCAGCCCTTGCTGACGCGCGAACAGTTCGATTCGGATTTCGACGAACTGACCACCGGACCCGGCGACGTGGTGGAGGTGCTGGGCTTTCCGCTCCGCAAGAAAAAGTCCGACGCCCGCGCCATCGACACCGTTAGTGATTTCATCATAAAATCAGACAAGTACGCCCGGCTCAATCAGGGTAAGCCGCGCCCAATGGCGTTGCAAAACCGGTTTTTTCGGCAATTTACCTACGTACCACAGGCGCAGTGGAACCCCAATACACCCGTGCCCTACGTGGCTCGTGAGTCGTGGCGCGACAACCAGCGGCCCCTGCCCGGTCAGCCGGGCAATTACCCGTGGCTAACGGTCAGCGATCTGTTGGAGCCGTACCTGGTTCGTCTGCCGTACCCCACGGACCGGGGCCGTTTTTTTGATGGGAACCTACAATCAACAGCATCCGAAAAAGGCTTTTTACTGCCGTTGAAAAAGGATTTTTTCGACTTTTTTGACGTCGATGATTTGCTGACGGGCCGCGTTCGGCTGAAGATGACGCCCCAGGGCGGGGGCGTGCTGGTGACGCTGGACATTCCCGTAACGGCTCCGAACCAGCCCGGCAACCAGTTCGTGACGTTTGAACGGGTGTACGCGCAGGCCATCGGCACGCAGAACGCCACCGCGCCCAACGAGACGACTAATGAGGGCATCATCGTCGAGAATTCGTTTACCGTCAACATCTATCCATTTGTGCGGTCGGGCAGCGTGACGGTTCCCGCCGACTACCGGGTGCAGTTGATCGAGTCAGGTTTCGACAGCCAGAACACCTACGAACTGACGTATTTTAAGCAGCAGACCAACGCCCCGGTTGCGGCCGAGTCGAAGCACAACCGCACCGTTCGACAGCAGAATACCGACGGGTCGAGCGTCTACTATGTTATGCGAGAGGAGTTCGACTATATGCAGACGAACATCCGCGCCGACGGCCGGGAACTCAACGGAATTTTGATTCCACGCTGGCAACGCTACGACGGTGGTAGCAAAGTATTCGAGTTTTCGGTCGATTTCGGTACAACCAATACCCACGTCGAATACAAAGTGGACGGTGGAGCGCCCCGGCCGTTCGATGTGGCCGAACTAACCCCGCAGGTGGCGACATTAGTGAACCCAGCGCAGTACAACCCGGCGCTGTTCGAGTTGTTTCTACTCTATGACCTGGAATTTGTACCACCAACCATCGGCCCCGGCCGACCGGACAACTTCCCGACGCGCACGGCCATTGCCGAGCCGCTAAACTTAAGTTTCAACCAGCAAACGCAGGCCCTTGCCGATTTCAACATTCCGTTTTACGTAGAGCGGCAACCGGCGGGGTCCAACCGCATCACGACGAACCTGAAATGGGCCAAAGCCAGCGATCAGACCGAACGGCGCGTGGAAGCTTTTCTGGAAGAGTTGCTGATGCTGATCAAAAATAAAGTGCTGACCGAAGGCGGCAATCTGGCCCAGACAACGGTGTACTGGTTCTTCCCGGCCAGTATGACGCCCGGCCGCGTCAGTCAGCTCCGGGCTGACTGGCAGCTACTTTACGAACGCTACATCGGCGGGTCGGCGGGGCGGCTTCGCGAAGTGTCGGAGTCGGTAGCGCCGTTCTATTATTACAAGCAAAACCCCACGCTGAGCGCATCGGCCCGGCCGGTGATCAACGTAGACATCGGGGGCGGCACCTCCGACGTGGTGGTATACGAACGCAACGAACCGAAACTGCTGACCTCGTTCCGATTTGCGGGTAACGCCATCTACGGTGACGCCTTCAGCGAATACGGCGCGGCCAGCCACAACGGGTTCGTTCGGAAGTACGCCGACAAAATTCAAACGCTGTTGGACAGCCAGAGCCTGGGTAACCTGAGCGATAATAACCGGCGAATTTTGGATACGAACCGATCAGAAGACATCATGGCGTTCTGGTTTTCGATTGAGCGGAGCAACGACGTAAAGGCCAAAAGTATGCTGTCGTTCAACGGGATGTTATCGAAAGACGAGGACCTGAAAGTTGTATTCGTGCTGTTCTACACGGCCCTGCTGTATCACATTGCGCGGCTGATGAAGCACCGGGGCATTGGGTTGCCGGGGGCGCTGACGTTCAGCGGTACGGGGTCTAAAGTGCTCACGATCATTAGCGCCGACGATGCCATGCTGGGTAAGCTGGCCCGGGCAATTTTTGAGAAGGTCTACGGGCAGGAGTACGGCACGAGCGGCCTGACGCTGTTTTATGAGAAGCGCGGCCCGAAGGAGGTGACCTGCAAAGGCGCTCTGATGCAGCCTGCCAACAGCCGCCCCGTCGATACCGAAGCGATCAGCTACGTCTACCCGGCTACCTTCAACGACGAGTTTCCCACGCTGACCTACACTGACCTGCGCAAGCCGGACGTGGTGGACTCGCTGCTGAGGGAAACTAACGCGTTCATCGACTTCTTTTTCGCGCTTAACCAGCAGTTCAGCTTTGTGAGGAATCTGAACGTATCGGCGCGGTCATTGGTGGTGGCGCAACAGGAATTGCGGACGCACTTAGATACATCGTTGATGGATGGTATCCAGCGTAAGGAGAGCGATCTGGCAGCCGAGTTCAGCGGCATGTCCGACGCGTTGGGGGCACCCATTGAGGAAACCTTATTTTTCTATCCGTTGGTTGGGGCCATCAATAAATTAGCGAACGCCTTGGCGTGATTTTGCGATCCCAATAAAGCGGTGGGCTGATACAGGGCTGACGCGTTCATGCCGGGCTAACGCAAAGCTGGTGCGTTCACGCCGGATTGGTAAGAGTTGGTGCGTTCATGCAATAAAACAAGCTGGTGGTACACAGTAAAATACGAGCTGTCGTCATTTGTATCAGCCCACCGCTTTAGCGTTGGGGGCTTGTAAAATCCATAAAACCCCGATAAATGAAACAAACTATTGCATTCCTCATCGCCGTAGCCGGGTTCGCCACGTCTCTGTTGGCCCAAACGCCGAACGTGAATCAGGCGGCCGTCGACACGCTAACGAAGGATGTAGCCACGGTTGTGCTGGCGAACCAGACGGGGGAGAAAGCGGCCGAGATCCTCAATTTATTTTCAACCTGTACGGATGGTTGCGACGCAGTTTCCATTATCAAAAGTGTGGGTGGATGGGATGCTGTCGGTGTTAAGATGCAGGAATTAGGTCGGTTGAAGAACACCGCCCGGTTTCAGGCAATGTCGCCTGGCGAAGCAAACGCGGCTATTCGGCAGGAATTAGCCCGGTTTTACGCAAAATACAAGACCGACAAAAACTATGGTGTTCCGCTTAGTCAGGAGATTCAGGCGCAGATGCTGGCGAAGATTGACCGGATGCTGCCACCCGCTGTTGCACCCCAGTCAGCACCGGCAGCGGCTGGCCAACCCGCCACCGCACAACCGGACCCCGCTGCTGCACCGGACGGAAACCCGAACATTGACAATGATGCCCTGCGAATTAGTCAGTTGGAGCGCGAGGTGAAGGAAGGGCAGGCTAATCAAATCTGGATGCTGATTGTGAGTGCCCTCTTGGGCCTGTTGGTGGGCGCAGGGGTTGTCTATTTCGTACTGAATCGCGCTCTGAAGAAAGAAGTTGATCGGCTGACCGACGACAACAAACAACTGAGCCGCGATCTGGACGCTGCCCGACGTCCGAAAGTGGCGAATGAAGTTCGACGACCGCAGCCCGACAATCGAAGAAAACCGGATACGTACGCTCCGCAACAACCGGAACAAGGCAATCCGATTCGGGCCATTACGCCGGTTGATCCAACGCCGTCGACAACCGAGGCTCCGGCTGCTGGAACTCCGCCGATTATGCGTTCTGGTACGCCCGCGCCGGGATCGTCCGGCCCAAACGAACCCCTCGGTCAGTCACTGGCCGCTCAGGAATTGATTTCTGTCCCAGGTCAACCGCAGCCGACGGCTCCAGTACCGGCCCGCAGCGACGTGTTTTATTTTCCGCCCCCGGACCCGAATGGTCAGTTCGACAACGCACACCGGGCTGATAGGCTTTCGCCCGAATCGGCCTACCGGTTCAGCAGCAACGCCCAGGCACCTGACGCAGCCACGTTCCGGTTCGAGGCTGAGCCGGGCCGGGTTGCTCGGTTTCTGACGTATCGCAACTACATGATCGAACCCGCCTGCGACAGTGAAAATAGTTTTTCGTCTACCTATACCCACATTGTGAACAAGCGCGACGGCGAAGCGGTGCTCGAAAACGGCGTATGGCGCGTGAAAATAAAAGCGCTGATTCGGTATGAGTGACAGACTGTCCGTGTCTGTGTTTCTGGGCGTCTAAATACTTAGTTGAATGCCTTGTTACGTCGGCGTCCGGGAAGAATCTGCGAGTAGACCGCAAATTCTTCCCGGACGCCGATTTGTTGGTGGGTGACCCGGAATCGACGCTGGTAACGGGGATTAACTGCGTCGGAAACAAGAATAAAAAGAAAAGATATTTTTTGATTATCAGTTGACCATCTTATATTTAGCCTGCTGATTCGAGTCGCCAGTTACGGGTATTGGCAGGGTCGGCATTTCCTCTATCCACGCTAATCATCGTTTAAAAATGCGCAAGCTTTTCTGCGGCTGCGCGTGCGTATCTGCGCTCCGCCCTGCCTTCTGTTGCTGGTTAATTCTGCTGTCGCTCAGCAGCGCGGTCTATGCCCAAACTGCTCAGGAATGGACGAACCGGGCTGATGCCGAGCCGGACCCCGCCAGGGCTGAACAATTTTATACGGAAGCCCTTCGGCTCAACCCCAGCGCTGATGCCGTCCTACTTGGCCGGGCAATCGTGCGGGGTCGACTTGGCCGTTATCAGGAGGGCATCAGCGACGCTTCGGCAGCTATCGCCCTCAGCGACCAGCAACCACTTTACTACGCACAGCGGGCTTATTTGCGGCTTCAGTTGAGCGAGTATGATGACGCAGCCAGCGACTACCAGCAGGCCCTTCGATTCGACCCCCGCGATGCCCGTTACTACAGCGGACTCAGCAACTGCCGACTCAAACAGAACCGGCTTCCTGAAGCCTTCGCTCTGGCCCAGAAGGGCATTGAGTTAACGCCCGACTCCCCGTACCCCTATCGAAACCGGGGACGTGCCCAGCTTTACTCGGGTAAAACCAACGAAGCCATTGCTGATTTTCAGCGTAGTCTCGACCGCCGACACGCTGAGTCATACCGGGTACTGACCGACCTGGGGGAGGCTTACGAACGTAAACGGGAATACACCAAATCGGCTGATTATTACAAACAGGCGCTGGTACTGAAGCCGGGCTATGTCGATGCCGAAGTTCGCCTGCTGGGTCTGACCAAAAACGGATGGCTGAAGGCGACGACTGTGGTGCCGGGTGCTCAGCCAACGTCCAGTGCGGCCGGGTCGCCGACGTTCGCGGGAAAGCGCGTGGCGTTGGTTATTGGTAATTCGGAATACCTAACGATTGATCCGCATCTCAACGGTCAGCCCGAACAGGATGCCCAAGCCATTGATGCCCGCCTGAAAGAACTTGGCTTCACCTCGATCATTAGCTTGAACACGGACGCCAAAACCCTGCACGATCAACTGAACGCTTTTTACGAAGTGGCGACGGGAGCCGATCTGGTATTTTTTTACTTTGCCGGTCACGGTTTGCAGTACAATGGGTCGAACTACCTGCTGCCGGTCGACATTGAGCTTTTTCCGAATGATCCGGCGAGTTACGCCGGGAAACTGAACCGTCAGGCGCTGCTGATTACCACCGTCATCGAACGATTGCAGAAGTGCAGACCGCAGTTTTGCGTGATCGTACTCGATGCCTGCCGCGAAGACCCGCTGCGAACGTCGAAGACGGCCCCGGCGGGCGACGCCGGTGCGGGAAGTCACCTCACTCCCCAGCCGTTTGTGCCGATTGTAGTCGAGAATTTCATTCGCAACTGCTGCGTAGCGCAGGCTACGGCCGCCGGTAGCCGGGCCTGGAACGGACCAGGGCGCAATGGCTGCTACACGGAAGCGTTGCTGCGTCATCTGAACCGGGGAAACTCGCTGGGGGCGGCCCTGAAGCGGGTACGCAGTGACGTACTTGATGCGTCAAAAAAAGCGGGTACCGAACAACGGCCCGAATTTCTAGATCAAACAACCGATGACCTTATTTTCTGATGCATCTAACCTACAACTCATAGAACGCACACCATGAAAACAAACCTTTACGCACGAATTATTCTGGTCGGGCTAATTAGTACATGTTCGGTCGCCCGCGCTCAGACGACCGAAGTAGCTCTCGATAAGAAATTTACTGAGGCTACCGTGCTCACCTTTAAGCCACCCTACGAAACGATGAGCGTTTTCATTGCGGATGACTTGGACACGCGCTACTCGACGTTGACGATGACACCAAAAACACTGTTTCTGAAACGGGCGCTCGGGGGACGGAAACTCGAGAAACTAAAACCCGAAGACAAACTGAATGCGGCTGATATCCGGCCCGGTATGCAGATCAGTCTGCGCTCCGATCATTACCAGATCAGTCTTAAAAATGAGGCCAAAGAAGTAGTGCTGTCCGATAATTACTACGGCAATACCAGTTTGAAGGGGTTATTTGAATTTTTTGATGGTGAAAAAGCGTCGGTCGACGGGCAGTTGGTAATCATTAAGCCGGGGACTGTGCTGAAAGGCACCAACGAATGGCGCGACAAAACCTTCGGTTCCTTCAACGAACTTCAACTGGGTTGCGAACTGAACTTACAGGGCAAACGCGAGACTGACGGCGTTGTTTACGTGACGCGCGGCACAGCCCGGCCCATCGAGTCCAGCGTTGAAGACCGGCTGCTGCGCCGGGGGGTGGACCTGACCCTGAAATTAGACAAAGACCAGTTGAGCATAGGCACTCAGTTTACCCGTAAATTCATCACTAACAACGTCCTTCAGGATTACGTCAACACGGTGGGCGAGAAGGTAGTACCGGCCTATCTGCGGTCACTACCGCTGAATCACCCTGACCACATCGACTTTCGATACTACCTTATTGATGATGAACGCGTTAATGCGTCGGCCTACCCCAACGGTACCGTGATTGTGCATACGGGAATGCTCAAGAAACTTGATAACGAAGCGCAGTTAGCGGCTATTCTGGGGCACGAAATTGCCCACGTTACGCAGAAACACCACGCCAAAACGTACCGCAACCGGCAAAACTGGAAGGCGGTCAGCGATATACTGACCGTGGCGAGTTTGGTCAGCACGGGGTATGTGGCTCCGGCCGTCGCCGTCGTGCTGATGTCGGAGATGTACGTTAGCAAGTACAGCCGAACGCAGGAAACCCAGGCCGACCGCATTGGCCTGCGTTACATGTTCGACGCGGGCTACGACGCGCGGGAAGCGGCTAACATCTGGAAAAAGCTGGCTCAGGACGATATGGGCGGGCAGATGGACAGTAAGGCGGCCGCCATGCTGTTTCAGTCGATGGGCGACGACACCAGCGAAATTCCCACCAAAGAAGTGACACCCGAAAGCCGCGAATCGCTCTACGAATCGCACCCCCGCTCGCGCGACCGGTTCAATCACGTCAATTTTCTGCTGTCGACTACCTACGCAGCAATGGACTATTCGAAAGCGACACTGAACACCGACGGACACAAAAAGATGATCAAACTACTAACGCCCAACCCGGTAAAACCCACCAAGCCCGGATCGAAAAAGCCCGTTAAATCCGTCAAAAGTCGTACCACGGCATCTAAAACCACTAAACCATGAGCCGTACCGTTATCGCGTTGCTGTCGGTACTGGTTCTGCTGGCGGGCGGCCCGGTGGCCCGGTGTCAGACGTTGCACTTTATCGCTTTTGCTGACACCGACGACATCGACATTGGTTCCAACAACATGAAAACGTACGCTGCTCTCACCGGTGGCAATGGACTGGCCAGCACCATCGCCGAACAGGCTAAACTGAAGCTGCGGTCGGTGGGGTTCTACGGTACCCGCTGCCGCATGGCCGAATTAGATAACGCGCTGAACGAGCTGACCGTTGGGCCGGACGACGTCGTGTTTTTTTACTTCGTCGGGCACGGGTTCAACAACCGCCAGAATGAATACCCGTCCCTGATTTTTGGCAAGGCCACCGCCGACCCCGCCACCATTGACGCGTCGGCCCGGAACCTGCGCGAACTCTACGCCCGCATTCGGGCCAAAAAGCCGCGCCTGACTATCGTCGTTGGCGACGCCTGCAACAAAGAACGTACTGACCCGCCCGCTAAAGTCAGTAGTGCACGGACCATCGATGTGATGCCGCCCCAAAACCTGAACCCCGACCGGTTCCGGGACCTGTTCCGAAACTGGCAGGGGGGCATACTGATGAGCAGTTCGCGCCGGAATCAGTTCTCTCACACCGACGCGAAGGGCGGCTGGATGAGTGTGTCGTTTCAGAACGCCCTTAACAACTGGTGCGCCACCAGCCGCAAAGGGGCTATAAACTGGAAACCCCTGCTCGACGACGTGGTGCTGCGGACGGAAACCATTGCCCGGCAGAACAGTCAGGAGCAGAACCCGCAGTATGAACAGGACCTCAAACCGTACGCGGGCGGAACCGCAGACACTGGCGATGACAAACGGCCGGTAACGAAGCTCTGCCCACCCATGAATCAGTTCGTGAATGAAATTGCGCTGGCCGGGATTCGGGACGACATGCCGCTGCTGTCCGATATGTATAATTCGATTACGACGGACAATGCGCAGCAATACGCCGAAGTTTTCAGTGAGTTTTATGCCAATCAGAAACCATTTTATGAACGATTGGAGCAACTGTTGTTCAACCGGATCAATGATTTGTCTCCGGCCTGTCAGCAGCAGTTTACGCGCGAAACGGACTGGCTCAAACCAAGTATGCTGGAGATCAACCGGCGCTATGACGTGATCCAAAAATACGCTGGTAAACCCACGCAGCTCGTTCACCAGGCCCGCAGCGACCTGCCTTCCATCATCAACCGGCTCAAAGAGATTCTGGACAGACTCGAAAAGTAAATTACCCATCGTTCTCACCCCATCACTTTCCACTATGACTCCCCGGCAACTCTTGCTGCTTCGTGTCCCCGGTCGACTGGTTGGCCTGTTGCTGCTGGTGCCCCTGACCCTGTGCGCCCAGCAACCTAAATACCGGGTTGCCCTGTGTCCGGGTCCGGTGGACGCTTATAAAAAGTTAGTCAAACAGGTCCGGGAATTACCCGTCCCAACCGGTGAAGAATACGCTCAGAAGACCAAAGCTCAGTACGAAGCCAACGAAAAGACGCTGAAGGAACACCTGAACGAATGGGACAAAACCGTTCGAAAACTCGGGTTACAGCGGTATCAGGTCGAGATTCGCTACCCGAACAGGCAGGTTCGGTTCTGGCAGTCAGACAACGACAACAAACCGGGTCTGTTCAACGCAACGGTGAGTGCGGCAGCGGGCCGGGGCACCGGGCTTAACTTAGTCGCCAAACCCGGCGACAATCAGCGGTGCTTTTTTCAGGATACGACCATCGTCCTCGATACACTGCGCATTCGGCTGGGCGATTTTAGCCCTGACACGCGCTTCGTGCTGAGCGTTGGCCAGAAAACCTACCCACTACCACTGAGCGCAAACCGCACCGAACTATTAGTGTACGCGGGTCTGCTACCGGCCAGTTCGGCGGGCCGGTACCTGCCCGCTACGGTTAAAATAGAGGAAGAATCTTACCCGGTTACGTTCTATTTCCTGTCGCCGGACGACCGCGCCCAACTCGTGCGGTCGCTCCGGGCCTCAATGGACGAGGAACCGGCCACCTGCCGCGACCTGCCCGACCGATTGATGGCCTACCTGACCCGCAACTGGGGGGGCAAGCAGTGCGTTAGTCTGGGGCTTTATTTATCAGCGCAGCGGCAGGTGATCCGCAACCTGCTCCGCACCGAGCGCATTGCCTGTGCGCCATGAATAGTCCCTTCATTGACCGCTACATCGACCCCCAGTATCAGCATGAGTGGCTGGTTCAGGGGTTGATCTTCGTGGCGTCCTACGTGGTAATCTACGGGGCGGTCTGGTCGTTTACCCGTTTGAAATTGTCCCCGCCGTGGTTTAAGTGGTCGGTTTCAATCGTCAATGCCTTTTTTCTAACACTTTTCACCGTTAACTGTTCGGGTGAATTTCCACTGCTGATGAACGCCCAAACGGCTTTCTTCAGCGATCTGTACCGCTTTCAGAGCCTGCTCCATCAGAATCAGTCAATCAATAAATTTCTGGGCGACAACCGCCTGCTGCTGGTCGACGCGTCGCATGATCTGGCGTTGGTAGCCGACCCTTCGCTCAACACCGTATGGGG
This sequence comes from Spirosoma arcticum, assembly GCF_054779955.1. NCBI lineage: Bacteria > Pseudomonadati > Bacteroidota > Cytophagia > Cytophagales > Cytophagaceae > Spirosoma > Spirosoma arcticum. The sequence goes on from NZ_BAAGXG010000001.1 coordinate 210,531, forward strand.
TACGAATCAGTTGATTACCGACCGGCAGAAGCTCACCCGGCTCCTGGACCTGGTCGCGGCCGACTCAGTCGATTCGCTGGTCGACATGGTTGTTTGCGACCTGACTTTCGGCGAACCTTTCGACACAGACGTAGACCGGGCGCTCCAGAACGCACTCAACCGGATCGACGGGGATAATAGTCCCAAAACAAACAGTAAATTGCTGATCGCAAAAAGTCAACTGGGTCAGAGCAAGTCTATTTACGGTCAGTCGGCCATCGTCACCGACTCGCTGGCGGGCGGGTCGGTCGATGTCACTAAGTACTACGAAGGCACGTTTTTTACGCACCAACTTTTCGACACGGTGGCCGGTGGTTACCGGTTCAGTTTGCCCTATGAGTTATACAGCCGACTTGAACAGGTAACGGTCGATGCCCCGCGTCTCAAATCCTCGTTTAGCCAGAAGATTCGGGAGAAACGGGCGGGCGGTGCCTGGGTTCGGGTGCCTGATAAATTCGTGCCGGAGTTCTGGATCACCAACGCGGACGTGAGCCGCGAAGCGGAACCCATCGAAACCAACTGGTGGGACGCGTTTTTGCGGGTTTCCACAGCCGACTCGAATGACACTCTGCAAGCGGCTACCGGACGGCTGCGGCCTGATTTTTATTACTTAGGACAGCTTGCCGAAAAGACCGATACCACCGAACAGGAAGGCTTTCTGAATCAGCTACGCATGAATCACAGGCAGGGAAAGCGGTCGATTATTTTCATTGGTTTGTTCGAGGATGCGGAACGCGATACGCACCAAACCCTGGTCGGACCGATGCATGGGTCGGTTCTGTTGTTGAACGTATTTATAAACCTGCTGGCCGGGAGCCACCGGATTAGCTGTTATTACCTGCTGTACCTCCTCGTTGGTTTCCTGATTGTTAGTTTCGTGCTGATAACACCGGACGCCCATAGACCCCCTCGGGAAGACGATGAGAACAGAAAAGAATTGCCGTCGCTGGCTAAGATGATGATCGAAGAATATACTAATTTCATTCAGGGCATAGTGAATAACCGTGCTTACTTCCTGGCGCTCATCCTGTTGCTCGGGGCAATTGCTTTCTTCAATCACCTGATTAATATCGTGGTGATTGGTATTTATTTAGCGTTGCTGAAGCGGATGATTAAAAGACTGTATTACAACGAAACGGAGTAACCACTAACCCTGAAAGCGACTCCTGTTCCAGACTGAACAACAATATGCACCGGTCCGTATCCGTTTTATCAATCTTGGTTCCTGAGAACTGAATGCGCCCCGAATGACCAATCGTCTGACTTTTTTGCTCCTCGCCTTACTGACCTTACACTATCTTTCCGGCTGTTCGGGCTGCTCCCGGTCGGGCAGTCACCAGCCGCGCCGGGCCAAACGAAATACGGCGGACCGTCAAACGCAAACCCCCGTCCGGGACTCGTTCGATGCGCCCCGACCCGCGACAAAGCCGACGCTCAAGCAAATTGGTGATGGCCCAACGGAAGTGGCTATGAAACGCGAAAACGGTGTTTACAAAGTCCCCGTCACGGTCAATGGTGTACCAATGCGGTTCATTCTGGACACGGGGGCGAGCCTGATCTCGATGTCGGAAGCCGAAGCTGAATCCATGTACAAACAAGGTGCCATTACTACCGCCGACATCATCGGCCGGTCGCGGTTTCAGGATGCCACCGGGGCCATCTCGCCCGGCGCGGTCGTCCGGCTGAGATCGGTACAAATCGGCGACCGGGTACTTGAAAACGTAAGCGCAAACATCGTCAGCGGCTCAAAAGCGCCCCTGCTGCTGGGACAGTCGGCTCTGTCGCAGTTTGGTAAAATTTCGGTGGATTACCGGCGTAACGTGGTGACGTTTGATTAAATTTTGTGTTTACGTGTTTGTGTGTATCAGTGTAGGCCGCATCCTCACCCAAACAACTAAATAGTCAAACACGCCCCAATTTCATGACCGAAACCGAACTGACCGACCGACTCCGCGAAGCCATCGTGCTCGATGGCCCCGATGTTTGGCGGAGCAATGGCTACCTTCAGGACGCTCAGGCGGCTGGGTTGTCACTGGAAGTTGCCCTGAAACGGGCTACCGAAGTCAGTCAGGAGGTCAGCAACAACAGCATTCTCTTTCAGAATATCCAAACGCGCATTGCCCGGCTGGCGCAGCCTTCACGCAGCCACCTCGTTGAACAGGACCTGAGCCAGATTGTCAACGCAGCCCGGTCGCTGAAGCTGTCGCCCGATTTTGTGCGCAATCGGTGGGTGCCCGCCGAACTGGCCCGGCTGAAAGCGAGTTTGGCCCCATCTGAAGCTCAACAGCCGCCCGCTGTGGTTGTTCCGCCCGCGCCCGTAGTGCCGGTCGACGAACCTCGCAGTTTCGAGAGCCTGCTTGAAACTGACGTTCAGCCACTTCGCCCCGCGTCGGTGGAGCCGTTGGCCCCAGTGGCTACGCCCAAACCCGCTCCTGAGCTGCCTAAGCCACCGGTTTTTGTTCCGACGCCTGCGTCAACTCCTTTGCCCGCCTTTGTCGAATCAACGCCGTTAACGGGTCCTCCACCCGTTGTCAGGTCGTTTACGGCTACGCCCGCCCGCGTTCGCAAGGGAGATACGGTGACGCTCGATTGGGAGGTCGAAAATTTGCTGGCGGTGACGATTGATGACCTCGGCGAAGGCCTATCACCCAAAAACCGGGGCTGGATCAAACCATCGAAAACCGCTGATTACACGTTGTTCGATGCCAACGATAACCCGCTCAGCACGGTCCGGGTGGAAGTGATTCAGCCCGATCGCAGCGGTTTATACGGCGTTTTGTTCGCGCTGGTACTGCTGGGGCTGATCTACTGGTTCATCAAAAATAACAATGCAACGCCCCCTCCCCGCCAGAAGCCCGAACGCCAGACGGAACGGACAACCCGCCGAACGTCGTCGATCAGCCGGAGCGAAAAGCGACGGGAGCCGGACGAAGACGTAGCTATTGATCCGTCGCCCAGTGACCCCGTAAAGACAATTGACGCGCCAGTCTCTGCCAAAACAACTGAGATAGAAAAAACCGTTGAGAAATCGTCGGTTCAGCAGGTCCAGCAACCTGAACCAGTCGTGCAGGCCCCGGCCGAACCAGTAGTAACACCCACAACGCCCGCCGATGCCCGCATTGGTAAATACGAAGAAGCCTTTGGCGATAAACCTTACGACAAAGTCGAGTTGGGAGCCGACGAGCGCGGCTGGCGACGTGCCCGCAGCAATGGGCGGTGGGGTTATATCAATGAGGCTGACCAGTGGGTAATTCGGCCGGAGTACGAGGCCGTGACTCCGTTTCGGGGCAACACCGCGGCCGTATTTCTGAACGGTCAGCTTATGAACATTAACCGGGAGGGGGAGCAGATTAGGAAATAAGTCGTAAACCGTAGTGCATAAACCAGAGTTGATACGTGAATAGAATTACTCTGCTCAACAAACGCCCTGTTTATGATACGCCCGGTTTTAATTTTTTCCCTGCTCAGTCTGTGTGCCTCTGTTTGCTTTGGTCAAACCGATACAACGCAACGCCCTCAGCCGTCGTCCCGCCCGGCGGTGCAAATACCGGGTATTGATACGCCCTTGTCCGGTCCGGGAACGCTGCTTCAGTCATCGCCGAATCCCAACGCGGTGGCGGTTCCTCAGAAAAGAGGCAGGAAAGGGCGGCTCAGGACAAGTCCGCCGAGCGACCCGCGTGCCTTCGGCGTAGCCATACCGCTGGAGGGGGCAAAAACCAAAAAAGATACGCTGAATCGGTAGGAAGGGAAATGTTGTTCGGCCACCGCAGCAACCAGCCTGTTAAATAAATTCCGGCCTGTGTTCGCACAGGCCGGAGGTGTTAATACTCTTTTTTTGCCTTCTTTTCCCGCTTTTCCTCTTTCTTCTCCTTGGGGGTTTTCGACGGCTCTTTCTTCGTACTTTTCTTGGAGTCCTGACTCTTTGCCATGATCGTTTGGTTTAGCGATTAGTTTTTGTTTTAAACTGAAACGTGGGCAACTGCTGTAGCAAAAATAGTCTCTTGCCAGTTAACTCACTACTGATTCGATAGGTGTCGTTAATTCCCGTCACGTTATTCCGCATCATCGGGGACCTCCACGAGTCCGCTGCCTGATTTGTTGTAAAAAGCAAAGAGCGCAATCAGCAACACGCCGAACAGTACGGCCGTCAGCGCGAAATAGATTGTAAAGGGCCGCTCGGCGGTGAGGGCAACGCGCACTAAAATGGTCGAAATTACGAATCCGGCGTTGCGGAAAATAAGATCGTAGGTGCCCGAATAGATAAACGACAGGATAAGCAGGAACACGTCCACGAAGATCATGACGGTGAAAAAATCGTTGTAAAACACGCCGTTCGGGTTTGGAAAATCCCCCCCCGTGACCCCCGCCCGGTACAGTTCCTCCAGCCAGCCCGTTAAACTTACCACCGAAAGCACCAGCAGCAAACCGCTCAGAATCACGGCAGCAGCCTTTTTGATCTGGATAATGCGCGTACGTTTCGAGGATGGGTCGGGCCGCAATTTTTTTGTCCCCGCAAAAATCCGGTAATACACCGTAGTCAGGAAAAACAACAGCAGCGCACCAGTAAGGTCCAGGCTGATTTCGCCGAGGAAGCCAAACGTGTAGATCTCCGGCTGGTCGAGGTCGTAGTCGGCGATGTCGTGGAAGAAACTACGAATTGTAATGAGAGTGATAATTTCGTACTGCTTGCCGATGAAAATGGCAATGCTCCGGGGCAGGATAATGACCAACGTCAGCACTTCATAAAAGAGGATGATGCTGAACGGTGTATAAATGGCTTTCAGGTAGTTGGTTTGCAGCCGGAGCAGCATATCGGCCCCGAATGCATCGTGGCGGGCCAGAAAAATCAGCAGCAGGTGCAGGGCGAATCCGATCAGGGCAAAGGTGATGATGGTCCGCTCGATTTGGCTAACGTTGCGCTCGGTCGACAGCACGTCGTACCATCGACTGAGCCGACCGAGTACGCCGGATGATTCTTTTTTCACAAAAACAGTACGGTTTGGAACGGTGGGCCTGGATAAACTTGCGTACCGAAGGCAGCGCAGTTCTCAAAGTTAACCTTTTTCTCCTTTCCGACGGGCCGCCTGAAAAGTCTGATACTGTGTTGATTACGGCCCCAGCGTCACGGTTAGTTTTTGAAACGAAGTCCAGTAACCCGTCGTCGTCAGGCCAATACCGTTGCCGGGAAGCATCCTGAACGGATACGGGCTGCTGCGCACTTCCTGTTCGTTGATGAAAAAATGCAAAACGTCGCCGGTGCGCCGGATCGTGAGCCGGTCGCGATTTTTTTCGAGCAAAACCCCTGGCCTGAAATAATCCCCCGGCATATAGTCGCTGAAGGTCATGCCATTGGACACCCGGATGATGGAAACCTCGCCCCGGCTGTTCAGCGAAAAGGCACAGTAGTTGAGCGAATCGGCCACGCCGAACAGGAGCCCCCCCGTTGGAACCCGGCCGGAGTCGGCCACCACGTCGACTTTGATGGTGAACGTTTCGGCAATGTTAAGGTTAATTTCGGTCGGGAGCGGTACGTAGCTGAACGCGATTTGGTTTGTGTTCACGTTTCGCTTGCGGATGTTGTACTTGCCCACGCCGATCTGATAGTAATAATCGCCTTTGTTGCCCGCTTTCCAGCCGTTGCGGTTGGTGACAAAATCGCCCGTAAACGCGGGCCGGTAGCCCACCCCGGTCGGAGTAGGCGGGACGTACCGGGGCAACGCCGTCGGCGCTGGTCTGGCAGTTGGTTGCGCAACGGGTTCTGAACTGAGACTCGGCTGCGCCGTTGCCGGAGGGCCAGCCGATGACGGTGCCGCACCGACGGCTGGACTCGTTCGGCCGCCTGCTTCACGCGGAACGGGTGGTGGCGAAACCGGGCGTGCGGTGCGTTCGGACGTGGATGCTGACGAAACAGACCCCGCCGAAAGCCGGGGCGTTGACTTCAACGTCACTCTCTGCCAATCGCTGGAAGCCGAATAAATGACTGGTTTCGTCCGTCCGGTACGCTGGGTCGGCTGCGCCATACTGCTGAAGAACAGGCCGGTAAAGAATACAATCAGGGAGTACAAACGCATAGGTTCAGTTGTTGAGTGTTTTCGTTTCTACGTGCGTAAAGGAGCCGTTATCAAAGTATATAAAATACGTACGCCCACACACATATGCACACGGAGGTAAGACGATCAGAACGAGTAGCGAACCATGGCCGTTGGCTGCCCGGCCTGCAGGCCCGGCCGGAGCGTGACGGATTGCAGCGGGCGGTTTGCGGCAACGGTTCGACTGTTGCGCAGGCCTTTGAAAAAGGTCAGAATAACGTCGGCAGCGGCAATAACGATGGCTCCCCGCGTAGCTAAGTAATAACGGTGATGAAGGTCGTTGGCGGTTTGATAATAAGGTTCACCCGTTTCGACGTTTTTCTGCTCCTGATAAACGACATACGCATCGCGCGATTTCTGACGCTCCTGCAGGCCGTACACCAGTAGTCCGTAGCAACTCACGGCCAGCAAGGGACGCAAACCAATTCTGGGTCTGGGCGTTTGCACGAATATATTACCAAAACCCGGTGCCACCGCCGACAGTAACGCCCAGGCAGGCCCGGCATACCGCCTTTTCTGGGTAACAACCGTATCGGGCTGGACCACGTCTGCCCGCGTGGAGGGTTCACTGATAGGAGGCTGAACGGCCGGGGCCGCTACGTCGGTTGGGGTAGGGCGGGGCGTAGCGGTCGGCTCATCCCGTTTGGGCCTTTCGACAACATCTGGCGTTGCGCGGTCTGGACTGGGATTCGGCTGCGCCATGGCTACAGATTCGGCGGGGCGGGGCGGGTCAGGAGCCGCTGGCAGGCCAGTTTTTACCAGCACCGTTGCCCGGATTTCTTCGTTGAGCGAGTAGCCATTCGCCAGTGCGTTCCAGACAATTCGCCGGTCCGAACCCGCCACGATCCGCTTGCCCACGTCACCCCGCACAAACTCGGGTCCAATGCGCAGCGCCCCGCGCAGGCGGCTTCTTACCTCCAGGTAGATCGAGTCGCCGGGACGGGCGTTGATGAGGTCGTACTGGATTTCAAGCGCTGAGGAGTCGGCAACGTGTAATCTGACATTACGAACACGCTCCTGCGCCTGGCCGGGCCGGGTTAATAGTAAGCTCAAAATGAGAAGCAGCAGGCGCATATCGGGTTGGTAAGCAGTGGTACGAATACGGAGTGGAAATCAGCTTAATTGCTGACGGTAATTTGCTTAGCTACCATGACCCTGTCGTCGCAGGAGTTGACGAGTATCATGGTAACGGTGTACGTACCCGCCCGCTCGTAATTATACGTCACCCGTGCGCCCACGCGATTTCTGCCCTTCCCGTCGCCGGGGTCCCAGCCCACGGTCCCGATGTCGCCCTGTGGCTTGTCTAAGAAGAAGGTAACGTCTAACCGGTCAATGGTAACGCCAACGTCGGCGCTGGGTACAACGCAGGCAGGGAAATTCTTCTTCGTCAGGTCGAACGGTTCGCAGGCCGTCAGGACCAGCAGCAACAGGCAACAAACGGCACGTCGGTGCATACGCATCAGGGAATAGCTAACAAAACACAAAGTACGCATACGGCAAATGACAATCTGTTCAAGTGACTGCCCCGGTCGTTTAATTTTAGTCCGCCATACCGTACCCGATGGCGGAAATCAGCATTTTTCGTAAATTTAACTGTTTTCAACGGAGTTCAACCGTTGACTCTGTCATTGCCTTATCCGCTGTCCGTATGCGCTGGTCCGCCAAAACGAAAGATGAATTAGTCGCCGAAATTGAACGGCTGCACAACGAACGCGACGAGGTGGCCGTGGCCGACCCACAGCCCGCTTTCGACGTCCGACAGACCGTCGATCAACTCAACCTCATTGGTGTCACCATCGACCGCGACGGTACGCTTAGCTACGTAAATCCCTACACGTATCGAGTAACGGCCTGGCATCCGGGCGATATTGTTGGTAAGAATTTCTTCGATATTTTCATTCCGGCGGCTGACCGCGCCCGGCTCGAACTCGAATTTGACGAAGCCTTAGTGAAGGGCGGTTTTCCCGAACAGAAAGAAATAAACCTGCTGGCGCGGAGCGGGGCGGTCCGGAACGTTCAGCTCAACTCGTTCATTGTCAACGGATCGGGCCGGGATGTGGCCTCATTCACGATTATTGGTGAAGACATAACCAACAAACGGCGCGTGGCCTCGGCCCTGTCCAACACCAATGCGCAGTTGCAGGATTTAGTCGACAACACCTCCGACCTGATTCAGCTCCTGAACCTCGACGGCAAGTTTATGTTCGTGAACCGGGCCTGGCGCGAAGTGCTGGGCTACAGTTCGGAGGAGATTGCCTCGCTGAACCTGAGCGAGGTGCTCCACCCCGATTATGCCGGGAGCACCCTGTCGATGCTTAAACGCATTCAGGGGGGCGCTAACCTGCCGTATATCGAGACAGTGTTCCGGAGTAAAACCGGCAAGACGATTTTTTTGTCGGGCAGCATCAACTGCCGGTTCGACAACGGGCGACCGACGGCGTTTCGCTGCATTCTGCACGATACGACGGGTAAAGTGCGGGCCGAAAAATCGCAGAAGCTGTATTACAGCATTGCCAACTGGACCATCAACACGACGAACTTAGACGAGTTTTACCACAAGATTCACGACGAACTGGGCAACATCATCGACGCCCGCAACTTTTTCATCGCCCTCTACGACTCTGGCAAAACGTACCTGTCGTTCCCGTATTACGTTGACGAGTACTTCGGCGGCAACATGCGATTTACCAAGCGCAAACTCGGCAACGGCTTGACCGAATACACGATTCAGGCCAACAAACCCTTATTCCTGTATGAAAAAGACATTCGTCAACTTGCCGACCAGCACCAGATCGACCTCTACGGGCAGCTTCAGCCGCAGGTGATGCTGACGGCCCCGCTCCGCATTGGCGACGAGATTACGGGCATCATCGGCGTGAAATCCTACGACGACGCCCGCACCTACGGCCCCCGCGACCTTGAACTGCTGGAATTTATTTCGGGGCAGGTAGCGCTGGCCATCGCCCGCAAACAGGCCGAGGCTGCTTTAGACAAGCAAAACGCCCGCCTGAATGCCATGTTCGACAGCAGCACCTACCTGATCTGGTCGGTGAACAAAGCGCTGCAACTGACGTCGTTCAACAAAAATTACACGCGCCTGCTCGAACGGAACATTGGTCAGACGCCCGTGCTCAACGGCAGTGCGCCCAACTTAGGCTGGCGCATGATTGGGCCGGATGGCCGCAGGCTGCTGGAAGAAAAATACCGGCAGGCGTTCCGAGGTATTCCCCAAACGTTTGAACTGCGCGTTGATGGAGAGCGCATCACCGAAGCCGAAACCTGGCTCGACTTTCAGCTAAACCCAATTCTGCTGTCGGGTGGCGTAATTGACGAAGTGTCGGGCATTGCCCGCGACATTACCAACCGCAAACGCGCCGAAATAGCGACTCGCCAGAGCGAAGAGAAGTTCCGGGGTATCTTCGAGAATCTTCAGGATATCTACGCCCGCGTGGATCGTAAAGGCCGCATCACGATGATCAGCCCGTCGGTGTTTAAGCGCATGGGGTACACGCCCGAAGAAGTGCTGGGCCAGGACGTTATGCCTTATTTTGTAAACAAAATCCAGATTCACCGGGCCATGATTAAACTGGAGCGCAACCGCAGCCTGCGTAATTTTGAGGTGAGCATGCGCCGGAAGGATGGCACCGAGCGACAGTTTATGTTTAACATGCTGCTGCTCAACGAAGGGCGTAGCGCGGAATCCCCGGATGGTGACTCGGTGGTGGCGGTGCTGGCCCGCGACATTACCGAACTCAAGAAGCAATCGGTGGAGCTGGTGAAGGCCAAAGACGAAGCCGAACGGTCGCTGAAGGTGAAAGAGCGGTTTCTGGCCAACATGAGCCACGAAATCCGAACGCCCATGAACGGCGTTATCGGCATGATCGACCTGCTCAACGACACGCCCCTCGACGCCGAACAGCGCGACTACGTCAAAACCATCAAACGCTCGTCGGAAACGCTGCTTAATATCCTCAACGATATTCTGGACCTTTCCAAAATCGAAGCGGGAAAAATGGCTCTGCACGAGTCGCCGGTGGCGTTTGCCGAAATATTCGAGAAACTCATCGCGCTCTTCGGTCAGCAGGCCAACTCTAAAAATAATACCCTGACCTATCACCTTGGTCCCAACCTGCCAACGTTTGTCATTGCCGATCAGACGCGGCTGCTCCAGGTGCTGTCTAACCTGACCTCCAACGCCATCAAGTTCACCGAAAATGGGGCGGTGCGCGTGGAGGTAACACTACTGAGCAAACGGGGTAAGTTCAACCGGGTTCGGGTGGCGGTGAATGATTCGGGCATTGGAATCTCGCCCGACAATATTAACCTGCTGTTCAACTCGTTTAGTCAGGTCGACACCTCGTCGCGCAAGTCGTTTGGCGGTACGGGGCTGGGGTTGGCCATTTCCAAAGAATTAGCGACGCTGATGAAGGGCGACATCGGCGTGGAGTCCGTGGTGGGTCAGGGCAGCACGTTCTGGTTCACGGTCGAACTGAAAGAAACCGCCATCAGCCCAACGCAGCAAAGCACGGAAGTGGCCGAAATATCGCTCGCCAATTTCTTCAGTACCTACCACCCGGTTGTGCTGCTGGTCGATGACAATGCCGTGAACCGCAAAGTGGCCAGCGAGATTCTGCGCAAAGCGGGCTGTCTCGTCACCACGGCCGACAGCGGACCGGCGGCAATTGAACAAATTAGAAAAAAAAGGGAAGAGGGGAACGAAGGGGAAGCGAAGGAGGAAGGAGGAAAAGTCCCGGTGGGCGCGTCCCCTTCGTTCCCCTCCTCTTTCGACGTTATTTTCATGGACATTCAGATGCCCGACATGGACGGTGTGGAAACGACGGGGCATCTGCGCCGGGAGTTCGGTAAAGCCTTGCCGACCATTGTGGCTATGACGGCCTACTCGATGCGCGAAGACCGCGAACGTTTCATCAGTCAGGGACTGGACGATTACATTGCCAAGCCCATCCGTGCCCAAAGCCTGATTGCGAAGGTGAAGGAAATTGTGGACGCTAAACACGATAACCGTCAAACCGCAGCCCCTGAACGGGCGAAGCCCGCAGCCATTTTCGATCCCGCGCTTCCCATCATCGACCCCGAGATTGTCGGGCAACTGCGCGACATTGGTGGGCAGGAACTGGTAGACAGTATTATGGATGAATTCGTTACCGAAGCCACGGAGTTGGTCAACGGGGCCATTGATGCCCACGCCCTCGGCGACATCCCGACCGTGAAAAGCCACTTACATACGCTCAAAGGCAGTGCAGGCACGATTGGCATTGCCCGCGTGGCCGATATCGCCCGCACCGCTGAAGGTAAGCTCAAAGTAGCCGACACCAGCGGTTTGTACGATGCGTTACAGACGTTAAAAACGGCGTTCGGTGAATTTTTGATCGAATGGAGAAAAGAATAAACTGGCAGTTCGGATTGGCATATCATCATTTTGTTACCTCTTCTGTTACGCTCATTGGGCTGGCACTAATGGGTAGGGGAATTAGTCTACTAAAGTTGTAGAAGAAAATAAACACAATTAATTGTAGAAATAAGCTAACCATCACAGTATCAACAGGTGGCATGATTTTGGTGAAATGGGGAAGTGAGATTCAACAACTAACCATAAAACCGATACGATCATGGCAACTTTTGGAGAACGCATCTCGAATTTTTTTGGTGGTAACGATACCGAAACGCAGGAAGGGTTGCATGGCCTGTTCGTAACCGAACTCAAGAATACCTATTACGCCGAACGGAAGGGTATTGAAGGAATGGGTGAGAGCGCCGATGCCGCAACGACCGACGAAGTACGCAACGCATTTTTGCAGCACCAGCAGGAAAGTCGGCAGCACGTGGCCCGGCTGGAGCAGGTTTTTCAGAGCCTTGGCATTGACGCTGAAGAAGGGTCATGCGAAGCGGCTGACGGACTGGCCGACGATGCCCGTACAGTTGTCAGCAATACGGAATCAGGATCGCTGACGCGCGATGCCGGGCTAATTATTGCGGGACAGAAAGGAGAACACCACGAAATTGCTACTTACGGTTCGTTAGTGACGCTGGCGAAGGTAATGGGCCACACGCAGGCCGCTCAGTTGTTACAGCAAACGCTGGACGAAGAAAAAAACACCGACCGCAAACTGACGCAATTAGCCGAATCGTTCATCAACGACCGCGCCAGTGACGAGTCGGACAACATAAATTCGTCGGACCGCGATTCGTACGGTGACAGCACCGTAAATGCTGATGGCACCCGCTACGCAGGTCAAAGCAGTTCGAACCAGACCTACCAGTCGGGTCAGTCGTACAGCGGTTCACAAACGGGCAGCAACGACGCAACGCTGGGTGGCACAATGGGTATTTAAACCGGCCTCAGTAAGTGTATAATCAAGAAGGCGGCATCCTGACTCAGGATGCCGCCTTCTTGATTATACACTTACACACCCAAACACATAGAAACTAATTAATTTCCGGATCGGGTTCATTACCGTCGTTGTTGCCGAGGGTGTCGCCATTGCCGTAGCCATCGTTGGTATTGTCCGGCTCCATGTTAGGGCTACCCGACACGGCTCCGGTGCCATCGTTGCCCGTGGCGGCTTCCTCCTCGTCGGTTGGCGTGACAGGCAGCGTGTTAGCATCGCCAGATAAGTCGGTTGGGTTGTATTCCTCGTTCAGCATCGTATTCTGGTCGGGCGCGTGCATCAGGCCACCGGTATCGGGGCTGAACGTTTTCGACTGCTCATTGAGCATTGCATCCTGGTTTGGGCTTTCCATATACGTATTGAGTTTGTGTTATCAACTGAATTCTTATCCCCGTGTAAACACTTCCCAAAGCCGGTTATACAGTTTTCCGGCGTAGGTTTTCACATCGGAGTGGGACGCGTGGATGGTAAAGGCCAGAAACTGAGCGGAGGCCGAGGGTAGTGGTTCCACCCGGATGGTGCGGCCCGTTGTCCACCGTCCCGCCAGACGGCGCACTGATCCGGTCAGGCGTAACTCCGCATCAATCAAATCGACCTGGCACGTTTCGGGATACTGCGAGGTAGCCAGCGTTTGCGAAAACTGCTGTAGCCGACTGGCATCGAACCAGGTCAGCGTGGGGATGTGCAGGTGACTGGCATACTGATCGCTCTGGCACAGGAAGCGTACAGACAACACAGAGCGGCCCGTGACCCGGCGGGTTGACACTTGCAGGTCAAGGATTTCCAGCGGGGCTGTTTCGGATGCGGTGGAGAGTTCAATGTTCATAAGTCAAGAAGTAGGGTTGTGATGAAGCAGGGGCGTAAAGATAATATATAGTTAATAAAGTCAGTGAGTGAGTTGGTCAGTGGCTGACGCAAGCACATCCCTGCGTCAGCCACTGACCAACTCACTCACTGACTCAAACATAAATCATCTTCGCCGTCATTCCCCCATCTACGGTGAAGTTCTGACCGGTGATAAACCCGTTTTCGGGTGCAATCAGAAACAGAATCATGCGGGCAATGTCGTCGGCTTGTCCAACGCGCCCGACCGGGTGCTGGGCGTGGTCTTCGGGCCTGAGTTCGTCGGATTTGGCTTTGGCTTTTTTACGCAGTGCCGATACGTCGATCCAGCCGGGGCTAATGGCGTTGACGCGGACGTCGGGTCCTAAGCTAACGGCGAGCGAATGAGTCAGCGCCAGAACACCGCCCTTACTGGCCGAATAAGCAAACGTATCTGGCTCGGACTGTACCGCCCGCGTCGAACACATGTTGATGATGCTTCCTTTTTGGGCAGCAATGTACGGAGCTAAATGTTTGGCGCACAGAAACGTACCCGTCAGGTTGGTACCAATCACCCGGTTCCACTCGTCCAGCGTGAGTTTGTCGAGGGATTTCTCAATCATCAGCGCTGCGTTGTTAATGAGCGCGTCGATTTGACCAAAATGACTGACGGTTTGCTCAACCGCTTTGCGGACATTGACCTCGTGCGATACATCGCAGGAGACGAACAGAATCTGCGCCGACGACGCCTTGAAGGCTTCCCGAAGCTCGGCTAATGCGTCGGTGTCGGCTTCCCAAATAGCCACCCGGTAGCCGTGGGTCAATAAATACTGCGCGGTGACGCGGCCAATTCCCTGACCTCCGCCCGTGATAATGGCTGTTCTCATGTATATTGGATAAAGCGTTCCAACGGGCAAACTACACGGTTTGGTAACACAAGCCCTCACCAGCGGGTTAGGTAACCACGAATCTTTATCGAACGGGACGAACCGATAACGTCCGCACCGATCCATGCTCCAGATTGCTTTTTCGCCGGTTTATCGGCTCCGGCTGCCGGAGGGGCACCGGTTTCCCATGCTCAAGTACGAGTTGATTCAGGAACAACTGCTCTACGAAGGCACCTGCACCGAGGCTAACTTTTTTGGTCCCGCTCCCGTCGATGACCGTTACGTGCTGGGCGTCCATACGGCGGCCTACGTGCGGGATTTGAAGGCGCTGACCGTTGATGCCAAGATGGTGCGCCGGATTGGTTTTCCCTTGACGCCCGACCTGATCGACCGCGAATGGATCATCACGCAGGGCACCATCGACTGTACCCAAAAGGCCCGGCGCGACGGCGTCGCCATGAACGTGGCGGGCGGAACACACCACGCGTTTCCCGACCGGGGTGAGGGATTTTGTATGCTCAACGACGTGGGCGTGGCGGCTCATTACCTGCTCGAAACCGGCCAGTCGAAGCAGATTCTGGTTGTGGACCTCGACGTGCATCAGGGCAACGGAACAGCGGTGATGTTTGGGCACGAACCACGCGTGTTCACCTTCAGTATGCACGGGAAAGACAACTACCCGCTCCGGAAAGAACGGTCCGATCTGGATATTGAGTTGCCGACCGGCACCGGCGACGAACACTACTTAAACACGCTCTACGACACCCTGCCGGGCCTGATTGAGCGCGTTCGACCCGACTTTCTGTTCTTCGTATCGGGCGTCGACATCCTGTCGTCCGACCGGCTGGGCAAACTGAGCGTCAGTCGGGATGGCTGCAAACAGCGCGACACGTTTGTGTTCGAGCAGGCCATCCGGCACGGGTTGCCGATTGTGGTGTCGATGGGGGGCGGCTACTCACCCCGCCTGACCGACATTGTCGAAGCGCACTGCAACACGTTCCGGGTGGCTAACAGTTTGTTTTTCTGACGATGCGTTTTGGATGGATTAAGCACTTTACTTTACCAAAACAAGGCAAGAGGCTAATGGACGGACTACGCGTTTTTTTGCGTGAGAATGGTTTCGACGCTAATCAGCAGATGGCGGTTATGGAAGAGTTCCACCGCCGGGCATTGCACAAAGGCGATTTGTTTGCGCAGGAAGGACGAATCTGCGATCAGTTAGCGTTCGTTGAAGCAGGGTTATTTCAGTTTTTCTGCGACCGCAATGGCGATGAAATCACGACGTACACCGCCGGACCAGACGATTTTCTGGTTTCGCTGGGGAGTTTTCTGAAACAACGGTCCGCCCGCGAATCTATCCGCGCGCTAACCGACAGCGTTATTTGGTCTATCTCCCGAGTGGCTTTTACTCAGTTGCGGCAGGATTTACCCCTTTTTGAAACGTTTTACGTGGGCTTGCTCGAAGACCAGATCAACTGCATTGAAGAGAGCCGCTACAACCTGCTGACGCTGACGGCCGAACAACGGTATCAGAAGCTAATGGACGAAGAGCCGCACCTGTTGCAGGAAGTGCCGCTTCATTATTTAGCGTCAATTCTGGGCGTTACGCCCCGCCACCTGAGCCGTATTCGGGGCCAGATTCGGTAGTCAAGTATGTGGTAGTTGAGTTTTTAGTGAGTACGTGTTTGGGTTATGCACCGCAGCTCAACCGTCGATACAGGACGCTCTTGCACCCGGCGAATTAGACAAATGTCTACGAGACGGGCCTGACCCACTGGCCACCTTTGTACCGTCAATCACACAAAAATGACGGTATGAAGAAGTCCATTTTATTCGGTTTGCTTCTGGTAGCAGGCCCCACTTTCGCTCAGCGCTTTCCGCGTAACGAAATCAGCCTCAACGCGTTTCGTAATCCATCCATCGGGCTGGAATATCGCCAACGCCACGTTTCGGTTCACGCGGGCTATTACCCAACCATC
This sequence comes from Spirosoma arcticum, assembly GCF_054779955.1. Taxonomy (NCBI): domain Bacteria; kingdom Pseudomonadati; phylum Bacteroidota; class Cytophagia; order Cytophagales; family Cytophagaceae; genus Spirosoma; species Spirosoma arcticum. The sequence continues at coordinate 226,757 of NZ_BAAGXG010000001.1, forward strand.
GTCTCGCAGAACGCGGCTGGCACCAACGTCACCACCTCATTCGTGCGCTCGGGCCTGACCTATTGGTTTGGGGCCGTTGGTCGGCGCGAGAACCCATCTTCTTTTTACGCGTCGGCTTCCTACGTCCGGGGCTTAGACCGCGACTACGAAGGCGACAACGGCGCAATGGGGGAGGTTGGTTTCCGCTGGTTCGTCTGGAAGGGCCTGAATCTGCGCATTGGTGCGGCCGTGCTGGCGTCGCCCGGCAAAACGCTCAAATTGAATCCCACACCGGGCATCAGCTACTCCATTCATTGGTAATCCAGTTAACTAATCATAACAAATGAAACCTTCAATAATGCCGTCGAACCGGCTCATCGGCAATCTGCTTATCAGTGGCGTCGTAGGGGTAATGATCCCCTATACTGCGCTGACTATTGTGTTTGATTACCCCGATATTCTGCGCCAGGACCCCGGCCTTGTACTAACCCGTTTTCACGAGGGTGGCGGGTTGTTAATCGCGGTCTGGTGGCTGTTCGCCATAGGTGGGTTGCCCCTGCTGGTCGCCTACGTCCTGCTTGGTCAGACGCTCGAAAACCGGCTCTACGCTATCCGCTGGGCTACTACTCTGGGCGTCATCTCAGTGATTGTTCAGGTCGTGGGGCTGATGCGCTGGCCATTCGTGGTACCAACGCTGGCCCTGCAATACGTTACGGCCACCGACGCGGCTACCCGGCAGGCCACAACGGTTGTTTTCTCGGCCATTCATCAGTACGGGGGCGTTGCCCTGGGCGAACACATGGGACAGTTATTCACGATTATCTACACCATTCTGCTCTCATTAGCCTTCGCGCAACTGAAGCTGTTGCCGCGCTGGGTAGGCTATTTTGGTTACGTTGCCTCGGGGATATACCTGCTGGCGCAGGGTGAGTTGGTGGCGACGGTTGTTCCCGGATTTCCGAATTGGGGGTTGGCGGGCCTGTTGGGCAGCACACTCTGGCTGGTCTGGCTGCTGATTGTGGGCGTCCGATTTCGACGGCTACCGGACTCCGTTGACTGAAAGGGGAGTCTTCCGGGCAACTCTATGAAGAACAGCAACGTGGGCTTCTCGGTCCAACGTTGCTGTTTTGTTTTAGTTAGCCTACTTGTGATTTGGCATTTAACAAAGGACTTTATGACCAGTGTGGGTTTGTATTGCCTACTTAGCAATCTCGAAGTCAGAGGGATCTACCTCGGCAGGCTGAATAAAGATAAGTTTGCATCCCTCCTGCGTACTGTGCGGCCCGTGTTTCTGCCCTTTATCGTGCGAGAAGAAAGCGCCTGGCCCGTAGGTGATGTCATCGTTGATAAAATCACCTTCGAGCACAAAGTGCTGCTCCGCAGTGGCGTGGTGAATGTGGGCCGGGATATAAGCACCGGGTTTCATCTCCAGAATAGCAAAAACTGGCCCGAATTCCAGGTTCTGATTGAGTAATTGAACGAATAATTTATCAGCCGTAGCGCCTGGAATTGGAAACGGAATGGACGCAGAGTCGACGGTATTAATGATATTTTCCATGACCGTTAATCGGTTCGTGTTGGGAAATTAGCAGGTAGTGATTATTCGGCAAAAACACTATCGTCAGGTCCAACCAGATACTCACCGTTCTCTGACAGTTCAGTTGGGTATTGGATGAACATGAGCGTGCATCCCGTTTTAGTTTCGTGAGATCCATGTAGTACGCCGGGACCGTGCACGAGAAATGAGCCAGCTTTCAGTAGCTGATCGCCTTCGTTAATCATTTCTCCCTCAACTACATAAACTGATTCGATCAGTTTGGGATGGTAATGCTTAACGATCCGGGCACCCGGCTTCATCTGAAGCAACGCAATAAAAGGAGCCTTGCGAAGATTGGTATTTACGATAGTGGCCATATACTCGCCATCGAAGCCAGCCAGGGCGTAGGGAGCCCATCGAATTGTCTCGACAGGTATGATCTGGTCGTGTTCGTTGAGGTTCGCACCCATTACTGTGTTATGATAAAAATGTTTTCTGCCAGTATTGACACGACAAAGGTGGTGGGTGCATGGGCAATCGAAAACGTAAGGAGGGCGGCACCTTTGGTAAAAACTACGGAAGTATGCGGAATTGCGAGGGTGACTGCCCCGTCTGCCCCCTGAAGAATTTGAAGAAATGAGCCGGATCGTGAAACCGTAACTCGTGTGCTATCGCCGTAACGGTCAGTTCGGTTTGCAGGAGTAGCGTCTTCGCTTCCAGTAAGAGTTGTTCAGCAATGAGTTGATGGGCTGTTTTACCCGTCGCTACTTTTACTGACTCGGAAAGGTGTTTGGGCGTAATGCACAGTGAGCTGGCATAAGACGCCACCGCCCGGTCAAAAATCGCCCGCTCTGCAACTAAATCCTGAAAGGCCTGCGTCACCTGAACGGCACGGGAAGGAACCGCCAACGGAGCCGCTGATGGAACCTGTTCATAGAGGTGTTTAGCGCGGAAAAGCAGAATGGTCAGGTACGACCGAATGACATCGAAACGATATGGATTATCACTTTGGTACTCATAATCAATGCGTTCGTAGAGATCAATAAGTTCAGTCACCTTCGATTCGTGCAAGGGTAGAAACGGAAACGCACCGGCTCGAAAAAACGAAAATGTTTGCAGAAACCGGCCGTTCGGACTGCCGACTCGTAAAAATTCGGGTTTAAACCAAACTGCATAGCCCTCAACGGGTTTCGTATTTACGAATGATGCGGTGAACCCCTGCGCACCAAACATGAGGGTATTTTCGGTAGATGTTCGCGCAAAGGCGTTCAATTTATGCCCAAACTGAGCACGGGTAGGAAGAACAATCTGGTAAAAATTAGTACGAACCGGTCCAAAGTTGATTCGGAAGTCGGTGCAGGTGCCCAATCGGATCAGGTGGAAGTCAACAGGTTGGCCAACCACCGGAATATTCATCAGCCGTAAACGCTCGTCGAATTCGTGAAGAACTGATAAGCCAGTCGAGGAGTGTCTCATTATTACGGATGGCAGTACAGGCCAAACTATCTTCCATGCAAACAGTAGGCTGTCTCAATTGTTTGCCCCTAAATTACACGACAGTCAGTTCAGTTCTGAACGTACTAACGTCAGTCTTTTGCGCGATTTCCTAAAATTTCCACGAGGTAGTCTGATAAACCAAATCGGTCCTTCTGATTAGTCAGAGGGACCGATTTGGGTAAGGGTATAGGGGCAGGTAAAAAGTGTGAATAGAAGCGTACGCAAAGTTGTCACTCACCAATTACATAGGCAATACCTAAATCCAGGTATATTCATCTGTTAAGTAGATTATAAACCCATCTCAACGGCAAACCGCACCAGTTCAGCTACCGTGCTGATGCCGAGTTTGGCGTGGATGTTTTTGCGGTGGGTGTCAATCGTGTACGGACTCAGGTTGAGTTTTTCAGCAATCTGCGGACTGCTTAGTCCCGCTTTGATGTGGCGGATAATTTCGACTTCTCGGGGCGACAGTTTGTACTGTTTCAGGAAAACATCGTCGGTATGATTGCTGAACTGTTTTTCGTCGGCCAGCTTGGGATCAAAATAGGGAACGCCCTGCGCCACCGACCGGATAGCGGTCAGGAGTTCATCTTTGGTAGACGTTTTGAGCATATAACCCAGTGCACCGGCTTTCCGGAAGTCGTCGATGTAGCGACGCTCACCGTACATGCTCAGGATCAGAATCCGCTGCGGTCCCATTTTGGCGATCAACTCCTTCGTCAGGTCGAGGCCGTTGATGTCGGGCATATTGAAATCGATGACCAGCACGTCGGGGCGGAGTTGAAAAACCTGCTGAAGGGCCTCGCGGCTGTGGTAAATTTGGCCCACGATGGTCAGGTCGGGAGCATCGGCCAGCATAGAAATCAGCCCATCGTTAAAGAGTCGATGATCGTCAATGACCAGAACGTTGATAGGTTGGGTAGCGGGTTGCGTCATAAGGAACGTCGAGCATAACCGTGTGGCTCTGGGCGTTGCTATCCACCGACAGCGCAGCGCCCAAGTATTCAGCCCGGTAAGATATGTTCTTTTGACCGATTCCTGGTGAGGACTGTTCAGAAAAAAGTGGGTTGGTTTGATTGGGATCCAACGGCGTTTCCACCAGTACACTCAATTGCCGGGCATGATACCCCAACTGAACAATGGCCAACCCTGACCCGCCGTGTTTAAGGGCGTTCTGAATCAGTTCGGCAATGATCCGGTACGTGACCAGTTCCCGCTCGGGCTTCAACCGGCGCACCGGGCCGAACTGAATAAACTCAAATACCGTATGCGACGACCGGTTGACGCGTTCTACCAACTGAGCCACCACGTCGGGCAGGGCATACTGCTCAAACTCAACCGGCATCAGGTCGTGCGTGATACTCCGCAGGTCGTTACCCGCTTTGTCGATCAGGTCATACGCCCGGCTGACTTCGGGAAGCTCGGCTGCCACCACAATGCGCTCTTTAGCGCGTTCCAGCACCCCTTTGATCGTCGCCAGCGTATTGCCAACGTCGTCGTGCAGGTCGCGGGCGATGCGTCGGCGTTCGTCCTCCTGGGTCGCGAGTGTGTTTTGTAGCAGCCGCCGTTGCCGGGCTAATTTCTGCCGGTTGTAGCTATTGACCCCAAATGCAACCAGCCCCATCAGGAGCAGCAGACAACCAGTCCAGAACCACCAGCGCTGCCAGAACGGAGGGGTGATGGTGATGCGAAAGCGGGTAACGGGCGTGAGCTGACCCCGGGCGTCGACGGCCCGTACCCGAAATACGTACCGGCCCGGCGACAGATCGGCGTAGCGCACGACGTTGGCGTTGGTGAGCGTTACCCAGCCCCGATCAACGCCCGACAGGTTGTAGAAAAACTGACTGTTGCCGTTGTTAAAATAATCCAGCGCGCCCAGACTAACCGAGAACGTGCGTTGTTGGTGGTTGAGCGTCACTGCGCCAGTCTCACTGACCGATTCGCGCGTTCGATAGGGCTGGTCATTCACCTGAAAATTAACGATTCGCACGGGTACCCTGGCGCGATACGACTCTAACTGCTGGGGTACAAAACGGTCCAGCCCGTGAACGCCCCCAAAATAGAAGGTGCCGTCGGAGCCGATCAATGACGCGTGGCTGTTGTATTCGCGGTTTTTGGTCGAGATCACCGGACTAAACGTTTCCTCGGTGGGAGAAAACTTAACCAGACCATCGTTCGTGCTGAGCCAGTAGCGGCCTTTAATATCAGGCAGCAACCCATAAATCACATCGTCGGGCAACCCGTCGCGAACGGTGTAAGTCCGGATAACCCGCCGGTTAGTGGGGTCGAATTTTACCAAACCCCGATCCGTGCAGAGCCATAAGTAACGCCGGGCGGGGTCGGGATAAATTCCCATAACGTTGTGACCGGGCAGGGTAACATACTGAGAAGTGAGCATGCCGTTTTTATAGGCGTATACCACTAAGTCCTGATCTCGTCGCCCAGCGTACAGCAGGCTGGTGGCCGGATCAAAGTAAAGCGATCCAAAATACGTGCCGTCAACATCCGTGCGGCTAATCGGTTTTAGATCAGCGTTTAACAAAACTAAACCCCCGTAGGTAGCCGATACAAGCCGACCGTCGGGCAGTTCGCACAAACCTCTGGCGTAGCGGCAGTCGGCGTCGTAGCAGAGTGGATTTGGTACGTCGATGAAGCGGTCTTTCGCGGGATCATAGCGTAGTATTCCCTGTAAATTAGACACCAGAAGTCGTTCGTCACGGGTTCGTATGATGTGTCGCACATTCCCTTCGGTCGTAACGCCTTCCTTAGCCGTGTAGGCCCGCATCAGGCCGGTTGCTGGATTGTATCGTCGAATGCCCCCGTCAACCGTGCCGATCCAGATTTGACCCCGTTGATCTTCGCACAGCCCCCGGATAGGGTGGTTATTCAGGTCGGTTACGTCGCCAGGGTCATCGGGCAGGGTTTCGATAGTGTACGCGTTCGGATAAATCACGTCGATACCGTGCGGGTCGACGTTGACCCATACCAAGCCCAGGTCGTCCACATATACTTCGGCAACTTGGTTCGTTAGCAGCGAGGTTGACTTAACGGGTCCGGGCTTTATGTCCCGCAGCAGCGTCATCCGATCCGGGTCGTAGAGCCACACCCCTGCCCCCTCGGCCCCAATCCACCACCGCCCCTGCCGATCTTCGTCCATACTGATTAATCGGTACGTGCTGATACCAGTTCGCAGCGGATGATGGCATACTAAGCGCGTGAGACTGGCGTCGAACTCAAAAATGCCCTGCGGTCCGGCAAAACAGAAATTTCCGTAATGCCGACCGGGCATCCGGCAGCGATGGACGGACTGTAACAACTGCGGGCGACCCGACTGACTGACTGGCATTGAGCCAAGGGGCTGATCCGCTGGCTTACCCGTCATAAAGGTTGTTAACTGGTGGGTCTGGTAGTTGTAGCGGGCAAACCCGCTCGGCAACAAATACACGACGGCCTGGGCATCGGGCTGGTACTCAATCCACTCCGTTGTGATGCTAAATTTAGGTTTTACCGACGGATTGATGCTTGTTCGCCGACCAGTGCGGTAATTCAGTTTCATTAGCCCTTCCTGGCTGCTGGCGTACCAGACGGTAGAATCGTCGGCAAAGAAAGGCTCCTGGATCGCTGATAGCCGACTTCCCCGATTGTCGACGGCAAAAACGCGCCGGAACGAGTCGGTACGTCGACTATACTGGTTTAAGCATTCTTCCGTGCCAACCCATAAATCGCCGTTGGGCGTTTCCACAATGCCGCGCACCTCGCCCTTACCAATGGTGGTGGTATCGCGTTCGTCGAAGCGGTAGTTGGTAAAATGCGTGCCATCGAAGCGGTTGAGGCCGTTCTGGCTGCTGGCCCACACAAATCCCCGCGAATCTTTCCTGATGTAAAAACATGACCCCTGCGATAGTCCGTCGCGGGTGGTGAGGTGGCGGATTGAGAACGGGCGCTGCGCCTGCGCACCGAGCGGAAACAGCAGTAATAGCAGCAAGCAACGCATGGCCGACCGGGTGGAGTGGAATAGTGGGCTAAAGCTACCCCGGAAAGACATCCGTTAAAATACCCTGAATCAGGTATTTGTGGAAATTCCGGTTAATTGGGTGGTGCCGGTTATTTGCTTTTTCCTGTTCAATCAACAATCTTACCGCCCAATTGCGAGGCTCAGGTGCACTACGTCCCGGCAATCACCCATTGAATGAAGCAAAACATCGTTAAAACCCGTCTCCTAAACGCCCAACCCGTTCTGGGCGTCATTTCCAACAGCATTGATCCGACCGTAGCCGAACTGTGCGGTTTTTCGGGACTGGACTTTTACATGATCGATGGCGAACACAGCGCTGTTACAGTGGGGCAGGTGCAGGATATTGTTCGGGCCTGTGAAGTGAGTGGCATCACGCCTTTAGCCCGTGTGCGTAGTCTCGATTCGTCATTGATTCTGCAGTACTTAGATGCGGGCGTGATGGGCCTGATGATGCCGGGCATTAAAACGGCCGACGATGCCGATGCGCTGGTGCAGGCGATGCTGTATCCGCCAATGGGGTCGCGGAACGTTGGTCCGGCGCGGTCGGCCGATTACCTGCTGGGGACCATGAGCCAGAGCGAGTACGTGCAGTTTGCCAATGAACAGGTATTGGTCTTGCCCCAGATTGATCACAGGGACGCCGTGGAGAATTTGGACGAAATGCTGGTCGTAGCTGGCATCGATGGCTTTGTCATTAGTCCGCGTGACTTAGCCATGAGCATGGGTTACTACGACGGCCCCGGGCACGACGAGGTTAAGAAAACAATTGGGGGCGTGGTTGAAAAGATCAGGAAAGCGGGCCTGATTGTTGGTACCACAGCCGCCACCGGCGATCAGGCTAAAGCATTAGTCGACCGGGGCGTTTTGTTCTGTCTGAATTCATTCGCAGGCCTGCTTAAATCGGCCGCTGGTGATTTTATGAAAGGCCGCTCGTGACACACCATTTTTCTTATTTCGCACGTTGTTCGGCGGAGACTGGAGTTAGTTGGTCACTTATTCAGCGCCGATAAATAATGGAAAAAATCGCGGAATAATTGGGAAAAACGTAGAAAAGGGTCACTCACTGAAATGGAGCAAATATCAATAGTTTTTAAATCCCTGTTTAATCACTATAATTGACCATCATTTGATGACAAACGACAGCGGGCGCTATAGTGAGTAACATAGTCAGGCGGTAATCATCAGAGAACGCAATGCATGTTGAGCACCCATTTAGTTGATGAAACACACACACAATGCCGTTCATTATTGGTTACGAAACCCTGAATCATGAAAAAATAGTAATAAGATAGCGAACTTTTGCAATTCGCCATTAACATTGCAGAAAAATTCATGAAATGAGGTCTGTTAGTTGACAAAGTGGGGAGATAGCTCGTGTAGCTGATTATCAAACCGACGGTGTGTGTGTAGGAATGGGCGTTTTAATTCAATTTCATGCTAAGTTTGCACGGAAGTCCCAAGAAATTATGACTCGTAAAAAAGTCAATAATTCTCATCGAATTACTTGCAGATTCCTATAGCATAGACAATTGGCTAAGGAAGTAAAAAAATTCACTGGTTAAGTGAGTTGACCGTTCCCTAAGTTTCCATGAGTGCATTTAAGAGAATTACAGTTTTGTTTAAAACATTGCGTCAAATTAACTCAATAAATATGCGAACATTTATCCAACAACACCCCATGCGGATGCTGGCTGGACTCGTGTTGCTAGGTTCTGCAATGCCTTTTGTCAGCTTTGCTCAACAAGCTGATACGGTCCGGCGGGACACGGTCCAATCCGTCACAGTTCAACAACCCACTGCTGTTCAACAAGGTACTGCACCAGCAACGAGACGGGAAACCTCACGCGAAAACATTTATCGTTTAGGCCGGGGCGTATACACCGACACGTTGCGTCGGGATGATTTCAAAGCTCAGGCCAGCGATGTTGCTGAACTTGACGACTGTGACACAACCTTTCAAACGTTTATTCTGGTCCGTCGCCTGTCACCCTGGCGTATCGGTCTTTATGCCGGCCCCAACTTCGCGTATTGCGGTACGTGGGAAAATACGTTTGGCCCAACTCAGCGCGACAATACGCTTTACAATGGGGCGGGCTTTAACATTACGGGCAACGTCGATTACTACCTGACCCCAGCTACCCGTCGCCTTCGGTTTGGACTGGGAACGGCCTTCGGTTATCAGAATTACGTTACGCGCGGCATCTACCGGGATTACCTGTATGGATTAGCCTCGGCCCGTGGTATCGGCCGCGACCAGGTTACAATTCGTCAGCGGGCTTCGGAAGATATGTTCCTGACGGTTGGACCCGTTATCCAGTTCACGCTCGCCCGCAGTCGGCGGAACCCCGATGCCGCCACGTTTCTCGAATTGGGTCTGCGGGGTGGTCTGTTCCGTACCGAAGCCGCCACCATTGCCGCTTTTGTACCGTCGCAGCTCGCCATCCCGCCGGTTAGTTCGTTTGTAGAGGGTGGTGGTTTGATCAGAACGGTTAACCCCAGCACCCGGCTTTATCATCCCGGTGGCCTGTTGTCGCTGGGTGTTTTCTTTCCATTGCGTAACAACTGGAACATTGGTGTGCAGGCACAGGGTTTTTATACTCAGTTGAACTACATCATTGTAAACGGCATTCAGGATCAATTGTATGAGTTCAAGCGTAAGCACGGCGGATTCAACGCAGGTTTAGCCGTTCGGAAAGGATTCATCCAGAAGAAGCTGATTCCGAAAGCGCCCGTCGTTTGCCCGGTTTGCGACTCAATTCCCCAGTTGAATGTGCAGTTTAATAATGCATCGCTCAAAGGCGCATCGCTGGCTTATATTGACAGCACAAACGCTCAGCAGTCGGCTCCGGTGAACACGGCCGCACCAGCTCCGGTCATTAGCTGGCGCAGCACAACACCGAACCCGAAGAATGAAACCTTCACGGCCCGTTTATACTACCGCGCTGATACCGTAGCGACTACAGGTGTTGCCGGAACAACGGGTGCGACTGGATTTACGAGTACTACGGGTGGTGCTGGCAGCGGAGACATGATTATCGCTCAGTTAGAGAATACGACCGATACGACGCTGACGTTCCCGGCGGGCTTCTTCTCGAATGGTCAGATAACCCCCGGTTTCTACTATGTAACGGTTCACAACCGCCAAACGGCTAAGTGCGGTTCCTGCATGAGCGAAGTAGCAACAACCAGTTTTGCCAGCATTCGTGAACGTAAAGATCCCAAAGAATGCCAATTCCGGCACAAACTGGAGCGCTTAGAAGTGTTCTACCGGACTCCGTATACGCGTGAAGTGGCTAATGTGTGTTACTGTAACGGCACGATTACGTCGGTGGGTGATACAACCACTCGTCTCCGCTTCCGTGGCCTGAACCGTCGCTTAGCCACAAGTACTGTCGAGTTCGACACGAACACGGTCATCTTCAACCTGCGCGATCTGCCGGGTGGTCTGGCTCAGCAGCTACAGGCCGAGAAAGCGAAAATTGAAAGCGGCAACGCAATTCGCTTCAGAGGTCGCCGGGTACGTCCGCAGGTGCAGTACTTCCGCGCGGTGTTCACCGTTACCAAACTGCCTTGCAACGGTCAGCCTGAACAACCGGTTGGCAGCTTCAACACGACGATTAGCGATAACACGTTCTCGATCACTGATCTGAAGCCGCTGACGGACGCTCAGCGTACCAAACTGCTGACTCCTCCGGCCCCTGTTCGGAAACGGGCTCCCCGTCGCCGGGCTGGTAACAGCGGTCGTCGTTCGGACGCCATGTTTGGAGTAGAGTAAGGAACTACTGAAGAATACACAAAAAAACCGGGAGCGTTAGCTCCCGGTTTTTTTGTGTTATTCTCTCATTGAAGCTGTTTAGAATTTCATCTTTAGCGTGATTTTGTCATTCCGACCGGTCCGCCGGTCGGAATGACAAAATCAACCGTCGTTCAGCGACTTTCGTAAATCCTAAACAACGCTTATTACAAGCTACGGTATTATGTTTTTGGTCTGGTATTTATCAACCTTTAACCACCGTGAATGACGCAATGCCCTCGTAAGATTTCACGCGTTCGGAACGGGACCCTTTGGGCTTAGCAAAAATGAGCAGTGTAGAATTACCCCGCTCAGGCAGGGAGACCGTTAGCCGGTACGTTTCCCCTGACCGCTGAACACTGACCGGAATCGTTGCCGATTCAGAGCCACCAACCCGGCCAAGCGCACACATAAACTCAACGTCTTTGTCGTTCCTGAGTGTCAGCGTTAGGGCATCACTGGCACGAATTAAACCAGTCTCTGGGAATTGCTCGTCGAAGCCCAACCGGAAATAAGCGTCATATAGTTTCGGGAAGCGGTCGAACTGCGCTTTGCTGATGGTTGTCTCCAATAATTGCCAGCGCGGATCGGTTGGGAAGTGATTAGCCGCAAACTCGATTGGCTCGGTCAGGAAAAAGTAATCGTTGGGCTTCGGTTCCCCGCTGGGACCCTTCTTAGCGGTCGTTTGTGCCCAGGCAATGTCCAGCAGGTACCAGTCGCCATCGAGCCGAACGGCGTTCCATTCGTGATCAACGCGCTGAATGGGCTGCCCCGCTTCGCTGTCGAAGGTTCGGGCGTATCCTTTGATGTTAGCCACGTCGATGCCCGCCGGTTTCAGCAGGTGCTTGAACAACAACGCGAAACCCGTGCAAACGGCTTTCCGGCTGCGTAGCGACCGGTTGGCGTATTCAACCTCCGATGAGTATTTCTGACCGCTGAACGCCTGCTCGTCGTAACGAATGTGCGCGGTGATCCAGGCGTAAACGGAGCGGGCTTTGGCCAGATCACTCTTAGCGGGCGAGGTCAGGTAGGCGCTGAGTGTGTTCAGGTTGCGGGCCGCCGACGCGGGTGCGTTGCGGGCGTAGTTGTCAATAGCACTATAGTCGATCTGAACGTATTTGGACGGGCGCGGAATCTCCCGCCCGGTGTGGGCTGGTGGTGTCAAGGCTCCATTAAACAATATGATAAAAAGCGCCAGTATAGGCGGGATTACGTAGTTTCGCATTCTTCGATCCAGTTTCACGAACTCATAACACGAATGCGCATTCTTTTATTGCTAACGCTATTTTTCTCGTTTATGAACACGCTTGATACTCACGGTCAACCGCCCGCGCCTGCCCCTTTTGTTGTGGCTGCGCCCATGCAAACGTACTCGTTCCGGCTCCGGCCGGGTCAGGATTTGAAAGGTGAATTAGACGTTTTTATCAACCAGCAGCGCATCGAAGCGGGGGCCATGCTAACCTGCGTCGGCAGCCTGACCGACGTGACGTTGCGGTTGGCCAATCAGGACGGACCGGGCGTTTGGCAGGGCCATTTCGAGATTGTCTCGCTGGTCGGAACGCTGTCTACCAATGGTAGTCATCTGCACCTGTCGGTGTCGGACTCGACGGGCCGGACCATTGGCGGTCATTTGCTGGCGGGTTGTAAAATTTACACAACGGCTGAAATTGTCGTTGGCGTGATGCCCAGTCTAAGTTACGTCCGGGAGCCGGACCCCACGTTTGGCTATCGGGAACTGGTGGTGCGCAAGAAGAAATAATCAGCCACAAATAACAAAAGCCATTCTTGAGGGATGGCTTTTGTTATTTGTTATTATACAATAAACTGATCCTCTAATTCCGCTTGCTCATCTCGTCACGGATGCGGGCCGCCCGTTCGTATTCCTCGTTTCCCAGGGCTTCTTCGAGCATCTTTTGCAATTCCTCCGCCGACGAATTCTTTAACTGGTCGCCGAACGACCGCGACGAGGGACGATTGGACGAGCGTACTAATTCTTCCTGCTCATCATCCTCATCGACCCCGCTGGCGGTAATGCCTGCTTCCGACAGAATCGACTCATTCGTATAAATCGGCACGTCGAACCGGATACCAATGGCGATGGCATCGGACGGCCGGGCGTCGATGACTGATTCGCGAACGCCGTCGAAACAAACGATTTTGGCGAAGAATATGCCCTCGCGCAGATCGGAAATCATGATCTCACGGACCGTAAACTTGAACTGCTCAGCAAACTGCTTAAACAAATCGTGCGTCATGGGCCGGTTCGGAATGATCTTTTCTATTTCAATGGCAATCGCCTGCGCTTCGAACATACCAATGATAATTGGTAGCCGACGGTTGCCGTACTCTTCGCCCAACACCAGCGCAAACGAACCCGATTGCGACTGGCTGGGCGACAGACCTAATATTTCAAGCTTAATTTTATCCACGGCGCAAATTTAGTCGTAAGTCGTAAGTCAGCAAGTCGTAAGTGAAAAATAGGCGCAGCCACTTACGACTTGCGACTTCTAAACTTACGACTTTTTCTACAACCCCTGTACCGCTTTCGTCAGGCGCGGCAGCACGTCGAACACGTCGCCGACGATGCCATAATCCGCCGATTTGAAGAACGGCGCATCGGGGTCTTTGTTGATAACAACAATTACCTTCGAGGAGTTTACGCCCGCCAAATGTTGAATAGCGCCCGATATACCGACTGCGATGTACAGGTTGGGACTGACTTTAATGCCCGTCTGGCCAACGTGTTCATGGTGCGGGCGCCAGTCCAGATCTGACACGGGCTTGGAGCAGGCCGTAGCAGCATGGAGTGCTTTTGCCAAATCCTCGACAATCCCCCAGTTCTCGGGACCTTTCATGCCACGACCCGCCGAAACAACCAAATCGGCTTCGGGCAGCAGGATGTCGCCGGTGGCTTTTTCGGTACTTTTTACGCTTACCACAAAGTCGGCGTCGCTGAGGGTGGGCGTAAAGCTTTCAACCGTCGCGGTGGCGTCGGTTTCTTCGGGCACGATGGTGTTTTTCTTGATCGCCAGAATTTTTACGTCGGCTTTCAGGTCGTTGTAAGCGAAAGCCTTACCGGTGTAAATACTGCTCTTAACGCGAAACCCGGTTGAGAGGTCCGGCAGTTCGATGACGTTAGCGGCAAGGCCCGCTTTCAGCTTACCCGCTAAACGGGCCGTCATGGCATCGGCCAGCGACGATTTGGCCAGCACAATCACCTTGCTGCTTTCCTGCTGAGCCGCAGCGGCTACGACCGTTGCGTAGGCCATGCCGTTTGGCTCGGTTAGTTTGGCATCCGCAGCGTGCAAAACCTTGGTAGCCCCAAAGCGCCCGGCCGACGCCAGTTCGGTGTCATCAGCCTGACCAGCAATGATGGCGGTGGCCGACGTGCCCATCATCTGGGCGACTTTAGCCCCGTAGAAAATAGCTTCCTGCGACGACTTTTTGAGTTTACCCTCGTCTACTTCAACAAATATGAGAACGGACATAATAGAAAAGTTAAGAATGAATAATGGTTGATGTACAATGGAAGTCGGTCCGTCTCGCATTATGCATTAACCATTATTCATTATACATCAAATAATTTTCGCTTCGGTGCGGAGGAGGTGAATCAGCGTTTCGGCGTCTTCCGCTTTGATCATTTTGACGGCACCGCGCGGGGCGGGTAGTTCGTAGCTGCCAACGGCGGTGAGTGTGTCGGTGCCGGTAGGCTGTACAATTTTGAGGGGCTTGGTCCGGGCGGTCATGATGCCGCGCATGTTCGGAATTTTCCACTCAGCAATCGGCTCCTGGCAACCCAGCACGAGCGGCAGCTTTGCTTCCAGCGTCTCTTTACCCCCTTCGATCTCGCGCGTGATGCTGACTGTGTCGCCGTCGATGTCGAGCAGCATGACGGGCGAGATGGATGGGATGCCGAGCATTTCGCCCACGATGCCGTGGACCTGACCGCCGTTGTAATCAATGGATTCGCGGCCCATCAGAATCAGGTCGTAGCTGTTTTCTTTAGCAATAGCGGCAATCTGTTCGGCCACGAAATAGGCGTCGGACGGTTCGGCGTTGACCCGGATGGCGTCGTCGGCCCCGATGGCTAAGCATTTACGAATAACCGGCTCGGCATCAGCCTCGCCTACGTTCAGCACCGTTACGCTCGCCCCGAGTTTCTCTTTTAGTTCAACGGCCCGCGCCAGGGCGTAGTCATCGTAAGGTCCGGTAATGAACGTGACACCTGCTTTGTTGAGCTTGGTGTTGTTGTCCGTGAAGGTGATCTTGGTGGTGGTGTCGGGCACACTCGTCACACACACTAAAATTTTCATTGGTTATGTGGTTTTGGTTTGTGGCAATTAGGTCGTTTCCGCGTCAATTTTACGGCGCAAAAGTACAAACTGTGTCATAGAAAGTATGCATGCATACTAATTTTTCCTGCATCCATGAACAACGACCGCATCCAACAATTAATTCGATTTGTACAGGAAGAACCCAATGATCCATTCAATGTTTACGCCCTGGCGATGGAATTCATAAACGGTCAGCCTGAGCAGGCAAGGCCTTATTTCGATCAGCTCCTGACTGACCATCCCGACTACCTGCCGACGTATTACCACGCGGCTGCGCTCTACGCCGAAATGGACGAACGTGACCGCGCAGCCGATTTATACGAAAAGGGAATTGGATTAGCCCGGATGCAGAGTAACGCCAAAACATTGCTGGAGCTGCAGCGGGCGAAACAGGCGTTTGACGAGGATGGAGAAGACTGGTAGGTATCACGGACCGGGGCCGAAGCCTTGAGTCCGTATTTTTAGATACGGACTCAAGGCTTCGGCCCCGGTCCGTGATACCTCAACGCCGACGTTTTCTCTTTTCTTTCACAAACTCCTGTTTAAACAACAGGGGAACAGGGGCCTGCTCGGGCACGGTATAGTTAAGCGCTAAGTAATCAGCGTTCAGTACCTTGGGCAGATACACAAACCCCCGCACCGACTCGCCGGGTGCAACGGTATTGGTTTTGAGCGCCAGTTCACGCCAGCGGTATTCTTCGTAGTCGTAGCGCTGCATTCGGTTGGCGAACGTGCCGTAGTCGATGGCGCGTTTGGCAGCAATGGCCTGATACGCGAAATCGTGCGAAATTCGGTTGCTGGCCCACTCGCGATACGAGCGGTTGTTACTCGACGACGAAACATCCGACACTACGGCCGCCACGAGCAGAACCGTATTAATTACTTTGGCGCGTTTCAATCGCTTCTCTTCCTGTTTCCGCTTCAGGCTCATTCGGGCGGCTTCGTAGGTCGGGTTGGCGGCTGTGCGGGCGAGCGGTCGGCTGGCGTTTCGCGGGTCGGCGAGGGTATCCTGGGCTGCACCGAGGGCCACAAACCTGAAATCGGACGGGTTGACGTCGATGGAATGGTCGGTGCGATTTTTGACTTCGATGTCGAGCGCAACGAATTCCATGTCTTCCCGCTCAAACGATGCCACCACTCCGATACCGTTGTGCTCGGTCTTCGTTACCGGCCGGCCGTCGATGGTAGTAATGTCGCCCGATGTGGGTTCGAGCCGTAGCGTCGTAACGGTCGGGGCGCAGCCGGTGAGGGCAATGACCGCGATGCCGCTGATCAATATCGTATTTCTCAGGTGGAAAAATGTTTTCATAACCCGCACGTTTACAGCGTTTATCGGCTGGTAAGTAATCGTAAAGATAAACAGGAAGTCGATTTGGGGCTACCAAGGAACTAATTAGTTTTTGCGGACGGAGCGCTACGGACGGCTCCCCGAAAAATGAAATAGGATGATAGCGTTTTTTGGGTTTATTTCGACCAATTAGTTATCGGTTAGCCAAGGACTGTTATCTGGCCCGAGTTTATCAACTTATTGCCACCCACGCTGTGAAAACGCTGCTTATTGTTGATGATCACCGGATGTTTGCCGAAGGAATTCAGTTTTTGCTGGAGCGATCCGGTGAATACACTATTGCGGCTATTCTTGGCAATGGCAATGAGGTTGTTCCTTTTTTGATACACAACACGGTTCATATCCTAATTCTGGACATCGACCTGCCCGGTCAGTCGGGGTTTGAGGTGACCCGGTCTGTTCGTCAACTGCACCCCCACACCAATGTACTGGGCCTATCGATGCTCAACAATACGCAGTCCATCAGCCGCATGATGGCCGCGGGTGCTACCGGGTATTGCATTAAAAGTGCGGGTTACGACGAGTTGCAAATGGCACTCCGGCGCGTGGCCAACGGCGACACGTATCTGCCCGAATCCTATTATGAGCAGCTTCGGGTGCGCCAGAATTGCCTCGATTACAATGACCTGACTAAGCGTGAGGTAGAAATCATTCAACTCATTGCGCAGGGTATCAGCACGAAACAAATTGCCGATCAACTTTTCCTGAGCACGCGAACGGTGGAAACGCATCGCAAAAATATTTATCGGAAAGCAGGGATTCATACTAATGTTGAACTGGCTTACTTTGCCCGGCAACACCAATTACTCTGATTCGATTATGGGTTGTATCAGGAGTATGCTGTTGGTACTGTGTTCGCTGCTCGTGCGGGCGCAGTCGGTGAGTACCCCGCAGGGCGACGCGGCCGAGTCGTTCTCGTTCGAGCATTACGGCCAAACCGAAGGCTTGTCGCAGGGAACGGGTTATGCCATTGCCAAATTCGACGACTTCATGTGGATTGGCACCCAGGACGGGCTAAACCGGTTCGACGGCTACGGCTTCCGGGTGTTCCGGGCGGGTGGACAACACGCGCTCAGTAACAGTTTTGTGCAGACCCTACTGGCCGATTCGCGGGGGCAGTTTTGGGTGGGCACCGGGGCGGGCCTGAACCGCTACCAGACCGGTGCACAGCAGTTCGACACCTTTGGTGAGTGGCTTGGCAAACGGCACCAACTCGATACCACCTCCATCAAAAAACTCATTGAAGACCGTCGGCACAACCTCTGGGTTATGACCGACGGGGAAGGGCTTTTTCGGGTGCAGGCCAGCGGCCGGAACCGGCGGGTAAAAACGTATTTTGCGGGTAATAATGCCTTGTTCAGCGGCTGCACAGGGCCGGATGGCGGGTTGTGGATTGCCGCCTACGACACCATTTACCGGTACGATGCCCCAACTGATCAATTCCTAACCGTACTGACCCAGCATCAACTGGGAACCGGGTCGCCGATTGGCAACATCATGTTCGACAAAGCGGGTGATCTATGGATTGGCACCCGCAGCGACGGCGTTTTTTTGGTCAAAAGCCCCACCCGGCAATCCCGGATACAGCATTTTCGACATGCAGCCGACCAACTGAGCAGCAATGAGACAACCGAATTAGTCTGCGACCGCAACGGGCGGGTCTGGATTGGTTCGCGCACGGGAGGTATCTCGATTTTCGATCCGGTCCGAAAAACGTTCGCCCACCATCAACACCTTCGCAACGACCCGCGCAGTCTGGCCGAGAATAGCATCTGGTCGCTCTTCGAAGACCCGAACGGCGCGCTCTGGTTCGGTTTCAGCGGTCAGGGTATCGCTAAATACGACCCGCGACAGCTCCCGTTTCGGCACATCAGGCGCGACCTCGACAACCCCGGTAATTCGTTGCCCGACGCCATGATTTTTCGGCTGGCTGCTCAGGGTAATGACCTGTTTATCGGGATGTCGACGGGCGGCCTGGCCCGGTATTCACTGACGACCCACCGCCTGACGAGTCTGTTGCCGGGGCAGGTCGGCAACGAGGTGCGGGTGATCACGCCCGACGCGCAACGGACTCTGTGGTTAGCCAATTGGCAGACTCTCTCCCGGTACGACCCGGTCCGGCAAACGGTTCGGCATTACCCTACCAACCTGATTCAGCAACGGCAGTTGTACGTGTATGCCGCCCACGCTCTCACCAATCAGGCCGGGCAAACGACCGAAGTCTGGACGGGCGGTAACAATGGCCTGCACCGGTTCGACGTGCCGTCGGGCCGCTGGATAACCTGGGCTTCGCTGCCCGCCCTGTCCTCCGTGGCTAACTACACCGTTCGGCTCCTGTATGCCGATCAGGACGCTAACGTATGGATTGGCACCCTGGGTCATGGTCTGTACCGGTATAATCGGGATAATCAAACGGTGCAGGCTTTCAACCAGACCAACGGCCTGAGTTGCGCCAACATCCGGTCGCTGTTACAAACCGGCCAAACGCTCTGGGTCGGCACCGACTGTGGGCTGTACCTGATCGACTTAGCGACGATGCGGGTTTTTCGGCACTACACAAAAGCCGACGGATTGCCTAACGAGGTAATTTACGGTATCTTAGCCGACGACAACGGCGATCTCTGGTTGAGCAGTAATCAGGGCCTGACCCGTTTTTCGCCGGTTCGGGGTGTCATCAAAAATTACGACGTGACCGACGGGCTGCAGAGCAACGAGTTTAACACCAACGTGGCCTACAAACATCCCGATGGTACTCTGTTCTTTGGTGGGGTCAACGGCATCACGTATTTCAAACCGAGTCAGTTGGGGTCCAATTCATTCGTGCCACCGGTCAGGATTACGGGAATCAGCGTGCTGGATAGTGCCTATAATCCCAATCAGGAGCAACTAACGCTCAGCGCGGATGAGAATTTCGTTGAGTTTACGTTTGCGGCTCTCAACTTTTCCAATGCGCAGAAGAATCAGTATCAGTACAGGCTGGAAGGCATTGACCCCAGCTGGGTGCGGGCGGGGCACCGGCGCACGGTTAATTACACCAAACTGCCGCCGGGCGAGTATGTATTCCGCGTGAAGGGCAGCAACGACGATGGCGTCTGGAACGAGCAGGGTGCATCGGTACGCGTCACGATTAATCCGCCTTTTTGGGCGACCTGGTGGTTTCGGCTGCTGCTGATTTCCTTGTTAATGACCGGTATATACGGCGTGTATCGGTACCGGATTGCGCAGCTTAAAAGCCGACAGGCGTACGAGCTGGCCGTATCGGTCCGAACGCAGGAGCTGGAACGACAGCGGTTTTCCAAGGAACTGCACGATGGGGTGGGGGCTAACTTAGCCGTGCTGAAAATGTACCTGTCGTCGCTGGGGTCGCCTGCCGTGGCGGTCGAAGAACTGAAAGCCCGCTCGCTATCGGTGCTCAAATCGTCCATTGATGACATCCGCAGTATTATTCACGATATGCACCCGCGTAGTCTTTCGGAGGAAGGGTTAGCATCGACTATTGCCGATATGGTGGCGCTGATGAACGAAAGTCACCGCTTAGCCGTGACGTTTGAGCCGCAGAACGTTCCGCAGAAATTACCCGAAAGTCTCGAAATTAATCTGTTTCGGGTGGTGCAGGAGTTAATGCAGAATGCCGTCAAACACGCCGGTGCCAACGCGATCTGGCTTTGCCTTCGTTACGAACACGATACGCTCCAACTCACCTACCGCGACGACGGGCGCGGCTTCACTCCTTTGCAGAACGGTCAGGCATCGGGCAACGGCTTAATTAATATTGAGCAGCGCGTGGCCCTGATGAAGGGTACGTATCAGCTACAATCAGCCGAGAATCAGGGGACTACCGTCGAGATTTCGGTTCCGGTGACGGCCTGACGGCCGTTTTTGCCCTCAATTGCGTAGTTCTACGTAACCGAATACCAAGATATTGGTATGGACTCGTTCTGCCGTTGGCCCCACCTTTGAGCCAATCAAAAGCAGTCTGCCTGCTCATGAGGTCAGCCCCCCATCATACCGCCCGCATCTGGCTGATTATCTCGCTTGTGGCCATTGCTGCTGCGGTGGTTGGGCTGCTCTTGATTTGATCTGCCCTCTTATTTTGAACTCTTTTTATTTTTCTATCCACACCTGTTCACCAACCCGATTAGATAACCATTACCTGTCCAGTACCAAGTCAACTATCCCATGAAACACACCACCCTGTTTTTCTCGCTGTTGCTCCTGACCCTGTTCGGAGCGAGCTGCAACGACCACCTCGTTGACCCCGCCACGGCCACCTGCCGCCTGACCGAAATCAACGGCGCGTTCATCGATGGTATCAAATCGACCTTCGAGTACGATGCGGCCGGGCGCGTAAGCCGTCAGGTTCGCACGTTCTCCGACGGTGTGGCCTTCGATTACCGACACACCTACGATGCTCAGGGTCTGCTGAGCGAGTCGATTATTATAGACCTTGATTCGGCAGGCCGGAAAACTGACGAGGCCTTTGAGAAGTACGTCTGGACCGGCGGACGCATCACCCAATATCAGTGGGAATACCAGTCTGGCTTGAAGGGAGTCAACAACCTGACCTACAACACATCGGGGCAGCTTATCGGCTTTACGACCGAATATGCCGACTACCCCGCCGACAACGCCAAATGGACCTACACGTTCGACAACAACGGGGTTGTGACCCGACGCTTGCTGACCTCGATGGATGGAACGGTGGTGATTTTTGAGGCCCGATTAGCCTACACGACGACCGAAATCATAAAAACGGCCTTCTCGCTGATGCCCAAAGCCGGGCAGCCCGTTGACCCCCTTCTGGCGCGGCCCTGGGAGAGCAACTACCCCAAAAACAACGGGACTATTTCGTATTTCCTGCCCGACTCCACCGGCAAGCTGGAACTGTTTGGCCAAGGGACGCTGAAAGACATGACGTTCAACCAAAGCGGCATTGCTACGGGCTGGAGCTACGGCGATGTGACGGGTGATCTCACCCCCGTTTCGTTTCGGATAGATAGTTGCCAGTAAACCCAGCTATTCCTTTGTATCAATGAAACACACGCTAATCATAATCGGATTGTTGTCGGTCTGTTTACGCTGATTACCCCAAATGAGCGTAGTGAATCAAGTAATACGTACCGATTAGTAAAAACTATATCAACGTGTTCGCATTCAACGTATTAATTTCGACAAATTAGCCACCGGACAGCCGATCCCGACGCTGTAGTCCAACTGTACTTTGTCGTATGCGCTACCAGAAAATCAAACCTGCCCCGCACCTTGCCCCGTTCGTTGAGTGTTATTTCGTCTGGGAGAAAAGCGACGTGCTGACAGCCCCGCTTTGCATTGAATCGCCCCCGACCGGGTTTGTGTCGATGGTGTTTAATTACGGCGATGCGTACCGGGTTGGTAATGACAAACATACGTCGCTACTGACGCCCTCCGCGTTTCTAACGGGGCAGGCTACCCAAAGCTACACGCTCGAACTGAGCGGCCGTATTGGTATGGTCGGCATCGTGTTCCGGCCAACGGGTATAGCTGCCCTGTTTGGACTGCCGATGTACGAGTTTACCGATGAGCGCGTGGCCCTCGCCGACGTGCTGGGGGCGTCGCTCACCGACCTGCACGAGCAGCTTTGTACCTGCCAGACCACCACCGGGCGCGTGGCCCTGCTGGAGCAGTTTCTGAACCGGCAACTGCTGCGCCGGGGCGACTGCTTCGACCGAACCGATTACGCGGCTAATTTAATTGTCGATAAACGCGGTGTGCTGACTGTGAACAAGTTAGTGGATGATTTATACGTTTGTCGGCGGCAGTTTGAGCGGCAATTTTTGCAGAAGGTGGGCGTCAGTCCTAAATATTACGCCCGCATCCGGCGCGTGGGTTATTTATGTGCGCAGTTGGCCACGCAGCGCTGGCAGGTGACCGACTGGCACGACCTGATTTACCACTGCGGCTACTACGACCAGTCGCATTTTATCCGGGAGTTCACGCAGTTTACCGGTAAACGGCCAACGCTGTATGTGAAGGCGAACATTGAGTTGAGCCAGTACCTATCCTGATCGATAGGGATATTTTGTGCAATTATCCTTCATCATACGGTCTTTGCTGTAATCAGTTACCGGAGGACACCAAGACCGCAGGCCATAATAAACACAGCCAATACACTACGACAATGAAACCTTTCCCCGAAACTATCAGCCTTTCTCTTCAGGAGCTTCTTGCCGTACTGTTACCGGGTACGGTGCTGACTTTCTTTCTAATGATGTTCGATACATCGTTACTGGCTAATCATACACCCACTTTTTTGCAGCACGACTGGGCGAAAGGAGTTGCGTTTTTTGGGTCGGCTTATTTTTTAGGCTATACGGTGTATATAGTGAGTTCGCCACTCGACGGGATATACGACAGAATAAAAAGGTCTGTTCTGGGTATAAAAACAGAGAAACCAGTTGAGAACGGGTTTACTAAGTTCCTGTTTCCCTACTTGAAAGACACGCATACGTTAATTATGGCGGTCGTAGAATTCAAGAATGAGCATATAGGCGACCGGTACGATGGCTCTGATCATCCGATTATTGACGCCTATCAATACGCTTTCCGGCGATTGATGAAGGAAGAGCCAGCCATGTTTGTCGAAGTAGAGCGTTATTACGCCACCGCCAAATTTTTCAGAAGTATGGTGATTGTCTGGTTTTTAGGGGGAGTTATGTGGGTGGTACAGGTGAAGGATAACGCTGATAAAGGCTATGCGCTTCTGTTTCTTGCTTTAAGCATCACCTCATTTTTTGTTTTTTTGAACCGATGGCGTAAAGCGAATCATGTGGCCTTTAAAAATGTGATCATTATTGAGGGGTTAGAAAAGAAAGTTAATCGTCCCGTTTTCGCATCCTTCCCTACACCTACACCTTAGCCAACGTAACGCTTCGATGTCCGTGTTCCCCTGCTCCGTTGGTTTTCCGACTAACCTATAACCTGCTCAACAGCCGTATTCTCTATTCTGGGCGGCCATTGGCGTAGGACACACCCGTAAACGAGCGAGCGTTATGATTCTGCAAACCTTTCCGGCCCCACCCGATTTACTGCCGTTTGTGAGCGGGGCCGCGATGAACCACCTGCTCACGACGCCCGGCGTCTCCTGGCTCGACATTATCCATCAGTTTGGATACTACGATCAGTCGCACGTGATCTAAAGACTTCCAATTCATGACTGGTCATTCGCCGGCCACTACCTGACGCTCGATCAGACCCTCGACGGACATTTATCAAAGCATTGTCGGCGGTTCACTAACCGTTTACTCAAACGGGTTGGCATGGCCGATTTTTACAATGCACCGATAGGGGTGACAACGCACCTTTGTTGAGCTTCACTAAAACATCCTAAACCTACAGCCGCCAGTGGCAAACGCCACAGCCCTGCTATGTTTGAATAGACGGGCGTTTTGTGACTCCGATGTTTTTGTTGGAACTGAACGACCGGCTGGTCAACTTCAAAAAATGGAAACACGACCCCTATTCTCCGCGCTGCTCCTGCTTATTGTAGCCCTCAACGGGTGCAAAAAGCCAGAGACGGCCGCACCTGTAACGCCAACAGTGCCCGGTACAACCTTTGTCCCGTTTGCGGGCTGTCGGCTCACAATGGCCGAAAGGAGCGGTTCAGAACCCATAAGAAGAGGGTATACGTATACGGCGGACGGCTTCATCGTTAACACCCTTCTCACCTACTTAGACAGCAGGGGCGGTACTTACACCGGTGTTTTCTCCTATAGCAGCGGTCTGGCTGCCAGCCATTCAGGCAGCGACGGTACGGTTGAGGAGTATGCGTACACAAACGGGGCATTGAGCAAAATAACCATTGCCAAAACACCCGAAACAGCTTACGTAGGCTATCAGATCGACGTAACAACCGATGCCAGCAAGCGCATTACCCGCCTGGTCGATTCACAGGGGTATCAGACGGACCTCACCCGTGATGCGAACGGGAATATCACCGGGTTGACCAAGACAAAAATCGCCGATAAGTCCGTCGTTTTCCAGATGCAACTGAGCGATTATGATGGCAAAAAAAGCATCCATCAACTGTACAAAGGCTGGCCATTCGATTTTCTGGTGTACTACGGAGACTACATGACCGAGGGTGCCCTGCTAAACGATGGAGCCGGTGGTAACCCCCGGAAAGTACGCACCCTGACCGACGATCTGGAGTACAATTATACCTACAGCACCGACGGTTATCCCACGAGTGTCAAAGTTTTCAGCAAAACCAGCAACTCGATAATCAGTGCCACCGACTTCACTCTGAACGGCTGTAAATGATAGAGCCTGTCAACGTAATACCTCACTTGTGCTCATGGCTCCTGTTGTAAATGAGCATTAACTGCCGCTTAATCAAAACTGACTCACTTATAATCTGTAAATGCTTGTTTTTCATACATTTACGAGATGCGCCTTCGCCTTAAATCTGCCTTAAATGGAATCACTAATAGCTTCCCCAGCCGAACACTTCTCAGATCAGGATCAGCGAACTGACCACATCGAACTCACCCGAACCGACGCGGGGCCGGACACTCGCCCGACCGCGCTCAATGTTCTCTGGGGCGTGGCGGTGCTGGGCCTGCTGGTGGTCAGCATCCGGGCGTTTGGGCTGACGCAGGCGCAGGTGAGCCAGTTGGTTCGGGGACCGCACGGGGGCAACTACTGGCTGCTGAAACTGACGCATATCCTGCTCGACAATACGTTGCCTGCGTTGGTAGCGCTGCTGTTTGGGGCGGGAATTCTCTTGTTTATGTCCACACCCAACGCGTCGGGTAGCTTGGCTACTACACCGGCAGACCGCGCACCGGTGAACAGGCAGGAGCTGTACATCCGGCGGCAACTGTGGTTGGGGGCGTTCGCCGTGGTCAACGCGTTTGTGCTGCTATCGCCCGTCGATTGGCTGTTTCAACTCGCGGTGGTGGGCTTGCTGCTGTTTGCGTTGCAGCGGCTGTCAGCGCGGGCCTTGCTGATTGGGGCGGTGGTGACGGGACTAATTTTCAGCGGGAAAGGCTACTGGAATTATACCGAACAGCGGGCAAAATTCACTAAGTATGAACAGGTGGTAGCGCTCGAAAAAAAGAACAAGAAAGTAAAGCTGACCGATGAACAGAAAGACGATAAATCGACCTGGGAAGGTATGATAAAGAGCGTAGCCTATGACAAAAAGAAAGATCGGGCTGATGTCATTGCGCTGCGTTCCGACTACAGTATCGCCTGGAATTTTTTGCTGCGTCCGTTACAGGCACGTCATGCGGGGCAGTTTTACCGGCTGGGCATCTGGGAAATCATATCGATGGTCCTGCTCGGCATGGCCCTGTTTCGGTGGGGATTCTTTACAAACCAACTTAAAATCGGGCAATACGCGGCTGTAGCAGCAATCGGCCTGGCGGTGGGGCAAACGCTGGCCTGGCTGTCGTGGCCGTCGTATGAACTGAAATTAGTCGATTTCACGAAACTCATCAGCACCAATACATTGCCACTGTCCGATTTGCTGCAACCAGTCGAGCGGGCGTTTTCGGCGGTTGGGTTGGCCGGGGTAGTAATGCTGCTTCACCGGGCGAGCCGGGGAGCCTGGTTTGGACGGGTCGGGCCGCGTCAGGTCGTTGGAGCCGTGGGGCAATTAGCCCTGACCAACTACCTCGTGCAAACCGTGCTTTGCGCGGTCTTCTTTTACGGCTACGGATTCGGGTATTTCGGTGATCTACGTCTGCAAACGCTCTACATTGTGGTAGCCGAAATCTGGTTGCTGCAAGTCGTTTTCAGCATGATCTGGCTGCGCTATTTTCGGATTGGCCCGGCCGAATGGCTCTGGCAGTCATTAACGTACGGCCGAAGGTTATCCATTCGCCATCCCGAACCAACTCCTGTTTTATCGTAACCCGCACCTGTCCGTATGGAAACTACGTCTCCCACTACCCAACCCGACGACACAGTCATCGATCTGCACGTTGCTGGTCCACCTCAGGCCGACACCAACCTACTTAGTGAGATCGATGTACCTGACGCAGGCCACGTCAGGCCGGTGGCCCGCATTGATGGTCCGGCGCTCCGGCGTATTCCAACCATCGACCTTATCCGGGGTTTTGCTCTCCTGGGCATTCTGATGATGAATATTCCGGGCTTCGGCTATTTAGATTCAGGGCTATTTGCGGTGACGAAAGAGCCTGGCAGTTGGGATTACTTCGCGTTCGCCTTTATCGGAACGGCTTTCGAGGGCACCATGCGGGGCTTGTTTTCGATGCTGTTCGGGGCGGGGATGATTCTGTTTGCGACTACTAAAACCGACTCGCTCAACGGCCCCACGGTGGCCGAATATTACTACCGCCGGTTGCTGTGGCTGGTGTTGTTTGGCGTGTTCGATGCCTACGTGCTGCTCTGGCGGGGCGATATTCTGTTCATGTACGGCCTGATGGGCATGCTGCTGTTTCCGTTCCGGCGGCTTGGCCCCGTCTGGTTGGTGGGGCTGGCGGTTATTTGCCTGGGTATTGCGCTGTACAAAACCGACGGCTGGACAAGTCAGGTGCGCGAATCCCGGCTGGGTTACTTAGAAGCAACCCGGCTCGAAAAAGCCAAACAGAAACCGTCCGAAAAGCAACTCGAAGCCAAAGCAAACTGGGAACGCTTCGAGGCCCGAAGCAAGCCCGATCCCAAAGCCGACGCTAAAACGCTGACGGCCATGCGTGGGGACTACCCAGCCGTTTTTGCGCAATTGCTGCCCGAAACCGTCGGCGGGGTCGTTTATTTTACGTACCACGGGGCCTGGGATATGCTGGCCATGATGTTTTTGGGCATGGCACTGCTCGGCTGGGGTTTCCTGACCAACAAGCTCTCCACCCAAACCTACCTCACCACGTTGTTGCTGGGTTATGGGCTGGGACTGCCCCTGAGCTGGTTCTTTGTCAAGTTCACGGCTGATTTTTACCAGAATCCCGGACTGACGTTCGACACGTACCGGGTATCGCCCCACGTCCTCTACGACCTCCGCCGGATGTTGCTGGCTCTGGGCCACGCCAGTTTGCTGCTACTCATTTACCGCTCCGGCATTGTTCCCTGGCTCATGAAATCGCTGATTGCCGTGGGCCAGATGGCGTTCACCAACTACTTGATGCAGAGCATTATCTGTACGTTGTTTTTCTTCGGCTACGGATTTGGCTACTTTGGCAAACTGGCCTTTTACGAGCTGTATTACGTAGTGGGCGCGGTGTGGATATTTCAACTGATCGGGTCGCCCATCTGGCTGCATTATTTCCGGTTTGGCCCCTTCGAGTGGCTCTGGCGGAGTTTAACGTACTGGAAACCGCAGCCGATGCGGGTCAGGCAACGTTGAGAGATAGCCCTGTAGATGTCGCATTTGTACAAGTGACGGCCGCAGCCCGCCTGTAACTTTGTCATAAAAAAACGAGCGTGAGCCATATTCTGCAAGCGTTTCCTGCGCCATCTGATTTGCGGCCGTTCATCAGCGGATACCTGCATGGGCAGAGTCTGTCAACGGAAGTTCAGCGTCAGCCGATCATTCCACGTGGGGTGCCGTGCCTGATGATTGTGCTGGGTGGAGAAGACGGGCCAATCGAATTCATCTACCCGGAGCGGCTCGAACGACTCCAAAACGGCGTGTTTCTGTTGGGTCAGACGACATCCACGCTATGGATGAACGTCGGCAGCGCGCAGGTCTACATGGTTGTGTTGAAACCCACCGCGTTGCCTTTCCTGCTGGGCGAATCGGCCAGTGTGCTGACGGATACTACAATTCGGGTTGATGACCGGTTGCCCGAATGCCGGTTTCTGGCCGAACAACTTGTGGCCCAGCGAAGTCAGTTCGCCCAAATCGACCTGCTGGACACGGTTTTACGTCGGTTGTTCCGAAACGCAGTGGCTCACCCGGGCGAAATTGATAGCGTATGGAATTACATTATTCAGACGCAGGGGCGGGTCAAAATGGGCGAACTCTCCGTTCGGGAGCGCATCAGCACCCGCTCACTCACCCGCAAATTCACCGAACAGGTCGGTATGTCGCCTAAGCAGTACGCCCAGATTATTCGGTTCCGGGCCGTGATGAACCACCTGCTCACGACGCCCGGCGTCTCCTGGCTCGACATTATCCATCAGTTTGGATACTACGATCAGTCGCACGTGATCAAAGACTTCCAGCAAATAACCGGCTACTCGCCCACGCAGTATCTGCTGGTCGATCAGTCAATAGACGGATCGATTATCAAAACCCTATCAGCCAGCTAATGACTTCGAGTGGCTCTGGCAGAGTTTGCCGTGCTAAAAGTCGTACCCCATGCGGGTTGTGTCCGTTTAAGGGAATGTTTAGGGTAGTCGCTGAATGTCGCATTTATACAATTTTGCGCCCCGCGTGCCCGGTAGCTTTGTCATCAAATCAACACCATTTTTGATATACGATGATGAAGAAACTCCTGATTTTCCTCTTTCTGCTGCCCGTGCTGGCTTTCGAGTCCGACGAGCCGGTAGGCAAACTCAATGGCGCGTTTCGCCAGACGAAAAATAAGTACGGAGTCATGACCGAATGGAAAACCCGCGATTCGGTGACGGTCATTAAAGTGTTCCGGGATGGCTACTGGTTCGGGGCGTTTTACGACGACAAACGGCGGGGGCGCTACGATGAAAAGAACACGGGTCCCGCATCATTCAACGGGGCCTGTGGCGGTACGTATGAACTGAAAGGGGGCAAATACGTCGAGAAGGTGGGTTTCTACTCGTGGGATTCGACGGCGGTCGGAAACGCGTTCGCGTTCGACTATAAAATCAGCCCGCAGCAGTACGAGCAGTTTGGCATGATGAACTCAGAGCAGTACAAAAACTACCCCATCAACGAAGTCGCGGAACGCATCAAGGCTACTGAACCGCTGAAAAATGCGGGCTTAGAGGGTGCCTGGTTCATGAAAGAAGGACAGTGGGGTGGGGCAGAGCGGTTGGGTGAAGGCAACTACAAAAACATGCAGGTCGTTAAAATTTTCAGTTATCCGATGGTTGTTTATGCCTACTACAATCCCACCACCAAACAGTTCGATGGCGCAGGCGGGGCCATGTATCAGTTCGACGGAAAAATGCTGACCGAAACCAATGAATTCTGGTCGTGGCAGCCTGACGGCCAGCGCAAAGGGAAAGCTGAGACGTTTAAAATTTCGCTTAACAATGGTCAGTATGTGCAGCAGGGCTGGGACGGCAAACTGCGCGAAGTGTTTACCAAAGCCCCGGCACCATCAAAATGAGACTGTACCACCTCAACCAATTAGTAATCATGCGAACACTGACCGTTCTGCTCATCACTCTCTCGCTAACTGTCCCAGTCGGCCATGCTCAGAAACGCTGGACCGAAACCGACCGGAAATACACCGTCGATAACCTCAAACGCACCCGCGACGAACTGACCCGCGAAACGGAAAGTCTGACCGACTCGCAGTGGCACTTTCACGAGTCGCCTGACCGGTGGAGTATTGCCAAAGTGGTTGAGCACCTGGCACTTTGGGAGATCATCTGGGCGCGCGAAATCGGCATGGGTATCCGTAATACACCCCGCCCTGATCTCATTGCCACCAGCAGCCCCGACAGTTATTACATGGATTTTATTATGGAAACCAAAGCTCATAAATCGCCGGATTTTTCGCGCCCAACGGGTTTCATTCAGGGCAAAAATAACCTGACGTTTTTCCGGCGGCTGCGCGACCAGGCCATTGCCTTTACCGACACAACCCAGGCCGATATGCGGGCTCAGTTTGAACTGACTGCCACGAAGTTTCCACGCAATATGCACCAGGTGTACATCTACCAGTGGGGTCACGTTGACCGGCACCTGCGGCAGATTCGCAGGGTTAAACAGCACCCGAATTATCCATCCGCAACGCTTACAAACAAATAAACTCCGTCAAATCATGCAAACTGCACAACAAGAGTCTATCTCCGAACTAAGCCGCAAAGGCGCGTGTCTGGCCTTTTTTACCGCCTACGACGACCTCGATACCGCCCGCATGATTGGGCTGGCGGCTCCCGATGCTACTGTTCATTTTCTGCCGCTGGGCAACGACGGGCGCGGCTCGTTCTGGGAGTTTGGCAAGGTCGTCTGGGATCTGCTCATCGACTGCTTCCCCGACATCAGTAACACTGTCGACAGTCTGTCGGCCGAAGGCGATACTGTCACGGTCAATGTGACCATCGGCGGAACGCAGGCAAAGGAGTTTATGGGCATTGCCAGCAAAGGATGCCGGTTCGATTCCGACCACGTATTCGTGTTCCGCTTCAACGACGTCGATCAGATTCAGGATATGACCATTAACTGGGACCATGCCAGTTTTGTGAAACAGTTAGGCAGTTAAGCAGGATTGAATTAAAACAGACAATGGCGGTACGGCTTTGAGTTGTGCTGCCATTTGTTTTATCCGCTTGCTAAACAATTGATTCAGCGATACTTATCTTTCGGTATATTACCGATCATACACCGTTGTCCAAGGAAATACATCTATCCACGCTATGACTACTACCCGCCTGTTGCTCGTCGACGATCACCAACTGATTCTGGACAGTCTGCAAACGCTTTTCGTGTCAATGCCGGGCGTTGAGGTCGTCGGCGTGATTAACGACAGCCGCCGAGTGCCGGAGACACTTACGACGACGGGCGTCGATGTGTTGCTCTGCGATCTGCACATGCCACATTTATCGGGTATTGATCTGACAATGCTTTTACGGCGGACGCACCCAACCGTGAAGGTGTTGCTGCTGACGATGGCCGAAGATACGCCCACCATTCGTGAGGCCGTGCGGGCGGGCGTGGCGGGTTATGCGCTGAAACGGGCGGGCCGCGACGAACTCGAAAAGGCCGTGACGACATTGATGCGCGGCCAACGGTATTTCAGTCCCGAGGTGATGGAGCAGTTGGCCCGGCTGGACGAAACCGGCACGGCGGAACACGATTCGCTAACGGCCCTCACCGACCGCGAGGTGGACGTTCTGCGGTTGATTGCCGACGAAAACCCGTCGCACCGAATCGCCGAAAAGTTGTTCATCAGCGTCCCAACGGTGGAGACTCACCGGCGGCACCTGATGCAGAAATTAGGCGTTAAGAGCGTGGTCGGGATGGTCAAGTTTGCGATGAAGCACGGACTGGTGTCCTGACCGTTGTTTTACTCCGTCGGTGGAGCGAACAGGGCGCTGACGCTGATGGTGAAATCGGGTAAAACCGGTGCCGCCTGGCAAACGTCATCTTCGAGGCAGATCGTTACGTTTTTGCGGGAGGTGTACACATACACGATTTCATGTTCCGGGAGAATGTTCCAAACCACCTGTACGCCTGCTTTGAAGTACTCACTTAGCTTTTCTTCGACCCGGTACGCCTGGTCACTCTCCGAAATAATTTCAATCACGAACGTTGGAATAACGTCCTCCCCCTGCCGACCAAGCTGTATTTGTGCTTTTGTAAAATAAGCGATATCAGGTCGGCGCATCTGTAGAGCCGTAAGCATTACATCCGGTTCGGCCATGAATGTCCCTATTTTGTGGTAGCCTTTTTCAAAAAAAAGGACGTTCAGTACATCATAGATGTAATACTGCTTCTTTTTCATACCAGAAAATCGGATTAGCTCCCCATCATTCCACTCGTACTTGAAACCATCGACCGGTTCCCAATCAAGAAATTCATCGAGTGTCTGAGGAAATACCGAAGGCGGGGCTTGTACCATGACGTTTGTTATTTTGACGAATATACCAAAAAACGTCGGTAGAATCTGTCCGGTTCAGGAGCGACGATCAACTTACCCGGCTTGGTATCCTGACCGGTACCGAAATCCGATTCTGAATGCCCCCACCCGCTGTTGAATCAACGATCCAGGTTCCGCCTAACGAGTCGACGCGGGCCGCTACGTTCTGCAAACCCCGCCCATCTGTCCGCTCGTTAGTTACCCCCGTTCCGTTATCGCCAACCGTCATATAGAGCATACCGTTAGCCTGAGTCAGTTCAATAAACCCTTCACTGGCGTGGGCGTGTTTGATCGTGTTGTTGAGCAGTTCCAGACAGATGCTGTACAGCTCAAATTCGGTCTGACGGTCAAGCCGGGGCAGGGTGTCGGCCCCGCTCAGGCGGAAGCGGACGGGGGTGTTGCGGTTCATCTTCTCGACTAAGCCGCGCAGGGCTACCGCCAGTCCCTGTTTGGCTAACTCGTCGGGCAGAAGGTTGTGGGAGATCAGCCGCACGTCGTTGTAGGCCTGGCTCACCTGCTGGTTGATGGTCGCGTATACGGCCTGTTCAACGACGGAGAGTTTCGTTGTATCCATTGCTTCGAGGTTCCAGTGCAGGGCTGAGAGCGTCGTGCCGAGGTTATCGTGGAGGTCGGCGGCTACGCGCTGCCGTTCGAGGGTTTGACCCTGCAACAGAGCGGCCTTGAGTTCGGCGTTTTGTCCAAGCAGTGTCTGCTCTTTCTCCTGAGACAATTGCTGAACTTCAGCCAGTTTTTGCTGTAATGATTTTCGGTTAGTCTCAAATTGAGATGCTAAATAGTACAAAATGGCAAAAGGCCGGGCTAAGAAGCTGATATTATAAATTATATTAACGACAATAGATTTATAGCTAAAACTGACATAATTGTTCATGACGAAAGGTGAGATTATCAAAAATAGCAACGAGATGATCTCTCCCCACATGATTAACAACGCTGCTTTATCCCCTTTTTTATAGGCATTCCACGTAATACGGCAAATTTCAAGTGCTATTAAAATGGATAATCCTATAATGCCCGGTACCCACCCCCAGGCATAGGGCCTTATTATCAAGGGCGAACAAACAATAGCCATAACGACTATAATCTTGTGCCAGATACCCTGTTTAATCTTAAATTGGTAAATAATTGCTTGATAATAAAATAACATGAAAATAGGGGCAAGAGGAGCAAAAATCAGTGTTACTGTATTCCGGATTGTCAGATCATTAATATGAAATGTAATGGAACTTACTACATAATATATCGTCGTAAAAAAACTCCAGATGCTAAAATATAAATTTGATTTTTGATCTTTATAATAGTTGTACAACCACAGGTGTAAGAAGGCAAACAGTAAAAACAGGCCAGCTTTAAAATAGCTTAAATAAAGTCCCACTGTATCAGTATGGTGCGATTTGTCATAAACGCCTAAACTTGACTCAATAGGAGTAATCTTTAATTGCAAAAGCTCATTTCTGGCATAAAAGTGATTAATCAATAATAGGTCGGCTTTGGTAAATCGGACACTCAGAAATTGATCGGGTGCCGTTGACAAAGGTAACGCAATAGGCTCACCCATTGGGTCATACCCATGTACCTCGGCAGGAATCGACGATACATGACCTACCTCATTAATCAGTTTGCCATTCAGAAAGAATTGCGCTGCTCCCGTTTGCTTAACCGACAGGGCAAAGGTTTTACCCTGCAGCGTAGAATCGACTTTCAGGTGCAGCCGCAGCCAGAAAATAGGGGCATTTTCCAGTTGTTTCAGACTCATTATATCCTCTACCGGATTAATGGTTGCCCACTGGCTATCATCAAAACCGGGCCTGGCCCAGTCTGGCTTATCGCCCGCGTGGAATTTCCAGCCTTTATCTAGTAATATACCGGTAGCAGGCGGCAGACTATCGATGCGAAAAACCGACTTTTGCGCCAGGATAAGGATGGGGGTGTACAACAGCAAAAAAAGAAGTAGCCATTTAGCCATGCTCACTCAGGTTTAGGTTTTCTAACAAACGCTTTTTCCAGCTCATTTCCAAGCCCATCGGCACAAAGTCAGGGTTTACAATGAGGGGAAAAATCAGGGTAAACCATGAGGGGGAATCAAGGTAAACCATGAGGGAAGTTTTCGAATCCATCGGCCATTTTTGATGCGGGCAATTTCAACACAGGGCTTTCCAGTCCGAATATGAAAACTTCCTACATGCCTGTTTGCCAAACGTGCCTTATGGAACTACTGACCAATATGGAGTGTCTCAATTGTACTCATTACTACAGGGGCGACTTTTGCCCTAATTGCGGGCAGAAAGCCAGTACCCACCGATACAGTCTCCGCGAGTTAAAAGATCATTTGATCGACAAACATAAGCTTTATGAAAATAAGGAGCTGTTTACGCTTAAAGAGATTCTGATTAGGCCCGGAACGGTGATTTCTGATTACTTGGCCGGCCGGCGCGTACGTTACGGCTCACCGTTTGCGCTGGTGGCGGTGGCTGTTGGTAGTATGTTTTGGATATCCAGACGACTCGATTATGGCCTAATGAGTTCATCGCCAATGGAAGTTAAGAAGTTGTCGTCGACGGCCACTGCTGACGATAAATTGATGGCTCAGACGCTCGATGCATTTGGGCCATTTTATGAAACTACCTCCGACTATACCTCTCTGTTCAGCATCTTCTTTGCCAGCCTGATTTCGTATCTCCTCTTCCAAAAGCAAAAGCTCCACTTCGGCGAGCATTTCGTTATCAACGCAGTGGCTACTATTGGTGCTACATTGGTTGCGGTTGCCTTTGTGCCGTTACTGAAGCTCACCGACGACGACGATTATCTGCTCCTGCTCTATCTCATAGCTACGGCTGGCTTCTACTATTATGTCTTTTTCGATTTCTTCCGACATCACTACTCATCGAAAGCTGGCTTGATGTGGCGGCTTACTCTTTGTGCTGTGCTGGGACTGACCTTCGATCTGGTGTTCATTGTGTTTCTGCTTGTGCTTTCGGTTCTCTTCTTGGATGTTAAGTAATCGCCTGTCTGTTAGTTGATTGACTTTTTTGTTCTTTCTGTCTAACTGTCTCATGAAACCATTATTGTTACTGATCATTTTTGCGATATTACTGAGTTGTTCGAGCGATTTGTCTGATACAGGATTTGCTGGAAGCTGGACTGGTACGCTCCTCATTGAGGGGAAAGGGTATGCAAGTACCCTAACGCTGATACCCCTATCAGAGACTGCCTTTGCGGGAAACCTGATGTTGAAAGAAGGGCAAACGATAGTAAAATTGGTCCCGGTAAATGGCGTCATTGATGGCAACCGAGCCACCGGACAAATCACTGATTCACAGTCAACCCGGTTTACCTTCACGCGGACTGGCCAGACGCTGGCCAGTACCTGGAACAATAACGGGTTGGAGGTCAGCAGCGTCTTCAACCGCAGCAGCCAACCCAGCCTGGAATCGACAGAAAATCCCGAAGCACCACAGGCTGCGGCTCCGCTGTCCCAGAACCGGGGGCACGACCCCAACTCAGTAGGGAATTGGATGACCAAAGAAGTGAACAGTAATTTCCTGACCAAACGATTTAAAAAGCTACTGCCCGACGGTCGTATCGATGGCTACAAAATGACGTTCACCCCTTTTTTGGGCACCTACGATGCTCCCCAGCCAGAGCCAGACGAAGTGATTGAACGCTGGAAACAGCAGGGCATAACCTGGTACCCCATCAACAACTCCGTGTTTTGCCTGACGTCGCCCAATGGGACAGAGTGCTATACGTATCAGCTAAACGGCAACGACCTGAATATGTACGACAACCAGGGGCAGGTTGTTCTTGCATGGATAGTGCCATGATGAGGACATCACCCTACGCTACCCTCATCATGGAAAACCATAAGCAAAAAAATCATGGTTAAATTTGCGATGAAGCACGGGTTGGTATCCTGACCGGCACCGATATCCGGTTCTGAACGCCCTGCTCCGAGGTTGAGTTAACGTGCCACGTCCCATCCAGAGAGGCAACACGGGCCGCTACGTTCTGTAAACCCCGCCCATCTTTTCGCTGATTAGCTACTCCTGTACCATTGTCGCCAACCGTCATATAGAGCATACCGTTAGCCTGAGTCAGTTCAATAAATCCTTCACTGGCATGGGCGTGTTTGATCGTGTTGTTGAGCAATTCTAAGCAGATGCTGTATAGCTCGAATTCAGTCTGCTGGTCGAGCCGGGGCAGGTTGTCGCTGCCGGTTAGTTGGAAATGCACGGGGGTATTTCGGTTCATCTTATCGATTAAGTGGCAGAGCGCCACCCGCAACCCCTGTTTGGCTAATTTATCAGGCAACAGGTTGTGGGAGAGGAGCCTGACATCGGTATAGGCCTGACCGAGTTGCTGGCTGATAGTAGCATAAACGGCCTGTTCGGCGGGGGAAAGTTTGGTTTTGTCGATGGCGTCGAGGCTCCAGTGTAGGGCCGTGAGGGTGGTGCCGAGGTTATCGTGGAGGTCGGCGGCCACGCGCTGACGTTCGAGGGTTTGTCCTTGCAGAAGTGCCGCTTTTAGTTCGGCGTTTTGCTTGATTAAAGTATTCTGTTTTTCTTCGGAGAGTTGTTGGACTTCTGATAACTTTACTTCTAATGATATACTTGTATTGGCAAAATCCTGTGCTAGAATGATGGTAACACAAATAGGGAATATTAGAAAAGATAAGCTATAAAAAAAATTGTCTACTATCAATGTTTTTATAGATTGAGAATCAGCAAACAGCGCAAGAAATGTTAATGCCAAGTAGAAGAAAGTCCATCCAGCGGTTGCAATCAGCATTAACAAAGCTCCTTTTCTCCTTTTTATAATTGCCAGAATGGTTATTCTTATTGCTTCTATGTTCATTACGATTGGGAAAGTGCGAATAATAAAACCGGACCAATTGTATTCTTGGAAAAGATAAAAAAAATAAGGAATTGGAAAAAAGATTATCGCCCAAAAGAATATGCTTTTTCTGAACGGAAATAAACTATATACAATCGTAACAGTCAATGAATTCAAACCAAAAGCTAATATGTAGTAAAGAATAGTAATATACATTCTACTTTGAATACTATTGAAATATTGATATAAGGCAATAGTAGTGAGAAAAAAGATGGTGCCAATAATATAATAAAGAGCCGTAAACAAATTTGTTTTCTGCTTTCTATTGTAGAAATAAAGCAATAGGTGTAATATTCCTAAAATAAAAAACATTCCTGATCTAAAGTAGTCAGATAATGTCGCATCATAACCTCTGCTTTCAATTGTGTTCTCATTTAGATTCGCTCCACTTTTTATACTGATGCTCAATACAGGGTTTGGTATATCAATAATTTTAACATAAAAAATATTTGACTGGAGTGCATAACGGACAGCAATTACATTCTCTTTGTTTTTGCCGAATTTTGAATAGATATAATTATTCTTATAAGGACTTGACAGGTTATAAGCCTCTATTTCCTTTGTATTAGAGCTTATTTTTCCAAATTTTATTAAAAGTTTACCATCAATATATATTTCAGAAGCCCCAACTTGATTGACAGTTGCTCCAAATACAGTATTAACTAAATTAGTATCTACTTTTATCTTTATACGTAGCCAGCCAATTTGTCCATTCCGAGATATTTGGGGCAAACCCATCAAATCCTTCGTTGGGTCAATGCTTTCCCATTCACTATCATCAAAGCCAGGTTTAGCCCAGTCTGGGTTATCGCCCGCGTGGAATTTCCAGCCTTTATCCAGTAATATACCGGTAGCAGGCGGCAGACTATCGATGCGAAAAACCGACTGTTGCGCCAGGGTAAGGAGGGGGGTGTAAAACAGCAAAAAAAGAAGTAGCCATTTAGCCATGCTCACTCAGGTTTAGGTTTTCTTGTGCTTCCGACTAACGTTGACTGACAAACGTAACCAATCGAGCGGTGCCATCAAGCTGGTCAATAATAATTTTAGCCCTAACCGCTACAACCTACCAGGTCATGGCTTGCCCTACGCTATAAAATCATGGTTTACCATGACCCGATATCATGGTTTACCATGAGTAATGGTTAGCTGGCTAACAATCACTTTTGTCAATACGAACCGAATCAATCAGAAGAGGCTGATTCAATTATTCTATCCACACCATTTTCATATCGAAAATAAATTCCTAACCACAAACCCAATTAACTACTTATGTCACGTTCGCTGTTTCTGCTGATTACGGGTATCTATACGACCCTGCTCTCCCTGTCGATGGTGTTTGCCACCGAAATGTCACTTATCAGCTACGGTACGCCCCAGGTCGATCTGTCCCATATTTCTATTATGCAGTTTCTGGGTGTTTCCAGCATGGGGCTGGGGCTGCTGGCGTTGCTAAACCGCCATGCGCCCAATTCGGTTGCCCTCCGTAATACCCTGCTGGCGCTGGCCGTAACAACGCTGGCGGGCATTGTGCTGGGTATCTACCATGTGTATCTGCTGCACGTACCATTCAGTACTTTTTTTGTGGTCGATTCGCTGTTCCGGCTGGCGCTGGGGCTGGGTTACCTCTATTTCTATAACCGCGAAACTAAGCTGGCTCAAGTTGGGGCGGTGCTGGTATAGCAACTATGGTTGTATTTCTGTCATACTTGCTGATTGCCAGCTCTTTGCCCATAAACCTGATTCTAATCAAAGCACCTCTTTTACGCTATCGCTTATGACGCTGACTCACCGCCAACAGCAAATTCTGGACTTGATTGCCGCCGAGCAAACCACCGCCCAGATCGCCGAAGCACTACAGTTGTCGGTGCCAACGGTGGAGACGCACCGGCGCAATCTGTTCCGCAAGGCGGGGGTGCGGAGCGTGGCGGGGCTGGTGAAGGAAGCCATGAGACAGAGATTGATTGAGTGATGACGAAACTGGCACACAATTTCTCAAAAACAACCATTCCTGCCTGTATGAAACCTGTTTACCTCACCACCCTAACACCTCTGCGGGGCATTGCAGCCCTGCTGATGGTTGTGTTTCATTTCAACCTAATGGTGATGCCCGTCATCAACCCGGCCATCACCCAACTGCACCGACGCTGGTATCTACTGGTGGACTTCTTTTTCGTGCTGAGTGGCTTCATCATGGTCTACGTTTATGGTAGTGGCTTTGCCGAACGGGTGTCGGGGGCTTCGTTTGGGCGGTATATGGCGGCTCGGTTTGCCCGCGTCTATCCGCTGCATTTGCTTACGTTGCTGTGGCTGGTAGCGGTATATGGCTGGCTTGTAGGGCTGAATGGCGTAAAACTGGATACCGTTACACAATCGGTATTCGATCCGGCAGCCATTCTGCTCCACGTTTTCATG
The DNA here is from genome assembly GCF_054779955.1 of Spirosoma arcticum. Lineage (NCBI taxonomy): Bacteria > Pseudomonadati > Bacteroidota > Cytophagia > Cytophagales > Cytophagaceae > Spirosoma > Spirosoma arcticum. The sequence goes on from NZ_BAAGXG010000001.1 coordinate 266,314, forward strand.
CTGCACGGGTTCAACACGGCCTGGACCGCCACCTGGAACACGCCCGCCTGGTCGATTGGTAGTGAATGGCTGATGTACCTGCTGTTTCCGTTTCTGATGCCTGTTTTTCGGCGGATACCGATGGTGGGCAAGTGGGTGTTGGTCGCGCTCGTGGCTTGTCTTTACGCCTACCTCACCAGACCACTTGCCACCGGGCCACTTTTCAAGCCCTGGTTGCTGCATATTTCCTGGATGATCGACAACATCATGTTCCCGGAGAGTTTTTTTCGGTGTCTGGCGGGCTTCCTGCTCGGCATGATTACCCATGAACTGTATCAGCAACAATGGGCTAAAAGCCAGTTGAAAAGCGGTATCGTATTCGGCGGTCTGGGCGTGGGGCTGGCCGTTGCCTATCATTTTCTGCTGCCCGATCTGCTCACAATCTGGGTGTTTCCGCTGCTGATTTTGGGGGCGGCCTATACCACGGGCCGGGTTGCGACGCTGCTAAAAACGAAGCCGTTTCAACGGCTCGGCGACTGGTCCTATTCGATCTACATGGTCCATATTCCAATTATGTTCACGTTCCTGGCTGTTCAGCTCACCAAACCACCGGCTCCCAAAACCGGCCCGACTGCTGTCGTGTATGGACCGCAAGGCCCCATCACCTGCCTGATTTACGTGGTGCTGGTGCTGGCGGTGTCGGCCCTGACTTATCGCTTCGTCGAAGTACCGGCCCGTCGCTGGCTGAACGCCCGGCTTCTGGCAAAAGCAAATCGACAGTCGGTTGCGGTTTCCTGAATTAACCGGTTGCCAGCATCGGTCGCACTACTGATTCACTAAATGAACGTTCAGGAATTCTCCTGTTGGGCGTAGTCCCGTGTTGAGCGTAGTCTCCCGTGCCGGCACAAGCCGTTCTGAGTGTAGCCAAATCATTTTTTAGTTATCAACTGTAACCTATCCCCAAATCGAATGAAAACTCCCCTTTTACTTCTCGCCGGACTGCTGTTTAGCGCGGCCAGTTTTGCTCAAACTGCCTTTACACTGGCAACCCTCAATGAGATTGGGGAAGAGTACAAAACCAACTCCAAAGCCTTCTTTACGAGCCGGTTATCGGATGATTTCCGGTACACTACCACCAAAGGGGTCTACCAGACCCGAAAGGATATTATTAAGGGCGATGCTCAAAAAATACTTAAAACCGAGTTTATCGAGCCGGTCATTTTTCAATCGGGCGATTTGGCTGTGGTGAGTGGTATTCATAAAGTGGAGCGGGTCGGACAGGACGGTAACCCGGTTATAGGGCAGGTCGCCTGTACCTATACGTTTCAGCGCAGGCAGAACAAGTGGATGTTTGTAGCATCCCAGCAAACGGCCATAGCGAACTCGCCCGGTTCAGCCGGTACTGACGAAGTCGCTATCAAAACGGTGCTGGAAAGCCACACCCAGGCGTCGATGGATAGAGATGCCGAGAAGGCTGTAAGCTATTTTGCTAACTCGCCCAACGTAGCCGTTACGTATGATGCGCCGGGTTATCCGCGTGGGTATGAAGTGGTGGCTAACGGCTACCGGAAACTGCTTGGAAGTATGGCCAAGAGTGATGAAAAACTTAGCACGAGCGATTACCGCTACCGCATCGTGGGCAGCACGGCCTTTGTAACCTACCGCGAAACCTACACCAAGCCCGATGGTACGGTCAGCACCATGCACAAAGCCAATTACTTAGAAAAAGAAGGCGGTCAATGGAAAATGATCGGCAATTTCTGGATGCCGGAGCAGAAGGCGAAGTAAACCGATTATCATACGCTGAACAACCACCAGAAAGCCGGTGTCAACCGCAAACATGCCATTGGGTTGGCAGTAACACTACTGACTCAAATCGGCCACAGTAAGTCGTTGTCCTACTCACAAATTTGCTGTTAGTTATGAACAAGAAAGCTTTCGTAACGGGTGGAACCGGGTTTCTGGGTATTAACCTGATCGAACGATTAGTGACCGATGGATGGGACGTTACGGCACTGTGTCGCCCCACCTCGGATACGACGTACCTGAAACGGTTTCCGATTCAGATAGCCGAAGGCTCAATTGAGCACAAGGCCTCGCTGGAGAAAACCATGCCCATGAACCTGGACGCTGTTTTTCACATCGCGGGCGACACCAACATCTGGAAGAAAAACAATGTCCGACAGAGGCAGACCAACGTTGACGGCACCCGCTACATGGTAGAAGTAGCCCTGCAAAAAAGGGCAGCGTGCTTCATTCATACGTCGAGCATCAGTGCCTGGGGGCCGGTGCGTGTGCCGGGCTTAATTAACGAAGAAACACCGCAGCAGGGCGGTACCTCCTTCGTGAATTATGAAAAAACGAAGTGGGCCGGTGAACACGAAGTCCTGAAGGCTGCACAGCAGGGTATGAAAGTGGTGGTGCTGAATCCCGGAAGCGTGGTTGGTCCTTATGATAAGAACACCTGGGGACGCAGTTTTTTTCTCATTCAAAAAGGTGAATTACCGTTTGTGCCATCGGGAGGAACGTGCTTTGTTCACGTACACGAAGTAGTAAAGGCCCACATTGCCGCCGTCGAGAGAGGGCAAATCGGCCATAACTATATTCTGGGAGGCATTAATGGTTCTTTTCCTGAGTTCTTTAACGAAATCGCCCGGCTGCTTGGCAAGAAACCTCCGTTGGTAGCCAGTCCATCGGTATTTAAGTTGGTGGGAGGGCTGATGGGAGCCATAGGCAGCCTGACTAATAAAGAACCGGTCATAACGCCAGAACTGGCTGAGATGTCGTCGCGGAAAGGGTTTCATTTTTCGAGCGAGAAAGCCAAACGGGAGCTTGGCTTACAAGACATTCCTATCAGTACTTGTATAGCTGATAATTACCGGTGGTTGGTGCAGGAGCGACTACTACCCTGAAGGCTGACTGAACATTATTTACACTACATTTTAAATCATAAACCAATGAAAACGAGCTTTTTAGTTCTCATTTTGACATTCGCGAGCGTAACCGTAACCACTTTCGCCCAATCGTCGGCCGACGAAACGGCGATCAAAAAAGTCATTGAGGCACAAACAACGGCTGGCTATGCCCGCGACGAGAAAGCGTACCTGAGCCATTTGGCAAACACACCCTATATTTCGCGGGTCGGGATTTATCCGGGCAATGAAGTCACTAAGCTGGTGGGCGATGATTTCCGGAAAGCAATAACGGAAACAATTGCTAAACCAGGCGAACCGATCAAGGACAAAGTAACCCGCGAAAACTGGCTCATCCGGGTCAACGGTAACTCGGCCTTTGTCGTCTTCGACCAGCATAACGCCCGGCCCGATGGCACCACCCGGCACAGCGTGGAAGAACGTTACCTGGAACGCATGAATAACGAGTGGAAACTTGTGAACGTCACGGTGCTGGTGGGTACCGAAAATGGCCAGAATAAACTGGAAGAGGACGCTATTAAAAAAGTGCTCGAAACCGAAACCCGCGCTTACCACGAAGCCAATGGCGATTTGCTCCAGGCTCAATGGACAAACAAACCGTATGCCGAGCGGCAACAAGCCAATTTTCAGGAGCCATTGGGTACGCCGTTCCTAAAAGGAGACAAACTCCGGGCTTTCAGCAATTCGTATTTCAAAACCCTCAAACCATCGGGCCATACCGTTCGCATGAGCGATTACGACGTGCATATTTCGGGCGCGACCGCTTGGGCTACCTACACGCAGGAAGAAGTAGACGGGACGGGGACCGTGGTGGGTAAGCAGCGCGAAATCCGGGTGCTGGAGCGTGAGCCGGTGGGGTGGAAAATTGTATTTCTGGGCTTTCAGGCGATGAAATAACGTATCATGATGGTCAAGTTTGCGATGAAACACGGGCTTGTATCCTGACCGGCACCGAAATTCGGTTCTGAACGCCCCCGTCCGGCGTCGAATCAACGATCCAGGTTCCGGCCAACGAGTCGACGCGAGCCGCCACGTTGTGCAGGCCCCGCCCATCTGTCCGCTGGTTGTCTATCCCCGTACCGTTGTCGCCGACCGTCATATAGAGGATACCGTTAGCCGGGGTCAGGTCAATAAACCCCTCCGTAGCGTGGGCATGTTTGATAATGTTGTTGAGTAATTCTAAGCAGATGCTGTACAACTCGAACTCCGTCTGCTGGTCAAGCCGGGGAAGGTCGCTGGTACCGCTCAGCCGGAAGCGCACGGGGGTATTTCGGTTCATCTTATCGACTAAGTGACAGAGAGCCATTGCCAGTCCCTGCTTGGCTAATTCGTCGGGCAGTAGGTTGTGAGAGATCAACCGCACGTCGTTATAGGCCTGGCTTACCTGCTGACTGATGGTAGCATACAAGGCCTGTTCAACGGCGGTGAGTTTGGTTGTGTCCATTGCTTCGAGGTTCCAGTGCAGGGCCGAGAGGGTGGTGCCGAGGTTGTCGTGGAGGTCGGCGGCAACGCGCTGGCGTTCAAGGGTCTGGCCTTGCAGTTGAGCGGCCCGTAACTCGGCGTTTTTGCGGATCAAAGTACGGTTTCTCCAGATAAACAGACCAACAGCCCCCACCAGAAGCAAGCCGACACTGACGAGTATATAAAGAAGATTACGTTGCTGACCAAGCTCCTGTTCGAGTTCGCGCTGGCGTTTCTCAGCGGTATATTTTTCTTTTAAATACACGATCTGCCGCTGATCGCCGACGCGGGCCAGACTATCATTAATGGCAATAGCCTCGTCTTTGTGCGCGTAGGCACTGTCCATCTGCCCCATTGTTCGGAAGGTGTAATACAACCGATCATGAAAACCCGCCTGCCGGAAGCTAAACCGTTGCTGCCGGGCTAATGCTAATCCTTCGCGGGCATAGCGCAACGAAGCTGCATAGTTGCCATCGTCTAACTCCCACTGGGCTAAGTTGGTTAGGCAGGCAAACAGAAGAGGATAATCGGGCAAGTCACGGGCTATTTGAGCAGCTTGTTGCTGATACGCCTTGCCCTTGATTGGGTTAAGTTCAGATTGTCGATACAGCCCCCCCAGATACTCTAACCGCCACATTCGATGCGGTTTGGAACCGCGTTTTAGCCAGAACGCCAAGTTCTGCTCGCCTACCTGAATCGCTTCCCGAAACAGGGCGGGACTGGCTGCCGAATCTGTAGCCGGAGCCTCTACCCAGTCGGAAAACTGAAACGCGGGGTTCGACTGCACCCTCAACGCCAGCGTTCGATACCGCAGCATATTGGCCGAGGGCGTGGAACGCAGGCTGTAGCGGTTTAGATAAAGTACCGACAGCGTGTTGTAGGTCTGGTGTAATCCTTCCACGTTTTTTAGCGTGACGTAGATACTGCCCGCTTCGTTAAGGTCGTCCAGTCCCATCCAGGCCGACGTAAATCCCCACTCATTGGAGCTGTAGAGATCGCCCCGCAACCGGAGGGCGTCGGCGCGAAGCCGTTGGCTGGTAGCCAGTCTAACGCTATAGTTAGCGAAGAAAATGGCCGAATCCATATTGGCGGGTGCCTGACTACTGCCCCAGCGGTACTGCTGAGCCAATACCATACTGATGGTGTACAGTACCGAATCGCGCCGGGTTGGGGAAGATAGTCGTTCGGTTTGGACCATAACCCGGCGCAGTGAATCTATCGACTGCCCGTGAACGGTCGCCACACTCAGCCACAGCATAAACCAGTAACTGATGCGCATGATGAAAACGGTTTGGTTTAAGAAGTTAAAGTGGGGGTCTTTAGGTTAATTTCCAAGTTGTTATACTAAAAAATCATGGTTTACCATGATGTAAAATCTGCGAAATTCGTTGGTACTTGTGCGCCAACTTTGATGCAGTCAAACCAGCCAACAGCCTATCCCAAACCATGCTACCAAAGCGCATTATCATCTTTGGCGCTACCGGCGGCACGGGCCGGGAGTTAGTCCAACAGGCACTCGACCGGGGCCATCAGGTTACTGCCTTCGTGCGCGACCTGGCCCGCCTGCCCATTCACCATGACCGGCTACGACTTATTCAGGGGGATGTGCTGAAGCCTGATACCCTGCCCCCGGCCCTGATTGGTCAGGATGCGGTACTGTGCGTGCTGGGCCATAAACCCTTCGTGAGCGACCCCGTCTGTTCGGAGGGGACGCACCATGTGTTGAATGAAATGGCCCGGCAGGGTGTCCCAACCATCGTGGTGGAGACGGCGTTGGGCGTGGGCGACAGTTTTGGGCGGTCAGGTTTGTTTCAGAAATTTCTGTTCAGAACATTGCTCCGATCATATTATGCCGATAAAGAGATCCAGGAACGGCACATTCGGAACAGCAACCAAACGTGGCCCGGCCTCAACTGGACGATTGTTCGTCCGGGGCGGCTCACCAACGGCCCGGCTACCGATTTGCTTAGGGCCAGCACCGACGTGCGATTTCGGGGGTTCGATTCGCCCTCGGTCAGCCGTGCCGATGTGGCCCGGTTCATGCTCGATCAAGTAGACCTACCTACGTTTCTGCACCAATGTCCAACGCTGTACTGACACGAACCAATACCGCTATCGACGTAACGGCCCTAATCGACGACCTCGTCCGTGCGTTCGCACCCGTTGCCGGGCAGCGGGGCATCAAGCCTGTGACGCACCGGACAACAACGCCCGTTCTGGTCAGTACGTCTTTTGAGGAGGCCTTGCCCGCGTTCAGTACGCTGTATATCAAACTGTTGTATTTGCTGCCCCCCGGTTCGCGCTTCGAGGTAATGGCCCGGCAAGTGGAGCAGGAAAAGCAAACGTACCTTCGGTTGCAAATCGAGACGGGGCATCTCTACATAAATCCGAATCTGTTACTACCGGATACGCTCAAAATCCTCCGGCTCGACAACAGTCAGCCCAATAGCAGTATCATTTATATTGACCTTCCGCTGGATACGCAACCGGAACCAACACGCTCCGTGCCAACGATAAAGGAGCTGCCGGAAATTCTGAAATCGGAAAAGTTAGCCACGGCAACTCAACATCGGATCAAGCAATTTGTGCAGGATGGGCTAACGCTCGACAAGGTTCGGGCGTCGGCTACTGTTCGGGATGCCCGTTTTTTAGACACCGCCGGGCAACTCATCGCGGCCAATCTTGGCAATACGGCCTTCGATTCGGGTACGCTGGAGCGGGAGATGGGACTGAGCCGGACGCAACTGTTCAGGAAACTGAAAAAACTGACTGGCTTTGCCACTGCCAATTACATCAGGCAGGTGCGGCTCTGCAACGCCCGCGACTTGCTCGAAACCACCGTATTGCCCGTTGGTGAGGTAGCCTGGCGGGTAGGCTTTACGGAGTTGAGTTATTTCAGCCATGCCTTTGCCGAAACCTTCGGACAGTCCCCGTCGGACTGGCGTAAACGGGCGAAAATGAAACAATAGCACAAATGCAACAAGGCGATGAAACAATAGCACAAATCATTGCATCAGCGTTGCTAACGGTTCGTAAATCAGTCAATTACCTTTGTATCAGTCAACTGCACCAATGCGATGGACAAGGCCGAACGAAATAAGAAAGTAATTCTGGAATACGCCCTAATGATGAGCGTTGGGCCGAAAACCGAAGAAAAAATTCGGCGGTATAGTTCACAACAGTCGTACATCGATGGGGTACTGATGTATGAAGCAGGCTTTCCGGGCTACACTATTTTTATTGAAGACCTGACCGCTGAGGGTGACGATGTAATTGTGCATGGCATTTTTCGGGGGGAACACAAGGGTGAAATTTTCGGTCTGCCGCCCACGCACCGCGCTGTCGAGTACCCCATGATGGTGAAGTACCGCATTGTCGACGATAAGATTGTGGATGCCTGGCCCATGAGCGACCAGATGCTGCTGTTTGAGCAACTCGGTCTGCTCAATCGCCCCGGCTGATTGCTGTAATTCTTTTTTTTCTGTCCCTTTCTGATACCCGTTTTGGCGGGATTAGGGGATCGTTTGCGCCAATAAGTATATCCAGTCTACCACAAACCAAACAAATCCATGAAAACTACACCCAACCTTTCCCTTTTGTTTATCATTAGCGTCTTCGCGCTGACAACGGCCTGCAAAAAAGACGAAGCGGTGCCGGAGTTTGAACAGGAAAACGCACCCTACACCGCTCAGTTCGCCTTCAAGACCAAAAGCCAGCAGTTTGCAAAAGATGCTGAGGGTAAGAATATTGTCAGGGTCGTCATCGACGGAACCGGGACCTATTCGTTTGCCGGAAACGTAACCTTCACCGATGAGTTCGACTTTGTGCTGGCCACCGGAGCCGCCACCCACAAAGCGACGTATACGACGACTACCGGCGACAAATTCTACACGACGATGATTACTCAGGTTGGGCAATCCAGCATTACGGGTATGACCACATTCACGGGCGGCACGGGGCGGTTTGCCAAAATTAAAGGCAGTAGTCCGAACGTAGGACCTCCTCTGAGCGCAACGGGCGAGGGATCGTGGAAAGAGGAAGGCGGCAAGGTTACGTTCTGAGGATCAGACGCGAAAATCATGGTTTTCCATGAGCTAAAATCAGGGGAAACCATGAGGGACACTATTCTGATAACCAGCCACTTTTGACCTGTTAATTAGCCGTGCAGCTTTTCGACTTCCTCTCACGACCCCATGAACCTGACCCTCCGCCAGCAGCAGGTTTTAACGCTGATCGCCACCGAGCTGACTACCGCCCAGATTGCCGAATCGCTGGGCCTGTCGGTGCCGACGGTCGAGACGCACCGGCGCAATTTGTTCCGCAAGGCGGGGGTGCGGAGCGTGGCGGGGTTAGTGAAGGAAGCCATGCGGCAGGGACTGATCGAATGATGTTCAACTGAAAACTTAAACCACTGATTATGAGTCATTATAGCCCTATGAAGACAGAACTTCTTACCCTATCCTTACTGCTTGTCTTAGCTGCTTGTCAGCAAGCTACTGAACAGAAAACTACCGCTCCGACCGAAGCCCCGGAGTACTTTAATCTGCGGCCTGAAACGGAAAAAACCTTTGGGTACTCGCACGCCATCCGCATTGGTAATGACCTCAAAATTTCGGGAGCCGTCAGCATGGACGATGCGGGCAGCCCAACGGCCAAAGGTGACATGAGTGGGCAGATCAAAAACTGCTATGCCGACCTGGATAAGGTGCTCAAACACTACGGGTACACCTTCGATAATGTGGTTACCGAGAACGTGTATACAACCAACATGGAAGAGTTTCTGAAGCACTCGGCCTATCGGGGCACGATCTATAAAAAGGCATTTCCCACGGGTTCGTGGCTGGAAGTGAAAGGGCTGGCCCTGCCGAGCCTACTGGTCGAGATTGAACTGGAAGCGCACAAATAGTCTCGTTCGACACGCCTGTTTTGACACCTAAACAAAACTATTTGACCCCCATGAAAACACCCTTTTTACTCCTCGCCCTGCTGCTGACCAGCGCGGCCAGTTTTGCCCAAACGTCCGAAGATGAAGCGGCTGTCAAAAAGGTCGTCGAGGGATTGACTACCAGTATGTATGCCCGCGATTTTAAAACGTACCTCAATTACTGGGTTGATGCACCCTACGTGTCGCGCGTGGCAACGGACCGGGACGGTAAAGTCACCAAAATGACGGGCGACAAAGACCGGAAGATGGTAGAACAATGGGTTGCCCAGAACCACACGCCCAGCCAGGAGAAAGCCACCCGCGACAACTGGCTGGTTCGGGTGAACGGCAACTCGGCCTTTGTGGTATTCGACCAGCACAACCAGTATCCTGATGGTACCACCCGGCATAGCGTGGAAGAGCGTTATCTGGAACGGATCAATGGCGAGTGGAAAATCGTCAATGTGACGGTGCTGGTAGCGAAATAAGTCAGAGCCATGGTGCCCACGGAATTCTCAATAGTCCTAATCAATAAACCTTATGGAATCAACTACGGAAACGATCAAAACAGTGGTCATGCCCGCTGCCGTTGCGGCTTATGCGGCTCTCGAAGCCGGGCAACCGCTCTTACCTTATCAGTACACGCCCAAAACGCTCAGTGCCTCAGATGTGGAAATTAAGATCACTCACTGTGGCATGTGCCATACCGATTTGCATTTGGTGAATAACGATTTCGGTATCAGTGCCTTCCCGCTGGTGCCGGGCCACGAAATCGTAGGGATCGTGTCACAACTGGGGGCGGCTGTCACAGACCTGACTGTCGGTCAGCGGGTGGGCGTAGGCTGGCTGGCCGGTGCCGATTTCACCTGCGACCAGTGTCAGTCGGGCCAGGACAATCTCTGTGTCAATGGCCAGCCAACCTGTCTGGGTCGGGAGGGAGGCTATGCCCAGTATATTCGGGTCGATTCACGGCTGACGTTCCCGATACCGGATGCGTTGCCCTCCGAGTACGCTGCGCCACTGCTGTGCGCCGGTATTACAGTGTTTGCCCCGTTACTCCGGCATCACGTCTCGGCGGCTACCCGATTGGGTGTGATCGGGATTGGTGGTCTGGGCCATCTGGCCCTGCAATATGGCAAGGCACTGGGTTGCCAGGTAACGGCTTTTTCGTCATCGCCGGATAAAGAAACAGAAGCCCGGCAGTTTGGTGCCGACCGATTTGTGAATACGAGTGCCGAAGGCGTGCTGGCGACCGCAGCTAATACCTGCGATTTCCTGCTCTCGACCGTTACTGCCGATATGCCCTGGACCGACTATCTGAACGTACTGCGCCCCGGTGGAAAGCTGTGCATGGTTGGCGTACCCGATGCCGACCTGAAACTTTCAGCTTTGCAAATGATACTGGGCCAGAAGAGTGTACTCACCAGCATCATCGGCTCACGGTTGGAAATCCGGGCCATGCTCGATTTCTCGGCCCGTCACCAGATTAAACCCCAGATTGAGGTGTTTCCGCTGGCAGAAGTCAACACCGCCCTGCGCCGAATTGCCCGCAACACCGTTCGTTACCGAGCCGTGTTAACGATGGAGTAGACTTTACGGCTGTAATCGAGTAGACACCCCCTAAACCTGATTTTCTCATGAACCAGTTACGCACTCTTACCGCCACCGCGCTGTGGCTTGTTAGCATGGTTGGCTACGCCCAGTCGGCCGACGAATCTGCTATTAAAACCGTCGTTGAGCAGGAATCGGTGGCTTTTCATCAGCGAAAAGCAGACAAAGTGCTGTCGTACTGGGCAAACGTGCCTTACGCATCACATACCTACACCGAAAAAGGAATGGGTTATGTTCGGGGTTACGAGACCATCAGCAAAGCCATGAAGAACGTGCTCGGTAAACTGCCTGCGACAGACAAAAATGTTTACAAAAACCACGACTACCGGATTCACATCAATGGCACGTCGGCATGGGCTACGTTTATCACCGATGCGGTTGATGGGAATAAAAAACGCCAGACCTATGACGCTCGCTATCTGGAGAAAATAAAGGGCGTGTGGAAACTGGTAAGCGTGGTCGGGATTGCCGCTCCTTAACGGATAACTACCTGTGATGAGCAGGTAACTCGCTCGTAGTTCACTAAACTCTTTATCAAAATGACGCTGTCAACCACTTCTACCTCCAATTCGCTCACTCACGAAGACATCGCTGCGTTGAGCACCACCTTTAACGGCCCCCTGCTCCGCCCCGGCGAGGATGGTTACGACCAGGCCCGCGCGGTCTGGAACGGCATGATCGACAAATGCCCCGCCCTGATTGCCCGCTGTACCAATGCTGCCGACGTAGTTAGCTCAATACGGTTTGCTCAGACGCACCATCTGTTGGTGTCGGTGCGCGGGGGGGGGCACAACGTAGCGGGGAATGCCGTGTGCGCCGACGGGCTGATGATCGACCTGTCGCCGATGAAAGCCATCCGCGTCGACGTGGTCAACCGAACCGTTCGGGCCGAAGCCGGTGTCCTGTGGAGCGAACTGGATCAGGCGACTCAGCAGCACGGTTTAGCCACAACGGGCGGCACCGTTTCCCATACTGGCATCGCGGGTCTGACGCTGGGCGGAGGTCTGGGCTGGCTGATGGGCAGGCACGGACTGACCTGTGATAACCTGCTTTCGGTCGATATTGTAACCGCTGACGGCGCGTTGCTGACCGCCAGCGAAACACAGCATGAAGACCTGTTCTGGGCCGTTCGGGGTGGGGGCGGCAACTTCGGCATCGTGACCTCGTTTACGTACCAACTCCACTCCGTGGGGCCAACGATTCTGGGCGGGATGGTTCTGTACCCGCAAAGTCAGGCCAAAGAAGTGCTGCGTTTTTACCGCGACTTTGCCCGGAACACCTCCGACGAGTTGATGATCTTTGCCGCCCTGCTGAACACGCCCGACGGAATGCCGGTGATTGCCCTCATTGTGGGTTGGTTCGGGCCGCTTGCCGAAGGGGAGCAGCACCTGAAACCCCTGCGCGACTTCGGCACCCCGCTGGCCGATTTGATTGCCGAGGTTCCCTACACCCAACACCAGACCCTGTTCGATGCGGCCACCCCACACGGCATACACCGCTACTGGAAATCGGGTAACCTGCCCGAAATCGAAGACAGCCTGATCGACGTGATTATTGAACAGGCTGCCCGGCAACCATCACCCTACTCGTTCATTTTGTTTTTCCACATGAAAGGCGTTGCGGCCCGCGTCGATTCGGCAAAAACGGCTTTTGGTCTGCGGGAAGATCAGTGGGATTTCGACATCGTCTCACAATGGACGGACCCCGCCGAAAACCAGGTCAACATCGACTGGACACGAACCTTCTGGAATCAGGTGGAACCCTACACGAAAGGCGTTTACGTGAACCACTTGGGGGGCGAAGACGAGGCCACGCGGGTTAGGGCCGCTTATGGGCCAAATTACGAGCGGCTGGTTGCGCTAAAGACGAAATACGACCCACAAAACTTCTTCCGCCTGAATAACAACATTGTGCCTAGCTGATTGACGGCTATCCTCATAGCTTAATTGGCAGGTAAATACCATAAAAACCAATCAAACTAATCAATATGTTAATTATTTTAAAACCACCGTAGTTGGTGGATGCCGACGACCCCTAAAGTGTCACCCAAATTACCACAGATATTAGTAATAGAAAGCTGTGGCAATAAAAACCTATCTGTTAACTTTTAACTCCACAATCATGAATGATGTACAAATTACCAGCAAACTTTATGTAGATGACAAAACTTTTAAAGCATTTAAGGAGAAATCAGAATTATTGATGAAATTATCAATAATTCAGGCTATTAATGCTAAGAACGATAATAATGTTTTTAAATATAATTTCAGCAAGCTTGAGTTTCCTGCAGCAGCTTTTCGAAATCATCCTAATTATATAAATGACTATGCTGCAAGGATTAGCAAAATAAATACTGTTGTTAGTGTAGGGGAGGTCTTTTCCAATTACTTCGAAAAACTTTCTAAATCTAAAAAAGAAGCAGTAGTAAAAAAGGTTACATCACAGGAAGTTTTTACAACTGAAATACGTAACTATTTAGTGACGAATAGTATAGACCTAAAAAAGACAGATTCTGTACTAAACCAACTTGACGTTGTCAGTAATTTTGCTTTTATCAATGATGCTACCGTTAATCAGGTTACAGTTGATAGAATTCTATCGAATTTTGGGTGGATACACCCGCCTTCATTAAGACATCCACCCTTAAATCCTGTACCTTCTCCTAATAAAATCAAAGAGTTACGGTTTAGGTTACACCAAGTTAAGTGCATTGATGAAACGGACCCGGAATGGGGCGGGAATGATAAGATAGGAATGGGAGGTGTGTCCATTAATGATAAGGGCGAATTGAGAAAAATTAGCGAGTTCAGAGTAGGAAATGATTTTCGTGATGGTATTGTGAAAGATTATCTACCTAATCCTAACATCCTCCGAAAATTTCCATTAGACGATGATTACGCAAAGCCTAAACATTTCTTTGTAAACTTATTTATGGCTGAAATTGATAACGGTGGATTTGGTGCTTTTTTAAATGATGCATATGAGGCAATCCGGAATGAATTGCAAGTAGTACTGAGTGCATTAGGAGCTGCAGCAGGAGCGTTTATTGGTGCTGAAATTGGTGGAACATTAGGAACCGCAATTGGTGGGCCAATAGGAACAGTTATTGGTATTTTAGCAGGAATTATTTTAGGAGCCCTAGTTGCTTGGATTGTCAGTCTATCACAAGACGATGTCTTTACACCCTTAGACGAACACCAGTCTATAATTGTTATTCCTGATGCGACATCAGATTTTGGTGGCAGTGATACCACACCTGTACAGTCCATGTTCTTTAGGGATCACGGTGGAACTTACCGAGTCAATTACAGTTGGGCACTCGTTAGGTAGTAAAGAATTTATTGATATAGTTCAATGAATTGCTGTGATATTCTGGCCTGTTTACCACAAGCCAGAATATCACATAGCAGATTCGATGGTCGACCGATTTTCAAATTATCGCAACGGGCGAGCAAACCGCGTTCTGCAATCTGATCTGTTTAGATGCTATTCCGTTCCTGGGCTGGCGGGCATCGCTCTCCGACGAAGACTGGATTGTCTCAGCGGGGATGGACGAGGAGACGTGGATTGCGGGCATGGAGCAGTTGGGCGTGGACCTGCGGCCTTACCTGAACGTAGTAGCTTAAACGCCGACTGATGCACCGGCATAAGTACTAATTACTCTAAAAGTTAAAATGATGTTCCAAACACCAAAACTAAATTTCGCCAACATGAAAACGCATTCTGAACCATTCTTACCGGCTGTGCATCAATCCGAGCCTAACCTCACCAAGGAACGAAGATATTCTCTGTGTGAATCATATAAAATTCCTTCTGAACTTGGGAAATATTGCCTGCTCATTAGCCTTGGTCTCATCGTGGCCTCTGCGTTACCCGGTGCTGATTTCGGTGACTTCAAAATACCAAATGTGCCTGGGGAGACGAAAGGGTATTTTTTGATGGTTGGAGTGCTTTTGCTGGGTCTGTATTTATTATTTCATGTTGCTTGGTTCAAATACCCAGCAGAAACCAATGCTCAAGTTAGCGAGGATGTTCAGGAAGTTAATACGCCAATCGGTCTCCTCACAGCGAATGGTCAGGTTAGTAAGGAAGGTATTCAGAAATTTCTCCATAGCGTACCTGACGTCAGGTGGTTTTCCAACCATTTTCACGACCAGTACACTTTTAAAGATATGTTGTTAACTTGGACAGGTAAGGGGCCAAAAGGAGCACGTGGATCGCTGGTGTTTAGCATGGTTGAAAATCCATTATTGAAAGAAAATATTACTCTATTAGACTACGCCAATCAGCTTTACGAAGTAATGAACAAAACAGGTGTATATCGGGACCCTCATGTAAGTATTGGCTCTAATAAGGATATCGCCATTCAGTGGTATATCATGACGATACCCGATCATACAGGACAACTTCGGGATGTCCATCAACTATGCAAGATTGTCGTGTTAGGTGACTGGTTGGCTTACCTGTTTGCTTCATATACCGACGCGGCCTCTCCCGAGCAGAAAAGAATATTGTTAGAGACTTTTGAAAAATTTGGAACCTGAAGACAATACTTATCTGGCTACTACCAGATAGGTATTGTTCGTCTCTACCGGCTTATAAAAATTGCATCTACTGTCATGCAGGTCAGTTAGTATACGTAAATAGCTAACTCTCAACGAGTTTGTATGGAGCCATGCGGTAGTAACCCGCCAATATAATCTTTGCATCTCAACCCTAATCCCTTCCCTTCACTACTGATGCAAAAGATTTACAAATCCATGTACGGCCAGATGGTCTACGTCCTGATCTCCGGGCTGTCGCTGTTGTTTATTTCGAACGTGCTGCTGACGCTGTTTGGCTTTCCGCCCACCAACGAACCCTGGATTCGGGTGATGGGAATGCTGGTGCTGGCCTTCTATTATATAGGGCGATGGCCCGGCACGGCAACGACCATGTAGTGCGGGCAACGGTTTACGGGCGGCTCGTTTTCTGCGCGGGCTTAATCGTATTTGTTAGTCTGGGCATTGCCAAACCGTCTCTAATTGGGTTTGCCCTGGCCGAAACGGGTCTCGCACTCTGGACTTGGCGGGAACTACGAAGCAGTCCGTTTGCGCTGACAACGTAAGCTAAAACAACCCAGCCACCGCCAGCCACACATTCCAGCCGCCCAGCACGGCCGTAACCACGACCACTATGCTCATTGCCACATTTTGCCATAGTGAATTGCAGTACGCATCGCCGAGCAGGGTCCGGTTGTTGACGGCCATGAACAGAAATACCGTCACGAATGGGAGCAGGATGCCGTTGATGGCCTGAACCGCCACAATGACTGGAATGGGCGTTACGTTCAGCAGGCCAAACGTCAGGCCCGTTGCCAGCACCGTGAGCCAGATGGCTCGGTAAGTACCGGAGTTTTTGCGAACGCCCAGCAAACTCTGCGCCGTGACCGCTGCCGCCAGTGGAGCCGTTAATGACGAGGCAAACCCAGCCGCGAACAGTCCAAACGCAAACAGCGAACCCGCCCAGGCACCGAGCCGTTCGCTGAGGACCTGCGCCATGTGCGGGTATGAAAAATCGGTTGGAATGAGTAGCCCGGCCAGCAACAGCACGACCGAAATGATGCCACCCAGCACAACGGCTACCCAGATGCCCAGCCGCATTTCGCCCATTGACTGGTTTTGCACAATGCTCGACCCAAAGAAGAGGTTGTAAGGGACAATGGTCGTACCAATCAGACTATTGATGAGCAGCAGTGACCCTGACGGAAACGCCGGTATGATTAAGGCTTTTGTTAGTTCGATAGGTGTGACCGGAGTACCAAAGGCTACGTAAACGAACGCCCCGCCCATCAAAAAAACGACTAAACCCAACATGTTAGCCAGCCCCTGCGTGGAACCGATCCACAACAGAGCCGCGCAGACAATACCAACGCCCACGGTCAGAGCGGGCACCGGCAGGTCGGTCAGCAGCGCCAGTCCCGCTACGGCACCGAGAATGTTGCCCGCCTGATAGGCCGCGCAGCCCAGGAATATGGCCCCGAATAACAGTCCGGCTACCCAGCGTCCCCGGCGCCCGGTGTAAGCTTTCGTGATAACCTGCCCCAAATCGTAACCCGTAGCGATGGTGATGCGGGCGGCTGCTTCTTGCAGCCAGACGGTGCCGAGTGTGGCGAAGGTCAGCACCCAAAGCAGTTGCAAACCGTAGGTTGAGCCAGCGATGGCACAGGCCGTCACGGAACCCGGCCCAATGAATGCGGCCGAGATGACTGACCAAAACAGAACACTGCCGAGACCGGAACGGAAGGAGAGGGATTTGGGCATGATGGGTTGATAACGGTAGGCAACTGACCGTTACGTCCGTGACAGTCGGCAGTAAATTAGCGAAAAACAAAAGCCGTCGTCGGCAAATAAACTGATTACGACAATCGGGGTCAGGCTACGCGGGTTCAGGTATCGGCGCGGTAAAACTCAGCCGTTTGTCGCGGGCAAAGGCACCCGCGTACATCAACGCACCGCCAATCATGTTAGTGATGCGGAAAACGTTGAGCATCTCCATTGGATCGTTGCCCGCATTGGGGACGTGAACCAACAAAGTAACCAGCAGCAGATACACGGCCATCAGAAGCGATGCCAGCTTGTCGAATTTTCCAATACTGCCGCTGACAATGAAAGCCAGCATAGCTAACCCAGTGAGGTAGTTCCAGAAATAGGCAAAGGGAAGATACGACGGTACGTACTTCTGAACACCAACGTCCGGAAGCGCCAGGTGTAGAAATACATAGAATGAAAAGGATAGCAAAAATAGCCACTTGCCTGCACCAATGAGTTTGTCCATGATTAGATATGGTTTATAGGGTTACGCTTCGAATGGTAAAATGGACCGGACTTCCACGCTGCCATGTGGGTACTTTAAAATTGGGCAGCTTTTGCCGAAAGCGACGGCTTCCGCCATACCCTCGGCTTTGCAAATCAGGTAGCCCGCCACTAACTCCTGCCCCTCAACGTACGGCCCCTCGCTAACGCCCTCGTTACGCACCACCACACCTGCGTAGTCGATTGGTTTCGAGGACACTAATTTGCCTTGCCGGGCGATATCGCCCATCCACTCCTGCCACTTCGGCATATCGGTCTGCATGTCCTGTGGCGTTGAGATGTATTGGCCATCGCCGGTGATATTTCGGAACAAAAGCATAAACTCCTTCATGTGGGTCCCGATTAGGCAGTGGCGTAGTGGTGGCGCTGGTGAACCACGCTACCGTCTTTCCAGCGCTGCACGGTGATCTGCGTGTAACGACGATGCCCCCAATCCTTGTGCGTAAAATCGTACAGCCATTCACTCACCGACGTGTCGTCGGCCACAATCACCGTTTTGAGTTCGGCTGAGTGGTTCGTAATCGAATTCAGGAAGTGCGCCATGGCTTCCCGTTCGGCTTGCAGGCCCACCATTGGGGGATGCTCGTTTTCGTAATTAAGTAGCGACTCATCATAAAACTTGTCGAATGCTTCGGGGTAGCGAAAGGCCGCTACCAGGTCGTTGAGTTCACGAACTCGTTGGTTTAAATTTTGCATAATCAGTTGATTGTTTGTGCGTTAACGAATCAATTAACGATGCAAAGGTGACTGTTTGACTGAACCTGACCATTGACAAAAGTCAAGGTTTTACAGCTTTGCTTTCAGGCGGCTGTAAGTTTCGGCCGAGATGCCGAGGTAGGACGCAACGAGTTTGCTGGACAGCCGGGTGAGCAGTTTAGGCTGGTATTCGCGCATCCACCGAATGCGTTCGAGGGCGTCCATCGCCACGAACGTGTTGAGCCGGAAGACAGAATTGACGTACGACTGTTCGATGATCTGCCGGTAAATCTGCTCGAAGGTCGGTACGGTCCGCACCAATTGCTGGAAGCTCTCGAAACCAATGGCCAGTAGATGACCCGGTTCCACGGCACGAAGATTTTCGTTGGCCGGATATTGATTGCCAAAGCTGAAGAGTTCGGTTACCCAGTTGTTTTCAACAACGATGTCGCGGGTACTTTCTTCGCTGTTGCTGTCATGGGTAAATACCTGAATGCAACCCTTCACCACAAAATAGCATAATCGGCATACATCGCCTTCGCGCAGCAACAGTTCATTGCGCTTTACTTTAATTAGCGTAAAATGGGATAGCACTTCGGCCAATTGTGCATCATCGGGCTTAGCGCTTAATTGGTCAATCTGCGACCGGCCCGGCCGCGCCAGGCTGATTCGATTGCGGATATGTTGTTCTAAAGCCGGTAGCATTGGGCTAAGTACGCAAAAACGGACGTATTTCTGTCAAGCTGACAGAAATACGTCCGTTGATTCTAATTAGACCGGCGTACTACGAAAGATATTTACGAAGCATCCAGGCCATTTTTTCGTGGGCTTCCATCAGGCCCGTCAGAAAATCGGCGGTGCCAGCGTCCTTCAGTTCTTCGTCGCAGGTATCTACGTCTTCGCGCAGTTCACGCGTAATTTGCTCGTGATCACTTAGCAGCCGCTGGAACATATCCACGGTTTTCACCTCGCCACTGTGGTCTTCTTCAAGGCTGGTTTCCCCGATGAAGTCGGCCATTGTCGACAGAGGTTTACCACCCAACGTTCTGATGCGCTCGGCAACCTGGTCAATGATCTCTTCAAGTTCCTTGTACTGTTCTTCAAAGAACTCATGGTATTCTTTGAAGCTCGGCCCGGCCACATTCCAGTGGTATTTGCGGGTCTTAATGTACAGAACGTGCAGGTCGGCCAGGTAGGCGTTGAGCAGTTCGTTGTCTTTCTTGAGTACGTCTTTTTCAAGACCGATGTTAGGCTGTATGTTTTTAACGGCCTTTTCCTGAGTTTCCGGTTTGTTCAGATCAGTAGTCATAACAATGAGTGTGTAAGTACTACTGGAATAACCCGATCCGGTCAAAATTGTTGGCGGTGGACCCCTGCGTTTTTAAACCAACCCCGCAAACACAGCTTTGGCATAGCTAATGTCCTGCTTGTGGGCTTCAACGGCCCCCATCGTGTTGGGGGAGTCCTTTTCCAGACACTGCTCCAGCACGACCAGCGGCCGGATGTTCTGAGCTTTCAACTCGCTCACCAAGCGCCGGTAGTCGATGTCGCCGTCGGTGAGGGTTTCTTGCCAGATACCACCTTTCGACTGCCGGATGTGCAATTCCACGATGCGTTTGCCGTAGAGTTTGATCACGTCGAACAAAGCCACCTGCGAGTTGCCCGACCCCCGATAAACCCAGTGCGCATCTAAGCAAAGCGATACGTTTTTAGGGTCTGACGCCAGCAGCATGTGGTGAAACTCGCGGGCGGCCTGCCGGTGTTCGGGGGCGTGGGTGTGGTAAGCCAGCGTCATGCTCCGCTTGCGGAGTTCAGCCCCCAGCCGGTCCAGGTTTTTGGCCTGCTCGGTCAGATCCGCGTCGGTTTTGTCGTCTTCGCTGCCCCATTTGATTGGATTCGGATTCGTGACAATGATCCGGGCGCCGAGTGGTTTGGCCGCGTCGGCAATGGCCAGCACCGAATCAATGGATCGTTGCGCTTCATCGGCGCGGTGCAGAGCGCTGTTGACGTACAGCGACGGCATCGCCAATTTATATTTAGGCAGGAACGGAGCCAGCTTCCTGACTTCCTCCGCATTGTTGAACGACGGCTCATAGGCGGTCAGACCCGCTTGTACGAACTCAGACAATGATGCGTCGGGGTTGGCCATCCACTGTTTCTTCTCGCGCCCATAGAACGTGTTCCAGGTGTAAGCATTGCAGGAAAGGGGGAATGCGGCTGCCGTTGGCCGGGCATAAGCCACTGAATTGCCGGGCAGCAGAGCAGTTCCGCCGAGGGCCGTGAGAGAAGTCAGAAAATGACGTCGGTTGAAGGACATAAACCAGGTAAGGGTAGTTGCGGTATCAATACTACATCGTTTCGCCCAAATAGACAATGTTTCTCACCAGCAGGAGCAAGTGGGATTAACTGGATTGCCGTATAAACAAAGAAACCGCACTACCCACTGGTAATGCGGTTTCCCGTGTTCGCTCCTGCTATCAGATGGTAGCCGGTTGACGGCGTTCGCTGGGCGTAGCCCGCTGGACCGGCGCTTCGTGCAACGCGTTTGAGTTAGCAACGGCGGCAGAATAAACAACCAGACCAAAGCCAATCTTGTTGACGGCGTCGGCAATGTTATAAACCAGGTCGATATTAAAGTTCAGTCCTGACAGCAGGTTGCCCGGTAACAACATGAACCCAATTGGATAGATGGCCCAGCCTACCAGCACGAACCAGCGCAGCAGCGACACCGCCTTAAGCGTGGAACGGTCGTTGGAGGCATCGGCAATTTTCTTGACGTCGCCGAGGTAAATTTCGTACAAAATGCCGACGTAGCCCAGCGTTGATACAGAACCCCACAGGATACTGTTGCCTCTGTCGAGTGATTCGCCCACGTAGCCGAACACCAGCATAAAGACCGAGTACCCAATCAGCTTCCACATGGTGCTTACCTTGCCGCCAAAGGGCTTGATAATCATGTAAAACTCAACGCACATCAGCGGCACGGTCAGCGTCCAGTCGATGTACCGGAATTCGGTTGGCGACTGACCGGTTGCCAGGTACTGATCGCGCATGTAGTAATAGTGAACCGCTGCAATCATTGTGATCAGGCCCGAAATGGTCAGCGATGTTTTCCAGTGGCCTTCTACCTGTGAGCGTTCCAGAAAGAAAAACACTGACGCAGCAAACATGGCCATGTAGCCCGTGAAGAAAGTGAATCCTACTACGTCGCCCGGACGAAGTTCGCCTACCAGCAGCAGCGTTGGTATGTGTAAGGTTTCCATGAGTGTTGTTAAAAATAAGGTTTATGGATGAACAATTGACTATAGTTAACTGGGCACAATGTAGTGATAAATTGTTCACACTATTGTTTAATCGTACAGGAGAAACGTTAATTTTTTTCTCACCTGCCATTTAAAGCGCATAGTGTCATTTTAAAGCTGATTTACCTATAAACTATTAAAAATGAAAAATTTATGCGTATATACTTCACCGTTTGCATTATATAATAATGCTGACTCTTTGTTTAATAGATTTGTTATTAGATTGAACAAATTCGACTGGTTCTCGCCTGACAGTAAGTTGCGTTATACACAAGTACGTAATAGACTCGTACAAATGCCAGCGGACCGTATAGCAGTCTACAAAAAACCCTCGTCAGCGGTGTAAATGACAAAATAACACGCGAACCGGAAGCCGTAGAGTCAACGGGATTGGAGCAGGGAAGGAAATAGCTGAACTGGCACTGACCGAGAATCAGAGAATAGGATTGACTGGTCAGAAGGAATGGGGACGAATCGGGCCGAAGCTCACCGTTTATAAACGCACTGCGACTTGTCCGAAACGGTGTAATAGGACTTGTAGTTTGTCGCCCTGGAGTCCATGCAGCCTTTCAGGTTCAGTAGTTCAATGTTCCTGAAATCAATCGGGTGGCTTTCGCTCTGCAAGGCAATGTAGCCCGTTGTTAGGGGCGTCCCGTCTTTGGCGGCCCATGCCTGCGGGTCGGGTACGTTGGCCTGCTTAAAATCGTACTGTTTGCTGACGTAGCCCCCACCAATCTGGGCTTTCTGATAGGCCAGCACCGTTTCACCGTCGATCAGGTGCCGGATCGAGTCGCCCAGCACCACCACTTCCACAGCCACCCACTGATCGCCATTGTAGGTTTTGGACTTTGAGTCGATGCAGTGAGCCGTGTTGAGTTTACCGTCCATGAATACCTGCGTTCCGGGGGTACATAAGTTCGCCGTATAGCGTTCCCCTTTATCGAGACCACCCAGTACCTGCACCTCCAGCGAGATCGGAAAATCCTGCTTTAATCCCACACTCTGCGCCGACTGCGAGTGAATCATAACCCCGCTGTTGCGCACGTTCCACGCATCGCCCCCCGGCACCTGATTACCCGTAAACCGGTATTCAAACTTCAGGATATAGTGCGAAAAAGGCTGCTTGTAATAAAGATGACCGTATTTCTTGTCGAACCGGTCATACTGATCATACGCAATGCGTAACATGCCGTCCTCTACCCGGAACGTGTTGCCGACGTTGTCATTCAGCGGATACCCCGCGATTTTAACGTCCCACCCGGTCAGGTCTTTGCCGTTGAAGAGTTGAAGCCAGTCTTGTTTGGCGGGTGCCGTTTGAGCCGGACTTAGCAGGGGCAACGTCAGCAAAAACAGCACCGCCCAACCGAAGTTGGTGGACGATGATAAAAGACGGCGGAGGAGCATAAGTGAGGATGATCAGAACAGTCCCTTGCCAATTAGCTGGGGCAGGGAAATTGCTTCGTTGTGCAGGATAAAGAAATAAATTAGCCCGGCTAAAATCAAGTAGCTGAACGCCAGCCATTTCTTTTTTTGCTCGAACTCGGCGGGGTGGTGATAGTAATCGTAAATCATGGACGCCGACAGGCCCATAACCATCAAAAAGAACGAGAAGACCCCAAAATCTGTTCGATACGTGCTCACCGAATGCATGAACCGGGCACCCGACACGATATACAGCAGCCACGCGCCGAAGCCCGACCGGTAGAGGTAAACGCTCAGCCGCCGGTCGTTTTTGAGGTCGAATAAATCGTCGGTGAATTTCTCGGACATGGATTGATCTAAATTTATGCAGCCAGGCTGCCGATTGCGTCGGACTGGCCGTGCGGTGAAACTACGAACTCTCCCCTATAAACGCAAAAAAGACGATGCTTGATTCACGACCGGTTGAGACCGTACCCCAATTTAATACAATGCAGGTTGAACTCGTGCGCGTTGATGACGCCTTCCATTTTGAAGCCGTCGGCCTTTCGGGTGTAAAGCAGCACATCGACGGAGCCGTGGATATTGGTGGGCACAATGCAGGGGCGCGGCCAATGGAGATGTTACTGATGGGCTTAGCAAGTTGCTCCGCCATCGACGTAATCCTGATTTTACAAAAGCAGAAGCAGGTAATCGAAGACTTCCGAATGACCGTCGACGGGCTGCGCGAGAAGGGAGCCGTGCCCGCGCCGTTCCAGAAGATTCACATTGCCTATACGCTCAAAGGCCAGTTGGACGAAGGTCGGGTGAAACGAGCCATTGACCTGTCGATGGATAAATATTGCTCGGCTACGGCGCAGTTCCGGCCCACGACTGAGATAACGTACTCATTTGAACTGAACCCCTAATGTTTTTTGGATGGCGCGGTTTTTGCAGAATTTCTGCTGAAGCGCATTCAGGCGCACGAACCGTATAAACCGTTTGTACCATGAAGAAAGTCCTGCTTGGTCTGGCCCTGCTGACCACCCTGACCACCGTTTCGTTCGCGGCTGATACCCGGAAAGAAAAAAAGGCAAAGCGCGTGAAAGCCAAATCGGAGAAATGCGAAAAAAGTGCTGGTCATGCCTGCTGCATGAAGAAAGCGCAGGTGTAAACGGGTAACTGAGTACATCAAAAATCCGAATCATCGTCAGTGATGATTCGGATTTTTGTTTTTACGAGACATGGGTAAAATTAGATATTGCTTATTTTTGGCAAACGCTCATTTATATGAACTCTTCTTCGCCAACGATTGCTCAACCCCATGCTCATTCGATAAACGACCGGGTAACGTGCCAAAACTGCGATCACGAATACGCGGGCCACTTTTGTAGCCAATGCGGTCAGCGGGCCGATACGCACCCGGTAAACTGGCACTACATCTGGCACGAAATTCCGCACAGCGTCTGGCACGTTGACCACGGGATTGCCTACACGTTGCGCCAGCTCCTGACTCGCCCCGGCCATACCATCCGCGAGTTTCTGGAAGGCAGGCGCATCAACCATTACCGCCCGCTGGCCCTGCTGTTCCTGCTTGGCGCGATTTACCTGTTCATTCAGCACGGCCTGGGGGTTAGCTTCGTAAAAGTTAGTCAGGAAATGTTGAACGCTGATGTAAAAGATACACCGGTCCGTGCACAGGCGTTCCAGACGGAATTATTCCAGCTTATAGAACGCAATCAGACCCTGATCTCTATTCTGATGATTCCATTCTATGCGTTTGGGTACTGGCTGCTGTTTCGGCGGCAGCGCTACAACTACCCGGAACTGCTCGTCGTGCAAACGTTCATCACCAACGTTCACCTGCTGATGTCGCTGGTCATCGTCGTTCTGTTCTGGGCGCTGGGCGGATCAGTTGCGGCTTATTCGGTCGTTATGGGCTTATCGCTCGTGGCCATGATTGGGTATAACACCGTAACCTACTATCAATTATTTCGGCACAAGCTGCGGCTGATAACCGTTGCGTTGCGCTCGGTAGCCGCGTTTGCCATTGGTTATGTGTTGTTTATGGCACTCGTTATGCTGATAGGCGCTGGATATGGTATTTATTTAGCCGTCAAGGACCCCTCCGTCTTCAAATCCACAAAACCCGCTGCGACCATTCAACAACCGCGTAAATGAAGCAATACCACGACCTGCTGCGCCACATTCTGGCCAACGGCACCCGCAAAACCGACCGCACCGGCACCGGCACCTTCAGCGTATTTGGCTACCAGATGCGGTTCGATCTGCAAGCCGGTTTCCCGTTGTTGACGACCAAAAAAGTCCATACCAAGTCGATTATCCACGAGCTGTTGTGGTTCATCAAGGGCGACACGAATATCAAATACCTCACCGATAACGGTGTGAGTATCTGGAATGAATGGGCGGACGAAAATGGCGACTTAGGTTCGGTTTACGGAAAACAGTGGCGGAGTTGGGCTGCCCCGGACGGGCGCATCATCGACCAGTTGCAGGATGTATTGAATCAACTCAAACGAAATTCCGATTCGCGCCGGATGATTATTTCGGCCTGGAATCCGGCTGATATTCCAACTATGGCGTTGCCACCCTGTCATCTGCTTTTTCAGTTTTATGTGGCCGACGGCAAGCTGTCCTGCCAGCTTTACCAACGGAGCGCCGACGTGTTTCTGGGCGTCCCGTTCAACATTGCGTCCTACGCGCTGCTGACGATGATGATTGCGCAGGAGTGCGGCTACGAAGCGCACGAGTTCGTCTGGACGGGGGGCGATACGCACCTGTACGTAAACCATTTGGAGCAGGTCGAGACGCAGCTTGCCCGCGATTTCCGCCCGTTGCCAACGATGCGCCTGAACCCAGCCGTCAAGTCAGTGTTCGACTTTACCTACGACGATTTCACGCTCGAAAACTACAACCCGCACCCGGCTATCAAGGCACCGGTGGCAGTGTAGAGGTGTGTACGTGTTTTGGTGTTTAAGTATAAGAGAAAGGCTGACGCCATAATCTATGTTCATGCAGATTATGGCGTCGGCCTTTTATGAATTAACCAGCCTTACTTCTTATAACTGACTCGGTAAATGACGCCGTTGTTGTCGTCGGAGAACAGCAGCGAGCCATCGGGCAGGGTGGCAATGCCCACCGGCCGCCCAAACTGCGACTGGTTGTTATCGACCAGAAAGCCTGTGACGAAGTCATCAATCCGGGTTGGCTTGCCGTTCTCAAAATGCGCCCGAACCACTTTGTAACCTGAGGGTTGGGTGCGATTCCAAGAGCCGCGCATCGTCACAAACGCATCGTTCTGGTGCTCGGCCGGAAAGCCGCTTGCGGCCGCGCTGGTACCCTTGTAGAAGATCATACCGAGCGGAGCCGCGTGGGCGTCGTACGACACGGTTGGCAGCGTTGTTTTGGCCAGAATCTGCGCGTAGGTCGTGTCGCCCATTGGTCGGGGGTGGGGGTTGTAGTTGCCGTTGCCGTAAATGTAGGGCCAGCCGTAAAAAGCGTTCTGTTTGATCTGATTTAACTCTTCTTTTTGCTGGTCGTCGCCAAGCCAGTCGATGCCGTGGTCGAAACCGTAGAGTTCTTTGGTTTCGGGGTGCCAGCCAAAACCAATCGTGTTGCGCAGGCCACTGGCGAAGATTTTCCGGTTCGTACCGTCGGGATTGGCCCGTAGAATGGTTGCGTTTTCGATGTTGGGTTCGGCGCAGGCGTTGCAGGTGCTGCCCACGGTGAGATACATCAAACCGTCCGGGCCGAGGCCGATAGTTCGGTTGGGGTGCTGACCCGCGTCGGGCAGGTTGTTGATGAGTTGCTGAGGCTGGGCCAGTGTGCCATCGGCGTTGATGTCGGACCGGTACACTTCCTTAACGGACACTAAATACATTTTGCCCGCATACAAGGTGATGCCGTGAACGCCCTTAATGTTGGCGACTACCTGCTTCTGGTCGGCCTTGCCGTCGGCGTTCGTGTCGCGTAGCAGCGTAACGGTACCCGCTTCGCGACTGGTGACGTATACATTGCCCGACGCGCTGACCGCCAGCATCCGGGGCTTACCAAGTTGATCGACAAATTTGGCAATGCTGAACCCCGCTGGTACTTTGAGCTGGGCCACCCGTTGATCGGTGCTTCCACTAAGGCTGGTTCAAACACGTTGCCCTGCACCTGAGCTGTCGTTGGCTGTTTGTTGGTTTCGGGAATTTGCGCGTTGAACACTTCGTCTTTGTCACAGGCCGTCAGGAGGGACGCCAGTACGATTCCCGTCAGAATAGTCGGTCGAATTCTGTTTTCCATTAGCTTATTCAGGATGGTTGTTGAGTAAAGTAATTGCCCTCACGGATGCGCTTACATCGGTTAGTGACCCGTAGGAAAATCAGTAGAAGGCGATTTTTTTGTGTTAACGCGAAAAAAGGATTGATGTTTTGACATCTGTTTATGCCTTTGTCCAGTGGCCCTGTAGATCAAGAAATAGTTGATTGTATGACGGTATAAACGACAGAAAGCGGGTGGGATTGACCGTATAGATACGATTAATCCCACCCGCTTTTTTAATGTAGACGCTTTCAGTTACCGTTGCCGGTCGACTAACTTCTGGTACTCGCGCTCGGCCATATCACGCTCGTTGCCGGACCGGCTATATACGCTGAAGTAATGCGAAGCAAGGCCGATACCCCAGCCAAGCATGGGGAAAAGCGGCCAGGGAAAACCCAGCCCATCGCTGTCGCCGTCGCGGAAGGAGAACGTGGTGAGGCCCCAGATGAGCCACAGACCCGCATTCACAATCAGGTACGAGCGGAGGTGCATTTTGAAGCCCACACGGGCTTTAGCTTGTTTCCACAGAAAAGGGTCGCGCTGGGATTCCTGAAGTTCCATTAGTGTATTGGTTACTGGTTAGAAAAATCGCTTTGTAGGGATCAATGCGTGCTGCTACGCAATGGAGTGGTTGTTTGCCACAGGTTCTTTCTTCATTAATCCGAAAAATTTCGCCCGATACCGATTGATAAGGTAGCTCCCAATGAACGCCGTCAGGCCCGTTGCAATGGCCACAACCGGCCAAAACTGCTTCATGGGAAAGAGCCGCACGAGCGTTTCGGCCCAGAAGGCCGCGTACAAACCCACCACCGACCAGTTCATGAAGTAATAGTGATAATAGTACCAGCCACGGATGCGATGCCGGAAAATAACTGGTACCATACCGCCAATAACGCCCGTGCCGCTCACGATGGCCGCAATGTGAAACGGTCCAAACCGGCCGAACAGGTGGTAAATCATAAATGCAGTCACGTTCACAACGACCATAGCTGCCACGTACCCGTATCCAACGCGTTTGTGAGCGGTGGAGCCTTTCGTCATCAGAATTATTGCCGCGCCCAGCAGCATGGCGGCTAAGGCCGCCGTTATGTGCACGGCACCGGTTGACGAATGAACGAGTTTAGAGAGCATGGCTTTGCGTTGTATGCATTAAAGATAGAAGATCGCCCAATACGAACACCCGCTAAATCCGACCAATTGCCTAATTTGCGGAGTAAATACCCTTTTGTCAATGACCAATTCCGAAATCGTTGACCTGCTCGAACTCACCGGCCGGTTAATGGAACTTCACGAGTACGACACCTTCAAAACGCGGGCGTTCACCTCCGCTTCGTTCAACCTCGACAAATCCACTGCTGACCTCGCCAACCTGCCCGTTGACGAACTGATAAAACTGCCGGGTGTGGGTAAGTCCGTCGCCCACAAAATCCGTGAAATCGCCGAAACCGGCCACTTAACCGACCTCGACGACCTGCTAGCGCAAACGCCGTCGGGGGTGCTGGATATGTTCCGCATTAAAGGACTCGGCGTCAAGAAAATCGGGACGCTCTGGCGCGAGTCGGGCATCGACAACCTAACCGACCTGCAACAGGCCTGCGAAACGGGGCAGGTCGCTAAAATCAAGGGATTCGGCAAAGCCACCGAAGACAAAATTCTGGCCGCGCTGGAGTTTTTGCAGGAACAAAAAGGGAAAGTCAGGATGGATAAGGGAGCCATGATCGCCAATCTGCTGCACGACGAACTGACGAAACACTTCGACCGGGTGGAGGTCAGTGGGCAGGTTCGGCGGAAAGCGCAGGAAGTTGATACGATACAACTGCTGGTGCAAACGAATGACCCCGTCTCGGCCATGCTGACGCTAAATGGCCTGCCGAACCTGGAGCAAAACAAGATAGACTCGTCGCCGTTTGCGTGGCGGGGCCGGATGGAAGGCTTCGATGTGGGCGTTGAGCTGCTGTTTCACCCGGCCGGGCAGATGGACCGGCAGCTATTTATTCAGTCGGCCGCTGAACCGCATTTGCAGCAGGTAGGAGCGGGGGGCGTATCGTTGTTGCAGGCGGCATACACCGGTCAGGACGGTTCCGAAACGGCTATTTATGAGCGGGCGGGTCTGCCGTTTATCGTTCCTGAAATGCGGGAAGATGATTTTGCGTTTCGCTGGGCCGCCCGCCACCGTACCGACGAACTCGTGACCTGGGACGACCTGCGCGGCACCCTGCACAACCACAGCACCTGGTCGGACGGTAAGCAGTCTGTGGCCGACATGGCCAACTATTGCCGCGAACTGGGCCTGACCTACTTCGGCATCGCCGACCACTCCCAAACGGCCTCCTACGCCGGTGGCCTCGACGCAGAGCGCGTCCGGCAGCAGCAGGCCGAAATCGACCAGTTGAACGCGGGTTATGGTTCTGACTTTCGTATTTTTAAAGGCATCGAGTCCGACATTCTGGGCGACGGTTCATTAGACTACGATGATGAGACGCTGGCCACGTTTGACTATGTGGTGGCGAGTGTGCACCAGACGCTGACCATGTCGCTCGAAAAAGCCACTACGCGGTTGTTGCGGGCCATTGAAAACCCGTACACCACCATCCTGGGCCACCCAACGGGGCGGTTGCTGCTGGCCCGCGAAGGCTATCCCATCAACCACAAAGTCATTATCGACGCCTGTGTTGAGCACAACGTCATCATCGAAATCAACGCCAGTCCCTACCGGCTCGATATCGACTGGCGCTGGATCGACTACGCCATGCAGCAGGGCGTGATGCTGAGCATCAACCCCGATGCCCACAACTTCGCCGGACTCTTGGACATGCACTACGGCGTGGCTATTGGACGCAAGGGTGGCCTGACCAAGACAATGACGTTCAACACGTTGACGTTGACAGAAATGGCGGATTATTTCAAGAATCGGCGGGCCAACCGATAAACTGGGCGTTTCGCTCCCAGATTACGTAGACAATTGTCGTAGATTTGATATTCATTGAAAACTGAAATTACCATGATGACTGCGTTGTCACAAGCCGAGCCGTTACCTACTACGCTACAGACCGTCGATGAGTTTGAGCAGTGGCAGCGGCAGTACGTCACCGAGGGCAGCTACGAGTTTGTCCGGGGACGCATCATTCCCAAACCCGCCATTAAACAGGAACAAGTTTTTATTGCTGACTTTTTAGTTCGCCGATTTGCAGAAACTGAATCGTATCGCCAGCGCAACTCGTTATTACCGGAAACGGATTCGTACGTGGACGGGTCTCGTAAACGGGTGCCCGATTTGACCTATCTTACCCGCGACCAACAGGAAGCCATCCGGCAGGGGGAACGCGCCCGGACGCGGTTTGCCATTGAGATACTATCGGAATCAGAGTCGTTTCAGAGCGTGACCGACAAAGTGCAGGATTACTTCGACGGTGGAGCGCAGTTGGTCTGGTACGTTGTTCCCGTCAAACAAAAAATCTACGTCTACACCTCGCCCGACGAAATCAAGGTTTACAAAGGGACAGATACCCTTTCGGCCGCACCCGTCATCGACGACTTTCAGTTCGTGGTCGCTGATTTATTCGCCTGATTCCCTTTTCTCTCACTTACTCCCGCGCTTACCCCTGCTCACTTTATGCGTTTTCGAGTTTTACTTGGTTTTCTGATTTGTGTGCTCAATGGAGCAGTAGCTCAGCAAAAAGATACGCAGGGTCGACCGGCATTTTCGGCCACGGGCTACGTGCGTGATGCCAAAACGGGGCAACCCGTTCAGGGCGTTAACATCGTGGTGATGAACGTGTCGAAGGGTTACGTAACGGCCAAAGACGGGTTCTACGTTGTGACGATGCCCGCCGGAAATTACGTTCTCAAGTTTACGCACGTTGGTTACCGGCCCCGGTTGGATACGATTTCTCTCCAAAAACTGCTCTTCCGTGAAATCACGCTGGAAGACGACTCCAAAGATCTGGAGGAGGTCGTGGTGACGAGCGAAGCGCCCGACCGCAACGTGCGCAAGGTAGAAATGGGCGTTTCGCAGTTGACCATCCGCAGCATCCGGCGCATTCCACCCCTGCTGGGCGAGGTCGACGTGGTGCGGAGTTTGCTGCTGCTGCCGGGCGTGACGACGGTGGGCGAGGGCGCACCCGGTTTCAATGTGCGGGGTGGCAGCGCCGATCAGAACCTGATTCTGTTCGACGATGCGCCGGTGTTCAATTCGAGTCACCTGATGGGCTTTTTCTCGGTGTTCAACCCCGACGTGGTGCGCGACGTGACCCTGAACAGGGGGGGCGTGGCGGCTGCCTACGGTGGGCGGGCGTCGTCGGTGTTGGACGTGAAAATCAGGGAGCCGGATGCCGAAAAATGGAGTGTCAACGGCGGTGTTGGCTTGATTTCGAGCCGGTTGGGTGTCGAAGGGCCGATTGTTAGAAACAAACTGTCGTTTCTGGCGGCCGCGCGGGCGTCGTTCAACGATTTCCTGTTTAAGCTGGCTCCACCGGGCCTGACCGGCACCAAGGCCAACTTCTACGACCTGACGACCAAACTCAAATACCAACCTTCCGAAAAGCACACCATCACGTTGACGGGCTACGTCAGTACGGACGTGTTCAAGCTGGCGTCCGATTCGCTGTCGGGGCAGGAGATCAATGCATCCTCCACGCAGTTTAACTACCAGACAATTAATGGAACGTTGCGCTGGAATTACTTTCTTAGCAAGCAAATCAACGTAGCTACGGCACTGATTATGAGCCGCTACCAAGCCGATCTGTCCGCGCCCGACTCGGCCAATGCGTTCCGGCTGCGGTCGGGTGTCACGCACCGGCAACTCAAGTCTGACCTGACGTTTACGCCCAACGAAACGCATCAGTGGCAGGCGGGCGTGAGCCTGATTGATTACTTCGTGCAACCCAACACCCGCACACCCGGCCCGTTCTCCAACGTGTTGGCGGTGGATCTGGCCCGCGAACAGGCCTATGAACTGGCGGCCTACGTGCAGGACGAGTGGAAACTAAACCCGGCGGTGTCGGTGCTGGCGGGGCTTCGCTATTCGGCCCTGCTCAACCGGGGACCAGCCACCGTCAGGACGTATCAGGAAGGATTACCGCGTCAGGAGGAGTCGGTGGGTGTGGCCCAGACCTACGGAATTGGAAATGTGTATCACTCGGCGGGTGGGCTGGAACCCCGGCTGGCGGTGCGCTGGTCGGTGGGCGAGGGGCGCTCCATCAAAGCCGGGTACAGCCGATTGCGTCAGTATATTCAGCAGGTGACCAACACCACGGCCGCGCTGCCCACATCGCGCTGGCACCTGAGCGACACGTACACCAAACCGACCATCGCCGATCAGTGGTCGCTGGGCTACTTCCGCAATACGACCAACAACGCCATCGAAGCATCGGGGGAAGTGTACTATAAAACGCTGACAAACGCCATCGACTACCGCGACGGGGCTGAACTGCAACTGGCCGAAGCCGTGGAAACGCAGATTGTGCAGGGCACCGGCCGCGCCTACGGGTTTGAAGGACTGCTTCGCAAAAATACGGGTCGCTGGACGGGTTTCACCAGTTACACTTACGCCCGTACGTTTTTGACAATGGACAGTCCCTACGCCCCCGAGCGAGTAAACAACGGCCGGGCGTATCCTGCCAATTACGACAAGCCCCATACGCTCAACGCGCTGACGACCTACCGCCCAACGGCCTGGTTCAGCCTGTCGCTGAATTTTACCTACAGCACCGGCCGACCAACCACGCAGCCCTACGCTCGCGCCCGCATCAATGGGGTGATTGTTCCAATTTACGTCGACCGTAATCAGCAGCGCGTTCCCAATTACCACCGGCTCGACTTCTCGATGTTGTTCGAGCAGAATCCGCTCAAGAAAAAGCGCAACCAGAGCAGTTGGGTATTCGCCATTTATAACGTCTACGCCCGCAAAAATGCGTATTCAGTCTTCTACCGGCTCAGCCCGGCGTCGGGTTCGGACGCCTACAAATTAGCTATCTTCGGCACGGCTTTCCCGTCGCTGACCTACAATTTCAAATTCTGATAATGATCCGGCTTCGCTCCCTTCTTTGTTTGCTCTTGTTCCCGTTGCTGCTGTCGTGCGTAACGGAGTTCCAGCCCGACACGGTCAGTTTGTCGCCCGCGTTGGTGGTGGAAGGCCAGATTACCGACCAGCCCGGCCCCTACACCGTCCGGCTCACCCGCACCGCCGATTACAGCTTCAAAGCCATCAACCTGCTCGAAACGGGGGCGGTGGTCAGCATTGAAGATAACCTGGGCAATCGCGAAACCCTGCGCGAACAGGCCCCCGGCGGCACCTACCAAACCCGCGTCGGGGGCATTCAGGGCGTGGTGGGCCGCAGCTACAAACTCATTGTTCAGACTAAGTCGGGCATTCGCTACGAGTCGGCCCCGGAGGTGATAACGGCGGCCCCGCCCATTGATAAACTCTACGCCGAATACCGCAACGAACTGGTTTCCGGTACGTCCAGCCGAAAACAGGGCTGGGATGTGTACCTGGACACGAAAGATCCCGAAACAACGGGTAATTACTACCGCTGGGAATGGACGCACTACGAAGCTATCTCGGTTTGCCAGAAAACGTTGTTGCGGTCGGGCACCTCCTACACGGGTTTGTACTGCTGCACGCCCTGCTGGGACATTACCCGGTGCTACAACTGCATCAGCGTCAACTCCGACGCCGACATCAATGGGCAGGCCATCAGCCGACAGCTTATCATGCGGGCACCCTACACCTCCACAGCCCCCTATTACGTTGAAGTGGAGCAGCAGGCCCTGAGCCGGGGAGCGTATCAGTTCTGGAAGAGCGTCCGGCAGTTGGTCAATAACACGGGCGGGCTGTTCGACGCGGCCCCACAAACGGTGCAGGGTAACATTCGCTGCATCAGCGATCCCAACGTAACGGTGTATGGCTATTTCGGCGCAACAGGTGTTTCGCGGCTGCCGTTCTATGTGGATCGCAGTCAGGGGCAGGGCGTACCGGAGATGGACTTACCCGTAGAGGTGCCGCTTTTGGCCCCCTGCGTAGCCTGCGAAAATAGTATTTATCGAACGCCCGTAAAACCCCAATGGTGGGTCTATTAAATGGTTTGGTCCCGCGCTGCAAATGCGATAGATTTGCATAAATCTCCTCGTCATGGCTGCTCCGGTCAAAATTCTGGTACTGCGCTTCTCGTCCATTGGCGATGTTGTGCTGACGTCGCCCGTTGTGCGCTGTCTAAAACAACAACTACCGGGTGCTGCCGTGCACTTTTGTACGAAACGGGCATACCAAGCCATCGTTGAACATAATCCCCACATCGACCGGAGCTATTTTCTGGAGGGCAATTTGGTCGACCTCATTCGCCAGTTGCGGGCCGAGCGGTACGACTACGTTGTGGACCTGCACAACGGCTACACGGCCCGTTTGATAAAGGCAATGCTGGGCACCCGAACCTACAGCATAGACAAGCCAAGCCTGCGTACGTGGCTGTACCTCCGCTGGAAAATCAACACCCTCGCCCCGCAGCACATTGTTGACCGTTACTTGGAAACTATACAGCCGTTGGGCGTCGAAAATGACGAGAGGGGACTGGACTATTTCATTCCCTACAAAGACCAGGTCGAAGCCGACTGGCTTCCGCCCACGCACCGGCACGACTACGTAGCGTTTGCCATTGGTGGGCGGCACATGACCAAGCGACTGCCCGTGGCGCGGATGATTGAACTCTGCCGGAAGATCAATCACCCGGTCGTTCTGCTGGGCGACAAGCAGGACCGTGCGGCTGGCGAAGCGATTGCTAATGAAATAGGCGACCGGCTGATTTACAATGCCTGCGGCCTGTTTAACCTGAATCAGTCGGCGTCGTTGTTGCAACAGGCGCGGGTGGTGTTCAGCCACGATACGGGCCTGATGCACATCGCAGCCGCGCTGAAAAAGAAAGTTTACTCGATCTGGGGCAGTTCGACGCCCCAGTTGGGCAATCACCCATACAAAACGTCCTACGTAGTGCTCGAAAAAACGGGTTTGCCCTGCCGCCCCTGTTCGCAAACGGGCTTCGGCAACTGCCCCATGAAGCACTTCCGGTGCATGAACGAACTCTCCTTCGACTTCGAAGTGAAGGAGTTGCGCCAGAAGAAAAAGAATTTTGAGTGAAAGGAAGTGTAAACGTATTAAGTTATATCTAACTGTGCTTGGCATCAAGACTGATGCCAAGCACAGTTAGATTATAGGTCCTTAACATTAGTAAGTACATCCATATGGCAACTGAATCAATTATTTACACTAATTTAGATTATATTGTTGGTGCCTTAGTTGAACTAAGGTCCGGTAGTCCATCCATGACTATCGTTGGTTATGGAACTAAATCTGTAGCAGGTGATAATGAAGCAATCACAGAGGATAAAAATCAAATAGTATGTCAATGGTGGAACGAGAAAGATGCCGACTTTTCCACTGTTACATTTCCAATATCTGCTCTGAATTTAGTAATTGAAGACGAAGATGATTACGATTTTGACGATTTAGATGATGATGCAATTAACAACAAAATAGATGATAGTGATGATTATGATAGTGAGGAACGTGTTATGAATTCATTAGTACATGGAGATCCAGAGAAATTTAGATTTTGAATTTTTAGGAAAGCTTGCTTAAAAATTTAAGCTGTACGGTATGAGAGCCTGTTTAAAAATGGGGGTGAATGCCTAAAAAAGTAGAATCAGCCTATCTTGTGGGTTAATCCGACCAAAGATGTACCCTACAGACCTGACTGATTCTGGCTGGCAAGTTATTGAAGAAATTCTGGCCGACAAGCGCAAACGCAAGTATTCACTCCGAGCCATTCTCAATGCGTTGCTGTATGTGACAAAAACGGGATGCCAATGGCGACTTTTACCCAATGATCTACCACCCTGGCCTTTGTGCTATTACTATTTTTGGAAATGGCGCAATGATGGTAAGTGGGAAAAACTGAACAAGGTTTTGGTTGAACGTCGCCGACAGAAAGCCGGACGCAACGGCTCGCCCAGCGTAGGAATCATTGATTCACAAAGTATTAAGTGTAGCGAATGGGGCGTGGTAGCCAAAGGATATGATGGCCACAAAAAGGTAAATGGGCGCAAACGCCATATCGTCGTCGATACGTTAGGCTTGGTGCTGGTCGTGGTGGTTCATGCCGCTAATCAGCATGATAGTCCAGCAGCCAGAGCGGTATTAACGCGGTTAGCCGAGCAAGGCTACGAGCGAATGAGCAAGATTTTAGCCGACAGTGCCTATGGCAAGAAGTTAGCCCGCTGGCTCAAGAAATCGTTCGGTTTGATCTTAGAAGTGGTAAAAGTAAGCGAGTTGTCGGGCTTTCAGGTGGTGCCCATGCGGTGGAAGGTCGAGCGAACGTTTGGCTGGATGAACTTGTCGAGACGACTCAGCAAAGATTATGAATGTGGGGTCAACTCCCATGAATCATTCGTGTATTTATCCAACATTAATCGAATGCTCAGGCATTTTTAAACAGGCTCTAAGTTTATAAATAATACTTACTTTATCAGTCATAAATAACATAAATATTACAAGAAATGAAAAATCTTTTTTTAGAATTTGATGAAAACTCAATAGCGATAAAAATGAATGATAAGAGAATACTGTATTCTACTTCTGTTAAGGAAGTGTTAATTCCTATAGAATTCAACGTTTCCAATGTAATTGTTCACCTTCTCGACAAATCTTGGATTGAGATAAAATCTTTGTATAAAATAGCTGAGTATGCTCATAAAAAACAATCTAATAATGATATAGATTGGAGGTGTACTTTTTATGCTGTAGAGAAGCATTTTTTTGATGATGCTACAGGTGATATGTTATTTCCGTATGAAGAGGGTACCAGCTACTACAAGCATTTATTAAATCGTATAAGATATAATAGTATTTCTGACTCTAATGGTATTGTACTTAAAATTGCTAAAATTGTCGAAGAAAATCTCTTAAAATATGGATTATGAAAATAAGTTATCAAAACGCTCTGAGTTGGATAGAAAACGTTTGCCGACAACTTCAGGAAGAAATTGATAAACGAGATGTATCTAATTCTTACAACGTTAATTTGAGAGAACAAATAAAGTTTTTGTATGAAAACCAATACAAGCTTCAAAAACATAATCAATTAATAGAAATAATAAAACGATTACATACAGATAAAAGCCAAGAAAACTGGATCGCGTCTTATAGAGATGACCTTATAGAGTTGTTAAACAGCAAATTAACTGCGAAGGAAGAAAATGACTCTTCAAGCGATATCGTCGATTTCTGGGAGATTCAAACACTAAAGTCGCTTACTATTATGTACAATAATATCGTGGAGAGTATGATAGAAGAATGGGATGAATCAGGCCGATTAGGTAGCATTGGATCACAAAAATACTTGTAAATATGGTAAATTAAGATGTGTGCGCTTTTGACCGAAGTTTGCGCCAAACGAATAACCACCAACCAGTACCTGAATGATTTATGGAATGTGCTTCGACGGGAGCGTAGTGCGGGGACGGGGTGACGATGGTCGCCTGCTGCATTTTTCCAACACCCGCGCCACAGGCCACGTCCGGCAAATGGAGTTCAATTATGAGCGTGCCCGCCAGATGGGTCTCACGCGCTTCCGCGACACGGTCCTCTGGGATGAACTCAACCGCTGCCCCGATTACCACTGGCTGGACCGGCTGCGGGCCGTTAGCAACGGGCAAATCGAACTGGCGCTTAATCACTACGGGTTGCCCGAATGGATAGACGAGACGATGTTCTGGGACGGCTCTGCGGCCGGGGCTATGTTTGAGCTGGCCTGCCAGATTGCCCACCGCTACCGGGGCGCATTCCGCAGTTACAACATAGGCGTGGAACTGGGCATTTGGACCGATTGGATTGCGGCTCCCAACAACCGCCAGTGGCCCTTCGGGAACCGGGACTGGTGGGCCGTCTATAAGCAGACCAGCGCCATCACCATTGCTATTGCCAGTGGTCTCAAAGCTGGAGACCCCACATGCCTGACATCCATGAGCGAACCTTGGGGGTGGGGGCCAATGCCCTACATCGACCAGGCCCGGCCCTTCGCCACCATCCTTGGGCAACCCGACCCCGTGGCTAACCAAAATAACTGCCTGACCTGGCAGCAGGGGTATGCTGAGCTGCTCGACATTGTGGGACTGAACATCTACTTCGAGAACGATATTCCCCAAATGCTGGCGGCCGCACGTAATCTCTTTCCCGACAAAAAAGTGGTAGTAGCCGAAACGGCTAACATTTACCGCCCCGACTGCCACCCCCCGGCGCTCTGGTGGGATAAGTTTGAAGCTCTTAATGAAGCGGAACTGGAGGTAAGCTGGAATCCGGGCTTTACCATGCTTACCCACGAACTGGGCGAACGCATGCACGGGAATCTACTGAGCGAAGATGGCACCCAACACTGGCAGAGACCAAGAGGGGTCAACCGCTCCGGCTGACCCCTCAAACAATCTTAATTTAACGTGAATACGGGATTAAGCCAATTGCTTTTCAGGTGGTTAAGTGCCGTAGGTACGGGATGTTTGTAGCAAAGTGTCTCTGGGAGTCAACTGGCGTGCCTGGTGGTTGCGTACCTACGGCACGCCAGTTGACTCCCAGAGACACTTTGCTACAAACATTAGACCGCTACACGGCCATTTCTAATCCCGTATTCACGTTAATTTATCTTTAACACGGCCATAAACGCTTCCTGCGGGATTTCGACGTTGCCCACCTGCCGCATCCGTTTTTTACCCTTTTTCTGCTTATCCAGCAGTTTGCGCTTGCGGGAAATGTCACCGCCGTAACACTTGGCCAGTACGTCCTTGCGGAGGGCTTTCACCGTTTCGCGGGCGATGATCTTCTGACCAATGGCGGCCTGAATTGCAATTTCAAACTGCTGACGGGGCAGTAACTCGCGGAGTTTTTCGCAGAGTTTTTTGCCCCAGTCGTACGCCTTGTCGCGGTGAACGATGGCCGACAGCGCATCGACCACTTCGCCGTTGAGCATAACATCTAATTTCACCATCGTCGATTCGCGGTTGCCCATGAACTCGTAGTCGAGCGAGGCATAACCGCGCGAAATCGTCTTGAGCTTGTCGAAGAAGTCGAATACAACCTCGGCCAGCGGCATCTCGAACTGCAATTCGACGCGGTCCTGCGTTAAATACACTTGGTTCTTGAGCAGGCTCCGTTTGTCCATGCAGAGGCCGATGATGGCCCCGACGTATTCGGACTTGGTAATGATCTGAGCTTTGATAAACGGCTCTTCAATCCAGTCGATGGTGCTGGGGTCGGGCATCTCGGCCGGGGCCGACACCTGTAAATTCACACCCTTAGTCGTCATCACCTCGAACCGCACCGACGGTACCGTTGTGATAACGGTCATGTCGAATTCGCGTTCGAGCCGCTCCTGCACAATTTCCATGTGCAACATGCCCAGAAAACCGCAACGGAAGCCGAAGCCCAGCGCTGCCGACGTTTCAGGTTCCCAGATGAGAGCTGCGTCGTTGAGCTGGAGTTTCTCCATCGCATCGCGCAAATCCTCGAATTCGCTCGTTTCCACGGGGTAAATACCAGCAAAAACCATGGGCTTCACTTCGGCAAATCCCTGAATGGCACCTGTTGCCGGGCGGTCGAGTGTCGTAATCGTATCGCCGACTTTAACCTCTTTAGCCACTTTAATACCCGAGATCAGGTAGCCTACGTCGCCACATTCGATCACGTCTTTTGGCACTTGGACCAGGCCTAATGTGCCCACCTCGTCGGCGTTGTATTCCTTGCCGGTATTCATGAACTTGACCCGGTCACCCTTGCGGATGCGGCCGTTCTGCACCCGGAAAATGACTTCGATACCCCGGTATGAGTTGAAGTGGGAGTCGAAAATCAAGGCCTGCAATGAACCGGTTGGATCGCCTTTCGGGGCCGGAATTCGCTCCACAATGGCGGCCAATATTTCCGGTACGCCGATGCCTTCTTTACCGCTGGCCGGAATGATGTCGTCGCGGTCGCAGCCGAGCAAATCGACCATTTCGTCTTTCACTTCCTCGGGCATGGACCCTGGCAGGTCAATTTTGTTCAGGACGGGAATGATGACCAGGTCATTATTCATGGCCAGATACAAATTCGAGATCGTCTGCGCTTCGATTCCCTGCGAGGCATCTACTAGGAGAAGGGCACCTTCGCAGGCGGCAATCGAACGGGATACTTCGTAGGAGAAGTCGACGTGGCCCGGCGTGTCAATCAGGTTAAGGGTGTACGTTTCGCCCTGATACGTATAATTCATCTGGATGGCGTGGCTCTTGATGGTGATGCCGCGCTCCCGCTCCAGGTCCATATCATCTAACAATTGGGCCTGCATGTCGCGGGCACCGACGGTTTTGGTAAACTCCAGCAACCGGTCGGCGAGGGTACTTTTGCCGTGGTCAATGTGGGCGATAATGCAAAAATTACGGATATGTTTCACGTTGGAATAACGGGGACGTCTTTGCGAATAAACTACAAAAATACGCATAAAAAAACAAACGCCGGACTCATCGCGGAGTCCGGCGTGTTCAATTACACTTCATCAACAAACTAAAATCTATTGGGTACTACCAAGCTGTAGGAGGGGGACTCGAACCGCCCACGGTGCAGTTAGCTACAGTACAAATCTGGTGGTCAACCCCAGTCGCTTTTCGGCGGCATTATGCTGCGTTTATCCTTTATCACCACCCCCGAGACAGGAGGGCACGTCTGCCAATTTCGACACCCTACAGTGTGAGAAATAAGAGTCAGGAAGACCAGCGTGTGACCCCGCTCGATCAACTTGACAATACAAAGGTAATACACACCGAAGATGCATTGCAAATTTTACATCAATTTTTGCAGAAATTTACAAATCATCTAAAAAAACAGTATTTTCGTTGACACTCGTCAAAAGTAATTAAAAGATGACCGAAAAAAATTTAGAAATTGATAACACCGATTTGAAAATTCTGAGCCTGTTGATGCAGGATGCCAACATGGCTTACACTGAAATTGGCAAGCGGATATTCGTGTCGGGTGGTACAGTGCACGTCAGAATGAACAAGCTCAAACAGATGGGTATTGTGCGCGGGTCGCAATTAGTGATTGATCACGCCAAACTCGGCTGGGACATCAGTGCGTTTTTGGGTATCTATTTGGATAAGAGTTCGCTGTACGAAGAAGTCGCCCGCCAGTTGGAGCGAATCCCGGAGGTCGTCAATATTCATTACACGACCGGTATTTACAGCATCTTTGCCAAAATTGTTTGCCGCGACACGGGACACCTGCGCGAGGTGTTGCACGACAAAATCCAGAAAGTAAGCGGCATTCAGCGGACCGAAACATTTATTTCGCTCGAAGAAAGCGTGAATCGACCTATTCCTTTCTCCGAAAATAGTTTGTAGTTCGTGGTTTGTGACGGTCCGCCGTAGCGGTTTGTGGTTGGCTGACGCATCATTGCTTACGCGTCAGCCAACCACAAACCGCTACGGCGGACCGTCACAAACCACGAACTACAAACCCCATCCTTCACGTTACCAAACTCAACAAACACCAATTCATGCAACCAATAATTCACGCAACTACCGTTGTCGGTATTCGCCACAATGGCCACGTCGCGCTCGGGGCCGATGGTCAGGCTACAATGGGCAACACCGTCGCCAAAAGTAACGTCCGTAAAGTACGCGTTCTGATGGGTGGTAAAGTGCTGGCGGGCTTCGCCGGTTCCACCGCCGACGCTTTCACACTGATTGAACGGTTTGAAGAAAAACTTAATGCCTACGGGGGCAACCTGAAGCGGGCGGCCATTGAACTCGCTAAGGACTGGCGTACCGACCGCTACCTGCGCAAATTAGAAGCGATGCTGATTGTGGCGACCAACGATGATCTGTTGCTGGTGTCGGGCACGGGCGACGTAATCGAACCCGACTTCGACGTTGCTGCCATCGGTTCGGGCGGGATGTATGCCCAATCGGCAGCCGTTGCCTTAAAAAAGCACGCGCCGAATTTGTCGGCCGAAGAAATGGTTCGGGAGAGCCTGCACATTGCCGCTGATGTATGCATTTACACAAATCACAATTTAATGGTTGAAACGTTGTGAGGTAACGATAAGCAACCCCGGATTTCGGCAGTAGGGCGCAACCTGCTTCATTTGCGGGTTGTTTTCTATACATTTGCAGTTTCCTTCAACCATCGTTATGAGCGTAGTTAACCGATTGGCGTTGACGCTGATGAACCGACGTATTGCGCTCGGATTTCTGGCGTCGATGGTGCTCATTACGTCGGGTTTTGCTATATCGCTTTACAGTTACATCCAGTACGGAAAAGATACCGAACGCGTCAGCCACACCTACGAAGTCATCAATGCGCTTGGCAACACGCTCTCTTTGTTGAAGGATGTTCAGGCTGGTTCGCGGGGCTATGTGATCACGAACGATTCATCGTTCTTGGTGCCGTATCAGGTGGCCGTGACCGCGCTGCCAACTCAACTAAACCGGCTTCGCTCGCTGGTAAATGACAACAAGGCTCAAGCTCAGCGCGTGGGTGAACTTGAGCGGCTCATCAGGATAAAACTGACCTCCACACAATTCCGGGTGGGATCTCTTTCGAGGGTAGAGGACGGATTTAGCCTGATTCGGGAAAACAAACGACAAATGGACGCAGTCCGACAGCACATTGGCGTGATGATTGAGACCGAGCGGAGCTTAATGGAAGTGCGTGACCGGCAGGCAAGTCGCTCGTTTCGAAATACGCTCATCATCATCTTTGGGTTGTCGCTGCTGACGTTTGCGGCACTGGCCGTTTCGTACCGTCAACTGAAACAGGAGTTAGCACGTCGGCAGGAAACGGAAGACCAGCTTCGCGGCTACGAAGCCCGGCTCAGAGAACAGATCCGGCAGTTGGAAGCGTCCAATGAGGAACTGGAACGATTCGCTTTTGTGGCCAGCCATGATTTGCAGGAGCCATTACGCAAAATCCAGTCGTTTGCTACCTTAGTGACGGACCGTTATGGCAACCTGTTCAATACAGAGAGTCAGGTGTTTATGAACAAGATTATTCACTCGGCCGAGCGAATGTCGAAACTCATTAAGGACCTGCTTAACTTTTCGCGGATGTCGAGTAACCGAGAAAATTTTATGCCGGTGGATCTCGAAGTCATTGTGCAGCGGATTCTGGACGATCAGGAGCTGCGCATTAAAGGATTGGCCGTTCGGGTGGAGGTTGGTTCACTACCGGTCGTTCAGGGAGTGTCGAGCCAGTTAGAGCATTTGTTTTCTAATCTAATCTCGAACGCACTAAAGTTTTTGCGGCCCGGTGTGCAGCCATTACTGCGCATTCAGGCCCGGCCCATTGACGGACGTATCCATGCCGAATTGATCGAAGGACGTTCGTATTTCGAGATAACGGTTGAAGACAACGGGATTGGCTTCGACGAAAAATACTTAGATCATATTTTTAAAGTATTTCAACGGCTGCATGGCAAGGGAGAATTTGAAGGTACGGGCATTGGGCTGGCAATTTGTAAGCGGGTCGTTGTTTACCATCATGGTCTCATAACTGCCCGCAGCATGCCCAATCAGGGTACGACCTTCATGGTTGTACTGCCCCAAAGTCAATTATCTCAAGATTATGACCGATCAAGCTCAACCGAAACCCATTCACATTTTGCTGGTTGATGATGACGAGGACGACCGCTACCTGACCCGTGAAGCCTTTCATCA
Source organism: Spirosoma arcticum (assembly GCF_054779955.1). NCBI lineage: Bacteria > Pseudomonadati > Bacteroidota > Cytophagia > Cytophagales > Cytophagaceae > Spirosoma > Spirosoma arcticum. The sequence continues at coordinate 310,526 of NZ_BAAGXG010000001.1, forward strand.
GCACTACCCTAAGAGCCGTATCTCGTTTGCTGAAGACGGTGAAGATTTGTTGGATTTTCTGCATTACCGGGGACGCCACGTCGGAGCAGCGCATACGTTGCCTGAGTTGATCCTGCTGGACCTGAACATGCCCCGCAAAGATGGTCGGGAAGTGTTACGTGAGATTAAAGGGAACGACCAGTTTCGCCACATTCCCATTGTGGTGCTGACCACGTCCGACGCCAAGGATGACATTGAAACGTCTTACTTCAACGGTGCCAACAGCTTCATTACTAAGCCGCCTACTTTTCAGCGGCTTAGCGAAGTGACAAAAGCAATTGGACAGTACTGGTTCAGCGTCGTGACGGTGTGTGAGCGGGAGGAGTAGTTTTAGTTTGTAGTTTGTGAGTTTGTGGTTGGCTGACGCGTCCAGATCATGCGTCAGCCAACCACAAACTACAAATTAAAATTCACTGTCCATTAAGTCCCACCAGCCCTACAAGAATTTTTTCCAGTTGAGCCGTTACGGCGCGATTCTGGCCGGGGGTGAATTTGTTTATCAGCAGACAGAAACTCATGCGTTCGCCGTCGGCGGCTGTGAAATAGCCTGCATAAGCCCGTACCCCTTCGATGGAGCCGCTTTTAGCCCGAATGTTTCCCGCTGCGGCCGTTCCCCTCGCCAAATTTCGGACTGTACCCGTTTGTCCCACCACCGGAATTGTTGCATAAAAGGCTGGAAAACTACTCTCGCGGCCTACGGCGCTTAGGATACCGGTCATGTTGTCGGCGGTGAGCGCACCCACCGCCGACAGGCCGCTGCCATCCTTAATCCGAAACCCGTCCATATCAATCCCTTTATTTTTCCAGAACGTAGTAAGTACGTCGAGGCTGGCATCAGTCGAGCGCACGGCATTGTTTAGCTGTAACGCGGTGGTTCGGAGTAGTGCTTCGGCATAGAGGTTGATACTTTGAAAGTTTGTTTCCCGCACCAACTGAATCAAGGGTGGTGATTTATACTGCGCCAAAAGCATACGTTTATTGGATAGAATGACGGTCGATGGCAGGCTTCCGCCCACCGACACGGGTGGGTTATCAACGGGCACGTTGTCCCGAAGGAGTTGCTGCTGGAGCGCGTAAGCGGCATAATATGCCGGATCGGGCAGGGCACCTTTTACGCTGAATTCGTTGCCGAGGGGGACTTTACCGGTCAGCCATTGCTGATTCTGGAACGGAGCGCCGTAAATGATAACCTGATCGCCGGTGTTAGCCGCGTCGGTCGTCACGGTGTTGCGGAACGTCAGGTAAGGTACGGCAGGGTCGAAGCGCGACACGCTGGCCGCTGCACCCACCGACCCGCCTGGTTTAAAAAAGACGCGGTATAAGTTCTCATTAAGGTTAAGCGCACTTAGACTGGCTCCGTAATAATTACCCAAATCGCCGTAGGGCCAGGTATCCGGCGTGGTGAGGTCAGTATATAGGCTGGCATCGCCCACGACGGTGCCCTGAACCCGGCGAATGCCAGCCGCCCTAACCACTGCCGACCAATTTTTGAGCAGCGTGGGCATGTTGTAATATCCGGGGTAACGCCAGGTTCCCAGCGACGGATCGCCCGTGCCCCGGATGAAGAGATTACCCGTCAGTACGCTGTCCTTGATCGTTCCATCGTATTCGAGTGTGGTTGTGTAGGTATAGTCTGGCCCCAGCACGATCAGGGCTGTGGCGGTCGTGATTAGTTTAAGCGTTGAGGCCGACGGCAGGCTCTGGCGGGCGTTGTAGCCGACCAATTCCTGACCGTCGCGCACGCGCCGAACCGACAGCGCAACGGTGCCGAACCGGGCCGCCGGACTGGCCTGAAACGTATCGAGTTGCCGGAGTAACGGTTGAATGCTGACCGAGTCGGTGGGGATTTTATCGCTAACATAGACGGTGGCCGGACTGGAGCAGCCCGTTGAAAGCAGCGGCAAGAGTGTAAACAGAACAGACAAAAAAGTGGGCATACGGCGCGTTTGGGAACAGTTAGGGGATTAAGCCTTAGTTTCGTACTTTTGCAAACCTACGGAATTCATGCCATCTCACTTGAGTTGGCGGTGCCAAGATTAAGTAACAAAAAACGCTTTTCAGAATCTTACCCTGTACGCATGAAATTATCGTTTCTGGGGGCGGCCCGGCAGGTAACAGGTAGTATGTACCTGTTGGAACTGGATGATTACCGCATCCTGATAGATTGTGGATCAGACATGGAACGTTCTCCTGTCAATGGTCAAACGACCGCTCCAACGACTACTCCCCAACCGGGATTTTTCCCTTTTGAGGCTTCAAGCATCAACTTAGTGCTGCTCACGCACGCCCACATGGATCATTCGGGTAATCTGCCCCACCTGTTCCGCGAAGGATATGAAGGGCAGATTCTATGTACCGAACCGACATTTGCCCTTACCAACGTTTTACTCAAAGATTCGGCCTCGCTGAATCAAAAGCGCATCAACGAACTGAACGCCAGTAAGAAACAGCGCGTCAAAGATCGTCAGGTGCAGCTACAGAAAGACCTGTTTCTCGACAAACAGGTTCGGGAAACGATGGAGAGCGTAGTGCCGATTGCCTTCAACCGCAAATTCAGAGTGGCCGACGGAGTGGACGTTACGTTTATTCCGGCGGGCCACCTGCTCGGCGCGGCCCACATCGTTATCAATGTGGAAGAGAATGGCGAACGCAAAAGCATCTGTTTTTCGGGCGACATAGGCCGCAAAAACTATCCGCTTTTAGTCGACCCCGCACCCGTGCCAAAGGTCGATTACCTGATCTGCGAGAGTACGTACGGCAACCGGCTCCACGAAAATCAGATGTCGCCCGAAGACGCACTGGCTGACATTATTCAGCGGACGTGCATCGACATTCCGGGGCGGCTCATTATTCCTTCGTTTAGCGTTGGGCGGACACAGGCGCTGCTCTACACCCTCAACCGGCTGTATACCGAACGCGATTTTCCGCCAATTAAGGTTTTCTCCGATAGCCCGATGGGGTTCGAGAGTACCAAAATTTACATGCAGCACGTGAAAATGCTGAATGGTGAAGCCAAGGAGTTTTATAAGGAAAACGAAACCCTATTCGACTTTGAGAACTTCCAGTTCCTGGAGTCGTCGAAAGCCAGCAAAGCCGTTTCCAATTACGGCGAGCCGTGCATTATCATCTCGTCGTCGGGTATGGTGCAGGGCGGGCGGGTTGAGTATCACGTGGCCGAAAACATCAGCAATCCCTATTCGACTATTCTTATTATTGGTTACTGCGCCGAAGGAACGCTCGGGTGGCGGTTACTCAACGGTCAGTCAACGCTCAGTATCAAGGGAACAGACCACGCGGTGCTGGCCAATATCGAGCGGATTGACGTGTTCAGCGGCCACGGCGACCGCAACGACCTGCTGGAATTTGTGGGTATGCAGTCGTCCGAAACGCTGAAGAATATCTTCCTCGTTCACGGCGAATATGAGAGTATGGATTCCTTCAAAACGACGCTGGCCGAAGCTGGATACCCGCAGGTTGTCATTCCGAAAAAAGGCGAATCTTTCGAACTATAAGGAATGGTTAATGAATAATGGTTAATGAATAACGGGCGACCCAAAACGGGTAACGGACGGTCTATTCATTAACCATTATTCATTGACCATTATTCATCATTCTATGAGAACGTACCTTGACTTTGAGAAACCCATTGCCGACCTCGAAGCGCGGCTGGAAGAAACCAAGCGATTGGCCCAGACCAGCAACGTAGATGTTAGCGAAGCGGTTACGATTCTGGAGCAGAGCATTGATAAACTGCGCCAGGAGATATTCAGGAACCTCACCCGCTGGCAACGCGTCCAGTTGTCGCGCCACCCCGACCGGCCCTATACCCTCGACTACGTTTCGCTGATGTGCGATCAGTTCATCGAACTGCACGGCGACCGCACCGTCCGCGACGACCCGGCAATGGTGGGTGGCTTTTGCGAACTCGGCGGTCAAACCGTGATGATTATTGGTCAGCAAAAAGGGCGTAATACCAAGCAGCGGCAACAGCGTAATTTCGGCATGGCCAATCCCGAAGGCTACCGCAAAGCCCTACGGTTGATGAAGTTAGCCGAGAAATTTAATAAGCCAATCATCACGCTTATCGACACGCCGGGCGCGTTTCCGGGTCTGGAAGCCGAGGAGCGCGGGCAGGGGGAAGCCATTGCCCGCAACTTAAAGGAAATGTTTATGCTGACGGTGCCGGTTATTTGCGTCATCATCGGTGAGGGTGCGTCGGGTGGAGCGCTCGGCATTGCCATCGGCGACCGGGTGTTGATGCTCGAAAACACGTGGTACTCGGTAATCTCGCCCGAATCGTGTTCGTCAATTTTGTGGCGTAGCTGGGATTTTAAAGAACAGGCCGCCGAAGCGCTCAAACTCACCGCTCGCGACATGCACTTAGTTGGGCTGGTCGACGGCATCGTTGACGAACCCCTCGGTGGCGCCCACAACGACCACCTCGAAATGGCACATCACCTCAAAACTGTCATCCTCGACGCCCTCACCGAACTCAGTGCCCTCGATCCACAAACCCGCATCGAACAGCGAATTGAAAAGTTTTGCAACATGGGCGTTGTGGTGGAGTAAGAATTAACAGACTATGAAGAACCTCATCTTCGACCTCGGCGACGTCATTATCCCAATTGACCTCACCGCGCCCATCCGCAACTTCGCCATGCTGGCCAATCTGCCCGAAGACGAGGTGCGGGCTATCTGGAAAGAACACGATTTCATCAATCACTACGAAACAGGTTTGATTGACGACGAAGCGTTCCGTACGCACGTCCGGCGGGTGCTGAAACGCGAAACTGGTGCTTCAGACAGTTGGGCGGATGAAGTGATCGACACGGCCTGGAACACGGTGCTGCTCGATCTGCCCGTCGAACGCATTGAGCGCATCAGGGAGTTGAAGTCCAACTACCGGCTGTTTCTGCTGAGCAATACCAGCCCGATTCACATTCGACAGGTGAACAACGTACTGACGCAGCTAAACCAGCCAACGCTGGAACAACTATTCGAGCGGGTGTTTTACTCCTACGAAGTACGAATGGCCAAACCCTCACCCGACATTTACCGGTACGTAATGGCCGAAGCGGGTCTGGTAGCCGAAGAAACCGCTTTTTTCGATGATAATGCCGCGAACATCCGGGCCGCTGCCGGGTTAGGTATTCAGGCGGTGCACGTTCAGCCGCCCTTGACAATTTTAGACTATTTAAAAGATATGTGATGTATTAGGTATGATATGTGTTTCGCCCGAACGACATACATCCTACATAATACATCATACATCAACAATACATGAATCCACGTACCCGCACGTACCTCCTTCACGGAGGTCTTTTTTTGCTTACCCTGATTACGACCACAATGGCCGGGGCCGAATGGATGTTCGGGCGGCTGTTTATTCCCATTGAAGGCATGGAAACTCTCGGCTGGTCGGAGTTCGTAGCCGGATTTCAATTTTCGGTGCCGTTTCTGGCCATCCTGACTGTGCATGAGTTTGGGCATTACTTTGTGGCTCGCGCCAACCAGGTTCGCGTAACGCTGCCGTACTACATTCCACTCTGGCTCGGCATTGGACAAAGCATCGGGACACTGGGCGCGTTTATCCGAATTAAGGACCTGATTAGTAGCCGCCAAAAATACTTTGACATTGGCATTGCCGGGCCGCTGGCAGGGTTTGTGCTGGCCTTAGTGGTGCTCTGGTATGGGTTTACGCACCTACCACCCCCGGAGTTTATCTTCACCATCCACCCCGAATATCAGAAATGGGGACTCGACTATGGCCGGTATGCCTACCAGAATCTGCCGCCGGGCGGGTCGGTGGGGGTAGGAGATAACCTGCTGTTCAACTTCTTTAAGAACTACGTAGCCGACCCGGCGCGGGTGCCGCACCCGAACGAGATGATTCATTACCCGTATCTGCTGGCGGGGTATTTGGCGCTGTTTTTCACGTCGCTCAACCTAATTCCCATCGGGCAGTTAGACGGGGGACATATTCTCTACGCGCTCATCGGTCGCGAGCGGTTCCGGTGGGTGGCCCCGGCGTTATTCATCGTGTTTGCGTTTTATGCTGGCTTGGGCGTCTTCAAACCAGCCGACTTTGCCGTGTCGTCGAACGAAGCGTTCTTCAGCCAGTTGGGTTATTTCGCGTTGTACGTCTTTTTTCTCTCACTGGCCTTTTCCCGCATCAACGAAAACCGAACGACGGTCTGGCTCATCACGCTCAGCGTAGTAGCTACGCAACTGCTGTTCTCGTGGTTGAAACCTGACTGGGAAGGCTACTCCGGCTTTCTGGTATTTGTGTTTGTGCTGGGCCGTTTCCTGGGCGTTTACCACCCCGAAACTGAATTAGACAAGCCACTGAATATGCAGCGGAAACTACTGGGCTGGCTGGCGCTGCTCATTTTTGTTTTGTGCTTTAGTCCGAAGCCGTTCCTGATTTCTTAACCTAAAGTCCTCGATATCCAGTGGTTGCCCATAAAGCGGTTTTTCCCTACCTTACCGCCAAGTAATCACTCTATTATCTTATGGGACTATTTTCCCGGCAATCTACCGATGCCGAGTTGATGGCGGGCATCCGGGCGGGTGGTGCTCAGCGTCGGCTCTGCGAAAATAAGCTATATGAAAAATATAGTTACTTCATCAACGATGGAGTTCGCAAGCACCGATTAGCCGACGATGACTGCGCCAGTGCTTATTCTGACACTATTCTGAGGGTTTTTGAGGATATTAGTAGCAATCGTTTTGAAGGACGTTCGGAACTCAAGACGTACCTGTATCAAATATTTAACAACAAATGTGTTGACGCAATTCGGAAAAAGACGACTAATCGAAGTAGTGTCCACGATGCCTTCTCGCTCGACGACTCGCTGATGCAGTTGCCCGATGCGGCCCGGTCGGTCGTGCAGGATCTAATTGCACAAAGCGACGTAGAAAACCTGCACCGGCAACTAAACGAGATCGGTGACAAGTGCCGCACCATGATTCTGATGTGGGGCGAGGGGTATTCGGACGACGAAATTGCGCTGACGATGGCTTATAATTCAGCCGCCGTGGCCAAGACCAGTCGTCTGCGCTGCTTAGACAAACTTCGCGAACGCTACCGCAACGCCCTATGAACAACGATCTGGAAACAATCGAAAATTACCTGACCGGCCAGCTTTCTGCCGATGAGCGCACCCAATTCGAGGCCACACTCCGTACTGACCCGGCCGTGGCCGACGCGCTGGCTTTCTACACCCTGGCTAAACACACCGCCAAAGTCGATGCCCATGTGCAACGGCAGCAACGGCAGGCCGAACTCAATGCCCTGCGCCGACAACCAGCCCGGCTGCAATGGGCCGCACCGATGCAGTGGGTTGCTGCCGCCAGCGTTGTGCTGATGCTGGGTTTGGGTTGGTTTTTCCTCCGCGACACAACCGGCTCCCCGGATGCTACCCAACTCGCCGAGGCCTACATCACTAAGAGCTTCGACCAGTTGCCAACCACCATGGACGGTGGCCCAACGGATAGCCTGAAGCAGGGGGTCGGGTTGTACAACGAGAAAAAATTTGCGGAAGCCGAAGCCGTATTTCAAGGCGTACTGACTGGGCAACCTGACAACGACCGCGCCCTGAAGTTTGCGGGTATTGTTGCCCTTCGCCAGCAAAAATACGACCAAGCCATCGACCGTTTCCACCGCCTGAGCCAGCGTACCGACCTGTTCAGCAACCCCGGCACCTTCCTCAAAGCGATTGCGCTTTTGCAACGCGGACGACCGATAGATAAAAGCCAGGCGAAAAAATTGCTTGAGGAAGTGATTAGCAGGAACTTAGAAGGAAAAAATGAGGCAGAGAAGTTGGCGAAAAAATTGTAGAAACTGAACACACCCATAACGATGAATCAAAGACCTAACCCGCTCCGCTCTGAACGATTAACGATTGATGTTCCTGGAATCGGAAAAATTCCGGTTGTCATTGAACAATCAGGAGACAATGGCTCAACGCTTATAGTACGACCTGTCACCCCTGATCGAGCAGCTAACGCCTGCCTGAAAGAGAATAATCTTAATAAACGTGTACTGGTTCGGTTAATCGACCCTAATGATAAACGCGCGGGTGCTTATCAGGCGCTCAGAAATCAAAAGATAGTTTTGTTGAATGATGAGCAACTTCATGCGCTTAAGGAAGGTAAACTGATCGTTGAGTACGTAAAATCCCGGCGGGGGAAGCAAATTGATACCGTGCCGTTGGCTATTCGTTATACAGTAGGAGAATGCCCTCATACACTGGATACCGATTCGGTACGGTTGCATACAGTTTTATTAGAATGGTCCGACAACATAAGACTGCGAAACGGATCGACTTCTCCCGAACTGCAATTCACCATAAACGGAGGGCGACAAATCATTGATTATTGGTCACAAAGCGATAACATCGTTATCAGTCCTGACGATCCTACGTCCCCACCACCACCACCCCAAACGTGTGGGATATCCGTAAATACGTTGTTGGACGAGTCTGATTTCAAACCGCTGACAAGGGATGATATCGACCATTATCGCTGTGTAGCGGACGAATATAAAGACAGATATAAAGGACCGACTGTGGTTGTATTGGATACTGGTTTAAAGTTTAATCTTAAAAATCTGGGTGCTCACCAAGACCCCGCAGATGGATTATATGGCTATCGGGATGCCCAGGGAAATCTTCGCCATTTTGTGCTGGCATTTCAGGAAAGTAACATAGTCCCATCTGCAAATCTTAATAACAATCATGTTGGTTATTGTTCGGTCTGTCGGTATAAACAAGCGGATTTTGTAACAGACAGGAATTTCCGATTATCGGCTGATGGCCTACCTCTGTGTGAAGAAGAGGATATTGTTAATAGCCCTTTCGATGATCAGCGTCTGCTCGATCAGCGTTCCGGCAGGGTATTGGACGGACGGCATGGTACGTCCATAGCCGCCATCATTCAGCACGAAGCCGAAGTGCCGATTCTGCCGGTGAAGGCATTCGACAATCAGGGATTTGGAACGCTGTTCGACATGCTTAACGCGTTTAATTACATTCTACATCGTCAGGAAGTGGACGATATACGGGTTGTGAACGCCAGTTGGGTAACTAAGCGAAATGACCCATTACTCCGTGGTAAAATTGAGCAACTCAATCAACTTGGTGTGTTTGTGGTCGCAGCGGCAGGAAACATAGGCCAGTCGGATAATCCTAACTTGGATATAGAGCCTCTATATCCAGCTTGTTACAGTATAGACTGCCTCAACGTGATAACGGTTACGACGGTTGTACAAACGCTGATAGCAACGAAGGATAATCAAGCACCAAGTACAATCTTTAACGGTAGTCAAATTGAAAGAGCTATTAACGAAGATGGACAGCGTCGTATCATTCTTGAACAATTCGGCATTACTGATGAAACGGTCAGATTTCGTGTAGGCGGCCTGCAAGCGGCTGAAAATTACTCGAATGCCGTTGTAAATGTTGGCGTACTGGGTAACGAGAACGGGTTCTTTAGAAGTCCATTTTTCGGTGGTGGATGGTTGGATGGTAGTTCATACGCTTGTGCATTTGTGTCAGCTGCGATTGCCAAAAGCCTGAAGACAACACCAATCTCAGGGGGCACACCAGAGGAAGATGTACGAAATCGGTTAGTGGGCGCCATCGCTGTCACTGATACACTGCTTGGGGAGCAGGGCGTCGAAGGGGGTTTCTATCTAACTCCTGCGTAAGTCGGTCAAGCGTTGCCTGAGGCTCTATGAATTTATACTGCTCAACCCTTTAGGGTATGAACCGTTTATGTGCTTACATTTTATGTGTTGGTGAGTTTATCGGCGGGCTGTCAGCGACCCGCGTTGATGCACAATGTCCAACGGTCGCTCAGCTAAACCGTGAGTTTCAAAAAATAGTAATTCAAGCCGATCTATCCCAACAATATGAGCCATTAATTCGATGGAGGATGCGATGGGAGCGCTGTAAATACGCACCAGATTCTACGTACATCAATGGCTTGTTGCAAATTGGTGCTGTGGAGCACAGTCGAAATAAATTGTCGGTAGCAACGGAAGTCGTTGAGAAAGCAGTCTTCCTTTGTGAGCGCCAGCAAATGGTGACGACCGCTGACCAGTTGGCCAAAGCTTATTATCGGTTGGGATCACTCCTGAGTTTTCAGAATCGCCATGCTGAAGCCCAAAAAAGATTACAACAAGCTGTACAGAAAGGAGAGGGTATGGCTTCAGCGGCTAAGTGGGTCAGTGCTGCATATGTTTTTTTAGGCTTCGAAGCAACCTTGTCTGGTGATTTCCAGAAAGCTGTATTATATGCTGAGCGCGGAGAGATGATCGCTCAGTCAATTGACGATAGGTTATTAATGGCTAAAGCTTTATTAGAGAAAGCACGAGCATTAACTCGATTATCACATTACGAAGCCGCTCGTCAGTCGGCTGAACGTGTAGTTTCGTTAATTGGACGTGATAAAAAACTGCAGGCGGTTGTTGCAACCGCCTATCAGACATTAGGCATTGTCGCTGATTATCAGAAAAAACCAGAGGAGGCACTTCGATACGAAAAGCAAGCTTTTGAAATTTTACGCGATAGCAAAGACTCCTACGCATCAAATTATGCTGCGACATTAGGAATGCATTTTTACAATTTATGTCAGTACGATGAGGCTGCACATTACTTCACGTACAGTGTTGAAAATACCGTAAATCTCTATGACAAAGCATTATCATTAGGCAATTTGGGTGCTGTGTACTGGCGAAAGAAACAATTTGTTAATGCTCTGCAATACTACCAGAAGGGGCTGATAACAATGCCAATCGGGTTTCAAAGCGCTGCTATCGGGCGATTACCGAGTGTGGATATGGTTCGCCAAACAGCTCGCAAACGTTACTTATTGACCATTATACAAGATAAGGCTGATACTTGGCTCGATTACGCTAAGGCTACGAAAAATAATCATCAGTTTTTACATAATGCGCTCGAAACGTATAGGGTCGCCGATCAGATAATTGACTACATGCGCTGGGAGCATTCCGGTCAGGAATCGAAACTTAACTGGCGAAATAAAACGCGGGGCATGTATGAACGAGCCATCGAAACCTGCTATCGGCTCAACGATGCGGGGCAGGCGTTCCGGTTTTTTGAAAAAAGCCGGGCCGTCATGCTGGCCGACAAACTCAATGAACTCGGTGCGCGGCAGCAACTGTCTCTGCAACAAGTTAGCGAGGAACAACGGCTTCGGGAACGCGTCAGTGGTCAGCAGAGCGAGCTTGCCAAATTAGGGCCAAAGGATACTGGTTATACCCAGGCTCAGGCATCCTTATTTACCAAACAGGATAGCTTAGATGCATTTCTAAAACAGTTGGAAGTGTCGAATCCGGCTTATTACAGCCTTAAATACGATACCACGACGACTAAACTGGCTGATCTTAAATCTCACTTAGCCGCTCGTAAAGCGTCGTTCATGACGTATTTTGTAGGCGATAGTGCGCTTTACTTGCTGGCCGTAACTGGTGATGAGACGACTCTGCATCGGCAGTCAGTTCGTGGCTATAGCCAGACAGCCCAAGAATTCATGGCGTTGCTGGCTGATCCAGTCGCTATGAACCGGACGGCAAACGTAGCTCGATTTCTAAAATTAGGCAATACACTGTATCAGCAACTGCTGGCTCCGCTCAATTTGCCCGAAGGCTCCGTCATTGTTTCATCCGATGGGTCATCTATTCCCTTCGAGGTGTTGAGCCGCTCGGCTCGTGAACCGGATTACTTAATAAAACACTACGCGTTTAGTTACGAGTACTCCGCCCGTCGGCTGTTGCGAAACAAGGGTAATCTGTTGCGGGTGACCGGCATCAGCAAACGCGACTTCCTGGGTATAGCACCGGTAACGTTTGCCGCTGCGCTGAAACAGGTTTCCCTGCCCGGTTCTGACGAAGCTTTGAAGCCCATTGCTGAACGCTTCGGATCGTCAGTACTGTTGACCGGACCACAGGCTACGAGTCGGGCGTTTGTGGCTGAGGCTGCCGATTCCCGCGTAATCCAGCTTTTTACCCACGCCACCGCCGACACGACCAACAGCGAACCCCTGTTGTATTTCGCCGATGCGCCGATGCGGCTTTCCGACCTCGGCGATGGTGCGTTGACGCATACTCAGTTAGCTGTGCTGGCAGCCTGCAAAACAGGGGTGGGTGCCAATCAGCGGGGCGAGGGTGTGTTCAGTTTGGCGCGGGGCTTTGCGGCCCTTGGCGTTCCCAGCGTGCTGACTACGCTCTGGAGCGTTGAAAACGAAGCTACGTATGCTATCACGGACCTGTTCTATAAGTACTTGGACGAGGGCTTATCGAAAGACGTCGCCCTGCAACGCGCCAAGCAGGAATGGCTCCGCACCGCCAGTGGTGCCGACCAACTTCCCAACGCATGGGCGGGTCTGATCCTGATCGGCGACACCGAGCCGCTGAGCCGCCCAATTCAATGGGCCTGGGTAGCGGGCGGGACGTTGCTGTTGCTTGGAGCCGGGGCGTTATGGTGGCGTCGGAAGCGAAATCGTACGTTGACGCCAAACATAGTTCGCTTAGCTCAGTCAGGTATGCACAGCCGTGCCGTTTGACAAATCCATTTAGCCACGTCGCTCTTCAATTTCCTTCCAGTCAACGGGCAGAACGCTGCTTGCTGACCGCAACCGGTTTTGCGATCACGTCGAACGTCAGCGCGAATTCGTTTTTGATCGCCTGATCGCCCAGACCGGAGAAGAAGCTGGTCGAGTTGTACCGAATACCGAACTGCGTCCGGTCAACGACGGCCCGGCCCTTGATGCGTAATCCAGTACCCTCCTGACTAACAACGACCGGAAACGAGACGGACTTGGTAACGCCTTTCAGGGTGAGTTGCCCCGTAGCGGTTGTGCCGGTTAAGGCCCGCAAAACGAACGTAGCGGTTGGGAAGCGGGTAACGTCGAAGAAAGCCTCGTCGCGGAGGTGCGTTTGCAACTGGCCATTCTCGTGCCGGATCGTTGTCATATCCAGCGTCATCGTGGCACTGCTAATCTGGTTGCCGTTGCGCGTTACTTGTCCTTTTGCCAACTGAAGCGTACCCGATGGTGCCCAAGACCCAACTTCTGCGTAGCCCGTCCAGGTGAGTTGACTGGCGTTGGCGTCGATGGTGTACGCTTGATTTTGCGCCCGCACGGACAGCACTGTGGTCAGGAGGATAATTGCGGAGATGAGAATCGTTTTCATGGGAGTTATTTGGTTTGTGTTGGTTAATAATTAAGAATTGGGTTTGCCTTCGGTTTCAATCAGGCCGTAGCCTTTGTACAGTTTACCGGCTCGGTCGCGGGCAATGATGTACCAGAGCGCATCGCCCCCGTAAAGCTGCTTGCCATACCGCCAGTTTTTACCGAACGTGTAGGTTTGGCCGCTGGTCAGCTTGCCGTTGGGGCAGTTGAATTTTTCGGCGAACAGTGCCGTATCATACTGCATGTTGGGATGCCAGCCGGTTGAGTCGTACCAGATGAAACTGCCCGCTTCTACCAGTTCGAGATCGCCCACTTCGGCGCGAATCATCGTTGCATGTTTCCAGACGTACGTATCACCCTCCCAGACAGGAACGCAGGGATTGTTGGTGTGCCAGAGCGTCAACCCAACGGGTAACGAACGGAGTTTGTCGGGCAGCAGGCGACTTTTGTCGGACCAGCCCGTTTGTGCTGGTCGGGCCACGCTTGGCTTGGTTTGAGGTTGCCCAGTCTGGGTTTGGGCGGTGGCGATTGTGCCGAATAGGCAGGCCGCGATAAGAAAGAATGTGCGCATCGTTGAACGGGTTTTGATTCGTTTGAACGATACAAAGGTGGGGCAGTAAGTGCCTCAGATCGCCCCAATACCGGATTGGGACGTCCCAACGGATGATTTGGGCTTAGCTGAGTTCGGCAAACTCACTCGGCGACTGCCCGGTATGCTGGCGAAAAATCCGGTTGAAGGTCGTCTTGGAGTTGAAGCCCGACTCGAACGCGATGCCCAGCAACGTTAGCCGGGCCATGTCGTTGGTGCGGAGCCGCTGCTTCACTTCGCTCACGCGGTAGTCGTTTACAAAATCATTGAACGACTTACCAATGCCCGCGTTGATGACCTGCGAAACAATTTTCGGATTCAGCGAAACATGCTGGGCCAGTTCGGTCAGCGTCAGGGTGGGATTGAGATAGAGCTTGTCGACGTCCATAGCCCGGCGAATACGGGCAACGTGGTCAGGATTGACGTCGGCTACCGCTTTTGTTGGGGTGGGCAGTGCATCGGTTGCGTCGGGTGCTGGCTCATTCTGAAACTGCACATTAGCTAAATTGCCCTGTTGCAAACCGGCCACGCCCAGCGCAATTAGGAACAGACCCAGCAGCCAATACGAATAATCATACTGGTAAAACGTGTGAAAAATGTCGCGCAGGATAAGCTCAACGGCCCACTGCCCACACACCACTGCCAGAATAAGCAGCAGCACCCGGAGCCAGCGTAAGGTTAGCCGACTGGTTTCGGAAAAATTCTCCTGCACATACCGACTGTATTTGCGCAACAACCGCAACGACAAAATTAAATATACCAGCAACGAAAGCCAGGTGCCGTCGAACTCGATGCTGTAGGTTATCGGGTAATGAACATTGGCCCAGAACCAGTTGCGAAACTCGTAGGAACACAGTGACAGAAAGATGTATAACCCCGTCTGGATAGCAACGGGTCCGAAATGCCACCAATGGTTTCGCTCAAAACGAAAACTACTGTTCGTTAAACTTCTGACGTAAAAGTAGATGAGAGGGCCGAAGGCAAATGAGTAAAAGATGGGCAGAAAGTACAGATTTGCGTTTTGCCCGTACAGCCCCGATACCCGAAAGAAACCGTCAATCTGCCAGCACGAAATGGCGGCCATCAGCCCGGCCAGGAAGCGGTTGGCCTGTCGATTTTGGGCCGAAAACCAAAGCAGCCCCGCCGAAAAGAACCCAACGTTAATAATGGCCAAAGCCAGTACTACCTCAACCGTAAACCGAATCTGCATTTGCTTTACCCCGCTATCTTCATTTTCTCCCCTAATTTAAACACTTCTTTCAAACACTTCGCCGTCAGCACGGCGTCTTCCAGTGCATTATGAAATCCATCTTCGCGGGTGAAGCCGAAATAACCGGCGATGGCGGTTAAACTCAGCCGGTCGGGAATTTTGCGGTCGGTCGGCGATCCGGCGTTGGCCCGCAGCACCCGGAACGTGAAATAGCCCAGCGTGTGCAGATCGAGCAACACGCGGGAGTAGGGCCACTTTAGTTTTTCGTAGCGGTAGGCTTCCTTCAGAAAATTGATGTCGTTGATCACGCTCTGACCGCATATGATGACGTCGCGCAAAAAGGGCGTCCGGTCCAACTGCCCCTTCGGCACCCGAAGACCAAGCTGGGTACAAATCCATTCTTCCAGTTCGGGTAATACGTCGTAAATCATCGGCGCGTCTTCCAGATCGGCCAGCGACAGGTTGTGAATTTTTTCAGACGAGGACGAAAACGCTTCCTTGTTTTCGGGATAGACATTGGTCAGGTACTGCCCTTTCTCGACCCAGTTGTCATCGAAAAGCACCGCTCCAATTTGAATAATTTCGTTATAGTCCGGCTCCGGGCCGGTCATTTCGAGGTCGAGTACTAAATAAGGCATGGGCTGAACGTATAAATAATGGCCCAATGCTAACTGATTTATTTTAAAACATAAACTGAAAAACTATTCGATAATTTTCCAAACGTGCAATAATTAGTCTCTGTTTACGGTTTTACTCTTAACTATCCAACGAAGCCCCGACAGTCACGCTGCCGGGGCTTTTTTGTGTTTCGACGTATGCCTTCGGCGAGAGGCCCGTGCATTTCCTGAAAGCCCGATTAAAAGTAGCTTTAGAATTGAAGCCGCATTCCAGCGCAATACCCAAAAAACTCAGGTGCCCGTTAGCCGGGTTGCGCACCCGCTCCTTGAATTCGTCAACCCGGTATCCATTCACGAAATCGTTAAAGTTCTTACCCGCCCCGGCATTAATCACCTGCGATAGCGAAACCGGGTTGATTTGCATTCGTCGGGCCAGATCCGCCAGTGACAATTCGGGTTCGAGATACGGTTTCTCCGTGTCCATCAGCGTGACGAGTTTGGTTTTCCAGTTAGCAAGTTCCGGGAAGGCAGACGGGTCGGCGGACGCTGGTTGAAACGTCAGGCGTTTGCCCGGCTGCACCTGCCCGTAGCCCGCAATGCTCACGTAATAAATCAGAATTACTCCCGCCAGCTTATCCCACCAGTCCTCCCAGAAAGAGAGGTTAAGCCAAATGTCCAGCATCGTCATAGCGAAACTGAGTATGAGACTGATGGTTAGCGCAATCAGAAAATTGCGGAACCAGCGAAAGCTAATCGTATCCGTCTCCGAAAATTGCGTTTTTATCCAGGCTCGGTAATCGCGGTAAAGTTTCTGCGACAAGTACAGATAAAGCAGGCTTTGAACTACTGAAAATACAAATGTGATGTCGGGAATATAATAGCGGTCATGAACTGTTTTTTGCCAATTTGCTACAAAATCGCGACCAAGTGAAAAAACGATAAGGTGGTAACCCGTATCAATCAGAAAGGGTAGGGCGTGCCACCAGTCCCGGCGGCTGAACCGAAAGTCGGCGTTGAACTGGCTTCGGAGATAAAAATAACACAGGGGTGCGAACAGCAGTCCGAGACCACGCGGAAAGAAATCCAATTGTCGCCACAGGATTTCGATGCCCCCAAACCCCAGCATGTATTCCCAGATCGTGAAGCTCAGGCCAACCAGCACCCAGCCCAACAACACGTCGGACAGGCGTTCTTCGTGCCGACCGCGCACCCACAGCAGCACGGCGTAGACCCAGGCCTGCACAAAGCCGAAGAGCAGTGGCGTTGAATAGGCGTTGAAATAAAAGGACATCGTCAGGGCAGAAAATGGTTCGGTAATATACAGTCGGGAATTCAGTTTCGACGGGAAATTCGCGCTCGTACCACGTTCATCTCCGTGTCGATGCCGCTTACCACGTCCATCACATCGGGTTTTACATACACGTCCGGCGCAACGCCCGCGTCGGGCCGTTTGGCAGCTTCATTGTAGTCCATGCCGATAAGTGGTACGTCGACCTCGATTCCTGAATTGGGTAACTGCATGAAAAACAAGGCTCCCGCAGTAATTCCTTTCTGATTACCGCCCGTCGTTTGACCAACTAACGTGGCTAATTTTTGCGTTTTCAGGGCATTCGCAAACAGCAAACCCGCCGAACTATTCGTCGCACTGGTCAGCAGATAAATGTGCGTACTCAGGTGAGGGGTAGCTGGTTGTACCGGCTCGGGGGAGCGGTTGCCCTTTTCCCGGTATTGACCACTGGGTAATCGGTCGAAGTTGCTGGTCGGGCGGTAACGCCATTCGTAACCCCAACGGTTTTGTATGTACGGACTCAGGCTCGAATCCATGCTGGTATAAGCCCAGCAGTCCTGCAATTCGTCCAGAACAACGGGAGTTGTAATCAGATGCCGAATCAGTTTCTTGCCATTTTCAAAATCACCCCCTTCATTCCTGCGGCTATCAATGATCAGATTCTGGCCGTTTTTTTGGACAAACTCCGCTATGGATTCGTCATAAAATTTACCAAAGTCAAATTCTGTTTTCCAGTTCGCAAACGTGTTGATGCGCATCAGCGCGGTGTTGGCATCGAGCCAGCCAAAGGTAGCCGTCGTGTCGTTGGCGGACGGATACTTGCGTTTGATTTCGTCGTTTCGGTCAGTGTGTAATACGCCGTTTACGGTGACTATTGCCAACTTCTTTGTTCGCAAATCGTTCATTTTTAGCGTAAACGTGGGTTTACTACTCGGAAACAGCATCGGCAGCAGCACGTCGAAGTATTCGTACTTCTGTCCACCAATTTGCAGCAGGTCCCGTCGTTTGCCATCGTTCGAGCCGTCAGCCCGCACCAGCGGCAGCATCGTCTGGATGATTTTACGAACCGGCACACCGTCGATGGCCTGAATCTCTACTCCAACCGGCACGGCGGTATCGGCACTCCAGGTAACGACCATCCGGTTGTCGACCAGCCGAAACCAGAACGGCAGGCAGTTTTTCTGCTCGAACAGGGTTTTCACGTCGCCTTCCTGATTGTAGAAATTGGGGTATGAGTGGCCGCATTTGAACCGGGCGGTCAGCTTCAGTATCGTCAGATATGCGTCCGTCAGCGACTGGTCGTGGTTGAGGGCTTGCTGACATTCGGCGAAATAGCCGTCAATGGTAGTTTTATCAGCATATTTATACAGGCCCGGATGCAGGGTTTCGTACGATTTTCGCAGCACGGCAAAATCAGCCTGAAGTTGCTGGGCGGTAAACAGCTTTTGGGCCAAAGCCGACGAAATCGTCAGTGAGCAGGCAAGGCAATAAAGCAGGATATTACGCATGGGCTTGGTTGGTTATTTGACATCAAACGCTTTACCCGCGTCCTCGACTTTTACGGTCAGAAACGGTTTGCTACTATCAATGCGTTTGCCGCTCATCACCACGTCAACCTGCTCGCTGTCGGCCGTGTAAAGCTTGGTGCCGACCGGAAACCGGAACGACTTTGTGCCTTTGGGTCCCATCATAAAAATGGTCGTACCATTGCCGATTGCACCGGGTTCGTAACTAATGAGCGCGACTTTTCGGGGCAATAAATTGGGGTTACGCAGTCGGACAGTAACGTTTTTTTTGGTCACCGAAGCCACCTCTGTAGTAGTCGGCGTGATTTCAGTGGCTCCGGTGTCGGTAGTCAGCGTTTTACCTTCGTCGGTGGCTGTTACGGTCAGGATCAGACCGGTGCTGGTTTTGCCATCCTGCGTAAAATAGAGTTTCGAGCCAACGGGCCAGTTGCAGGGGACGGTTTCGCGTTTGTTCATCGTGAAGCCATACGCAATACCCGGCCCCTGCACCAAAAACATCCGGTGATAACCCAGCGTATTTTTCAGCATAAATGTGATCCGGTCTGGATGGACGCGCGGTTCACCGTTAGCAGGGGTCGGGTTTTGGGCAGAAACGGTAGTCGTAAGCAGGCTCAGAACGAGCAGCAGGATTGTGTTGGTTTTCATGCTGATTGATTTCTATTGATGAATTGATCGTGTCAAAAGTGGCAACTGGATGCCTACTGGTTCGACTCAGATTTAAGTTGAGCCGTCTCAAATCATAATCTGAGCCGACCCCGCCCATTTATCGCTATTTTTGCACCCATAAACGCATCCATTTTAGTCCATGATTGACATTGGCCGCATGAACACCCTGACCGCCCGGCGCATCACCAGCGTTGGGTTCTACCTGGGTGACCCAACCACCGAAGCAGGCGACCCGGCCGACGATATTCTGTTACCCAAAAAATACGTGCCCGACTCCTTGTCAGTTGGCGATGACATTGAGGTGTTCGTCTACAAAGATTATGACGACCGCCCCATTGCCACCACGCTGACGCCCCACATCCTGCGCGACGAGTTTGCCCCGTTGCCGGTGGCGGCCGTTTCCAGCGTGGGGGCGTTTCTGGAATGGGGACTGGAAAAACACCTGCTCGTGCCTTACCGCGAGCAAAGCCGTCCGCTGACCGTGGGAGAGTGGTGCGTGGCGTTTATGTACCTTGACGAAGAAACGAACCGGCTGGTTGCATCTACTAAGGTGAACAAGTTCCTGGATGATGACGTATCGGACCTGCTCGAAAATGATCCCGTCGATCTGCTGGCCTACGAAATAACTGACCTCGGCGTTAACGTCATTATCAACGACCGCCACAAAGGTCTCCTGTACCACAACGAGATTTTCCGTCCCGTGGCCGTTGGCGACCGAATGCCGGGCTTCATCAAACATGTCCGCGACGATGGGCACGTTGACGTAAGTTTGCAGCAGATTGGTTTTCAAAAGGTGGAACCCAGTGCTCAGGTTATTCTGGACGCGCTTCGGGCCAATAAGGGTTTTCTTCCCCTGACCGATCACAGCGAACCGCAAGCTATTTATGAAGCGCTGGAGATGAGCAAGAAAACGTTCAAGAAGGCGATTGGTACCCTGTACAAAGACCGGAAGATTGTGCTTCAGAAAGACGGAATTGCGCTGGTGTGAGCTACTGAAGACTATACCGGTACTGTTGTTTTGTAACAACAGATTCACACCTGCACATCCTGCCAGTTCACCTTCGTTATTACTTTGCCCACATCTTTGCTCACCTGCTGAATAAAGCTCAGGTGTTCATTTAGTGACCGATCATCGGGAGGCAGCGCGCTGTCATCGGGTAGGTTTACGCTCGACACCGATAGGTCGGCACCCGATTTTTCGGACGACTCGCCCAAGTGGCGGAGACTGTCCGTTAGGGACGTTAAGGCCCGTTTGACCGGGCGGGTCAGCGCGGGCGGGTGCGCTTTTGGGTCCGTCGTCAGCAACGCCGATGTTGCGGTGGCCACGTTAGCCGACAGGATGTAATTGAGCACCACAAACTCATAAACGGCTTTCTCATTGCGCTGCTTATGCTTTGGCTCCGACAGCATCCGCTGGAAAGCAGCCGCCAAGTTGGCCGACGTCACGTACACTTCTTTCCGGGCTAATTTATAATCCACCACGCGGATACGCCGACCCGATAGTCCATCGAGCAGCAGTTGCACGTACCCGATGTTGGCCTTCAGTACGTCGCGCATGGGGTTGATCATCTGATGCGACTCCCAGTTGGGGAACAGTAGATACCCGGCCGCCACCGCAATCGTGCCGCCGAGCAGCGTATCCAGCAAACGCTCACCCGCCACGCTGAGGTAGCCGATGCCGAGGAAACTGAAAAGGATCAGCACGAACGGCGTTAAGCACGTAACCATCACGATGTAATTGACCCGCAACGCACTGTATGTACCGATCATAAACAGGACTAAAAAGACGAAATGCACAGTCTGATTGGGTATGAATGTCAGAATCAATACGCCAATAACGCCACCAACGAACGTGCCGATGATGCGCTCCTGGTTGCGCTGTTTGGTCAGGCTGAAGGCGGGTTTGAGAATAACCAGAATCGTTAGCAGCACCCAGTAGCTGTACTGCGCGTAGGGCAGGAACTTGGTTAGCGCAAAGCCCACGAGAAGGGCCAGCGCCACCCGCACCGAATGCCGGAACGCCGATGAACTGAGCGTCAGGTTATCGCGAAACGACTGGTAGTTGATGGTTTGGTGCGACACGAACCGGCCGTACTCCAGCGTTTCGCCCGGTGCACTGTCGATGGGTGCCGTCAGGTTAGCTTGGATCGCGGCTACCCGCTGACCCATAGTGCGGAGACTAACCAGCACTTTTTTGAGGACCAATGTACTCCCGTCACTATCGGAAAGCGCGTCGATCTGGTCTTTTAGTTGGGTTAGTGATGGCGTTAAATCCAAAGTTGAGCGAGCGGGTACTATCGACTGAATGGACAGGCCGAGATGGTCGAGTTCGTCGGCTACTTGTCGAATCAATCGGGCTATGGTTTCCAGAACCGATCCGCCGGACTGGTCTGACTGCCCAAATCGCTCCCGAATGCCGGAGTAGTCGTAGTACATCGCCACAATTTGTTCGTAGAGGTCCATAACGCTGGAAAACGTCAGTACCAGCAGGCGACTCGTGTTGTCGGATTCGGCCATAAACTGCCGACTTTTAAAGAGCAATTCCCGCACGGCATCCTGCCGTTCGTTCACGGTCACCTGCTGCGCTACGAACCGCCGGTAATCATCGTCTAAGCGCGTGTCAGTTGCGTAGAAATCGGCTTTGATTGTCAGCAGTTTCGCTGTTTCGTGAATACACTGCCCCAGTGCCTGCTGCGCCGGGCGGTAGGGCCGGAGCCGCGACGTGAGCAGGCTGACGAGCATGTACCAGGTGCCTCCGGCCAGAATCAGCCCACTTTCACGCACCACACCCGGCGCGTCGAGGGGGCGGTCGAGCATGAGTACCATAATGAGCAGGGCCGCCGTACCAACCGACGTAGCGCGGTTGTTATAAACCGAGAACATGGAAAAGAAGAAACCGAACCCCCCGATCTCAAGCCCGAGGGTAATGGTATTCATCCGCGCAAACCCGGTTATGAGTGTCACTACGGAGCTAATCAGCACGGTAGCGACCATACCGTTGCGCTGATGTTGCACCGGGCCGGGGGCATCGCTCAGGCTCACGCTAAGTGCCCCAATGGATAGGGCCATGCCAGTTGCCAACTGACCAAACTGAGCCAGCAGGAGCGAAGGCAACAGGATGGATGCGGTAATGCGGAGTCCGTCGGAGAAATATTGGCTGGACAGAAAATAACTTACTCGCCGGATACGTCTGTTCATGCCGGGTTACCTGATTCAGTAGCGGAATTCAACGATTCACATCCGCTACCGCCGTTTTCGCTCACCACGCCACTGTGGGTTTATCGTGCGTTTATAACACGTTCTGTGCGAAAACGTCTCAAACTTTCCGTCTCGATGCGCCGGAATACACCTGCTATACCGGCTCTTCGAGTTGTTTCAACTCCAGCATCAGTGTCCACTGCTCCGAGTCGAGCCATTGCCGGATATCTATGTCGACCAAATCTTTATCCATTGCATAATCCAGAGCGTCCATAACCTGGCTGTGTTTCTGGGGCGAGTGCCCCACGGACAGGTAGTAATCGGTGAGCCACTGTTTCTTGTCGGTGTTAATCAGCAGTGACGTTTCGCCGGTAACCGAATCACGCACGTAGATCGGATACGCATTCCAGAACGCCAGACCGGCCTGATCCCGGTTCTGCTCGAACAGATCGCTACCAATGGCATCGGTCAGCACGAAAAAATCCAGGTAGTAATGACCCGCCCGGTTAAGGTTGAGTAGGTAACCCCGATTCTCCAGGTCAACAATTTCCTCCGGGCGGAAACCGGGTCCCTCCTGGCAGTATCTGTACATAGATGCGTACTGCCGGGCGTGGGTGAGAAACAAAAAAACGTATTGATTTGGGGTGATGTGGTAACGTGACAGGGCGTTCAGGTCGATTGACAGCGTCTCCATTGCTTGTACAAATGAAAGTTGTCACAAATTAGTACTATTTATACAGAAAATGATAATGTGTAGTTGATAAATTGATAACAGTATCTTCATTTGCGAAAAAATCATATTTTCTGGTATAAAGCCTACTCGTCCAATTGCTGAATTCGGGTCAGGTGCCGTCCACCCTCAAACGGTGTGTCGAGCCAGATCTGCACAATACGCAGCGCCATTTCTTCGGTCATCATGCGCTGAC
Organism: Spirosoma arcticum; assembly: GCF_054779955.1. Classification (NCBI taxonomy): domain Bacteria; kingdom Pseudomonadati; phylum Bacteroidota; class Cytophagia; order Cytophagales; family Cytophagaceae; genus Spirosoma; species Spirosoma arcticum. Next base: position 333,800 of record NZ_BAAGXG010000001.1, read on the forward strand.
CAATGGAGATGACGTTAGCGTCGTTGTGTTGCCGCCCCAGCCGTGCCGACTCCTCGTTCCAGCACAATGCACAGCGGACGCCCTTCGTCCGGTTGGCGGTGATGGCTTCGCCGTTTCCTGAACCGCCCAGCACAACGCCCCGATCCACCTCGCCCGCAGCAACGGCTTCCGCAACGGGCCGGATAAAGCGCGGGTAATCGACCGGCGCTTCAGAATAGGTACCCTTGTCAATGACTTCGTGGCCGAGGCCAGTCAGGAATGTTTCGATGGCTTCCTTGTAGCGGAAACCGGCGTGGTCGGAGCCGATGGCAATTTTCATAATAGAAACATAAACGTCAATGACCAAACCCCAAACGCCCAAACTTGTTCCAAACTAAGGGTGTCGGTATCTTGCAGCCACATTAAGTCCGACGACAACCTGACGCTCAATGATTCCATCCTCCAACCAGCGGCCCAAGGCTACGGTGCTGTTTATTTTCGGCGGCAGCGGAGATCTCAATCTCCGCAAACTTACGCCCGCGCTCTACAATCTATTTATCGACAACTACCTGCCCGATCATTTCGCCGTGGTTGGTCTGGGCCGCAGTCAGTACACTGACGACCGCTTCCGCGACCGGTTGCAGGAAGGCGTGCAGTCATTTTCCCGGCGTAAAGATGGGCCGTGGGATACATTTGCCCCGGTTATCACGTACCTTCAGATGGATGCCGACGATGCGGGAGCTTACACCAAACTCTCGGCGTTTGTGACCGATAAAGAGCAGCAATGGCATGAACAGGCCAATGTAATTTTCTACTTGGCCGTGGCTCCCCAACTCGTGCCGGGCATTGCGGAGAACCTCGGAAAATTACAATTATGTGGCGATGCGTCGCGCGTCAGGATTGTGGTGGAGAAACCCTTCGGACATGATCTCAAAACGGCATTAGAACTGAATGCGCTGCTCGGTGGGCTGTTTGCCGAGGAACAAATTTACCGTATCGACCATTACTTAGGCAAAGAAACGGTGCAGAATATCCTGGCGCTTCGCTTCGCCAATGCCCTGTTCGAGCCAATCTGGAACCGGCAGTATGTGGAGCACATCCAGATCACGGCCGCAGAAACGGTTGGTCTGGAAGGACGGGGGGGCTACTACGAAGGGTCGGGTGCGTTGCGCGACATGATCCAGAATCACCTGCTACAAGTGCTGTGCATGGTTGCAACGGAAGCGCCGGTGAACTTCGACGCCAACGAAGTACGCAATAAGAAAGTAGACGTGCTGCACGCCATCCGCCGGATCACGCCCGAGCAGGTGTCGCAGGTCGCCGTTCGTGGACAGTATGGCCCCGGAACCGTGAATGACAAGCCCATTCCGGGTTATAAGCAGGACGAAGGCGTAGCCCCGGATTCGGCGACGGAAACCTTTACGGCCATTAAATTATACGTGGATAACTGGCGGTGGGAGAACGTGCCGTTTTACCTGCGCACGGGTAAGTCGCTGCCCGAAAAAGCAACGGTCATTACGATTCAGTTCAAAATGGCGCCTGATTTTGCTTTCCCTGATGAAGCAACCCAAACCTGGCAGTCGAACCGGCTCATGATTGGGATTCAGCCTGCGATGGACATCCGGCTGCGCTTTCAGGCTAAGCGCCCCGGTCAGACGCTGGCCCTCGACCCGGTCGAGATGGTGTTTAGCTACAAAACTGCCTACGACGGACAGGAGCCGGAAGCCTACGAAACGCTGCTCTTAGACGTGATGACCGGCGACGCGACGCTGTTCATGCGGGCCGATCAGGTGGAAGCGGCCTGGCGGGTGGTCACGCCGATTTTGGACGCCTGGGGCAGTGAAACACCAACCGATTTTCCGAACTACGCGCCCGGCTCCTGGGGACCCGAAGCGGCTATGAATCTGATTGAGAAAGACGGCTTTCAGTGGATGACAAAATAACGCCTGTGGTTATGAATGCTGACAAAACAGAAACGCAGGCCGGTGTCCGATTTGTGGACGATCAAAGCCTGCCGTGGGAACTGGTTGCCGACGGGGTTAGCCGTAAGATTATGACGTACGACGCCAACCTGATGCTGGTGAAAGTGGCCTTCGAGACGGGCGGTGTCGGGGCGGCTCATCATCACGTCCATACGCAGATGAGCTACGTCGAGAGTGGGTCTTTTGCCATTACCATCGCCGACGAAACCCGAACCGTGCGGGCGGGCGATGCCTATTACATCCCACCGAATGTGTGGCACGGGGCGGTTTGTGAGGAAGCCGGGGTACTGGTCGACGTGTTCACGCCCATGCGCGAAGATTTTGTGTAAGGCTGTTTCCAGACCAGAAGGGTTATGCAACTGATTATCAAAAAAAATCCGGCCGACCTGGCTAAAGCAGCGGCCGATTTTATTGCCAAACGTATTAAGGACGTGCTAAAAAGGCAGGACCGGTTCACGATTGCCTTGTCGGGGGGCAGCACACCTAAAGCCTTGCATGAACTGCTGGCTAAATCGCCTTATGCCGAACAGATTCCGTGGCTGCAACTGCACGTATTCTGGGGCGACGAACGCTACGTGCCCATCGACGATGAACAAAGCAACGCGGGCATGGCCTACGATACGCTCCTTGGTCACGTATTCACGCCCGAAGATCAGATTCACGTTTGGCGCACTGACCTCGAACCCGACGCTGCCGCTGCCGACTATGACCGGATTCTGCACGACTATTTTGGCGACTCGGGCGCATCCACCGCACCGGCCGGTACGCCGGAGCGGGACCGGCCGGAACCAACATTTGATCTGGTCCTGCTCGGCATGGGCGACGACGGCCACACGCTTTCGCTCTTCCCTGGTACCGAGGTTGTTCACGAACAAATAGCCTGGACAAAGGCGTATTTTCTGGATCAGCAGAACATGTATCGCCTGACACTGACGGCCCCCGTTGTGAACCGGGCGTCGTGCGTACTATTTCTGGTAGCGGGTCCGAAGAAAGCGATTCCGCTGCGTGAGGTGCTCAAAGGCGAGTACCTACCCGACAAATACCCGTCGCAGGTAATTAAGCCAATAACCGGTGAACTGGTGTGGATGGTCGATGAAAAAGCCGCTGCCAACCTTCACTAAACAGTCTATACACAAACAAAGACCCTCACTGCGAGGGTCTTTGTTTGTGTATAGACTACCTTGAAAAGACTACCGCAACGAATCGCTCCGGGTGCTGTCGCTGGTCATTGTCGACGTTGAGTCGGTGCTCATCGTTGAGGTTGAGTCCGTACTCATCGTAGACATAGTTGATGTGGAATCGACTACGGTTGCCGATGTATCGGTTGTTTCGGTCTTAGTGCTTGAGCAGGCTGTGGTCAGTGCCATCAGTGACAGCATAAGGAAAGCAAATTTGGCCATGTTCTTATGGGATTTTGAGTGTATAACTAATTCTGACTTTAATATTTTTAATGACGAAAGGTAACCCGCATTACCTCAGAATTTTGCATATAAGAGTAATTGCTGTGTATAATGCATTAATTTCTGTAAATCAGCTTATTCCGAATCGCACTGTATGACTACACAGATCAACAATTTGCTCTTCAGAACTACAGCCATTTGTCTTGGCATGACCGGGCTACCTGTTTTGAATAGTCCTGCGCAGGATACCGCTCTTAAACCTGTTGTCATTGAGGTCGATCTGGCAAACCAAAAAGGTGCGCTGAAGCCAATCTGGGCGTGGTTTGGCTACGACGAACCGAACTACACCTACATGAAAGACGGGCGAAAACTGCTTACCGAAATCTCGAAACTAAGCCGGGTGCCGGTTAACGTGCGGGTGCATAGCCTGTTAGTTACCGGCGATGGCACGGCCGCCCTGAAGTGGGGTTCAACGAACGCCTACACCGAAGACGCAGCCGGAAAGCCAATCTATGACTGGACCATTGTCGATAAAATTTTCGATACGTACATTGAACGGGGCATGAAACCCATTGCACAGATTGGGTTCATGCCTGAAGCCCTCTCCACGAAACCCCAGCCTTATCGGCACTACTGGAAACCCGGCGACAATTATAATGACATTTACACGGGCTGGGCTTATCCACCAAAAGACTACGCGAAGTGGAGCGAATTGGTCTACCAGTGGGTCAAACATTCCGTCGGACGGTATGGCCAGAAGGAAGTCGAAAGCTGGTACTGGGAACTGTGGAACGAACCCAATATCAGCTACTGGAAAGGTACAACGGAGGAGTACATCAAGCTCTACGATTACACCGCCGATGCGGCTAAGCGGGCACTGCCCACCATCAAGATTGGTGGTCCCGAAGTAACCGGCCCCGGTGGGGAAGGGGTCGCCAAATTCTTCCGGGCCTTCCTCGATCACGTCGTCAGTGGCAAAAACTACGTAACCGGCAAAACGGGGACGCCCCTCGATTTTATCACGTTCCACGCGAAAGGAGCGCCCAAATTAGTCAATGGCGTTGTGCAGATGAACATGGGCACGCAGCTTCGCGACATCGACCGGGGCTTTGAAATCGTGGCATCGTACCCGACGCTGAAAAACCTGCCGATCATCATCGGCGAATCCGACCCGGAAGGCTGCGCGGCCTGTTCGGAAGATCTTCACCCGCAGAACGCCTACCGGAATGGCACCATGTATTCGAGTTACACAGCCGCGTCGTTTGCCCGCAAATACGACTTGGCTCAATCGCGCGGGGTTAATTTGGCCGGGACCGTTACGTGGGCGTTTGAATTTGAGGACCAGTCCTGGTTTCGCGGGTTCCGCGATCTGGCGACCAACGGCGTCGATAAACCCGTGCTGAACGTGTTCCGTATGTTCGGCATGATGCCCGCCAACCGGGTGGCCGTGAAGCAGGAGCTTGCCTACGATTACGTCAAAATAAGGGACCAGAGCGTTCGGGGTGAGCCGGACATTAATGCGCTGGCGGCTAAAGGCGCAAAAGAAGCTGCGGTGATGGTCTGGCATTACCACGACGACAATCTGACGACGCCCGATGCACCCGTTACCGTCCGAATTAAAGGTGTTCCGGCTAAGAAAGTGCAGCTTCAGCACTACCGCATCGACCAGACGCACAGCAATTCGTACGAAGCCTGGAAAACGATGGGGTCGCCGAAAAGTCCCACGCCTGAGCAAATTGCCAAACTGGAAAAGGCAGGTCAACTGCAACTGATTGGTCCGCCGGAGTCCGTGACGGTTGCGAACGGTGAAGCAGTACTGAATTTCACCTTACCGCGTCAGGGCGTATCAATGCTGAAACTTTCCTGGCCGTGATTTAGAGCAGGCTGTACGAGAACATTCGCTACTACTGAGTTGGCATTTCTTGGGTGTCAGCCATACCACTATTTGCTCTGGTTTGTGTTCCTGTCGACAATATCCCGATATAGGTCGGGGAGTCGGGCGTTGCGGTAGCAATAGCTGCCCGCCGGATTTTGTCGGGCGTACAGGTGGCCGTTACGACCTTACCGCCTAATTAAGAGAAAGTTAACTTGTTAAATTATTATAAATAAATCCCATGTAAGATTTCCATAAGCACGTGATAACACTCCCGCGTCCGGCTTCGGTATGAACGAGACTGGACGGTTTGCGTCCGCCCAAGTTTGGAATTTTACTGTTAAGCCAGTTTGCGTAAGCATCGAAATCCTCAAAAACTTCCATTCCGGTCTGGTACAGAATCTCAGGCGTAATATCTTTTGGCGGCTCCATCGGCTATGGCTTGTGATTGGTGTAAAACGGATGAATAGCATGGTAAAACACAAGCCCCGTTCTACCTTTGCGACCGTACTAAAAGAGTGAAAGAGCGAATGAGCGAATGAGTGGTTAGCCCGCTTGTTTGTTCGCTCTTTCACTCATTCACTCTTTATGAATTACCGCATCGAAAAAGACACGATGGGCCAGGTTCAGGTCCCGGCCAATGTGTACTGGGGCGCACAAACGCAGCGTTCCATCGAAAACTTCAAAATCGCTCAGGATATTAACCGGATGCCCCGCGAGATTATTCGGGCGTTTGCGTACCTCAAAAAAGCAGCCGCGCTGACCAACCTCGACGCGGGCGTATTGCCTCAGGACAAGTGCGACCTCATTGGGCAGGTGTGCGACGAGATTCTATCCGGTACATTAGACGATCAATTTCCGCTGGTAGTCTGGCAAACGGGATCAGGTACGCAGTCGAACATGAACGTGAACGAGGTGGTGGCTTATCGCGCCCACGTCTTGAACGGTGGTCAGCTCACCGACGAGAAGAAGTACCTCAACCCTAACGATGACGTCAACAAGTCGCAGTCGAGCAATGATACGTTTCCAACGGCAATGCACATTGCGGCCTACAAAATCCTGCTTGACGTCACGATTCCGGGTATCACCAAACTGCGCGACACGCTGGCGGCCAAGTCGAAGGCGTTTATGCACGTCGTCAAAATCGGCCGGACGCACTTCATGGATGCTACACCGCTGACCGTTGGGCAGGAGTTTTCGGGCTACGTTTCGCAACTCGACCACGGCCTGCGGGCCATTAACAATTCGCTGGCCCACCTGAGCGAGCTGGCGCTGGGCGGCACGGCCGTTGGAACCGGCATTAACACGCCCCCCAATTATTCCGAAAATGTCGCGAAGCACATTGCTGACCTGACGAGTCTGCCTTTCATCACCGCCGAAAATAAGTTTGAAGCGCTGGCAGCGCACGACGCCATCGTGGAAGCGCACGGTGCGCTGAAGACCGTTGCGGCCAGCCTGATGAAAATCGGCAACGACATCCGAATGCTGTCGAGCGGACCCCGTGCAGGCATCGGCGAGCTGCACATCCCCGACAACGAGCCCGGCAGCAGTATTATGCCGGGCAAAGTGAACCCGACGCAGTGCGAGGCCATGACGATGGTAGCCGCGCAGGTGATGGGTAATGACGTGGCGATTAATATCGGCGGCATGAACGGCCATTTCGAACTGAACGTGTTCAAGCCGGTGATGATCTACAACTTCCTGCATTCGGCCCGGCTCATCGGCGACGTGTGCGTATCGTTCAACGACAAATGCGCCGAAGGCATCGAACCCATCGAAGCCAACATCAAAAAGCACGTCGATTCGTCCTTGATGCTGGTTACGGCCCTGAACACGAAAATTGGCTACTACAAAGCCGCTGAAATTGCCCAGACTGCCCACAAAAACGGCTCAACGCTCAAAGAAACCGCTCTGGCACTCGGCTACGTAGCCGAAGCTGACTTTGACGAGTGGGTGAAGCCGGGCGATATGGTGGGCGACCCGACGGTTCGGGAGGTTAGGGCATAATGAACGGCCCCGTTTAACTAAGGCGGGGCTATTTTATATTAACATGCAGCTGAGTTGGCTAATTCTGTTCGTTTGGTTCGTTACGACCGCTGCTCTGGCGCAACGGTCCAAGAACCCGTGCGTCTACGAATATCTGACTCGGAAAGATAACCTAGAACAGACCCTGATGCGTTATCAGGCAATTTATGACTTTCGGCGAAATGAAGTAGTAGCCAGTGTAGGAGCGGGTAGTGGCAGCAAGGAAGTCATTTATTCGATGATGGCCGACAGCATTACGTTCTATCTGCAGGATATTAATCCAACCTGCTTGACCCCGGAAAACCTGACAAATACGGTGAGTCGGTTATACGACGCAGGCGGACGTATATGCACCGCTAAATTCATTCCCGTCATTGGAACGGAGCGAGAAACACAGCTCCCACAGCAGTTTTTTGACAAGATCATCATTGAAAACACGCTGCATGAACTAACGCATCCAAATGACTTATTAACGAGCGTTCGTACCAATCTGAAACCGGATGGTTATTTATTCATTGAGGACCTTGTTGCCAAGCGTCCCGGACAAAAGCATCGGGGTTGTGGAAAATTGCTTTACACCGAAGATGCACTGGTTGAACTGCTCAATACCAACGGTTTTCGTTTGTTGACCGTAACCGTTGTCTCTCCACGTATTGCGGCTGACAAGGTTTACAAGTTCGCGTTGAGAACAAATTAACGTCAGTAGAAACATAAAACCACTAACTACTTCCCCTGGTTATCTTGCTTTAACACACTCCTAACCCTGCTCCAATGAACGACAAACTTACCTTACCCTTTCGCGTTCCCTACGACGTTAACGCTCAATTCTCAAAATCAGTCGCTTACTTTTCGATGGAGATCGCCGTCGATCAGGCGCTCAAAACGTATTCGGGCGGTCTGGGCTTTCTGGCCGGATCGCACATGCGCAGCGCCTACGAACTGGGCCAAAACCTGATTGGCATCGGTGTCCTGTGGAAATATGGCTACTACGATCAGGGGCGAAAGACGGACAATAGTATGGACGTGCAGTTTCGGGAGAAGCTGTACCATTTTTTGCAGGACACCGGCATTGAATTCACCATTGACGTGTTTGGGCGGCCCGTGCGGGTGCGGGCGTACTACCTCGAACCGAACACCTTCCAAACGGTCCCCCTGTTTTTCCTGACCACCGATATTGACGGAAACGACACGGCCAATCGGCTGATTTCTTACCGGTTGTACGACAACGACGTACGGCTGAAAATTGCCCAGTGTATGCTGCTGGGATTAGGGGGCGCCAAATTAGTCGATGCCCTCGGCTACGAACCGGACGTGTACCACCTCAACGAAGCCCATGCGCTGCCAGCCGCTTTTCATCTGTATCAGAAAACGGGCAGCGTCGAGAAAGTCCGTGAGCGGCTGGTGTTCACGACGCACACCCCCGAAGAAGCCGGTAACGAAAAGCACGACATCAACTTACTAAACGAACTGGGTTTCTTCGGCGAAGTACCGCTAAAGACAGTTCGGGAGATAAGCGGTATTCAGGATAACACGTTTAATCACTCGCTGGTGGCGCTGCGGCTGAGTCGGCAGGCGAACGGGGTTTCTAAACTGCACGGCGAAGTGTCCCGGCAGATGTGGAGCCACTACGACGATATTGCGCCGATTACGCACGTGACCAACGCCCAAAACCAGCGCTACTGGACGGACCCGGCTATTGAAGCCGCCCGACTATCCGGCGATACCGGAGCCGTTGCTGCCCGAAAAATTGAGATGAAGCAGCCATTATTTAAAGTCGTTGCCGATCAGGTCGGTAAGCTTTTCGATCCGAACGTGCTGACGCTGGTATGGGCACGCCGGTTTGCAACCTACAAACGCCCTGACTTGCTGACGCAGGACGCGGAACGTTTCGCACGCTTGCTTACGCAGACGAAGTACCCGGTACAACTGATCTGGGCGGGTAAGCCGTACCCGATGGATGGTGGTGCGACGGAGGTCTTCAACCGGTTATATTACCTGAGTCACCTGTACCCAAACATGGCGGTGCTGACGGGGCACGAACTGGCGCTATCCAAACTGTTGAAAGATGGGTCCGACGGCTGGCTGAACACGCCCATCGTGACCCGCGAAGCATCGGGCACCAGCGGCATGACGGCGGCTATGAACGGGTCCGTCAACATTTCGACTAACGACGGCTGGGTGTGCGAGTTTGCCAAACCGGGCGAAAACAGCTTCATCGTCCCCGTGGCTGACCCTGAGTTACCCTACTACGCCCGCGATGCCCACGACCGGGACGAACTCTTCAACCTGCTGGAGGTTGAAATTCTACCCATGTACTACGACCGCCCCGCCGACTGGCAGGCGCTGGTGTTGCGCAGCATGAACGACGTCAATGCTTATTTCGGCGCGAACCGCATGGCTGCGGAGTACTACGAGCGGGTGTATTGAAGTGGGGCAATAGACGTCAACAAACAGTTGTCTACTAAACCTCTTTTGCCCACTTTAATATGGCCGGGTATAGATCAGCGACGGTCTGCTTTGGCTTCTGGGTGTCATAAAGCCGTTGCAATTCATCCGCAAATGATTCAAACCGATAAAACCCTCGTCGCGTACCGTTTAGCTTGACGCGGGCCTCCCGCACCAGTTCGTACACATCACGGGGGTAGGTGTCTTTGATGTAGAGCAGATGTACGGCATGGGTCATATACTCGTTGAAGACAGCATAGGCGTTTCCGTAGTTGTCGGCGTCGCCCTTGCGCACCCACTTCTCGCGGTCGGCGAAGGCGTTATTAACCGCCTGTAGATTTTTATCGGTGATTGGATTAACAAAATTGTGGTCGATCTCGGTGAACACAACACCCGAATACAACCCTTCAATTTGAGCTTCTGAATACTTCGTCCGGTCGTAACCTCGTGCATCGCAGATGAACATCAAACTTTCCCGGTATCCCTGATCATTGAATTTCTGCGCTGAGTGGGCACCATCGATAAGTGGCGAGAACACGACCCGCTGCCCGTCATAGCGAATGCCTGGAAACTGCGCTTCGAGCCAGTTCTGCATTTGTTTGACGGGCAACAGCCGGGTTACTTCGGCGATGTCGGCCTGGTAAAACTTTTGGTTGTCAGTATAAAATTTACGGAAGTTGGACTTCTTCACAAAGTCTGCCCATTCGTCGTCATGACCAGCTAAATCGTTAGCCCCCGACCAAACGGCCCCGTACACGCCCCGGTTAACGGGCCTGCCAGTTTTGTCCAGTGCCATTGCATAGGCGTTCTCGCGCGTACCGTAGTAAAAATTATAATTATTATTTTTCAACCGCTCATTGAGTCGCTTGATAAGCGGGTGTTTGGCGACGGGTGCAAAATGCTGCTTTACCCGCTGGAAGTAAGCACCCGATTGCTCAACCATGTTCTCATCTTTCTGCCCTGCCTCGGTCAGGGCCATTGCCACGTTCGCCAGTTCATAGGCTTCGGGAATTTCGTAGGTGACCGTACCCCGAAAACGTCGTTGGTAGGTGGGTGGAAAGCGGGCGGATAACTCACCGAAGAAGTTAAGTTGAATGTATTTCGTTATTGTACCATCCGTCAGAGCAATGCGCTGAGAGAGTAATTTACCGTTTTTATGCCCAACCGCCAGGCGCTGGGTACCCGTTGCGAACGTAAACGAGCTGACTTTGCCTTCGTACTTCTGGGGGGCGTTGAAGTTGTCGACCGAGTCCATTTTTGAAAATCGAAAGACGTCCGTTGAACCGTCGGCACTGAAGAAATGACGCACTGTATCGCCTTGTACGCGGAGCGTGTGCGTGACCGGCGTTTGGGCAAGAGCAAAGAGATGTGAACTCAGCAGGATAGCAAGCAGGATTCTCTTCATGAAAAATGGGGTTTGGGGCGAAACTCTCTGCCCGAACGGGTCAATACGTAGTTTAGCATACATCATCTGGGAGTAGAGGGTCTAACTACAGGTTTGGTTACGGTGCCAGTGTATAGATAGCCATAACATTGAGTAGGTCAACCTCCCTCAAAAACCAGCAGCCTGCCCGTCTTTACGGGATTCGGTGGCGCCGTGGTAAACTTTGTTTTTGGCGTCGTACATGATGGCCTGGTAGCCGCCGTATCCACCCAATCCGTAACCGACTTTGTGGCCCCGGCGCATAAGTTCACGGATGGTTTCGTAAGGGTAACCCGACTCAAGTCTGATCTCTCCTGAATCAACCATGCGCTCACCCGTCGGCTCCGACGATCCGTCGTGGTCAATGCGGGGGGCGTCGCCCGCTTCCTGGGGGTTCATGCCGAAGTCGATCATGTTCATGATAATCTGGACGTGACCCATCGGCTGAAACCCACCGCCCATCACGCCGAAGCTCATAAACGGCTGCCCGTCTTTGGTTACGAAGGCGGGAATAATGGTCTGGAACGGTCGTTTGTGGGGCGCGTAGGTATTGTTTTGCCCATCGGTCAGGCTGTAGAGTTCGCCCCGGTCCTGAAACATGAAGCCCAGTCCGTCGGGTACCATACCGGAGCCAAAACCCCGGTAATTGCTTTGGATCAGCGACACCATGTTGCCTTCCTCGTCGGCTACGGTCAGGTAAATCGTGTCGCCCTGCTTCAGGGCGGGGTTACCCGCTTCCACCCGGCTGGCCGCCCGGTCCGGGTCGATGAGTTTGTGGCGTTCGGCCGCGTAAGCCTTACTGATTAGCTCCTGAACGGGAATTTTAGCAAAATCAGGGTCAGCGTAGTACTTGGCGCGGTCTTCAAAGGCCAGCTTCTTCGCTTCAACAAACCGGTGAATGTGCTCCGGGCTACCCCAGGGCGTTTGCGAAAAATCGTATGGTTCGAGCAGATTCAGCATTTGCAAAGCCGCGATACCCTGGCTGTTGGGCGGCAACTCCCACACATCATAGCCCCGGTAATTAGTCGATACGGGTTCGACCCAGTTGGAGGTATGATCGGCTAAATCCTTTGCGGTGAGGTAGCCGCCCACCTTCTTCATGAAGGCGTCGATGGTCCGGGCAATATCGCCTTTGTAGAAGGCATCGCGGCCACCCGTCGCAATTTTCTCTAAGGTGTTGGCTAATGCCGGATTGCGGAAAATTTCGCCCCGTTTTGGGGCGGCTCCACCGGGCGCGTAAGTTTCGTTGACATTAGGATACTTACCGAAGCGCCGTACCATACTGGCCCACGAAATGGCGGCTTCGTCGTGAACGGGATACCCTTCGCGGGCGTAGCGAATGGCATGCGAGAGGAGCTTAGGCATGGGCGTTTTGCCAAACCGCTTGTGCAGGGCAAACCAGCCGTCCACGCAGCCCGGCACCGACACGGGCAGCGGTCCATCGGGCGGAATGTGGGTCAGTCCCCGCTTCTGAAATTCGGCCAGCGACAGGCTATACGGCGACCGGCCCGACGCATTGAGGCCGTAAAGTTTTTTGGTTTTGGCGTCCCAGACAATCGCGAACAGATCACCCCCAATGCCGTTGACGTGCGGCTCCACTAATCCCTCCATCGCGTTGGCGGCAATAGCAGCATCAATGGCGTTGCCGCCCGACCGCAGCACGTCGATGGCGGCCTGCGTCGACAGCGGGTGCGATGTGCAGGCCATGCCGTGGCGGGCCATCACCACCGAGCGGGTAGCAAACGGTTTTCCCGAAATTCGATCCTGAGCGAGCAAGAGGGGAGAAAAGCAATACAGAAAGCCAAAAAGGAGTAGCGGTTTATTCATGAGATGGGACGATTAGACTCCCAAGATAGCGAAAGCAGGCGTGAAAAGTCACATACAAGTGGGTTGTGTTGTTTTTATAGCCTGACCGAAACGGGTAGTCAACTGAAACCATCAACCGTGTTGTGCTCCGTACCGGGACGACCCTGAACCATTCAACGCACTAAATTAGTTATCGACGAAGTCATCATTCATCTTTCAAAACAGATCATGAAAAAAACGCTACTCCTTTTTGGATTCCTTTTCTTTACTCTTTCTGGGGCTGACGCTCAACCATTTAGAGGTCTCGATAAGACGCCAATGGACATGGCTTATTACCCGGACGACTACGCCCACGACCGTAAATTTGCGCCCGCCAAAATTGGTACTGACAAGGCTATGATTCGGATAACGTATAATCGGCCAGCTAAAAACAACCGGGAAATTTTCGGTAAACTCGTTCCTTTCGACAAAGTTTGGCGGGCCGGGGCCAACGAAGCTCCGGAGCTGAAACTGTATCAGGACGTGACGATTGGGGGTAAAAAAATACCGGCCGGAAACTACGCATTACTCACCATTCCGGGAGAGAAAGAATGGACAATCATTATCAGTTCCGACGTTGACCAGTGGGGAGCTTACAGTTATAACGAAGCGTTAGACGTGGTCCGTCTTACCGTGCCGGTTCAGAAATCGGACACTGTAATCGAGAACTTTTCGATCCAGTTCGCCAAAAAAGACGCCCGAGCTGTCACCATGTATATGGGTTGGGACACGACGATGGTCGCGGTTCCGATTGCATTATAAAGCGTACTAACTGATTGTGCCATGCTCCAACTCCGCGCTTACCTAACCACTTATCATAGTTTCTCCGCTGATGAATGGCAGCGGATTGACACCGCGTTCGGGTCAAAAATGTACCGAAAAGGCGAGTTTCTGCTACAGGCCGGGCAAACGGATCGCCACATCTGGTTTGTTGAGCAAGGCGTTGTTCGTGTTTACGAAGAGTCGGAAGATGGTGTCGAGCATACGTTTTACTTCGTGAGTTCGGGACAGTTCGCGGCCGATGTCGAGAGTTTTAACCACCATCAGCCAACAGTCTACAACATACAGGCCGTGACCGACTGCCAGACGTGGGCGATCAGTTATGACGGATTTCAGCAATTAGCTGAGCAAATTCCGGACTGGACCCCCACGATTCAGCGCATTACCGAACGCGTATTGCTGGAGAAGGTACACAAGCGCAGCCGACTCCTCTACGAAGATGCCAAGACCCGCTATCGGCGACTGTTGATTGAACAACCCGAAGTTGCGCAACAAGTGCCGCTGGGTATGATTGCATCCTACCTCGGCATCACGCTCCCGTCGTTGAGCCGACTTCGCAAGCAACTGTCCGTCGAACATGCCTGATGGAGTGAATAATGAATAATGTAGGATGAATGATGGACAACGAGACCGGTTTCCTTTATCCATCATTCATCCTACATTATTCATTTCATTAATTGCCATTTGGTAAAAAACGAGAATCCTAAGTGCCGGAAGTTTGCCTGAACAAAACAGCAAACTCATGGCATCTCAAACAATCATCATCACCGGCGCCACGCAGGGACTTGGCTACTACACGGCTCAAACCCTGGCGCAACAGAAATACACCGTCGTGATGGCGGGCCGCAATCAACCCAGGAACGAAGCAGCCGCCGACACCATCCGTAAAGCGACCCATAATCGCAACGTCCACGCCATGCCTCTCGATCTGGCGTCGCTGGCATCGGTGCGGCAGTTTGTCCAAAATTTCACGGCCCGCACCGATCTGCCGCCCCTGTTCGGTTTAGTCAATAATGCGGGTTTGCAGATTGTGGGTCCAACGGAATACACCGTCGATGGCATTGAAATGACGGTCGGGGTGAACCACCTCGGCCACTTTCTGCTCACCAATCTGCTGCTGCCGCACTTCGCCAAAAATGGCCGCATTGTGGTCGTTAGCAGTGGAACGCACTACCCCGACGAGCCATTTGCAAAAGCGCTGGGTGTGCCGCCCCCGGCCTACACAACAGCCGGGAAACTGATGCACCCGGAACCTGCGACCGAAAAGCCAGATAAAGTAGGTGCCGAGCGCTACGCGACCTCGAAGCTCTGTAATCTCCTGTTTGCGTATGAACTGATTCGCCGGTTGGAAAAGCAGGGGCGCACCGACCTGACCGTCAATGCCTACGATCCGGGTTTGATGCCCGGCTCCGGTTTGGCGCGTCAGGCCCCGGCGTTGGCGCAGTGGGCCTGGCGAAATATCCTTCCTGTATTACGTTTGTTTCCCAACGTCGGTAGCGTTCAAACGTCCGGGCCGCTGCTGGCGCAGTTGGTGAGCGATCCAGCCTTCGCTACCGTAACGGGTAAGTACTTCTATTTTTACCACGCCAGCGACCGGCGCGAAAAGCCCTCGTCGCCGGAATCGTACGATTTGGCCAAAGCCCGCGACTTGTGGGAGACCAGCGAGCAACTGATAAAAGCAGTAAGTCAAACCGCCATTAGTAGCCGGTAGCGATTACTGATGCTACCGTTTACTAACATGGCTGACTTCAGAGCCATGAAAGAGATGAGGTTGCTCATTATTTGGTGAAATTTGGATTCACAATCAAACACTTACCACCATGCGCAACGCACTTTCCTTATCTGTACTACTCTTATTTACGAGCCTGTCGGTCTTTGCCCAGAAAGACATGAAAGCCGATATTATGGCGGCCAACCAAAAATTCATGGACGCTTTTCAAAAAGGAGCAACAACCATGGGCAGCTACTACACGAGTAACGCTACATTGATGCCGCCCAGCAGCGAACCCATCCAGGGTAACACCGCCATTGGTGGATACTGGAAAGGGGGATATGAATCGGGCGTAAAGCGGGCCAAACTCGAAACCATCGAGGCTGAAATGGCAGGTAGTCAGGTTATTGAAACAGGTCGCTACACACTCTACGGAGCCAACGACGCGCAGATGGACGCCGGTAAGTACATTGTGATCTGGAAACAGGAGGGTGGGCAGTGGAAACTTCACCGCGACATCTGGAATACTAACACCCCGCCTGCTATGGCCGCTAAGTAATGTTTGGGGTGTTCAGGGGTATGGGTTTCTAAGTATGTCTGTCTCGAAACGTACACACTTAGAAATTCATACACCTGAAACCTTATCGCGTCACTTCCGGCATCTGCTCTTCTACCGAAAGCCCCAATACCTCGCTGGTGTGCTTCCGCAATTGATGACCAAGTTCCGGATTGTTGGCCAGTACTTGCCCATACGACGGAATCATTTCCTTTAGCTTCTCTTGCCACTCGGCCGAAGCCAGCTTTTCGGGGAAGCATTTTTTGAGCAAATCAAGCATAATCGATACGGCGGTCGAGGCCCCCGGCGAGGCACCCAACAGAGCCGCAATGCTGCCGTCGGCTGCGCTCACGACTTCCGTGCCGAATTCGAGTACGCCCCCTTCTTCCTCATCCTTCTTAATAACCTGCACCCGCTGACCGGCAATCTCCAGTTCCCAATCGCCCATTTTGGCGTTTGGGAAGTACTCGCGCAGGGCCTCCAGTCGGTCCTCCGGCGATTGTAACACCTGCTGAATCAGGTATTTGGTCAGCGAAATATTGTGCAGACCCGCCATGAGCATCGGGGCCATATTGCCCAACTGAATTGATTTTGGCAGGTCTAAATACGAACCACTTTTCAGGAATTTGGTCGAGAAACCGGCGTAGGGTCCGAATAGCAGTTCCTGCTTGCCGTCGATCATGCGCGTGTCGAGGTGCGGCACCGACATGGGCGGAGCACCCACCGACGCCTTGCCGTATACTTTGGCGTGGTGCCGCTCGATCACGTCGCGGTTGAGGCATTTAAGCCACTGCCCGCTCACGGGGAAGCCGCCGTAGCCACGGGCTTCGGGAATGTCCGACTTTTCGAGGAGCCGCAACGAACCGCCCCCGGCCCCAATGAACAGGAAACTCGTTTGCACTTCGCGTGTGTGGCCATCGGCCAAGTTCTCGACTTTGAGTTTCCAGCCACCCAGCGTTTTCGACCGCCACAAATCGCGCACGTCGTAGCCGAAGTGCATCGTGACGCCATCCATCTTCTGCAACTGACTAAACATACAGCGGGTCAGCGAACCAAAATTTACGTCGGTGCCAATGTCCATTTTGGTAGCTGCCACGGGCTGATTCGGGTCGCGGTTTTCCATCACGATGGGCATCCACTCGGCTAATTGCGACGGATCTTCTGAGTACTGCATCCCGTGGAAAAGGTAATTCTGCTGAAGCGCGTCGTAGCGTTTGTGCAGGTAGTTCACGTTCTCTTCGCCCCATACAAAGCTCATGTGCGGAATGGAGCGGATGAAGTTCGGGGCGTCGCTCAGGAAATCCTGCTCGACCAGAAACGACCAGAACTGCTTGGACTGCTCGAACGATTCGGCAATTTTGACTGCCTTTGCCGCGTCAACGGTGCCGTCTTCGCGTTCGGGCGTGTAATTGAGTTCGCAAAAAGCCGAGTGACCCGTTCCGGCGTTGTTCCAGGCGTCGGAGCTTTCGGCGGCTGCACTATCGAGCCGCTCGTAAATCTCGATGGTCAGGTCGGGTTGTAGTTCTTTGAGCATCACGCCGAGGGTAGCGCTCATGATGCCCGCACCGATCAGAATGACGTCGGGACCTTTTTCGGTAGTATGTGTACGTCTTGCCATTATCGTAGCTGGGAGTTCTTCCGTTATCTACAAATTTAATGGGTTAGATGTTCTGTATTTTTGTGATAAATGGCTCATAGAGGTCGGAGTGCTTGTTTTTTAAACATTTATAGCTAAATTTTAGTCAACAAAATAAACGCTCACACACTATGAAAAAGAACTGGATCATTACCCTCATGGCTGGTTTATGGCTGGCTGGTTGTTCACCCAAAGATCTCGCGCCAGCTTCTGTAGTGGCGCCTGCGCCAAACGAAGACGTTAGTGCACTGTATCAACAGTTTCACGGTAAGTACAAGGTAATAACGTCTATCAGCAGTGAAGCATTGGATGTTAATTTAGACGGAATTGCTTCCACTAATATGATGCTGGAGATACCTGAGTTGGTAACGGGTCAGCAGTACTATACAGAACTCCGTATTTATGGTCCTTCTCAGTACAGCTCAACACCGAGTTTTATATTTACACAATGGTGGCCTGAGCAGTACATACGACTTGGAAGCCAAGAATGGGACGGTAACCAGCTACTTGATTATAACTCCAATTACAAGGTGGTTTACCTCAACCAGGGCAGTTACCGTAATTTTTCGTTGTCGCCCGACCTAAAGCAAATCACCGTACAGCCGGACGAAAAAGAAAACCCATTCCGCTGGGTGCGGCCTGAGTCGGTCACGGTAGAAGAAGCCGGTCGCCTTCGGGTCGTGAACAAACGGCGTCTGTACACCCGCGCGGGCGTGAAAGAAGTTGTCATCACAACCGTGTACGAACGCTACACGATGAGTACGTAGCGTAGTTGATAGCAATTGCATTCTCTGATTTTGTAAAAACTCGCGTTTACGTTATGAAAATCAACTGGATTATTTGCTTGCTGGGTGGGATGTGGTTAGCCAGTTGCGCCCCCAAGGACCCCGCGCCTTATGACGATGTACCGACGCTCCATGAAAAATTTCACGGTAAGTACAATGTAATCAGTTCGGTCAGCAACGAAGCAATCGACGTCAATCTGGACGGCAAAGTCTCTACCGACATGACTAAAGAAATTCTTCAGTTAGCCCCAGAATACGGTCAGCAGCTTGAGATACGTATTTATGGCCCTAACAAGAACAACTCAAGAAGGGCGTTCTACTTTATGCAGTATTGGCCTGAGCAGGAAATCTTTATTCCAACCAATAAAACACAGCGGTGGGAAGGCGAACCCATCGAATACCAGCCTGGCCTGATTGTAAATTATCTGAGCAATGCGCTCACCCGTACGTTCTCATTTTCGCCGGATTTAGGTCAACTTCAGGTACAGCCATCACCCGCCGAAAACGCATTTCGGTGGGTATTTCCCCAAAGCGTCACGGTTGATAAAAATACGGATACCATTCAGGTTGTGAACAAACGGCGTCTGTACACCAGCGCGGGTGTAAAAGAGGTTGTCATCACAACGGTGTACGAACGCTATACTATGATTACGTAGCGGGTCATCAATTTTCCCGAAGCACCTTTTCCAGCCACTTCATCGTAATCAGGTACGTCGGTTTCACGCCCTGCGTACCGAGACTGCCGGAGGCCAATGTTGCACCGGTCAGCAGCGGATTGTCCGATGCGTAGTAGGCATAGCGGACTTTGACGTCAGCCGGTACGCTGTTGCGAATTTTCAGGTGCGCCTGAATGGCTTTCTGGTAATGAGCGCCTTCCATTTCCAGCCCCACAGCTTTCCAAGACGAGTTGCGGAAGTAGCTCAGAATGTCTTTGTTCTGTAACGACGTGCCGAGTACCGTAATCATGGCCCCCTCGTAAACGGCCAGCCCGTTGCCCTCAAAATCTTCTTTCCGGAAGTCGTTGTCTAAGGGATAATTGTCGGCGGTGCCTTCAAAAATGTGCGCCGTTGGGATCATCAAATCGCCTTTGCCGCCCGTCAAAATACCCGCTTTGCCCATAATCGTGACCGACGCCACCTTTAGCGCTAACGATTCGCCGTTCAGGTCAAATGGTTTCAGGAGTTCGTCCATTGTCTCAAACGCCTGTTCGCCAAACGCGTAGTCCATAACCAACAACAGCGGCTGATTGGCGTTGATATACGCAGGATCGGGATTGAGGTCGGCGGGTAGCCGCGCCACGTCGCAGTTCGCCAGGTCGATTAACTGCACTAACAGGCTGGTTCCGGCTTTGTCGTTCAGCATGTGCATTCCGTGTTCGGCCGCGTAACTGACCACGCGCTGCCGGAGGTCGCGTTGTGTCGGCTGGCTCAGGGTTATGGCCAGATCGTAGAGGTTATCCCAGGTGGTGAGTCCGGCGAGGGCGGCCGGGGCATACAGGCAGTTCATGACGCTGTGCGGATTGGCACTGATGATGTGCAGTGGCCGATCCTGCAACCCATTTTCCCAGATGTACTCCTTGATGCGCGTGGCCCAGCGTTCGCCGTAAAGGTGCTGCCCAACGCGTTCGCGGAGCATGAGGGTAAAATTGATTTCGCGGTCGGCATTCGATTCGCGCACCTCCCTGATCGACACGCTGCCCAGACCGTACACGATCTGGAACAGACCGTTGTTGGTCCCGGCCGTTTCCTCGAAGCGCTGGTAAACCCGTTGCGTTTCCTCAAACGTCCGGCCCAGAATCGAACTGAGGTACGTCAGCGCCAGTTCACGCTCGTCGTCGGAAACGGTGCCGCCCGACTGAATAATGGCTTCCAGTTTCTCCCATTCGCGGGTTTTGCTACCCCGTTCCTGAAACGCGTTGCGCCGAATTTTGTCGGCTTCCATGAACATAAACGTCAGGTGGGTCAGGATGTCGTAGATTTCGCTGCGGCCGTTGGTTACTTCGATCACCATTTGCTCCTGGTCGATGCGGTAGCAGTTGCGACGGCGTTTGGCCGGTACGAGCACCGGAAAATGGGCGTGCTCGAACCCTTCGCGCGAGGCCAGTGTGATAACCCGGCAGGCTTCGATGCCCTTCGGTAGCCGGTCCATGACGTAGACCAGACCGTCTAATTCAACGCGTTGCGGGTCGCCCATGAGTCCGTAGATTTCCGGTTGCAGGGTGATCAAGGCCCGGCGAATCTCCTCGCCCGAAATGCCCGACGGTTTATAAAAGCCCCGGTTGAACAGGTGCCGCATGGTGATATAAAGTCGTTCGATGGCCACGCGCGATGCCTGAGCACGGGTGAGCGGGGGCGATTGTTGGTCGTTCATGATGCTGTGTAGCGGAGCGGTATTTGGACGCAAGTTACGTGGTCCGGCCCACGAGGACGGTTACGCCCTTGTGAAATTGCGCCTTACCCGTACATTTGACGGCTATAATCAGCAGCCCTCATGCGTACTCTTTTTCTCATCCTTCTGCTTTTCCCACTGTCTGTTTTTGCCCAGCATACGCGCTCGGGTGATCCCTTTGCCCACACCTTTTCAATCGTTGCCCGCGACGAGAAGACCGGCGACTTAGCGGTAGGTGTGCAAAGCCACTGGTTTTCGGTGGGCACGTCGGTGTCGTGGGGCGAAGCGGGCGTGGGCGTCGTAGCTACGCAGTCATTTACCAACAAATCGTTTGGCATTCGCGGCTTGCAACTGCTGAAAAAGGGTAAAACGGCACAACAAGCGTTGGACGAACTGCTCCGTACCGACGAAGGCCGCGACGTTCGGCAGGTGGCCATCGCCGATGCAAAAGGCAACGTAGCGGTGCATACCGGCAAAAAATGCATTGACTTTGCCGGGCATCACAAAGGCAAAAATTACAGCGTCCAGGCTAATATGATGCTGAACAACACCGTCCCGGATGCAATGGCCAAAGCCTTCGAGAAGAACGCCAGCCTGCCCCTGCCGGAGCGGGTACTGAGCGCACTCAACGCGGCACAGGCAGCGGGGGGCGACATTCGCGGTCGGCAGTCGGCGGTGTTGCTGGTGGTGAAAGGGAAAGCGACCGGTGCGCCCTGGGACGATAATCACCTCGTGGACCTGCGCGTGGACGACGCCGACCAACCCCTCACCGAACTAACTCGTTTGCTGCGGGTTCACCGGGCCTACGAGCATATGAACAGGGGCGATCTGGCAACGGAAACCAACGATATGAAAGCCGCCATGCAGGAGTACGGCGCGGCTATGAAACTCTTCCCTAAAAATCTCGAAATGCAGTACTGGACGGCCATTGCGCTGGCAAACACGAAGCAGGTTCCGAAAGCGGCCGGAATGCTGCGCGGTATCTACGCCCAGGATGCCAACTGGCGCGAACTGACCCGCCGGTTACCCAAAGTCGGATTGCTAACCGTATCCAGTGCGGAACTGGCGCAGTTGATCCGGTGATTAAGAGAGTTTTGCGGTCCAATTCGTTAAGTCAATCGCTTAACTACTTCCAGCCGCCACCCAATGCCCGATACATACTGACCATGGCGTTCAACTGCTGCACTTTGGTTTCAATAAGCTGAAATCGGGACTCCAGCGCATCCCGTTGGGTAAACAGGACTTCCGTGTAGTCGGCCCGGGCCGAGTTGAAAAGCGTATTGGAGATCGTTACCGACTGCGTAAGGGCTTCTACCTGCTTCGCTTTGGTATCGTAACTTTTTTCTAAGTTACTGATATTGGATAGCTGATTGGCCACTTCGACGTAGGCACTCAGCACCGTGCGTTCGTAGTTCAACACGGCCTGCTTTTGGCGAGCCGTTGCACTGTTGTACTCAGCCGTGATGCCGTACCGGTTCACTAAAGGGCCGGTCAGCGCACCAGCCAGCGAGAAAATCAGCGACTCCGGGGCTTTCAGCAGCAGCATCAGATTATAGGCGCTGAAGCCCAAACCCGCCGAAATGTTGAGCGTCGGGTAGAAGTTGGCCCGTGCCACCTGCACGTCTAATTTCGCGGCTGCCAGGTCGAGTTCGGCCCGCCGAACGTCGGGCCGATTCAGTAATAGCTGCGACGGAATACCGGCCAGCATGGTCTGAGGAACCAGCGTGCTAAAGTCGGGCGAACTCCGCTGCAGCGGCTGTGAAAACCGACCCACCAGAAAATTGATCCGGTTCTCGGTTTCCACAATTCGCTGCTGAATACCGTACTGAAGGCCCTGCGTGTTCAGCACCTGGGCCTCAAACCGGCGTACGGCCAGTTCGGTAACGCGGGTCGCTTCTTTCTGCGTTCGTACCAATTGCAGGGCGTTGGTTTGAATGCCAATGTTCTGCTGAACGATAGCCAGTTCATTATCAAGCCCCAGCAATTCGTAGTAGGCGGTTGCGATCTCGGCCACCAGATTGGTCACCATAAAATTCCGCCCTTCCGCACTCGACTGATAGCGGGTGACGGCCGCTTTTTTGGCGTTCCGAAGCTTGCGCCAGATGTCTACCTCCCACGTAGCCACCGGCCCGACCATGAAATTCGTCAGCGGGTCGGGGGTGCGCACAGACGGCTTGATTTCGGTAGCGTCTACCGTTGCGCCGGGCAGGGTATAACGCCCCACTTTATCGACGCTTGCCCCGCCCTGCAATGCCACAAACGGGCGGTACGCTCCCGTCCGGGCCAGCACCTCGTTCTGGGCAATCTGGAGTTCCTGCGTGGTGATGTTCAGCTCCTGGTTGTTCTTCAGGGCCAGCTCAATCAGGTCTCTCAGGTTCGGGTCGGCATAAAATTGCTGCCGAGCCACATTCCCCGAATTGAGCGAATCCGCCGACGCATTGGCATACGTACCGGGCACCTCCCGGTTTTCTCTCTGGAGAATCAACGCCGGGGTTTTGCAGGCCGCAAAAGCGAGCGACAAACAAGCAATCGGTACACCGACGCGGATCAGGCGTTTATATATGAATTTTGTCAACATGATTCGTACTTTCTTCAGGTTGTGAAAACGTGTCTACCGAATGAACCAGGCCTTCGGTCAGCGAATGGTCTTCTTCATCCTTAATTAGTTGACGGCCATCGGCCAGCGAGCCAAAGATGTAATACAGGCCAGGGATGATGATGACCCCAAAAATGGTTCCGAACAACATACCCCCCATGGCCGACGCGCCAATGGTCCGGTTCCCAATCGCACCGGCTCCCGTTGCACTGATTAACGGGATCAGGCCAGCCACAAAGGCGAACGAGGTCATCAGAATCGGGCGGAAACGAACCCTGGCTCCTTCAATGGCTGCGTCCAGAATAGTGGCTCCCTGTTGGCGCTTCTGCACGGCAAACTCGACGATCAGAACGGCGTTTTTACCCAGCAGCCCGACCAGCATGATAAGCCCGATCTGGGCGTAGATGTTGTTTTCCAGCCCCATGAGCTTCAGCAACAGAAACGAACCAAATACCCCAACCGGCAGCGAGAGCACCACCGCCAGCGGAATGATAAAGCTCTCATATTGAGCAGCCAGCACAAAATAAACGAAGGCCAGCACAATCAGGAACACATACAGCGCTTCATTGCCCCGGCCTGCTTCGTCGTAGGAAAGGCCTTCAAAAGCGATATCGTACCCTCTTGGCAACGTTTTGGCGGAAACTTCCCGGATGGCCTGTATGGCGTCGGCCGTGGTATATCCTTTGGCCGGTAGCCCCTGAATAGCGGCTGAATTATACAGGTTGAACCGGGTAATTTCGTTGGGTCCCTGGCCTTTCTTCAGCTTCATGAAGGCCGAGTAGGGCACCATTTCGCCCGCATCGTTTTTGACAAAAAGCTTCAACAGATCCGACGGAAGCCGTCTGAAACTGGGATCGGACTGCACGTACACTTTAAAGAACTGGTTGTACTTGATAAACCCCTGCTCGTAGGTACTGCCAATCAGAATGTTGAGGTTATCCATCGCTTTGCCGATTGACACGCCTTTCTGCATGGCTAAGTTATTGTCGATCTCCAGGTCGTACTGTGGATAATTGGCGGCAAAAAAGGTAAACAGGCCGGTAAGCTCTTTCCGCTTGCCCAGATTGTCCATGAACTGCTTGTTGATCTTATCGAACTCGCTGTAGTCCGTATCGGAGGTTTTGTCCAGCAAGCGCATCGAAAAACCGCCCGACGTACCAAATCCCGGAATAGCGGGCGGCTCGAAGAATTCGACGGTAGCCCCGAGGTTTCTCGATTTCTGTTCCAGCTCTTCCATAATCTCCTTCACGTTGTGCTCACGTTCCGACCAGGTTTTCAGGTTAATCAGACATGTACCGGCGTTGGACCCCCGGCCTTCGGTCATGATCTCATACCCAGCCAGCGACGATACGGATTCGATGCCCGGAACTTCCTCACAAATTTTCTGGAGCCGTCGGGAAACCTCGTTGGTTTTTTCTAAAGTAGAACCCGGTGGCGTCTGGATAATGGCGTAAATCGTACTCTGGTCTTCGTTGGGAATAAAACCGGCGGGCAGCACTTTATTCACGAATACGGTTCCCAGACAGAACGCCACCAATACGCCGAACGTAACGACGCGTCGGCTGACGATTAATTTTAACAGACCCACGTACCAACCGGTCATTTTATCGAATCCCTGGTTGAACCGGTCGAGTGCTTTGGCCAGCCCGTTTTTCTTCCGAACGTGTCCGTGATGATTTTTCAACAGCATGGCGCACAATACGGGGGTAAGCGTGAGGGCGATCAGGGCCGAGATCACAATGGAACTGGCCATGGTGATGGAGAATTGCCGGTAGAACGTACCAACCGGACCCGACATAAAGGAGATGGGCAGAAACACCGACACCATGACGGCCGTGATCGCGATGATGGCTCCGCTGATCTCACCAAGCACCTTTTTAACCGCACCAAAAGGCGTTAGATGCGGCTCTTCGTCCATCTTGGCGTGCACGGCCTCGACCACCACAATGGCATCATCGACTACAATACCAATGGCCAGCACTAAGGCAAAGAGCGTAATCAGGTTGATGGAGATGCCAAAAAACTGAATCACGAAAAACGCCCCGATCAGCGATACCGGCACCGCCAAAATCGGTATTAGGGTCGAACGCCAGTCGCCCAGGAATATAAAAACAACTAAGGCAACCAGCAGAAACGCATCGCGCAGTGTATCGATTACCTGCTCGATTGACGCATCGAGGAAGTTGGACACGTCGTAGCTGATTTTGTAGTCTACGCCTGGCGGAAACGAGGCTTTCATGACGTCGAGCTTTGCTTTTACTTCGGCAATGACATCACTGGCATTACTGCCATAGTTTTGCCGCAACACAATGGCGGCCGACGGATGGCCATCTAAGTTGGAATAGATATCGAAGAATTCACTCCCCAGTTCTACCCGGCCTATATCCTTCAGGTGAATGCTTTCGCCAGCGGCATTGGCCCGGATAATGATCCCTTCATACTCCTCCGGCTTGTTATACCGGCCCTTGTAGGTGAGCACATATTCGAGCGACTGAGCCGCGATGCCAGAGCTTTGACCAATTCGGCCGGGTCGGCCAATAATGCTTTGCTCCCCAATGGCCTTCATCACTTCGTCTACGGAGATGTTATAGGCCCGCATCCGCTCCGGGTTTAGCCAAACGCGCATGGCATAGCGCCGACTGCCCAATATTTGTGCCCTGGCTACCCCTTTGGTCCGCTGAATTTCAGGGATCATTTTAACGGTAGCGTAGTTGAACAGGAATTTTTCGTCAATGCTCTTTTCCTTGGAGTAGAGGTTGACGTACATCAGCATACTGGGCTGAACGGGCGAAATAATAACCCCTTCCCTTTGTACTAATTCGGGCAGGAGCGGCATCACCTGATCCACCCTGGTTTTTACCCGAATAACAGCGACGTTTGGGTCCGTACCCGGTTCAAAAATAATTCGGAGGGTTGCTTCACCGGCACTGGTAGCATCCGTAGCGATGTACCGCATGTCCTGAACGCCGTTGATTGCCTGTTCCAGGGTAATCAACGTGGATTTAACCAGGACGTCGGCACTGGAGCCGGGATAGGCAATAAATATATTGACCGTGGTGGGGGCAATGTCGGGAAATTGCGAGATGGGTAACCTCGTGATCGCCAGCGTACCGACAAAGACGATCATGATCGATATGACGATGGCAAATACTGGTCTGCGTATGAATTTTGAAAACATGTCTGCTCTTTTTTAGGATAGCTGGTTACTCGGCGTACAGACTTAAGTGAGCGATAACAGCGTCAGGCTGCATAAATTTGACGTGTATTTTTTCGTTTTCTTTTACCTGACGTAAGCCTTCGAGCAGAATCCGGTCCTCTTTCTTTAGACCAGATTTAACGACAAAAATGTGAGGCATTTCGGCGGCTATGGTGATCTCCCTCGATCGAATCACGTTGTCTTTATCCACCACGTACACATACTTTTTTTCCAGAACTTCGAAGGTGGCTTTCTGCGGGATAATCAGCGCATTTTTAAGCGGCACGGTCATGCGGACATTACCAGTTTCGCCGTGGCGCAGCAGGCCATTGGGGTTGGGAAACGTGGCCCGGAACGCAATGTTGCCGGTTTCGTTGTTGAAGTCGGCTTCGATAGTTTGCACCTGGCCGGGATGGGGAAACAGTTCGTTATTCGCCATCATCAGGCTTACGTGCGTTATGTTGTCTTTCTGGGTGTGGGTTTTGAAGTTGAGGTACTCGGCTTCCGGTACGTTGAAATACACCCACATTTTGCTGTTGTCGGACAGCGTCGTCAGTAAATCGCCCTCATCGACGAGGCTTCCCTGCCGAACCTGAAAGTGATCCATCATGCCCGGAAAAGGTGCCCTGATTCTGGTGAATCCCAGATGCGTTTCGGCAAGGTCTACTTCGGCTTTTGCCTTATCTAATTTGGCGTCAGACATGGCCAGTTCGTTGGGAGCCACAATCTTGCTGTCTGCCAGTTTTTTGGTGTTCTGGTATTCGATGTCGGCAAACTTAGCTTCGGCCTGGGCTTTGTGCAGTTCGGCTTCGTACAGCTTGGGCATGATCTGAAACATGAGCTGCCCCTGGCTGATGCGCTGGCCCTCATCAACAAAAATGTTCTGGATGTAGCCCCGTTGCTGCGCTCTTAATTCGATGTGGCGTATCGCATGAATTTGGCACACGTAGTCCTTAGTGATTGTCGTATCCCTCTTCAAAGGACTGGTAACCAAATAGTTGACCTCTTCTTCCTTTTTTTCTTCTGCGTTTGTTGAGCAGCCAGTCGTGTACAGCACGGCACACAAGCTCAGGAGGATAGGAATTCTTTTCATACTGGTCTTATTGTTAAAAAAATGATTTGCCTACAGTTTCACTCCGTGTCCGTACGTTTATGAGCAGAGTCCGTGCTGATGAATTAATCGTCCGGGTCCGTACCAAATGACCCAGCGGGTTAACAGTTCAGCTTCCAATTGTGTAGAATCAAAAATAAATTGTACTAAATTTATATTCTCTTACGCGCTCTGTTTACTGCCTCAAAAGTATGTTTCTCTGCTCTTACCGGGATTAAGGAATCCTTAAGGCCGGATTAGAAGTTCTTAAAGAGACTTCTTTACGGAAAAGCCCACCTTAATTTTGGTACTTTCCCAAGCTGTTACAAATCATGAAGATATTGGTGGTAGAAGATGAAATTAAGCTGGCGATGTCTCTAAAAAGGGGCTTGGAGGAATACGGCTTCCAAACATCCGTAGCCTTGGACGGTGCCGCTGCCCGAAAAGCCGTCGAGTTCGGTGAGATAAACCTGATTATTATGGATGTGAATTTGCCCGATGTTAATGGCTATGATCTTTGCCGGGATATTCGTGCCCGCAATAACCCCGTGCCCATTATTATGCTGACGGCACTGGGCACGATTGAAAATAAGCTGTCGGGGTTCGATGCCGGGGCCGACGACTACCTACTGAAGCCTTTTGAGTTTAGTGAGTTGCTGGCTCGTATCCAGGTTAATCGGAAACGCAGTTTGCAACCCTACAGTCTGGAGGGGAGCAGCCAACTGACAATGGCCGATCTGCTGCTTGATCTGCGCGAAAAAACAGTGAGTCGGGCGGGGCGACCCATTAATGTGACACCGCGCGAGTTATCCCTGCTGGAGTATTTTTTGCGTAATCCCGGAATGGTGCTAAGCCGGAGTGAGATTGCCGAAAATGTGTGGGACACCCCGTTCGATAGCGGGACAAATCTGATTGACGTGTACATTAACTCGCTCCGAAAAAAGATTGACAGAGACTACCCGGCCAAGCTGATTCACACCCGAAAAGGCATCGGATTTATGATGAAAGAAGTTATTGATTAAGACACGGGTATGAACCTCAGGACTCGACTTGCACTCACGTTTATCATTGCCGTATCACCCGTACTGCTGCTGTTTCTGGCTTATTTCTACTATTACTTCTACCGCTCAATGCAGGAGGATTTTTCCGATACGCTCAGGAATCGGGGTATCACCATGACCCATCTTCTGTTAGAAAAAAAGGCGTTTAGTGGGTCCCTGCTTCGGCGCATCGACGAAGACACGTACACGACGTACTCTAACCGGCGGGTTGCCATATACGATGTGCACGACAAGTTGTTGTATGACAGTGGTGAGTTAAACAACCTGCATAAGGGTAAGGCTGGCCTCATCATAACACCCGCCCTGCTGGCTCAAATTGCCCGGCAGAAAGAGGTACAGATTGCTGACGGACCCCGTTCGGGAATCGGTCTGTTACTGCATCAACCAAATGGCTATTACCACAAAGTTGTCTCGTATGCCATTGACGACTACGGAAGGAATAAACTCCGGGGGGCTATTTTGGTATCGGCAGCTTCTTTTTTGGTGGCGTTTTTGGTTGTGATTGTGCTGAGCCAGCTTTTCGCCGGGCGGTCCATCAAGCCCATCGCCGATATGATTCAGCAGATTGAACGAATCAGCGTGTCGAATATGGAAGCCCGCCTGGTCTCCCGGAACAATGGGGATGAACTGGCCCGTCTGGCGGCTACTTTTAATGAGATGCTCGACCGGATTTCAAACTTCGAAATGCAGCGAAGCTTTGTCTCGAACGCATCTCACGAACTGCGGACACCGCTTACCCTGATTACCAATCAAATTGAGGTTGCCCTGATCAAACCCCGAACGGATGCAGAATACCGGGAAATGCTGCGGTCCATCCTCGAAGATATTGATAAGCTCAATGCGCTGTCTAACGGCTTGCTCGAACTGGCTCAGTTTGACGTAAAACACATGCAGGTCACCTGGTCAACGCTTGATCTGGACGAAGTGCTTTACGAAGCGGTGGCCACTATACTCCACAAACACCCCGACTACAACGTCACGTTTATGACTGATTTGCAGGATGAGGATGCATCACTGCCGTCAGTACAAATCAGGGCTGAAGCGTCATTATTAACGATGGCTTTCATAAACCTGATCGAAAACGGCTGCAAATTCTCGCCCGACCATCAGGCCCGCATTAGGCTGGTAATCAGCCCCGCGACGGTAGAAGCCACCATTGAAGATCGGGGCATTGGTATCGCTGTCTCTGAACTCGACTATATTTTTCAGCCGTTTTACCGGGCCACTAACGCCAAGGTTATTAAAGGCAATGGCATTGGTCTATCCCTAACCGAAAAAATTATTAAGCTGCACGGCGGCTCCATCGCGGTTCGATCCCAGCTCAACGTCGGCACTACTTTCGTTATTTCGCTGCCGCGTGATCCTCAGGGGAAAGAATGAACTCTGGGGAGACCTAAAACCGGTCACAATGAGACGTACTTTTGACCCATGAAACAACGGCTTTATGCCTTCCTGCTTAGCTGGTTGCTGATGGTGTCCGTTAGGGCGCAACCGGTGCCGCTACCGCTTTCCTCACCTGCCTCAACCGATCAGTCGGGCATTCGGCAGGGGCGATTCATTGGCGTAGTGGCTGGCACGGCGGCCTTTTATGCCATTACATTGTTGGTGCTTCGTAAGCAGTGGTACAAAAAGCGGGTGCCGTTTCATAGTTTCAACGACAATGGCGAATGGCTGCAGATGGACAAGGTGGGTCACACGGCTACGGCTTACTGCATGAGCCGGGGCGGCTATGAACTTATGCGCTGGAGTGGCGTTAACGAGCGGGCCAGTATTCTGACGGGTGGTTTGCTGGCACTGCTGTTCCAGACAACGCTCGAAGTGTACGACGGCCACGCCGAAGGATGGGGGTTTTCTAAAGGGGACATGCTGGCCAACGTTGCCGGTACGGCTCTTTTCATGGGGCAGCAGTACGGAGCCGGGCAACAGATAGTGAGCATGAAATACGGATTTCGAAAAACGATTTTTCCGCCGTACCGACCCAACTTGCTGGGTAAAACAACAGGTCAGCAGATGCTCAAAGATTACAATGGGCAGCAGTATTGGCTATCGGTCAATCTGGCGTCGGTACTACCGGTTGGCCCCCAATTTCCACGCTGGCTCAATCTGGATGTGGGCTACAGCGGCAGCGGTATGATTGGTGGCCACGAAAATCCTAAAGCGTTCGACGCAGCCGGTAACGAAATTAAATTTGAGCGGTACCGGCAATTCTTTGTCTCGCCCGACGCTGATTTGTCACGCATCGGTACATTCTCTCCCTCACTACAGCGGTTTATCGGCACGGCGCAGTTCTTCAAAATTCCGGCTCCATCGGTGGAGTTTAATCGGATAAAAGGCGTCCGGTTTCATCCACTGCTTTTATCTAAAGAGTGAAAGGGTCAACGAGTGAAAGAGCGAAAACCAGTCAGTGCCATTCGCTCTTTCACTCGTTGACCCTTTTACTCTTTACTTCCGGCCACCGCCGATGTCAAAGCCAACTTTAACGCCTAAGTAGGCGTTTTCACTGGTTACTCTCGTCGTTCCTAATGTGGCTGACGTAGTGGGTGCTGCGTTGTATTCGACAGCCGCCACGAAGTGGCCTGCTTTGATACCGCCCCGGATCATCCCACCAAACTTGGTATCGCTGACAAAATTGACCGTTTGAGGATTCTGTGCATTATTGTCAACAACTACCGTACCAGCGGCCGCGACGCTGTAAACACCAATGCCAGCCCCCAGAAAAGGCCGGATACCTCCTTTCCCAAACAAGTAATTGCCCGTGATTAAAGCCGAATTAAACGCGCCCACATCACTGGTCGTTGTGTTGCCGCTTACCTGAATTCCTCGGGCTACAATAGCCGTTTCCAGTCGAAGACCAATATCAAAATTGTCAGTGATACCGTACTTAGGCTCCACTGCCAACAGTAAGCCACCCGAAACACCGGCGTTGAGGGGCTTAGCAACACCTACTGATAGGTTTACTTTAAACGGTTTATACTCCTGAGCGGCAGCCGACAGCGCGGCCAGCATGAACAGTCCTGCAAGGTAGTTTTTCATAACTGTGAATGATTTATTTGTGAATGGTAAACGCCTACGTGACGTTATGGGCTGTTTAACTACACTCACCGTTATCTTGTTCAAACCCGTCAGTTGTTGACCGCTGAAATGAATCCGAGATCCTTGCGCCAGTTCATTCCGAAATAACCACCGATTCGCAGACGTAGGTTGGAATGATTCCTGTGCTACGAATCTGGATTTCGGCGTCCTGCGGCTGGGTGTTACCGGTGAGCACCAGCACCGTATCTAACCCAAATTTGTTGCCGCCGAGAATGTCGGTGCGGAGCGTATCGCCCACCATCAGCACGTCGCGTTTGCTTATGGGTTTGGCCGAACCGTTGCCGGGGAGGGTAAGGTGCTCCAGCCGTTCGTAAGCAAACATAAACAGTTGCGCGTCGGGTTTGCCAAACCGGATAAACTGCTTACCCACGATGGTTTCGATCATTTCGGCCACGGCCCCGATGGCGATGGCAATGCGGGTTTTGGAGACCGGATACGTCTCGTCGGTGTTGGCTACGATAACCGGAATGTTGCGTTTACGGAGCAGATTCACGGTTTTGTTGAGGTCGGTGTTCCAGTCGAAACCTTCGTCGTCCAACAGCACCAGCGCGTTGATGTCGCCTACGTCACCCAAGTCAACCTGGCTAATGGGCAGTGTTTTAAGATCGGTCGTTTCGAGGTAATGGGCCGAGCTTTCCGTGCCGAGGTACGCCACCGTACCGTGATTTACTTTCAGGTCTAAGTATTCCCGCGCCAGCATTCCCGACGAAATAATCCGGTCGGGTGAGATGGCGTAGGAACCCGTCCGGTGGTATGATTCGGCGAGTTCCTGCGGGCTGCGCGAAGCATCGTTGGTCAGGATGTAAAATTCTTTCCCCGTCGACCGCAGCCAGGCAAAGGTGTTTTCAATTCCGGGCAATAATCCTTCGTAGTTTTTCAGTACGCCAAACGCATCGAAAAAAATTACTTTGTAGCCAGATGCTACCGCTTTAAAATCATCGAGTTGCATGGGGTAACGCGGATAGAAATTCGTGTAAGATTTAATTCGACGTATTTCCCTCAGCGGAACGCCGGACCGTCTCGCCCTATGGGAGAGGGGCCGGGGCGGTCCGGCGTTCCGCTGAGGGATGCTTACAGAAATTCATCAAATACCCAGCGCCTTCAAAATCTTCTCGGCGTCGAACTGCTCGATGGACGGGAAGTAGATTTCGTAGGCTTCCTGTTGCAGCTTGATGGCGTAGGTACGGTGAAAAAAATAGCGGCCGTATTTGATGACGTAGTTGAGAATAAAAAACCGGAACGCTTCGGGCAGAAACCGGATCTCGTTTTCCGTGAGCGGATACACCCGGTGGTACTGCTGCAAAAACAGCATGAACCGGTCTTCCATCAGCGGGCCGATGCCGTAGCTAAACACGGTTCGGTCGCCAAGGTCCGATACAACGCGGCTGAAAAAATAAAAATCCATGACCCGGTAGCTGATGCGGAACCAGTCATAATCCCAGCGCGAATACAGTTCGAGGTTATCCGTTACGGAAAAGTTGCCGATGTTCCAATCCATAAATACGGGCATTGTTTCAACCGTACCGGCCACGAGTTTCTGACGGTTGGTCAGGAACAGCTCGCACTGACGCTTGAGTTCGTCGGTGTGCATCCGGTGCTCAAACTGCCCCGTTTCGGTGTCTAACAGGTCAATTAGATCCCAGATGTCGGAGCGCAGCGTCTTCGATGATTTGGGCAGTACCGGGCTTACTCGTGAGCAGGCTTTGTGAAATCGGGCAATCTGCCTGCCTAATTCCCGAATGTGGTGTTCGTCTAACCGGCGGGGCAGTTTCTGCTGAATGCGGATGGGATTATAAAACACGACCCACGCATCAATAAAACCATCCTGATGGCGATATGTATAGACTTGCCCGTCACGCACCAATGATTTAGCCAGCACGTTTTCGAACGGATACAGCAGATTGTTAGCCAGCACGTGAATGATTCGATGGTCTTCCAGAAAGTGTTCGTATTTACCAAAATACGACAACTTAGCAATGATCGTGTCGCCGTCCTCAAACGTAACTTTGAACACGTGGTTAGTCGAAACACGAGCGCTGATGTCCTCGATGGTGTGAATAAGCCCGGACGCATCGAAGCCCGCCCAGGCTTTCCGGATAATGGTTGGGTAATCGACGAGACGCATGAAAGAGGTTGGGGTTTGTGGTTTTTGAGTTTGTGCGGTTCCCCGCCGGGATTTGTAGTTCCTCCGGCGTCAGCCAACTACAAACCACAAACCGTTTTTATATGATTTCAAAATACCGCTTCAACTCCCAGTCGCTGACCTGCCGGGCGTATTGCCGCCACTCCCAGTCGCGGGTGCGAACGAAGTGGTCAACAAATTCCGCACCGAACAGTTCGGCCGCAATAACAGAGCCAGTCATGGCGCGGGTAGCTTCGGCTAAGTTGGCGGGCAGCACCCCGTACTGCTTGTCGGCGTATCCGTTACCCATCGACGCCGGAGTTTCTAAGGTAAGCCGGTGCCGAATGCCGTATAGCCCCGACGCCAGTGCAGCAGCCAGCGCCAGATACGGGTTCGTGTCGGCCCCCGACACGCGGTGCTCCACGCGGGTGAGGGCTTCGTTTCGGTTAAGCACCCGCAACGCCGTGGTGCGATTATCGACCGACCAGGTTAGTGTCGTCGGTGCCCACGCACCTTCCACCAGTCGCTTGTAGCTGTTGATGGTAGGGGCAAACATGGGCGTAATATGGGGCAGGCAATGCAACTGACCGGCAATAAACTGCCGCATCAAATCGCTCATACGGTTTGGCTGGTTTGTCTCAAAAAACAGGTTTTGCGTCTGCTCCGGGTTCCATAGGCTCTGGTGAATATGGCCGCTGCACCCCGGCAGGTCGGCATTCCATTTGGCCATGAACGTAGCCACGATCCCGTGCCGGTACGCAATTTCTTTAACCGACGTCTTGAACAAAGCCGCTTTGTCGGCCGCCCGAACAACCTCATCGTGCGCAATGGCCGCTTCGTAAACACCCGGTCCGGTTTCGGTGTGCAGCCCTTCGAGGGGAATGTCGAACTGAGTTAGGTGGTCGAACAGATCGTGGTAAAAAGCGCTTTCGAGCGAGGGCCGCAGAATGGAGTAGCCAAACATGCCGGGCGTGAGCGGGTCCAACTGCCGAAAGCCTTTTTCCTGTAAACTATGCGGTGTTTCGCGAAAGTTAAACCACTCAAACTCCTGCGCGTATTCTGGGTGGTAGCCCATGGCGCGGCACTGTTCGGCGACGCGTTTGAGCAGCGAACGCGGGCAGGCCGCTACGGTGTCGAACTCAGCCAGAAAAAACGGAATGTCGTCTTCCCACGGAATTTGCCGGAACGTGGCCAGATCAACCCGCACCGACGCATCAGGATAGCCTGACTGCCAGCCGGTTGTGCGGCCGTTGTCGTAGGGGGTATCAGCCGAATCCCATCCCCAAACCACGTCGCAGAAGCCGTAGCCATCGGCCAGCCCGTCCAGAAACTTTTGACGACTAATGACTTTGCCCCGCAAAACACCGTCGATATCGGTGAAAGCAAACTTGATTTTGGGCGCGTCAAGCTGATTAATGAGGTCAATGGTGGCTTGCTGATTCATGCGATTGGGTGACGTCGCCCGATCCGTAGCTGACAACGAAAGGCCGGGCGACGCAAATGATTCCACGAAGCGCGAAAGGTACTAAAATCTGCCGCACCAGCGTAGCAATCTCACCTAATCTCCCCCGGCGTCACCATTATGCCCTTCTGGCGATTCTCGCGTAGCACGGTTAGTTGCACGCGTCGGCCAATGGTGTCGTCCGTCAGCAGCCGGTGCAAATCATCGACCGTAGCGACAGATTGACCGTTGAAGCCCACAATGATATCACCCTGTAGTAACTCGCCATTACCGGCTACGCCATCGGCCTCGACGCTGACCACCATTACACCCGTTTTGGCCGATAGCTGGTTATACTGTTTAATCCGCTCCGTCAGGTTAATAAGTTGGCCGGCAATGCCTAAATAACCCCGTCGAACGCGCCCTTCCAGAATAAGTTTTCCCGCAACGAATGCCGCTAAATTTGATGATACGGCGAAACAAATGCCCTGCGCGGGTAGAATCACGGCCGTGTTAACGCCAATTACGTCGCCGTTGGAATTGAGCAATGGCCCACCTGAATTTCCGGGGTTCAGGGCCGCATCGGTCTGAATGACGTCGTCGATGAGTCGCCCCGACTCCGAACGCAGTGTCCGGCCGAGGGCACTCACGACACCAGCCGTCAGCGAATACTGGAAACCATACGGATTTCCAATGGCAATGGCAATCTGACCCACCTGCACCTGCTTAGAGTCAGCAAATCGAATGGCCTTCAGCCCGTCGGCATCAATCTTTAGCACGGCAATGTCGGTCGCCGGATCGCGCCCAATCAGCGTGGCGTCGACTTCATGCCCCGGTCCGTCGCCACGGTCTGGTAGATTCACGTCGATTTGGGTGGCACCGGCTACCACATGGTTGTTGGTGATGAGGTAGCCGTCAGTTGAGATGATGAATCCCGATCCGGTGCCTTCGCCATCGCCGTTTGGCCGTCGGCGTCCTGATGCTGACGTATTACCAGCCGCCGGCCGGCCGCTGACCTTGATCTGAACGACCGATGGGCTAACTTTTTTGGCTACATTTACAACTGTACCCGAGTAAGCATCCAACAGCGCTGGATCCTGATTGACCGGCTGTCCGGACTGCCCGGCCGACCCACTAAAATTGACAAAGTACGTATCCATACGTATGATTGTTTACGAAAGAATGAGCCACCTTCACGATCTGTTCCAATAGTTGTTTACCCCGAATTTTAACGAAGACTTCCGTCATTATGTCATATTCTTGCGGTACATGTAGGGTAAAAGAAAAAATTGGTGGCCATTAAAGAACCAATAAAAATATAATCGGTAAAAAAGTCAGCGTAGATTATGGAATTTGAGGAGTACTTAGTACAGAAGAAAATAGATGTGAGTCAGTTCCAACAGATCGACCCAGAGCAGTATGCGGAGTGGAAACGCGAGTTTGAGCAGATGAGTCCGGCGAGCTTCACCGTTCAGAAAAAATTTCTCCTGAACGACATTCGGAGAAAGTATCTCGTTCGTTAATTCTATATTTAGCGGTCTGAAGGTCAGATTCTTGTAATCAATAACCCAACTCTTTTCGATATGAGTGTTACGATAGGTGAACTCCGTGGTATTACAGACGCGGTTTTAATTGCCCTGAAAGGCCAGGGCTTGAGCGACAGTGATGCATTGCTCGAAGCGGCCAAAACGCCCCAGGGTCGAAAGTCGCTGGCATTGGCGGCTGAGGTCGAGTCAACCATCATTCTGGAATTAGCCAATCGCGCCGATCTGGCCCGCATCAAAGGGATTGGCCGGGTCTACAGTGATCTTATGGAAGAAGCAGGCGTTGATACGGTAAAAGAACTCGCTCGACGGTCGCCCGCGAACCTGCACGCTAAGCTAATCGAAATCAACACCACCCGTCAGTTCACCCAGCGTCCGCCCTCGGTTGAGCAGGTAAGTGATTTTGTTGAGCAGGCAAAAAGTCTGCCTCCTATGCTGGAATATTAGAAAAAGAGTCGTAAGTGAAGAAGTCGTAAGTGGCTGACGCATGCATGTTGCTTTCGCGCGTCAGCCACTTACGACTTCTTCACTTACGACTTTGTTTACAGTAACTGATTCAATCGTTTCGGCTCCCGCAGGTAGCTTTCTAACCGCGTTTCCAACTCCGACAGGTTTAAGCTGGTGAATAACTCACCGTTGAGGGCCAGCGCTATCCGCCCGCTTTCTTCCGAAACGGCAATTACGGCCGCGTCCGTAGCCTCACTCATACCCAGCGCGGCCCGGTGCCGGAAGCCCAGCGCCGGAGGTAGTTCATCGTCGTCCGAAACGGGCAGGATGCAGCGGGCCGCCCGAATCCGGCCATCGCTGATCAAAACGGCCCCGTCGTGCAAAGGACTGTACTGACTGAAGATAGCGAGTAGCAACGGTTTGGAGAGATCTGCATTGACGAGTTCGCCCGAGAGCGCAAATTTTTCCAAATCATCATTTTTCTGAATAACAATGAGCCCCCCGGAAAACTCGCTGCCCAGCGATTTGCAGGCATCCACGATTGGTTTGAGGTGGGTATGCGATTCGGCTGAGTCGGCCTGCCGCAGTAATAATCGCCGAATCCAGCGGCTGTTCGTGACGTTGGTGGACTTACCGATGAGCAGCAGAAAACGGCGGATTTCCTGCTGAAAAATGATGATTAAAGCCAGTGCACCCACGCTGATAAAGTACTCCAGAATGGTCGTCATCAGGTTGAGACCGAGGGCTTTCACCACTAAATAAGCCAGATATACCAGCAGGTAGCCAATGAATACCCGACTGGCTACGCTGCCCCGAACGAGGTTATAAATCTGGTAAATAAGAATTGTGACAAAGAGAATGTCGAGCAGGTCGAGCCAGCCGACATCTAAGAAACCCAGGCGAAAACCAAGCATACTGGAAAAGGAACAGGGTAGGAGCAGGATACTATCTACCAATGACAACGCCTGTTGGGGTGCCTGTCTTGTGATTGATGGATTAAATAACGAACGTTTCGCCCTCAACGGCGAGGTACGTTTCGGGAAACACCGTCCGGGCTTCGGCCAAAAACGGGTCAAACTGTTTGTAGCGCGAGGAAAAATGACCAATCAACAACCGGCCGACTCCGGCGCTGGCGGCAATGGCAGCCGCCTGTTGGGCCGTTGAATGGTACACCTCGGTGGCCCGTTCGGCATTATCTTCCAGAAACGTCGCTTCGTGGTACAGCAGATTTACGCCCTGCAACTGAGGAACCAGTTCGGCCACGTAGCGCGTGTCGGAGCAGAAGGCGTAGGAGCGGGGCGGTTGGCCAGGAACTGTATAGTCGGCCGCTGCGTAAAGAATATCCCCGGTCTCATCCAGGATATCTTGGCCGTCTTTGAGTTGTTTCAAGTAGAGGATCGGTACTTCGGCGGGCAGCTTCTCACGCAGTAGATGCGGTTTATGCGGCTTCTCGCGAAACAGGTAGCCCGAACAGTCGATTCGGTGCTGAAGCGGTATCGACTCAACCGTCACCTGCGGATGGTCGAGCAGCCGGGTTGGCGTGGCTGGATCAACGGCCTGAAAATGCAGATTGTAGCCCAACCGCGAATCGGACACGCGAAAGATGGTGGTCAGCACCTCATCCAGACCGCGTGGCCCGAACAGGTACAGATCCTCGGTCCGGCCCGACAGATTGAGCGTCGACAGGAGCGGAGCCAACCCAAAGTAATGATCGCCGTGCAGGTGACTGATAAAAATATAGCGCAACCGACCCGGCCGGATTTTCTGTTCAATCAGTCGGAGTTGAGTGCCTTCGCCACAGTCGATCAGCATGTAGTCGTTGCCCACGGTGAGCAACTGGGCCGTCTGGTGCATTCGCAGTGAGGGCGTGGCTGAACCAGCCCCCAAAATCGTGAGCGCAAAGGGCTGGGTTGCCGCCCGGTGGTGCTCCGGGTCGTGGGTAGTGGTGCTATCAGGCTTCGTCGCGGCCGATGCTACCTCCTGCGTCGTATTCGTCATCGCTCTCGCTTCGAAAATCATTCTCCAGTTCATTCATAAACACGGCGTCTATTGCTTCCTCAACCGTTGGTAGAATGGTCAGGTCGCTGATGTTGGCCGTATCTAAAAACTCAATCAAGTCATCGTTCTTGGTAACCAAAATCAGCAGTCCTACCTCATGGATGCACTGGCGGTTTATCTTTCGGATGGTGCTTACTCCCGCCGGATCAACCGTTTGGACCGGGTCTATATCCACAATGATGTTGCTGTATCCTTCCCGGAACAGAACCCGGCTGAGGGTTTCAAACTCCTGGGGTATTTCACCCTCGAAGGCGCTTTCGGTTAAACGGATCAGCGCGTACTGCTCGTTTTTTTCAATCGTATACGTCATAATTAATCAGTGTGCGTTACTACCTCAACGCACGAAGGACGTTGGTTTCAATCCGATTGAGCGGATCGGCCCCATCGGCGGGTTGGAACGACTGACCCGTAACGGTCTCGAATAGTTCGATATAACGTTGCGAAATCTGGGCCACCCACTCGTCGGACATTATCGGTACTGTTTGGCCTGTTTTCCCCTGAAATCCGTTTGTAATAAGCCATTCTCTAACGAATTCCTTGGACAATTGTTTCTGCGGCTGCCCGGCCCGCTGGTTGGCTTCGTAGACATCGGCGTAAAAATACCGCGATGAATCCGGCGTGTGCACCTCGTCGATCAGATAAACCGTACCATCCAGATTGCCAAATTCGTATTTGGTATCGACCAGGATTAACCCGCGTTCGGCGGCCATCGCCGTGCCCCGTTCAAAAAGGGCGAGGGCGTAGCGTTCCAACTGAACATAGTCGCTTTCGCTGACTATGTTTTGACTAAGAATCTCCTCGCGGCTGATGTCTTCATCGTGGCCTTCGTGGGCTTTGGTGCTCGGGGTAATGATGGGCTGAGACAGGCGGTCGTTCTCTCGCAGGCCATCGGGCAACGCCACCCCGCAGAGCATCCGGTGGCCATCGTGGTACTCACGCCAGGCGTGGCCCGCCAGATAGCCCCGCACCACCATCTCAACGGAGTATGGGTCGCACTTCAGGCCAATGCTCACGTTGGGGTCCGGCACGTCGAGCAGCCAGTTAGGCACAATGTCGGCGGTCGCTTTTAAAAAGTATGCGGCTGTTTGGTTCAGCACCTGCCCTTTCAACGGAATTGGCCGGGGCAGCACCACGTCGAACGCCGAAATCCGGTCCGACGCAATCATGACGAGTTTATCTGGGAATGAATAAACATCCCGGACTTTACCGCGATAAAAGGCCGTTTGGCCGGGGAACTGGAAGTTGGTTTCCTGAATAAGCACAGGGGTAGGGTTTGTGGTTTGTAGTTTGTAGTTGCGGTTCCCCGCCGGGACTGACCGCACCGGCTGACCGGCGAGAGCCTTCGGGCGTCAGCCCCGGCGGGGAACTGCAACTACAAACCACAAACTATCTTATAACTTCTCCAATACAATTGCCGAAGCGCCACCCCCGCCGTTGCAGATACCAACGGCCCCGTAACGACCGTCCTTCTGGTGGAGCACGTTCGTTAGTGTAGTTACGATCCGCGCACCCGACGCGCCCAATGGATGACCAATGGACACGGCTCCGCCAAAAACGTTAAGCTTTTCCTGCGGTACATTCAGCACCTCGCTGAATGCCAGCGGCACCACGGCAAAGGCCTCGTTGATCTCGAAGAAATCAATATCATCGGCGGTTAGTCCGGCGCGTTCGAGCGCGAGCGGCACGGCCTTAGTTGGGGCTGTGGTGAACCACTGCGGCTCCTGCTCGGCATCGGCATAGGCCAGAATCCGGGCCAATGGTTTCAGTCCCAGTTCGTCGGCTTTCCGGCGGCTCATCACGACCAATGCCGATGCCCCGTCGCTGATGGGTGACGAACTGGCGGCCGTTACCGTGCCGCCTGCCCCAAAAGCGGGCTTCAGGGTCGGAATTTTGTCGTAAATAACGTTTTTGTACTCCTCGTCTTCGCTTACCGTCACGCTGCCTTTGCGCCCGGCTACCTCAACCGGTACAATTTCGGCGCTGAACCGGCCGCTCTGAGTACTCTCCTCCGCCCGCCGGTACGACTGCACCGAATAAGCATCCTGCGTTTCGCGGCTAATGGCGTACTTTTCGGCGGTTCGGTCGGCAAAAACGCCCATTGAGCACTGGTCGTACACGTCGACCAACCCGTCGCGGGCGAGACCGTCCACTAACTCGGCATTGCCGTATTTATAGCCAAATCGTGCTTTCGGCACATAATAAGGCACGTTCGACATACTTTCCATGCCACCCGCTACAATCACGTCGGCCTGACCTAACTGAATGGCCTGAGCCGCCAGCATAATGGCTTTGGTGCCCGATGCGCATACTTTATTGATGGTTGTGCAGGGAATGTTGGCGGGCAGGCCTGCTTTGAGCGCTGCCTGTTTGGCGGGGGCCTGACCAACATTGGCCGACACCACGTTGCCCATGTACACTTCCTGCACCTGGTCGGGCTGAACCCCGGCGCGGGCTAACGCACCCTGAATGGCGGCTGCGCCCAGGTCGGTAGCTGACAGGGTAGATAAAACGCCCCCGAATGAGCCAATGGGCGTTCGGACGGCGGCAACAATAACAACTTCGTTCATGCGTGCTGTTGATTCAGTGTATTTACCAGCGGTTCGCATTCGCGGCTGGCTTCGCTCCCGAACGCCGGGCCGAGCGGGTCAGTGCATACGGCAGATCATCCTGCTGCATGGCATTGAGTAACTGCAATGCCTGTTCTTCACTCAGGTTCAGTTGCCCAAACCGGCGCAGCAGTTCGTCCTGACGTGCCGACCGCTCTACCTGCCCGCCCGCTGGCTGGGATTTATTGACCAGCAACGGCTGACGGGCCGCTCGCTTCGGTTGCTGGTTTATGGAAAGCGGTTTGCCGGAATAACGCTTCTTTATTAACTCAAAATTATACCGGGCAGGTTCATTATCGGCGTTTTCAAGCAGTGCCTGCCGAAACAGCATGAGTGCCGTGGCGCTGTCGCGGTCGAAGCAGGCCATGACGCCGAGTTGCGTGGCCGCCACCGCCCGCAAATCCTGACGGTCGGATCGGAGCAGGGTTTCGTACTGTGGTTTAGCTTTGGCATATTGTCCTAACCGAAAATACGTGTGGCCTAAGTTCAGGCGCACAGCCGGGTCAATGGTTGTGGTTGTCCGGCTTAACCCGGCGTACAAGGCCAGAGCCTGATTAAACCGCCCCGCATGATAGGCCCGTTCGGCGTCCTGACGAGCTTGATTGTTGCGGGAAATCTGATTGGCGAGTGGATGTGTCCACCACAGCCACGCCATAAGGAACAGATAAATCATGCTACGGTACTCAACGACCGGTCAAAAATAAGTGGAAACCGCCAGACAAACTCACAGCCTGAATGTTCGTACCGTCACAATCAGATCCAGAGCTATCAGTCCCAGGGCAATCAACACGAAATAGTAATATTTATTGGTCGATACGGCTATTCGCTGCTGGTCGACTACGCGGCCTTTTATCGACTGGATAACGCTGACCAGTTCATTGACGTACTGGCCGCTGGCATCGGCTTCTACGTATTGGCCACGCCCGTCGCTGACCAGACCCTGCAGAAAGCCCCGGTTCAGTCGGCTGCGAACGATCTGCCGGTCATTA
Organism: Spirosoma arcticum; assembly: GCF_054779955.1. Classification (NCBI taxonomy): domain Bacteria; kingdom Pseudomonadati; phylum Bacteroidota; class Cytophagia; order Cytophagales; family Cytophagaceae; genus Spirosoma; species Spirosoma arcticum. The sequence goes on from NZ_BAAGXG010000001.1 coordinate 376,871, forward strand.
TCACGAATGAAATCACGCCCCGCGCGGATAGACGCCCCTGCTTCGGTGCCTACGCCCACCGTAATGAGCGACACACCCGCTGTGCGCAGCCTGACCAGATTGGTACGCTCACAGGAGCCGAAGTTTTCGCCGTCGCTAAACAGTACAATGACTTTTACCCGTTGCCGGGTTGAGGGGTCGGCCAGCAGTTTCTGGCGGGCCAGCTCAATGGCGGTGCACAGGTCGGTGCCGCCCACGGACGCATCACTCGTGCGAATGTTTCGTATAAACTGATTTAGGGCGTCATGGTCGGCCGTCAGGGGCGACAAAAGAATTGATTCTGAGGATGTTAGAAGTAGGCCAAAGCGGTCGGTCGCCAGCGTATCACAGAGTTGCTGAACGTCATACTTTACCCGTTCTAACCGGGTTGGCACCACATCCCCGGCGTCCATTGAGCGGGAAACATCGACCAACAGAAACACATCCCGGCCCGCCGTCGCCAGTTCGCTGTCGGCTTCACCGAACGATGGACCAAGCAGCGCAATAATTAGCAGGCTCAGGTAGGTCCCGCGCAAAAAAAACTTTGGAACGACGCCCCAGGCTGACGTATTAAGCTGCTGCGCCAGCCGGAACGTACGCCGTACATACAGGGCGTAGAACAGCAGGAACAGGCCGGTGAAAATGAATTCGGTAGAAGAAAACGAATAAAGCCAGTTCATGAGCAACCTCAGATGGACGAATGCTAACCCGGCTGATAAGCGTAGATTGGCACCGAAAAAGCGAAAGTAGCGAATGCCAAAAGATTTTGCAGAACACTACTTGCCGAAAACAGCGAATCGCTCTATCTTTGTGCCCTGATTAACCGTTGAGCGGGTAATCGGTTTTGGAGAGATGCCTGAGTGGCCGAAAGGAACAGTTTGCTAAACTGTCGTACTGGTAACGGTACCGAGGGTTCGAATCCCTCTCTCTCCGCAGCGTTAAGATAATTAGTTCAGTGGACATGCGGTTACGATGTTTTTATTCGTACCTTTGCACCCGTTGAGCGGAAAAGCTTAACACATTCGGGGTGTAGCGTAGCCCGGTATCGCGCCTGCTTTGGGAGCAGGAGGTCGTAGGTTCGAATCCTGCCACCCCGACACCAGAAACCGCCCTTTTCAATCGAAAAGGGCGGTTTTCTGTTTTTTGAAAGTTCCTAATCTATTTTGGTCCCGTAGCTCAGTTGGATAGAGCATCTGCCTTCTAAGCAGACGGTCATTGGTTCGAATCCAATCGGGGTCACATTGATTATCAAGCACTTAACAATTATGTTGAGTGCTTTTTTGTTTTGAGGTACAACATTAGGTACAACAAACTTACTGCTCCTCATTTATAAGTATGAAAAAGGGCCAATTACGGCCCTTAGTATTCCTCATCAATTTCGGGTGTCTTTATCCCGCCTGTATGGTCGACAACTCGCCAAATGGGGGCGCGGGTAGGTATTTGCTCAAAATCCTGTTCACTCATCAGGCTTTTATTGCCTTGCTTATCAATGGTCGTAATAGTACCGTCTATAGCTCTGGCATCAATGACCCATCGGAAAAGAAAAGCAGAAATAACCTGTTTACGTTGATACGTCCGTAAATTGTCCGTCTTGCCCTCGAATAAGTCTGCAAGTAGTTGACGTTTGATGTTTAGGTTAACGCGGCTCATGAATAGTTATTGATCTGTTGAGCTTCTTCTATACGTCCGTCTGCGTATTGCCAGTAGCATCGGGTGTGTTTCCAGTCGTCGAAAACCTCAATATGGTAGGTAGGGTCGTTTGGCTCCAACACATTTTCACCGTCTGTTAAATCCAGGGTTATATACATTGGTTCGCGGCTTTTGCGAATGTCGCTAACGACTTTATTGGTTAGTCTACCCTCGACAATTTTAGATAGTAGAGCCAACTTTTCGGCGCGGTTGTGTGCTCGTCTCATAGCTACTACTCCAAAAGAGGTCTTTTAACGTACCAATCAAATTGTTCGGACTTAGTTTCAATGAATATTGACAAATGAGGGCGTTCGTCAAAGCAGTCGGTCGACTGATTGAAATATCGGCGTAAGTCCCTTACTGTTCCCCCCGGCACATAGCGTTCTTGGTAGTCTCGGCACCCCACCTGAATGTACTGCAAGGGCACATCATCGTACTGTCTGTCAGTAGGCCAAATCAGGCCAAAAGCCGAACCGAACAAAAATCGTAGTTTAGGGTCTACTTCATCAAAACGCCGTAAACACTCTTGTAACGGCTCGTAATATTCTTCGTATCCGCTTAATGTAGGATAGTAGCTGTATAAAACAGGTAACTCATATAAAGCCGGGGGGCATTGCCGAATATCCACAATACCGGCCACACTTAGGTATGGCAAAGACTTCATACCTTGTTGGCGATGCAACAGGCGTAATTGACTGGTTTGGCCTTGCAAAACATCCTGCAATACTTTTAACTTTTCAACCCGCTTCATAGCATTACTCAATTTTAGCCAGTGCCTTATCTAACAGGTCGTCTATCTGCTCATCAGTAAGCGTCGATAGGTCTATTTTCTGTTCCCGCTGTTTGGGTAGCACGTACTCCATAAATTTCAGATAGGCACTGACCCGGTCTTTTGGCTCCAACGTCTCTAAGTCCGCCTGAATCATATCAAATTGATCGTCAATGAGGGCGGCAATCTTACTCTTTATCTCGGAACTGGTTCGGTTAGTACTACCCGCTTTACGGCCCCCGGTCTTTTCGCGTCCTTTCTCGAATGACATGATTGCAGTTAATTAGAAGTGAGTTCCGTAGTTGAGGTAGGCAAGGGACGACTAAGCCAGGGCGGTAACCCCTTCTTTGGTAAATCGTCCTGTTGTTCGGCTTTTAGTTCGACGCTGTTCAGTTTCGGCATCACATAAGGTAGTAGAGCTGTCAGCAACCGTGCCCGGTCGGTGGGTTCCATTGCGGCCAATGTTTGGGGCAACTCGTTTAAGGTTGTCTGAACAATTTCCTGCAATTGCTGGCGCAACTCCTTCACCGCTTTGTTCGGTGTTCCAGCTTCACGGCCCCCGGTTTTGGCTCTCCCCTTCTCGAATGACATGGCTCTATTTTTGTTCTATTTTAGAATACCGACCGCTTAACGTATTTATCCTGATTCATTTGTCAGACTGTCAAACGGTTCGTTACTTGCTGTTCTTAAAGATACAAAAAATGTTGCTTACGGCCCTTACACCTACCGAATCCCTTGAAAAAACCTATCGGCTCCAATCCGGCAACCGGGAACAGATTGACCGTTTCAAAACAAATTACACAAAGCTGCTCAGTCTCATCAATGAACGGGAAAGTGAGGAAAACGCAAAAGGGCATTTAATGGACTTACTAAAAGAGGTCTATTACAAGGAGTTGTACTTGGTTGCGCCAAAGGGGAGAACCGATTTTGTAATTCATTCGGGTAAAGACGCAACTGCTCCAGCCGGGGTGCTATTTGAGGTGAAACGACCCGCCAACAAAGGCGAAATGATAAGCCGCCAAAACCTCAATGCTAAAGCCTTTCACGAACTGCTGTTGTACTATTTCCGCGAACGCATTGACGGGCAAAACAGCGACATTCGATACTGCGTCATTACCAATATTTACGAATGGTTCATCTTTGACGCGGCCCTAATTGATCGGCTGTTCTTTCGGGACGCTCATCTAACCAAAGAGTACAAAGCCTGGGCATCAAAGCAAAAAGTCAGCACTAATAACGAACTGTTTTACAATGAAATCGCGAAACCCTTTTTGGCGGGCTTAGATGAGGAAATAGCCTTTACCTATTTCGACCTACGGGACTTTCAGAAAATCGTAGCTGACGACGATACGGCCAATGACAAAGCTCTGTTACCGCTTTATAAGGTGCTATCTCCTACGCACCTGCTAAAGCTGCCAACGGCGACCGATAGCAACCGGCTTAATCCCAAATTCTATTCCGAGCTTTTGCACCTGATCGGTTTAGAAGAGGTAAAAGACGGGGGTAAGAAAGTCATTCGACGCAAGGAAGCGGGCAAGCGGGATGAAGGGTCGTTATTGGAAAACGCATTGATCGAGCTCGACTCGTCAGGTAAGTTCTACCAACTGCACGACCGGGCACAGTACGGGGCAACGGCCGACGAACAGCTATTTAGCGTAGCATTAGAACTGTGCATTACGTGGGTTAACCGGGTACTGTTCCTAAAGCTGTTAGAATCGCAGTTGGTCAAGTACCATGCTGGCAATAAGGAATATTCTTTTCTGAACAGCGGCATCATACCTGACTTTGACGAACTCAACAAACTGTTCTTTCGGGTACTGGCTAAAAAGCCATCCGAACGGCAAGCGTCGATACAAACTAAGTTTGGCAAGGTTCCTTACCTCAATAGTTCATTGTTTGAGTCGACGGAGTTAGAAAACGATACCATCGGCATCAATCAATTAGATAATGGTCTAACGTTGCCCGTACTGCGTAACAGCGTCCTGACTGACAACCCGGCTTACCGGATGACAAAAGACCTGTCTACCCTGTCGTACCTATTCGCGTTTTTGGATGCCTATGATTTTGCGTCGGAAAGCCGGGAAACGATTCAGGAGAAAAACCGGACGCTCATCAATGCCAGTGTGTTGGGGCTGATCTTTGAGAAAATCAACGGCTACAAAGACGGGTCATTCTATACGCCAGGATTCATTACCGAATACATGTGCCGGGAAACCATCCGTAAGGCCGTTGTTCAAAAGTTCAACGATGCCAAAGGATGGAACTGTGCCGACTTTACAGCCCTCGAAAACAAAGACCTTGACCGGGCTGAAGCAAACGCACTCATCAACGAAATACGCATTTGTGATCCGGCCGTTGGTTCGGGGCATTTTCTGGTATCGGCTCTCAACGAACTAATAGCGGTGAAGTCAGATTTGGGCATCTGGCAGGATGAGAATGGCAAGCGGATAAAGGACTATACGGTTAGCATTCTAAACGATGAAATGATTGTACAGGATGAGGACGAAACGCCGTTTCAGTACGTGCTACAAGCGACGGGCAAGCCAACAGCCGAACGACAACGGGTGCAAAAGACGCTATTCCATGAAAAGCAGACCATCATTGAAAATTGCCTGTTTGGGGTAGACATTAACCCCAACTCAGTCAAGATTTGCCGGTTGCGGCTCTGGATTGAGCTTTTGAAAAACGCCTACTACACCGACGAATCCGGTTTTGTGGAACTGGAAACGCTGCCCAACATTGATATTAACATCAAACAGGGTAACAGCCTGTTAAGCAAGTTTAGTCTTACCGAAGACCTCAGCGAGGTATTCATAAAGCAAAAATTTTCGCTACGGACATACAAAGACGCAGTAGCCGCTTACAAAGACGCTAAGAGTAAAGAAGCCAAAGCCGAACTGCAACGCTTCATTAATGAGATAAAAAGCCAGTTCCGCGAAACGGTGTCCAACCGCGACCCAAAACGAAAAAAGTTAGCCGACCTACGCGGGCAGCGGGTGCTGTTGGATAACAACATTGATATTTTCGGCAACCCGATGAAAGACCCGAAATTGGTCGCTGCTGAAATTATCCGAACGAATAAGTACATTGACCTGATTGAAACGGAAATAGCCAACGTTGAAAATAACGCCCTATACCGGGGGTCATTTGAATGGCGGTTTGAATTTCCCGAAGTGCTCAACGAGCAAGGGAATTACGTCGGCTTTGATGCCATCATTGGCAATCCGCCATATATCCGGCAAGAGGAGTTAGGCGAATCGAAAGCGTTACTGAAAAAGGATTTTACTAAAACATACGCGGGTACTGCTGATCTATACGTCATGTTCATAGAGCATGGCGTACGAATTTTGCGGCCCAATGGTCAGTTCGTTTTTATCATTCCAAATAAGTGGATGAGAGCGAGCTACGGGGGCAACCTGCGTAGGTGGCTAAAAACGCTGGCTATTGAGCAAATTGCTGACTTTGGCGATTTGCCCGTTTTTGACGAAGCGACCACGTATCCCAGCATTCTGAGCATTCGTAAGGCACTGGCTACCGGGAGTTTTCGGGCGGTTCAGATTGATACGTTGCAATATGCCGATGGATTAGCCAATCTTATCCAGGCTAATCGGTTCGACGTAACAACCGCCAATTTGCAGGATGAGGGCTGGCAGTTAACCAACGAAGCAGTTCAGCAACTAATGGCTAAACTACGGGCAGCGGGTAAGCCATTGGGCGAATATGTAAACGGTAAAATCTATCGGGGTGTCTTAACCGGGCTAAACGAAGCCTTCGTTATTGATGCCGCTACTAAAAACAAGCTGATTGCTGAAGACCCACGTAGTACTGAGGTAATCAAACCATTTTTGGCGGGTCGGGATATTAAACGGTATCAAACGCCGACCGTTGATAAATACCTACTCCTTTTTCCAAGTGGCAGCACTCGCAAACAATTCGGTAAAGTGGATGAAAAAACAGGATGGCAACATCTGCAAAGTAGTTATCCAGCTATTTGCCAACATCTCGCACCATTTGAAGCTAAAGCTAAAGTTCGTTCAGACAAAGGTGAATATTGGTGGGAGTTTCGGGCATGTGCCTACTATAAAGAGTTTGAAGGTAATAAAATATCTTTCCCTGACATTGGGATTAAGGTTCAAGCTATGTATGATAATGTAGGAACGTACTGTGTAAATACGGCTTACTTCATTCCTAAAGATGATAAATATCTATTAGCTCTGTTGAACTCAAATGCCGTTTTATACTTTTACATCAATCTGTCAACCGCAATTCGTGGCGGCTATTTAAGATTCTTTAGACAGTACGTTGAACAGATTCCTATTCCCATTGCCACAAACGTCGAGAAGAAAACCATTGAAATCGCTGTTGACCAAATTTTGACTGCTAAAGCTGATAACTCAATCGCTGATACGTTGGCATTAGAAGCAGAGATAGACCGACTGGTTTACGCGTTGTATGGATTGACGGATGAGGAAATAAGAAGTATCGAAAACTAAAAGTCATTTTTAAATTTAGAAACAAAGTCACAACAATGTACACACTTGAGAAACACTTATTATCTATCAGTAATGAAAATCAACAAGTTGAATTATTGAATTCAATTTGGAAATTAAATAAAAAGTTTGTTCCTAATGCACAAAATGCAATTAGCATAAACTTTCCTCACTATAGTTTACATGATAATAGTCATTCAGAAACTATAATAAAAAATATAGAATCATTATTAGGCGAAGAAAGAATTAAACAACTAAGCCCAACAGATACATGGCTAATCTTAATGTCAGCTTTTACTCATGACCTTGGGATGGTTGTATTTTACAGTACTTTAGAGCAGAATTGGAAGGAAAAAGAATTTCAAGCTTACTTGAATGATATTAGTATTTTAAGTAATGATAAAGATTTACAAGAATCAGCCATACTTTTGTTAGATATAAGCTCTAATACGAAAAGTGAAAATGATTATAACTCAAACCTTCCTTTAAAAATAAGAAAATCTGTTACACTTATAATTGCTGACTATTACCGTAAAAATCACCATTTAAGAAGTAAAAATATTCTATTAGGTAAGGATAAAGAATTTTATGATTTAATGAATGGATTTAACTTGACAGGGATACCCAATAGATTTTCAGTTGTGTTATCTGACATTGCTTTTGCACATGGTATTGATTTTTATCAAGTAATTGATAATTTAGAATATATATCTGACGGTTATTCAAGCGATAAAATGCACCCAAGATTTATTGCTTGTTTATTAAGAATAGGTGATTTATTAGATGTAGATGATAAAAGATTTAATTTATTTCAAAGTAAAGTTATTGATGAAAACTTACCTGAAACGTCTGATAACCATTACCAGAAGCATTCATCAATAAAGCATTTGCTTATTTCACCTAAATCCATTGAGATCACAGCGGACTGTAGTGATGACAGAGTATATAGGGTTGCACGTGATTGGTTTGATTGGCTTCAAAAAGAAGTTGAAGATCAAAGTAAAGAATGGTCGTACATAGCCCCAATAGAATTAATAGGTATTGCGCCAACTATATCACGTGGAAAGCTGAAGGTTTTGTTTCAGGGTAGTGAGTCAAAAAGGGATTTCATGAACCTTCGTTTTAGTATATCAAATGAAAAAGTTTTTGAAATTTTCGAAGGATCAGCAATATATCAAAACGCTGAATTTGTTTTTTTTAGGGAACTGATACAAAACGCTTTTGACGCATCAAAAATTGAGATATGGAGACTCGTACAGTCAGGCGTGTACGATTTTCTCATAAAGAAGCATTTAGGTATGGAAAGTAACACAACTCATCAAGATGTAATAAACTCTATTTTATTTCCTGGAGATTTACCTAATGAAATTTGGGATAACTTTCCAATAGAATTAAATATAGATTGGCTTGATGACAATAAGCAATATGTAGTTATCAAAGTTAAAGATAATGGGACAGGAATATCAGATAGTGATTTAATAAGAATGACGAATAAAGTAGGTCAAAGTAGAAGTAAGGACAAATCGTTCCAAGATATAAAACAAACTATGCCATATTGGCTTAAGCCCACTGGCGCTTTCGGTATAGGGTTACAATCTTTGTTTTTGGTAACTAACAAATTTACAGTTCGAACCAAAACAGATTCTGAACCGTCAAAAGAGATTATTTTTCATTCTGCAAAAAACGGAGAATACTGCAAGGTGACCTCTTCGAATCCTCCTATGTCAAGAGGAACAGAAATTTCTTTTACTCTTTCTAAATCTAACTTTTCTGAATTGTTTCCAAAAAGTTTTAACAATGCAATTGTCGAGCAGTTTGATACATTTAGTGATAAATATGGTGAAGTATATTTCTACAAAATTATTGAATTTCTCCTGCAAGAATTTAAACAGGTTAATGTACTTGAAATAATTATTTCAAATGAAAAAATCAAAAAAACAAACTCTAATCTCGATAGAGATCATTTCAAAAGTTTATACAATTCTGATAAAATTCGCACTGATTTATATCAGGTGACATTATATCGACCACATCTATCGTTTCATCGATATTCTTTTATTGTAGACGAAAGAATTGCAGTCGGATCAAACTTTAGGATCGCATTTTTAGATAGTTTTACTAACAATAAAAGGCATCCACATCCTGGTCAATATTATCAAGATCAATATCTTGTTAGAGATATAAAAGTAGATGTTGAATTTCCGCATTACTATAAGCTTACATATTGCAACATTATGTGGAATTTACAAAGTCCAGAATCAGACAAAATTCTAACTATTTCAAGAGATGGGTTTATTAGAAAAAAACAAAGAGAGATTGATAATGATTTTCTTAATAATATTCTACCAAAAACGTTAAGTGAGATTATAAATTTATTTGAATCTAACTGCAAAACTTTCGATGAAATTATCGCATTTCAATATTTTCATCTTGAACTTACGGCTAAAATGGCAAAAATCCCCATAAATTCAAAAGCTGAAATATATGGTCTTGCTGTTTTGCCGGAAGAAATATGCACAAATTTAGACAAGTCACCTGTAAAATTGTTCGAATTTATTCATTCGAAAAGTATTTTGTTTACTCATAAATATAAAAGTTTACTTCCAGATACTATCGAAAAGACTAAAGATGCATTTGGAAATTTTCACGCAATTGAAAATTTCATTGCAGACTTGGTTTTATGGGATAATTTTTATTTTGATTCTTATATGCTTTTAAATAATTTCTATCTTAAGGATTACAAGATTTTTAAAACGGAAGAGGCACTGTATTCAGTTATGATTTTTGAAGAAAACTTACAAAAAGGCTTACCAGTATTATGCAATGAGCTATCGGAACAGGAAATTTTAAAAGGTTTACTTGAAAACTTTTCGGATGGAAAAAGGCGTACTTCAATGTATCCTATTGAAAAATATTTCAAATACTTGTCAGTTGAAAACAGTTTTGATGAATTTACCCCAAACTTTAGATTAAAACCAATAACGCATTATATAATTTCTCCATTTAGAAACAGAAAAGAATACGACGATTTGAAGCTTCTTTTATTTAAACCTGATAATCAGAAAATGAGTGATGATGAAGTTCGTAGCTTTGTCAAAAATTCTCATCTTAAAACTCTTATTCCCGAAAACTTGCAAGATTTTATATTAAAAAATTCGCTTAACGGAAATGAAATTACCAATGAGAAAATTCTAAATGCGTATTTAGATTTAGTAGTCGATCTGCTTAATTTAGAGATCAAAAGTTAACTTTATGAACATCTTAATTAAGCATTTTAATGTTGTTAATTAATAGTTTCAAAACAGCTTTTAATTATCCCATTCGGCTGGGTACGTATCGCATGGCTCAACAATCAACCGCTCAAGTTGGGATTCGTAAGGACGACAGATACTGCCAGGGTTCGTGGCCCATTCTGCCAAAGTATGAACGACAACCGGTGTGTTTAGCAAAAAATCGGCCAGGTCTAACCCCTGCTCTTTCTGTTGGTTGGTAGCCCCTTGCTCCAACAAATCTGATACGCTGATCTGATAGCATTTCGTGTTTAGGTCGTCCGCAACCTTACTCCAACGGGCAAACGCTTTCCCATCTTTCGACAAATCAGGAAACAGTTTTACGGCGCGGCCACGAAGGGGGGCTAATCGTTCGGCGTTGAGGTAGGATAATGCACCAACAGCCAACCAGACAAAATCCGGTATTAGGGCCGAACACACAACGGCCGTTTTGGGGGCTTCTACGATAGCAACGGGCTGATCTACCGGGGCAGTTGCTATTTGGTGCAAACCAAACAAGATAGGCCAACGGGGGGCGTTTTTGTGGTAATCGGTCAACCAGTCCGGCGCGGGTTGTTCCTGCTGACGATATCGGCGTAACAGACCATGACTGACTGAGCTAATGCAAACCTTTTGATTGCCTTCCTGATCGGCGTAATTAGCCTTATGCCAGTCGTTAGCAAACAACACGACTTGCCCCGCTCGAACGCGGTGCTGCTCGTCCTTCAGCCAGAACACACATGCACCCGGCCAACGTGCCGACGTGCCAATCTGGAACCGTTGTAATAGCGTAAGAGCTTCAGAGTTTCCGAACTGCCTACTAAGTAAGCGGGCAAACTGGTTATGCTGGTAGTGGCCTAACGTTGGGCTGAACACCTCATCAGGAATGCAATAGATGGGGGTGGTCAGTGTAGGTTGTGTAGAACGTGTAGCTTTATCGAAAATAAATTTTGCTACTTTTTCGGCCTGTTCAGGAGTTGCGCCAATCAAAGCGTCTTGAAATCCACTTACCACACCTTCACGAGCGCAGCCGTTGCGTTTCCATTTCCCGGCTATACGAAACCATAATTTCGGTATGGGTGGCATCTGGCTATACTGGTTGACCTCATCGGCGTAACTCATGCCCGACGCTGTTTTCTGATAAGGGCTTAACTGATAGCCGCAATTGCTTTCCCGGTCGCAACGGCCGTAGAGTTCGGGTAAGGCTTCACCCGTCCGGCTGTCCACATAGCGACTTAGGGTTTTACGGTGACGTGGCCCGCACTGTGGGCAATCAGCTTTGATTGCCTTTTTAGGGAGTTGATAGCGGTAAGGCTTGGTTTGTGTCGACATAGGAAAAAAAGGTTTGTTTATGCCTACACTGCTTACACAGCCTACACGTATCAGAAAAAAATACGAGGGGCTGATCTGTGTAGGCTGTGTAGGTTGTGCAGGCTTGAAAACAACTTTTATTTTTAGTACGGCATGTCAGTTCTATGCACATAAGCTACATAGCCAAACCGGGCGCGTTCGGTTTGTACACCGTTGGCATTTAGCCGCTTCTGAAAATTGCGGTTGTTCACCGGTCGGTATCCATCCTCAATGCAATACGCCTTATATTCTCGATACAAGTCTTTCAAGGGTATAGGATTGGTGCTGACCTGATATCCTTGCTCATCCAAGAATAGCCGCACGGTGTCGGACTGTCGCTTGTAGGTTTCCAGTTGCGTCCGTACCGCTTCACAGTCGGTAAAGCGGCCCTGTGCCAGTAGCCGACGTAAACCCGATAGTATCCAGTTGAACACGCCCGATAGCTCCGACTCAATAATCTTGTTAGCTAACTGCTTATCCTGTTCGTGTTCAGGAATGGTTACGCCGAACGGTACGATGAGGAACCGCCGAAAATAGGCAGGTGTGTGTTCCACATCGGCGGGTAACTCGTTACAGTTAAAGATGAGTTTGGCGTAATTAGTCAGAATGAAGGGTTGACCGTAGGGTAAGCGGGCTTCGACGGGTTCGCCCGAAACCATCTGTTTGAACGTGTCAGCTTCTAACTTGCCGTTTATCTCGCTGGCATAGTTGACCAATTTCGTAGCCAGATGAGCGCGGCAATAAGCGGGTTCATTGGTCAAACTTTGCAGGGAGTAATGAGACACATTATCCGGTCCCAGCAAGGCCGTAACAATCTCAAAAAATACTGATTTGCCATTTGCCCCTGAACCGTAAAGCAGTAGGGTCTTTTCCAATTTCAACTTTGCCGGACTGATAAAGACATAGCCTAAATATTCGGCTAACAGCTTTTGGCAATCGGGATCGGGTTGTACCCGGTTTAGAAACTGCTCAAACTGTGGGGCGGTCGCTGTGGGGTCATAGGCAAAGGGTAACTGATGGGTCAGAAAGTCAGCGGCAGCGGGGGCGCGTATATCCTGGCTATCGGTGCTGATCTCGAACGTGCCATTGGTCAGGTTGATACGGACAGATTCACGGTTGACGGGCGGGGCGGGTAAGGTGGCCGTTTCGGTGAACTGCTCGAACAGGTCTTTGGAAAACTCAACGTATCGGGCCGTAAATTTATCAACGCCCATGCGTTCGGCGGCTTGCCGTAGGAATGCTTTCAGGTCGTCTTTCCCGAACGGTTTCCAGTATGCCCCGTTGTAGGAATAGAAAAAGCCTTCACGCTGGCATAAGTCCCACCGGTTGCGGCTGGCCAGGGCTAACACTTCCTCAACGGTAATAATGAGATAGTGGGGCTTTTTAAGTTTCGCGTCCTCATCATCAGGTTCAAACCCGGCCCGCTCCCGATAATCAATTCTTTGCACCTGCTCTAACAAATTGGTCATTAGCTGCGCGTGTGGCTGGCAGACAAAGGCCGTATGTTTAAGCCGGTGGGCATCGGCGGTGATCTGCGCTGTTATATCCGACGCGGTTAGCGTATCTTTATGGAGTTCAGTTGCCATATAATTGATGAGTTAAGCAGGCCGATACTGTGGGGTATCGGCCTGCTTTAGTTATGGATTCATACAAAGGGCGGGGTCAGGAATTGAGCCGTAAACCAGTTATAGAAGCTCTGAAAGTCACGAGCTATGTAGACGCTTGCCCCTGCTCTTTGCAGATCGCTAATGGTCTCGTTTTGTACTTCAGATAGCCGGTCGAATCCGTGCTTGACCTCGACAAATACAGCGCGGCCCTCGATAACGGCGAACACGTCTGGCAGTCCGGCCCGTTGCTGACTTGGAATGTACTTATTCACATCAGCGCGGTACGTTCCGGTAGATTGTAGCCGGGTGGCAAAATGGCCTGTCAAGTTGCAAAAATCGACAATGCACTTTGTCAGGCCGTTGGCGTCCCGGTCATTGTACTTGCTGCGGGGAATGTATTTGGCCGGAAAGTTGGGAGATCGCTGCGCCTTATGCTGATCGGCCAGGGTGTTGAGGTGGGCAAGGGCTGTGCTCATGCGTCCGGCCCTCCTATCGTTTCGCGGTTGCCCTCATCCAACCAGTTCAAAAGTTCAGAACGACGGAACGCCAACCGGTTACCGCGTTTCTTATGGGGTAATTTTCGCTCTGATACGAGCGTATAGATACGGGCGGCACTCAGTCGGGTGACTTGCCGGGCCAACTCGATACCGCCAACTTCATCAGGTGCGGTGTGGCTGGTAGTAGTGAGGGCGCTAAACTCCTCTCGAACGGCCTCTTTGACAATTGGGCGAATCAAAGAAGCCAGAAAAAACTTTACATCGGTTAAATCGCTCATGGCTGACTTGTTTAAAGTTCAGCCACAAAGAAATTAGAAACTTTTCGGTAAAATCAAAGAATGAGAGGGCAAAAGGCAAGTTGCACCGGGGCAAAAGGCAAGTTGCATTACCATTTACTTTTTAAAACCTAATGCCCGCTCTATTGTATCAATACTAACACCATGCTTTTTGGCTGCAAGTCGCGTCGCTTCACTTGTGCCTTTACTCTCTAATAATTGAAAATTATTAAAGTCGGCTTTGTATTGCTCATACCGCTTTTTAGTGCCTGATTGCTGTTTACGTTCTTTACTTCGCTCATCGGTGATCGTTGGTGTTGAATTGACTGGGGTGCTTGTTTGGTGGGATATGGAGGTAGGAGCGGCCTCTATCTGTACTCTGTTTAATTCTTTTATACGCTCCTTGTTCCAGATAAATACAAGCGTTCTGGCATTGCGAAATATCGGCGAATCTTTGTCCTGTTGTACAAAAAGGCTTGTCTCCATCATAGATTTTTGTGCGTTTTTAATCTCATCATTACAGTATTCAATAAACTGAAGATTAGTTAGGATTTCTCTTTGCTGTTGAGCTTGAAATGTTATCTGCGCTTTTATTTTAGTCCGTATGTATACCGGCAAAGGGCATTTATCGCACAGTTCACCAATATCAGTTTTGAATGTTTCGGCAGTGCAAAGACTGTAGATTTCGGGGGGTGTACCAGTCTGAATCATGTTGACTTCGTTTGATACATAGTTCTTGTACTTATCTAACTCGATAATAATCTCTGGTCTGTCCTGCGGGGCTTGTGTCTTCCAACGATCAATATTTTCTAACTCTTCTTTTAACCATAGCTGGCGATATTCTTTAATATCACTATCTGTACTTTCCTTTCCTGAATTCCATTTTCGCCGTTCTTTCGTTTTCGCAAGTTGCTTTATATAGAATTCCTGACGGGCTACTATCATCTTTTCGGCGTCGTCAGTTGGTACATAGGGTAGCCCTGTTGCTGCTACCATTGCCTCAATTATTCCATTGAATACAGGTGATTCGTTACGGGTAATTCTTTTTCCACCTTGTTCAGGGTCTCCATCATAATAAGCAGCATTGCGAACGGATTCCTGTAACATCTCTTTAAGTCCATTTTTGATACTATCCTCATTCATTAAATCAAAAACGTATTTCATTTTAGTATGATTAAAAGTTACAACGAAGTACCACAGGATGAATCAACAGTTTCCGATGAAATCGACTCTGATAGAGTTGTCGATTCAATTGCTACAGGGTTTTTGTTAAGTGGTCGGCTAACCGTCGTCGTAGGGTATTGAGTACTGAATCAGGAACCCGGCCAATTACGCCCCGAACGTCGGATGGTTTTACCACTGCCAGAAAACTAAGCCGTATTACCGATGAGGTTCGTAGGTTGTTGCTACGGTCAGGGGTTAGTACTTCGTCAAAGCCGGATATTTCCTGCCAGAGTTGCGACGAAATACCACACGTCAGGAAATCGCTGTAGGTTGGCAAAGATCGTAACACAAGCGCGGGCCGTACTTTGGCAGAGCCGGTAACGGACGCAATCGGGCAAATAATTATATCCCCCTCGTTCATGGTTTGTAGTTGGGGTTGGTCCAGGTCAGTTCAGCGTCCGAGTAGTCTGGTTCATCGTCTCCGTAGGCGCGGGCTAATCCCTGTATTGATTGTGCGTAAAAATCGGCTCGTTCCGTGTCCTCATCCTGTTGGCGAATGAGGTCTAATAATCCGGCAATCAACGGATTTAGCTGGCTGTCGTGTTGCTGTACGTCAATGGTCAAAATTCGGGGGTTCCCCTGTTGGTCAGTGATGAGTGATACGCCTTGCATGATTTGTGAAGTTTAATCTAAAGTAAAGCATCGTAAGCTAAATCAACGGTTTCGGATGCAAAAGAATCCAGATAGATAGCGGTAACGGCTTCGGTCTTATGGCCCATCATTTGACTAATTACGGCCGTAGCGGTGCCTTTTTGCCGTAAGGCCGTAGCGAATGAGTGCCGGGCAACGTAGGTAGTTAAGGGTGTGTCAATTCCGGCCCGCTGGCCTACTGTCTTCAGATCGGCGTTGACCATTGCAGAAACCTTGTGCGTCCGGTTGTGAATTTGCGTCGGTGTCTGATGCTGTTTCCCGTTGAGGATGGGGAATATGTACTCGTCAGGCCCGTTACCCGTATCGGGGCGGTATTGCTCAATAATGGTAATGGCGGGGGCCAACAACCGAACAGAGAACTTACCGCCTGTTTTCTGTCGTATGTAAGTGAGCCGCTGATTTCCCTCACTGTCGGTAGTCAGGTTACGCCAACGGAGTTTAGCCAGATCGACAAAGTTGATACCGCCAACGTAGAAACTGAACAGGAA
Organism: Spirosoma arcticum; assembly: GCF_054779955.1. Classification (NCBI taxonomy): domain Bacteria; kingdom Pseudomonadati; phylum Bacteroidota; class Cytophagia; order Cytophagales; family Cytophagaceae; genus Spirosoma; species Spirosoma arcticum. Next base: position 393,198 of record NZ_BAAGXG010000001.1, read on the forward strand.
TACATTCTTTGCCAATGTCAGGCGTTCGACTTCAACGGCATTGCGTAAGTGGGCATGAGGGCCGGTAAAGCTGCCAGTAGGGGTAAAGTCTTCTATCTTACGTACCTCATCCCGGCCGATTGCCCGCTTTTGCGTTGAGGTATCGAACTTGCCGATACTGAATTTGTGCTTTTCGGCTACGTTGCGGGCAAAAGGGTAGTGGTCTGGTTTGGCTACACCTTCAGCAATAGCTTTGTTGAGAACAGCGCGTAGTGTCCGGTAGCGATTGCTCAGGGTCGTATCTGAGTTACCCCGTTCCCGAAAGAACGTTTCCAACTGGTTGCAGAACCGTATCGTTACCTCACTAAATGATATGTCTTCTTTCCGGTAGTGATCCTGAATGAAGTCAGCAAGTTGGTTTTTAAGGTCTCTATAAATGATGCTATTCCCTTTTTGCCGGGCGGCTACCATTCCGGTAACTAACTCATCTATGTAAGCCAGTAAGGTGACCCTACGGGCTTGCTTGCGGCCTTCAATGGCTTTGCTGGCAACGGCTTTAGCGTCGTGCATTTCGTCACCATCGGCCAACGTATCAGCGGCATTGCTGTACTTCTGTTCCCATTCGTGCAGCTTTTTTATCAGTTCGTTCCGGTAGGGTTCGGGGTAGCTTTTACGAACAGCTTCTTTGTAGCCAGTATAATTGTCATTCCAGTACTTAGGAGACAGACTTAAGCCGGTAGCTACAAACGTGCTTTTACGATCTTTGGTAATGCGTAACCAGAACGGGTGTGACCCATCGGCAAGCGTTTTAGCGGTTCGGTAAATGACCTTTACAGTTGCCTTGCCTTCTTTGTGTTCCGTTGTCCGTGCCATTTGTTGTACCTAACTTTTGGGTACAACGTTAGGTACAACAAATATAACAAGTTATGTTGTACCCACACTAAAGGACAATAAATTAATATATCACAACAGTCTGATTATTAGATAAGTAATAAGTAATAATAAGCTATAATTTGGGTAAATCGTACGCCTTCTAAGCAGACGGTCATTGGTTCGAATCCAATCGGGGTCACATCGTTAATAAGCCAGTCAGTATTTAATCTGATTGGCTTATTTGTTGTTGATGGTCAATGGTTTACGCCTGATAGTACTATTGTCGCTATCTATAAAACAACTGGTAACTTTTCTGGGTTGACCCATAAAGATACGCTATCAGGGGACAGTAGACTACGCGCAATGGAGAACCATATACTCTTAATCGACGATGATGAGGATGAGTCCATCCTGTTGGAAATGGTCCTGCAGCAGTGTACCAAACGGGCCAAAGTTCATCAGGTGAGGCATTTTGAACAGGCCGTTACCTTCGCTGACACCTTCCTGCCGACCCCCAATTTAATTTTCTTAGACTTGCGCTTACCCGCCACGAACGGTTTGGACATACTGGCCTGGATTCGTAGCCACAACCGTCTGAGAGACGTGCCCGTAGTAATTTGGTCGCATTCGGCCAGTGAGGAGGAGATTGAGCAAAGCAGCCTGCGGGGTAGCAGCTACTTTTTATCGAAGACAGCCGATCAATCAGCCATACGTAAATCTGTCGATCACATCTGTGAAAACTGGCTGCAGTAACTCAAATCAGCGCTACCAAAAACGGCTTCCCCTACGCATGGGGAAGCCGTTTTTGGTAGCGCTGATTTGAGTTACAGGTAATCGACCAGCCGCCGACCGAACAAGCCGCTTTGTAATTCCCGACGCAGCACTGCTCTCCGGCGACGCGGATGCGTTGACAAGTACATGATGCGCATTTTAAGCAGAAAGCTGACAACCATGTAGAGACCGAATAGACTGGCCAGAATCAGCAGTGATTCGGTGTTGGTGATGTTGCGGTTCAACAGAAAAAACAAGACCGTATTCGCTAAGGAGATTCCGCACAGCACGGCCGTAGCCCGAATGTGAGACAGGCCGCTGTCGAGCAGAATATGATGCATGTGATTGCGGTCGGCTGAAAAAGGGGACCGGCCAGCCAGAATCCTGACCAGAAACACCCGCAGCGTATCGAAAATCGGGATAATCAGGATGACGATTGCCACAATTGGTGCGTTGAAAAAAGCCGTTGCTTCGTACCGGAATGATGCGTTGAGGTTAACGAACCGAACTGCGAAAAACGCCAGCATGAAGCCAATAATCAACGAGCCCGTGTTGCCCATGAATATCTTGCTGGTCTGAGAAAAGTTGAACCGCAGAAAACCAATCAGCGCGCCCGCCAGCGTAAACGCCAAGCAAGCCATGGTAAAGTGATTGGTCATTAAAAACCAGCCGCCGAACGTAGCACTGGCAATGGTGCCAATTCCCCCCGCCAGCCCGTCGATGCCATCAATAAGGTTAATCGCGTTGGTCAGGGCAATGAAAATGAAGCACGTCAGCAGAATACTGACAATTTCTTCGATGTGGTGGAAGCCCATAATGCCATACAGGTAATCGACGCGCAGGTCGCCGAAGAAAATTAAAATCAGCGCAGATAGCACCTGAAACAGGATCTTTTTATTAGGGTCAATGCCGACCAGGTCGTCTTTTATGCCAATAAAAAACAAAATCGTCATGCCCGCAACCGACAGGTTCGTGCGGTAAATGTCGGTCTGGTCAATGCTGGGCCACAAAAAATACGCAATCAGAAGGGCGGCATAAATGGCGATGCCGCCAAAGGTTGGTGTTGGCGTGGTATGCGACCGGCGTTCGCCGGGTTTCTCCATCAGGGATTTTAATTCCGAAATTTTGATGATGACCGGAATGGCGACAACGGCGACAAAGCAGGCTACTAAGAATGATAAAATGCATTGGTACAGACCCAGGGTGAATAGGTCATCCTGAAATTTGTGCTGGAGGTAAGCTATAAAAAGGTCAATGTTCATAGGGCTGGTCGTTTATCTGGCATTCCACCGGTCAGGTACGTTTGCCGAAAAGGCGGGTGAAAGCCGCTCTGTTGCTAAAGTTCCGCTTGGACGGGCAGTGGCATCAGAAGGGGCGTAAAAGTGACTGGTTTGTCCTGTTTTACAATTAAAATTTGAGTTAACGGCGTCCAATATTCGTTTACGACTGGTTTTCAAGGGCAGGCGGCTTGCTCACATACTGATTAAGCTTACGCAGTGGCTTCAGCCAAAGCGTGAAAAAGTACGGTTTCAGGCCATTCAACTCCCAGGCTAAGTGGTCATCGCGGTTGGCCCGAAGCCGGTTTTTCAGGCTACTATTACTAATCCCGCCCGCCCGCATCACGATTGTCACTTCGTCCATATAGGCCAGTTTAATCTTATTCTTATGAATGAAACGCAGGAGCAGTTCATAGTCAGCCGCGCTTTTCATGTCAAGTCTGAACGAGCCGTATTTTTCGTATAACTCCCGCTTCGCAAAGAACGACAGGTGGCCAGGCATCCAACCCCATTTAAACGCGTCTTTTCGGTACCAGCCCGACCGCCAGTAGCGTTTCAGTTTCTGGGTGTCGTTGCGGTCTACGTAGATCATATCACCGTAGACCGCGTCGCTGGCAGTTCGCTTAAAAACAGCAACCATGTTCGCGACAACCTCCGTGTGCCGGTAGAAATCATCGGCATTCAACAAGCCAATAACGTCTCCCGTAGCTAAACGAATGCCTTTATTCATGGCATCGTACAACCCTTGGTCGGATTCCGATATAAAACGGGCAACTTTCGTGCCGTATGACTGAACAATCTCCACGGTTCCATCCGTCGACTTCCCGTCGATAATAATATACTCGATGGTCGCGTACGTTTGATTGACTACGGAGTCAATGCAATCCCGGATGTATTGAGCTCCGTTGTAGACAACCGTAATGATGGAAACTTTCACTATAAACAGGTGTAATAGTAGTGAATAAGAGCAAGGGTAATTATGTGAGTAACAATCCGCAATCAGTTGCTCTTACGAATCGATTTTTCGCTGCCGAATCCAAACGGCCGGGTTTCCCTGATAAATGCCATACGGGTTGAGCGAATGAGTGGCTACCGAATTAACCGCCAATACCGCGTGCGACTGGCAATGCACCCCCGGCCCCACCACCGATTTAGCCCCAATCCAGACGCCGTTGTCGATTGTGATAGGCCGGGTCGTGAGGTCGAATGTAGATCGCCGGTAGTCGTGATTACCAGTTAGTAGCATAGCCCCCTGTGACAGGCAGACATGGTTGCCAATGACGACTTCGCTAAGGTTGTCGATCCAGACCTGCTCCCCAATCCAGACGTGATTGCCCACCCGAAGTAACCAGGGGTACTTAATATTAACCGCTGGTTTGATGATCACACTGCTGCCAATTTTAGCGCCGAACAGCCGCAGCACCCTGACTTTGAGCGTCATTGGGATGGGTAGGTAGGTATTCAAAAAAAACGAATTCGTCAGAAACCACAGCAGCACCTTCCAGCGTGGACCGGGATTATACCAACTAATATTGAAGCGGGAGAAATCCGTCTGACCATTGGTTTCGGGCCGGGGCTGATCGGACGGGACCGGTTCAGTCCTGACCAATCTTCCGGGGTTGAGCGGGTCTGAGATCTTTGCCATACTCTTTCAGGAAATAATCAATAATTGCCTCTTTGTCGCGACCGGCCCGCAGGATCACCTCCATTAGCTTGGCGTCGACCAGAAAACGGTACCACAGGGCCTGTAGCACACTCCAGACAAAACCCGCACGTCCGTCCAGAAACCCTAACCGCACAAAATACCGGTAGATAAAGTACAGCACGGGCCGGGTAAAGAGCGGTAAGGACGCATACCGTTCTTTCAGAAAGCGCATCCGCTGGTCCTGCGTGCCAAAGAGTCGGGCCTGCACCGTTTCTGCTTTGTCGAAGTGATAGCGGTAGTTGAGCAGATTAATTGCTTCCAGAATGGTATAATGGTTGTGTTTCTGCGTCCACCACGTTAGGTTATTCAGGTTATGATCAACAATATCGTGGTCGAAGCGAATGGGCTGACCCTTGGTTAGTTTGATATGCTCATCGTGCCAGACCTGCTCACAAAAGCCATCACCCCGTCGCCACACGCGCAGCAGCCAGATCGGGTAGTAACTGCCGTGGCGCATCCAGCGGTCCAGAAATATGACCCGTCGTTTCACGTACACCCCCCCCACATCGGCCGGGAGCGTTGCCAGCCGCCCGTTAATCTCAGCCGCCAGTTCGGGCAGCACGTACTCATCGGCGTCCATCCGCATGAGCCAGGTGGTCTGGAAAGGCGTGTGGGCAATGCCGAAGTTGAACTGAGTGGCGTAGTTAACCCACGCGTTCTGAACGACCATAGCCCCCATCGACTGGGCAATGTCGACGGTACGGTCGGACGAAAACGAATCGACAATAAAAATTTTGTCCGTGAACAACAGAAGACTTTCCAAACACCGGGCAATGTGTTTTTCTTCGTTGTACGTTAAAATGATGACGGATACGTCACTCATGTGGTCACACTAAAATGGCTTTTAACAAGAGTTTTTTCGCTCTTTGTGTCGAAAAAGACCTTATTTTTACAATACCGTTCAGGAGTCAATCAATCACGCAATATTATAACTTTTTTTAGACGGGAAAAAGCTGATGAAGAGACTTTACAGTGCATTCATGTTGTTTTTGTACTATCTTCCGACATTCGGGCAGGTAACGTTTGATCAACTGCCCCACGATTTACAACTCTATCCACGCAACGCGACGAATCAGGCTGAGGTGCCCATCAGCGGGCAGGTGACCACGGCGGGCTGGACTAAAATTGGGGTGCAGGTGCTGCGGGAAGGGAAGGTGAGTCAGCAGCTAAGCCAAACGATTGCCCCGGCATCCACAAACACGGCGTTCCAGTTTCAGGCTCAGATCAAGGCTGAACCCGCGGAGTATTCGGTACGGGTGTTATTGTACAAAAACAATGATTCAACGGAAATAGTAACGCGCAGCCGAATCGTTTCTGGTGACGTGTACATCCTCTACGGGCAGTCGAACGCGCTGGCTTTGGGCGGATTAGAGGAATTCTATTCGTTCGATTTTGATGACAAATACCTGCGCAACTGTACATTTCCCTACAACTCATCCAACATCCCGGCCGAGATTCAGTGGTATCCGGCTAAACAGCCGTTCAGCAGTGTGGGCGGGTTTGGGCTTACCCTACAGCGACTCATTCTGCAAACCTACGGTATTCCAACCGTTGTGATCAATGGCGCACAGGGGGGCACGGGTATCGGCCCGCTGGCGTTCCGCGATGCCGCTAACCCAGCCAATCTGACTACCTTTTACGGGCAACTGCTGTTTCGGACGCAGTGGGCGGGTGTGGCCAAAAACGTGAAGGCAATTATCTGGAAGCAAGGTGAGGACGAAGCGGGCAACAACCCGGAGGGCTACGCCGAAAAATTCAGTAAATTATATGCTCAGTTCCGCGAAGATTACGGTAACGCACGTATATACGTTGGTCAGATTAATATTCTGGGCGACAGGGTGGAAGGGGCGGCTGCGCTGCGCGACTTTCAGCGACGGACGCAGTCCATATACAGCAACGTGGGGGCCATTGCTACAGTTGGAACCCCCGATTTAGGTAACGACGGCATTCACTACGGTGGACGAGGGCATCAGCAGTTAGCATTGGAGCAGTTTCGGCAAATTGCCCGCGATTTTTATGGATCGAAGGACACGCTGCAAATCAATTCGCCGGATGTTAAAAAGGTGTTTTACAATACCCGCAAAGACTCCATCACGATGGTCTTTGACGAAGGAATGCAGATGGTGTACCGACCTGATACTACGTTCTATAGTTTTGCCACGGGCGCCATACTATACAGCCGGAAACAAACGGATTATCTGTACTTAGACGGTCAGGCAGGCCAGGTCTCGGTAGGTTCAGCTACTGGTAACCGCGTCACGCTGGCCCTGCGGCAGCCCGTTTCGGCTAAAACTATCCGGTATTTGCCCGCGTACTTTTCTGATGCACAATCGAAATTCTACGACGGACCAGTACTGAAAAATACGCGGGGAATGCGGGCTTTTTCATTCGATAATGTGCCGATTGCCGACGCCCTCACTCCTGTGACGACGCTCGCAGCCCGACCCGTTACTGAAAAGCAGATTCAGCTAACCTGGACCGCGTCGGCGACGGCGACGGTGCAGTACCTCGAACGCGCCGACGAAACGCCCGCTACCTACAAGCCCATTGCCACGCTGGGTGGTGCCATCACTACCTACACCGACGACAACCTGCCCAACCCGGTTGGTACCTACTATTACCGGCTCCGAACCGCCAGCGACCTGTCGGAGTCAGCGTATAGCAACGTCATTCGTTCGCAGCCGCTGGTGCTGGGTGCCGAACCCATTATGCCGTTGGCGCGACTGTACCCGAACCCGGTTTCGGCCGGTCAAATGCTTTACATCGACGTAGAGCGGATGACAGTTACCGATGCGGTCGTGCGTGATTTGCTGGGCCGGGCTGTGAAACGGTGGGCTGGAACCGCCCGCAACACCATTGCCATCGGGCTGGATAACGTAGAAGCCGGGTTATACGTGGTAGATCTGCAAACCGCCGACGGCCCAATTTTGCGCCAGAAGGTTGTTGTTCGGTAGAGGTGGGCGTTGGCTTTGCGCTGGATTCCGTATTTTTGCGCCCGCAACCAACGTTCTCTTTACCCTTTTACTTATGCGCCTTGTCATTCTGACGCAGGACGATCCTTTCTACCTCGCCCGCAACATCGACTACCTGTTGAAAAAATTGCCTCCCTACGCCGAAGTCGTCGCGACGGTGGTGTTCGACGTGTCACCCTTCGGCAAGCGGGAAAGCTTTCGGGACAAGATAAAAAAGACGTACGACATCTTCGGGTTACCCTTTTTCATGCGCTACGGGTTCAAATTTGTGGCGTCGAAATTAGACAGCCGCAACAACGTCCGCAAGACCTTGGCCGACCGAAACATCCCGTTGATTCAGATCGAGGGGACCATTAATAAGGACGAGAATATTGCCAAGCTACGGGCTTACAAACCCGATTTGCTGGTGTCTATTGCGGGAAATCAGATATTTAAACGCAAACTGCTGGACGTAGCCACTCACGGCTGTATCAACCTCCATACGGCCCTGCTACCTAAATATCGCGGGCTGATGCCGTCGTTCTGGGTGCTCAAGAACGGCGAAACGCACACGGGCGTATCCGTTTTTTTTGTGGACGAAGGCATCGACAGCGGTCCAATCTTAGTGCAGAACAAACTCGAAATCGGCAACATGACCCAGGCCGAATTAATCGACGTTACCAAGAAAATGGGTATGGATGCTATTCTGGAGTCCATCGAAAAAATTCACGCGGGTAACCCGGAATTGATCGAGAACGACGCGGCCCAGATGACCTATTTCTCATTCCCCACCCGTGCCGACGTGCAGGATTTTCTGGCGGCTGGCAAGCGATTCTATTAATGAAAGTCGATAGTCAATAGTCGTCAGCAACCCACATTTCTACTACCATTGACTATCGACTAACGACTTTCTATGAACATCCTGACGTTCGATATTGAAGAGTGGTTCCATATTCTGGACAATGCATCGACGCGGACCGAAGCCGAGTGGGGCCGGTACGACACGCGGATTTACCGGAATATGGACCGTATATTCCAGCTTTTAGACGAAACCAACAGCCGGGCTACGTTCTTCTGCCTGGGTTGGGTCGCCGACAAGCACCCCGACGTGATCCGCCGAATCGACGCGGCCGGTTACGAAATTGCTACGCATTCCTACGCTCACCAACTTGCTTACGAGCAAACGCCCGCCGAATTTCAGATCGATCTGACACGCTCTATCAACCATTTACAGGAGATAACGGGCAAAAAAATCCGCTCCTACCGGGCACCGGGTTTCTCCATTAAAGAATACAATCGCTGGGTGTTCCCAATCTTAGTAGAGCAGGGCATTGAAGTCGATTGCTCGGTGTTTTCGGCCCGCCGGTCGCACGGGGGCGATGCCTCTATGGGCCTATTCGAGCCGGGGTATCTGAACGTGGGTGGTACATTGTTAAAAGAATTTCCCATCAACACGGCCGCCGTGCTGGGTCAGGACCTGATTTTTTCGGGCGGGGGGTATTTTCGGCTGTTGCCGTACGCCGTTATCCGGGAACTGATGCGCCGGTCCGACTATGTGATGACGTATTTTCACCCCCGCGACTTTGACGCCGAACAACCCATGATTCCCGGTCTGAGCCGGGCGCGGCAGTTTAAATCGTACTACGGACTGAAGGGATGCTGGCCCAAACTCAAACAACTGCTCACCGATTTTCCATTCATCGACCTCACCGAAGCGGACCGCCAAGTGGACTGGAATAAAGTGAGCCGGACGGAAATTTTAATGAATAATGATTAATGGAAAATGCACAATGAAGAGACCGTCTGCTTAACGCACCATTGTTCATTATACATTAACCATTCTTCATTAAAACCTTTTCATATTCATCCAGTAGCCGTTTCGCTACGACGTCAATGTCATACTGCGCCTGTAACAGAGCTGTGGCATTCTGGCTGATGCGCTGCCGCAGAGTTTCGTCGTCGAGTAGGTTTTTCAGCCCCGCCCAGACGCCGTCGGGCGTTAATTCAGCGATGACACCGGCGGCCTGATGCTGACGAATAACGTCGCTAAAGCCCACTTTATCCGATACTAATGTTGCCGTACCGGCGGCCATTGCTTCCAAAACGGCCATCGAAAAACCTTCCGAAAACGAAGGAAGCACAAATACGTCGGCTTCGGCGAGGGCCGCTTTTTTCGTATCGCCGGTTAACATGCCGACCAATCGGATTGAGTCGTTCAGTTGGTGGGTGTCGATAAATTGGCGGGCCGTGTCTTCGTAGCCATCATTCGGGCCTGCCAAAACCAGCACACTATGGGGATGGGTACGGACGTAATCGCGGAAAGCAGGCAACAGCAGGCCCAACCCCTTTTTGACGTTGAGCCTGCTCATAAACAAGACCAGCGGCTGGTCGTCGGCAAGGCCGATTTGACTGCGAAACGTTCCTCGGGGCGGTAGCTGGGCGAAATCGCTCAATCGGATACCGTTCGGAATCACCACTACGTTGGGATGAGGAGCCGCTAAATAATTGTCCACATCGCGCCGTTCGTCGGTGCTGAGCACGTGCACCAAGTCGGCCCGGCGCAGGTACGTTTTTTGGGCGAGAGTGTCGATAAGGGTCTTTTTCCAGCGATTGTGGGCGTAAACCCAGGGGTCCAATACGCCGTGTGGGGTTATTACTTTGGCAACACTGCGGTCAATAAAAAATGGGGCTAACGTGCCGAAATGCCATAGACCGTGGCAGTGAATGATGTCGTACGCCCGGATATTTTTTTGCAGGTAGCTGAACAACTCGCCCGAAAACTCGCGGAAGAACCGGCTGATGACCGGCGTTCGCTGGCACAGAATCAGCCGGGCTCCCGCTGGCACCGGATACGGTTTCTCGCCCTTAGTGATGGGGCTGAGAATATCCACCTGATGACCGTAGCGCAGGGCCACCTGCGTGTGGTCAAAGATTACTTTCGACGGCCCACCAGCCTCCCAGGTGTACGCGCAAATGTTCAGAATTCGCATAGGTGCCGCGAAGTAATCAATTATGAATTGACTTTTACAAATCCGGCGAGCATTTCCCGCGCAACGGCCTCAGGTGCGTACGGCGCAATCAACTGCTGCGCCGACCGGGCCATCTGCTCAATATCGACGCTGCCGTCCATAAACTGCGTCAGATAAAGCGTCAGTTCGGCGGGTTCATTGGAATCAAAGACGAAACCGTTCTGGCCGTGGTGCACTAAATCCGGTACGCAGCCACAGCGGTTCGAGACAATCACGGGCAAGCCGCAGGCCATTGCTTCGTTGACCACCAGTCCCCAGGGTTCCGAAATGCTCGGTAACACCAGTACGTTGCTCAGGGCCAGTACATCAGGCACCCGAAACCAGGGTCGACCCGGCAGAAATCTAACCACATCACCCAGTCCTGATTCGTCCACTTTTTGGCGAAGCACCGGTTCTTCAGGACCGTCGCCGAGCAGAATAAGGCTCCAGTCGGCTGCGTTGGCTGATTGTAGTCGGGCTTCGGCAAATGACGTGAGCAACACTGGCAGGTTTTTGAAGGCAATTAAACGGCCAACGAAAACAAAGTTATTCGGTCGTAAACCCAGTGCCTGCTGCTGTTGGGCACGGGTTGGCAACGCCCGGTCGTATGCGACTCGGAGGGCGTTGTTATCGACGGCGTTCCGGCGAAGCAGAATGGTGACTGGCGCAACGCCTAAGTTGATGAGGTAGTTTGCCGATTGTTCACCGAAACAGAAAAAACCGTCGCATCGACCGAAAACCCAGCGTTTGAATTGCTCTTTCCAGCCCCCGCGCTGGTGATCGGTGGCGGTGCTTTCGACCTGCATCACTACCCGAATGCCGGTTGCTTTGGCCCACAGGAGCACCAGAATCTGCGCCGGGTCGTAGTAGCCGGTCAAATTGATAACATCGGGCCGGAAGGCCCTCACGCGCTGGAGCAGTACAGCAGCCCGTTCGCGCAGGCTGACGTCTTCCATATAACGGTCGAAAAGCAATTCGTAGTTGTATAGATAAACGGGAACTGCCGCGTTAATACCGGTGGTTTCCAGACTCGCCCGCGACCGCTCGTTGCGGGCAATTTGCAGTACCTTCAGGGTCGTATCCGGCCGCTGATTGACCGCCCGCTGGAGGGCCTGGAATACGCTGGCTTTGTAGTGCGCCCAGAGGAAGTTGTGAACAATCAGAATACGCATCAGACAGGCCGCAGGGGTTGGGCCGCGTAGGCTGGCCGGGCCTCAAAGGTTAGGAGTAAACAGGGTCAGGATGGATTGGGAACAACCTCGAACGATTCGCTCGGCTGGTCGGCCGGGTGATCCGACAGGTGAGCCGGAAACAGGTGATCGACGCCCATAAACCGAATCATCAGGGCCAGTGGAAACCAGAACGACGTGTCGTACGGACGCCCGTTGGTAAGTAGCTGAACCAAAATTAACATGTAAAAATAAGCTAAGAAAATGCTCAGTTGGTTTGGATTGCGTCGCATAATTCCCACCACGTGGTAGACGCACAGGGCGTTGAGACCGCCAAACAGAATGAAGCCAAAGATTCCCTGATCGGTCAGCGATTCCAGAATCGGAACGTCTAAATAAATGTATTTGTAGCCATAGCCCAGAATTAACTCGTGCGCGTGTCCTTCGAGTACATTACTGAAGAACTGGGCGCTTATGGACCGGTAAGCCGCCGAATCGTCTAACGTAGCCTGGTAGTTAGCGCCAGCGGCATTCAAGCCCAGCAGGGCGTACACATTGTCTAAGTTGCGTTCCATGAAGCTCATGGCATAGCCGTAGAGAATGGAGTACCCGTAGCTGAAGCGTTGCGTGAGGTAGATGATACCAATGAATCCAACGCCCATAACAATAAGCGGAACGGGTGTCACCAGCCCACGAACGGCGTGGCGAATCTGGGCCGGGCGGACGTTGAAGTAAATGAACAGGGCGGCAGCTATAATCAGGGCAAGAATTGCCGACCGCGTTTGAGTAAGCACCAGCACGACTACATTGAGTATACCAGCGAAAAAAGCCAGTAACCGGAATACAATGCTGGTTTTGGGATGAAGCAGCCAAATGGCGCAGGCAATTGCACCCATAAAGGCATTGCGCGAGAACGAGTGCGGGTTGCCCGTTGCTTCATCGTTACCTCCAATCGTGATGGCCGCCCGCATACCAATAGCCCAGCTTGGGTTGGTCAGCAGAGAATAAAGAAGTCCCAGATTGGATACCAGCGTGAATAGCACGACAATCGGAATAAATACGCGGATGATCTCGTTGGGCGTGTTAATGAGAAGAAACAGAAACAGCAGGATATACGTGTAATAAATCATTTCCTTGTTGTACTCCTTGAATGCCGTATCCCCCATGTACACGTACATGTAAAAAATGCAGAACAACAAGAACCCAACGCCCATCGCCAGCATGGTCATATTAGGCCGGTACAACCGCCGTAGAATGGTAAACGGAACCATCAGCACTAATCCAACGGCTAAGGCCGCAGCCGTGAACACCGTACTGCCGGGGGCCAGCCGGAGCGTCTCCCGAAAGAAGAAGATGAGTGGGTAGCCGTCCACCAATATGCAGATGCCGACAACCATTCGCATGTAATCGAGCGTTTCCAGCAGACTGAGAAATTTCTTCATTGATTGACTTACTTAACGGTTAAGACAACTATTGGCGATGATGCGCTGACACACGCCCGGTCCCCCCGGCACTGCTGCCAGTCGGCGGGGTTGCCGGGTGACGACCGTTAGCATAACGTTTGGTAGACGGCCAGCGTTTGCCGGGCGGTTTTATCACACGAAAAATGGCGCAACCGTTCCGTTCCTTTCTGAATCAGATCATTGCGGAGTAACTCGTCCGTCAGCACACGCTCCACAGCACCGGCAATAGAATCATCGTTTTCGGGATTGAAGTACACAGCCGCTTCACCCGCTACTTCGGGCAGCGAAGTACAGTTGCTGAGAACAACGGGGCAACCGCCACTGAAGGCTTCGAGCACCGGAATGCCAAACCCTTCGTTTAGTGAAGGAAACACAAACGCACGGGCATTGCGGTAAAGCGACAGCAGCCCGGCATCCGTAACGGGTCGGTAATGAACGCGCTCACTAAGCCGCGCAGTCTGGAACATGGACTGCTCAATGCGGTCAAACACCCCACCCCCGGCGCAGATAATGTGCAGGTCGGGGTGCCGACGCAGTACCGATTGCATGGCCCGGAAAAATCCGTCGAAATTTTTGTACAGTCTTCGCTTGCCAACGTACAACACATACGAAAAAGGTTCAGCGGAAACGGATAAATTGGTGGTCTCATTCATCAGCTCGGTGCCAAATACCGTGCCTAAGTGAACGACAGTTATCTTCTCCGGATTAATCGGGAAATAAGTCAGAATCTCCTGTTTCGAGAATTCCGACACGGTAATGACCGCATCAGACCGCTCAATCAGTTTCTTCTTGACCTCGTACAGTCCCTCGCCCAGATCAGGATATAGGTCGCCGAAGCGTTCGCTGGCCGCGTCGTGAAACGTCAGCACAAACGGTTTAGCGCCGAGCGAATTCAGAAAATAGCGGTGGTAGTAAGTCGGATGAAAAACATCGAACTGTCCCGCCCGAATCCGGCTCAGGCTATAAAGCCGGTTCAGCACGGACGCTACGCGGTTCACATGGCGGACTTGCGCGAAACGCGGGTAGCGCAAATGACGGCTGAACGATGCCTGGTCGAGGTATTCGTTGTTGGAAAGCCGTAAGGACAACTCAAAGTCAATATTCTGCTGCCTGGAAAACGAACGCATCAACTCAAAAAAGTATCGAGAAACGCCCCCGTAGGTCAGGCCAGTGAATGATTGATGATCGTAAAGAACTTTCATAAAAGGAAAGCTACAAACAGTCCGGCGTTTGTATTTTTCTGGGAAATAAGTCGGCAAAAATACAGTTTTATTTGATGAAACTACGTTAATCGGCCAGCGGGGTTCGCCCCGGTTTAGCGAATGGCAGGCAGCGGCACCTGATCGAGAAAGCGCATAATGGCTCGCATGGAGCGGACCGTTGTCCGGCGCCAGCCCCGCAGCACAACCGGCTCCGGCTGCTGACCATAGGCGGTAGCCCGGCTGGTTAGCGCCGGGTTTGCATGAACGGCAACGGCCTGCCGATACGTTGCCAGCAACGCCCGCACGTCGGGCCGGTTCGACAACCGCAGCCGGTTCTGATGCGGGAAAAAGCCTTCATCGGCGTTGTAAATACCTTTGGCATTAAAAAACACCAGGGGTTGGCTGGCATCCGTGGGGCCGGTTACCCGCCAGCCCGTTCCGTCGGGTTGCAGGGTTCGCTCGGGCAGGTTCCAGAGGGCCACGTGCCAGCCGGGGTTTTTGATAATCTGGGTGCCCTGAAAAAACACGGGCACATGCATTAGCCAGAGTTGGTCGGTGCACAGCCCAGCGCAAAAATCGACATAAGCCCGCTCTTGGACCCGGTCCCGCCACCACGCCAGCAGCCGGTCGGTTTCGGCCGACCGCCGGACCGCCAAAAAATCAGCACTGTACAGACCAACGTTCTGAAAAAACTTTTCGTCGGGCCACGCTTTGTCACCGGGGTGTCTGGTAATGTGGGGCGTCAGCAGGGCGTTGGCGTCATGAAACTGGTCCCACACGGCCGTCAGCGGGTGCAGAAACAACAGGTTCGGGTCAGCGTAGACCAGCCGGAGCACAGTGGGATACCGCCGGAAAACCTCCGCCATGAACAGCGGTTTGCAGGCAGCCGCAAACTCGGTTGGCGTGTATGTTGCCGAGAGCGCCGTTAATGTATCGGCTGATAGCACCGTTTCGAGGGGCAGCAGCGGATAAGGTGATGCGAAATCGGGGGGCAGGTGGGTCGGGTCGTCGGCTAAGCCAATCAGGAATGGCTCCGGCTGACCGTCGGTGCTGGGGGCGTGATGCGAAAGGCTATCACCCAGTGCGAAGGCCTGGGGCAACTGGCGAATGGTACAGATGGTTACGAACACAGTGGGACAAAGCTAATTTATTCGAGCAAATCGCCCAAAGCGGCTAAGTAAGGCGCGTACCAGTTCGCCGAGGCATCGGCATATCGTTTGTAGTTACCCCGCTGCAAACTTTGCAGCACCGGCAACAGCCGCTGTGCCCGGTAATGGGGCAGATGACTGCGCATGGTGAAGTGAGCCATTCGCCGGTGGAGTTGGGTCAAACCGGGTGCGTCGGCGGGTACGCGGTCGGCCAAAAGCTGATCAATAGTGGTTAACTGAGCCTGTTTTTCGCGGAGCGGAATTAGTTTTTGAGCACGGTGGCGGGCAATGCGATCCTGCACCCGGATGCGCTCGCTGGACGCTACCGGACGCACGCCCACCTGTTGCTGCGGGTGGGTTCGGTAGAGCTGGAGGGGTTGGTCGATGAAGTGAATGGCTCCGCAGGCCGCCGAGACTAACGCCAGCCAGCCGTCGTAGATGTAACCCGGAATCTGATCGGGAATGGGGAGCAGGGTCGGCAGGAAAGACCGCCGAATTACGGTAGCGCAGCCCATCACCCGGTTACCGTCGAGCAAAACATCCATCGACTCACCCGCCCGCCAGCGCTGCTGCGCCCGGCTATCGAACCGAACCTCCTCCCAAAACCGGCCCCGACGACCCTGTAACTGCTCGTCAGTTACCCAGGCGTCGCAAAAGGCGAGTTGAGCAGCCGGGTGATCGGCCATGTAGCCGGTCATCGTACTGATTTTGTCTGGAAGCCAGTAATCATCCTGATCGCAGATAAAAATCAGGTCGCCCGTGCATTTCGACAGCACCTGCTCAAAGTTTTTGGTGGAGCCGAGCCGCTGGTTGTTTTCCAGAATACGAACGGGAAACGGCGCGTTGGCTACTAACTGACGCAGCCGCGCAACCGTACCATCGGTGGATTGGTCGTCGCCGATGATTACTTCGTTCGGTCGTCGCTGCTGGTCGAGCAGGCTCTGCCATTGGGCGGGCAGGTACGCTTCGCCGTTGTAGGTGCAAAGGGCAATTGAGCAGGTTAGTCGGGCCGGTGGGGTCATGTACTGCTTAGATTTGGTAGCCGTAGCGGGCGAAGATTGGTCGCCAGTATGCCGTTTCGTGAATATCCCAGGCGTGGCACCCGAACGGTAGCTGGCCGTTGTTATAATGTTCGATGGCCCACTGCGGATAAAATTCGACCGAGAAGTGGAGCGCTTTGCGGTAAGCCGGAACCTGCAGCATTGGCCAGAACCGGTTCACTTCAATACCCCAGAATACATCTTCGTTGTATTGATGGTGGTGAATGCGCTCGTACTCGTCGATTTTCCGGCGGAATCGGCGCAGGCACCGCAGCATGGCCGGAACGCGCCGGAGCGACAACCCCCCATTGCCAACGCCGTTGAGGCTAATAATTTCGCGGGGTGTCACACCATCCTCTTTTTTCAGGGCGAGCACCGTGGCAATGCGTTGCCTGATGCGAAACTCAACCCGTTCGCGCCAACCCGTAACATCGCGATCCCGGAGCCAGGGAGCGCCAATGTAGTCATAGCCTTGCCGACACCAGTCGGCCAGCTCATCGCGAAAGACGAACGCATCCAACTGATAAATCAGCATATACTCCACGTCGGAGAAGGCTTCGTAAAACTGCCCGGACAGCATTAGCCGATTGTAGGCCTGTATGTCCGTAAAAAAAGAGTCGTCGAAGGTTCGGGCCTGTAGCGTTGGCGAAATTTCCTGGTAGGCCGAAAGAGCAAGCGAGTGGGGTGCCGCTAAATAAATGGGGTAGCTACCCAATACGCGCAGGCACTGGGTTAACGAAATACGCTCATAATCGGTCAGTTGCGGTTTGTAAACAGGAATAACGACCGCAACGCTCACGGGGGAAGGGTGCTTCATACGAGCTTGGGCTGGCCCAATTGCTGCTGCACCACCCGCTGCACGGTGGCGTAGGGCAGGTCGACGCAGGGACCATCCTGATTTTTTACAAAGGTGACACCTTCTCCGCGTTTGTAACGACCCGAATAGGTCAGGTAGTCACGGAAATTAAAGAGCTGGCCCTGCAAAATTATACCCGTTGTGCCCCCCGCGTTGGCCATGTGGGCCGGGCCACTTTCGATGCCAATAAACAGCCGGGCCTGCCGGATTACGTCGGCGGTTTCCAACAGGCTCAGTTGCCCGCACAGGCTCCGAAAGCGCGGGTGTTCCTGCGTCACAACGGGGTTCACGCCAACCTCAACGATGGAGTAGGGGTAGGTTTCTGCCAACCAGCTTACCAGCCGGTTCCAGTGTTCGGTGGGCCAGTCGCGCGGGACGTAGCTCGACTGGCAGTGGATGACGATAGTCGATTTGGGCAGGTTCAGCGCGGCAACCCGCTGGCGAACGGTGTCAGGAATGTAAATCCGGGGATCGTCGGTGAGGGCGGGTAGTCCGGCAGCCTGCGAGAAGGTGTACAGCAGATCGCCCCGGTTCAGGTAGTTGTCGAAGGTCAGCCCGATCTGGTCGGCCGTTGGGTTAACGGGATCATCGGTACAGTAGCGGCACTTGCGGTGGGAGATATGCATGTTGTACACGACGTCGTAAATGCCCGACCGCAGCAGATAGACGCGCTCGCTGGGGCATTTTTCCACCAGATAGCCATCGAGGTCTGGGTGGTGTTCGACCAGTTCGATGTACGGTTTGCGCACGACCCAGATAATGTAACCGTTGGGATGCCGTCGACGGACCTCGCGGGCTACCGGTTCGCAGGCAATAATGTCGCCCATCTGCTCCGACAGAATGATGGCCACCAGCGGGCGGTTACCAATCCGTAGTTTTAGCAGGCGCAGTTGACCGTATTTCAGGGCAAACGACCAGAACTTACCCAGAATGTGGGTGATTTTGTGAAACCGGTATGTCCAAAGTGACTGGAAGCGCGACGTCATGACCAAAGAAACGTGTGTATGCGTTTTTGAGCGCATACGTGTCTAATTAACAGGGTAAAAAAATGACAATGCACTAACCTACGATTCTAACAGGGCAATAATTCGGTTAAACGGCATCTTAAACGCCTTCCGAACCCGCTGATACCGCAGCACTACCGGGGGTTTGATGTAAACGCATGGATACTGCCGATACTGCTCGTTGTGATTCGCCAATAACCGCTGCCGGTACAACTCAAACAACGGCTTTACGTCGGAGCGTTCGTCAAACGAATAGCGCGTCTGGTACTTTGAGATGTCATCGGGGCGGTAGGGGTTGTAACCGCTGTAATGAAAAAACTGTAGTGGCCCGGATGGCGTGACTGGAGCATCTGGTTCGGGTTGATGGCCAACGTGCCACTGCCCGGTTTCGTCGGTCGAGAACCACCGTTCGTGCAGGTTCCAATAGGCAACGTTATAGCCGGGATGATGCTCAATCAGCACGTTGTCGTGGTAGATGGGCGCAAAATCAACCCAGTGCTGATCGACAAAAAGGCCCGCGCACAGGTCGATCCGGCATTCATACACCAACCGCTCTTTCCACCAGTTCACAAATTGCCGGGCGGTAGCATCCCGGCGCAGCCCAATAAAACCGAGGTTATAAATGCCCGTATTCAGGTGATGCTGCTCATTGGGCGTTTCCCAGTCCGGCGTGGGCGAACAGCAATGGGGCGTCAGCACCATACTGTACGTTGTCAGATCGTGACTCAGCTTGGTCAGGGGTTGATAAACGATGATGTCCGGGTCGAAATAAATGATTTGTGTAGCGTCCGGGTACGTTTCGTACAGGTAGTCGATGTAGAAAGGCTTCACGGCCGTGTTCAATTCCGTGATGTCGTAGCGGTCGCACATGGCCGCGAAATCGGGAATGTCGATCTGATCCACTTCCAGCATGGGATAAGGCGGCATCAGGTCGGTGGGCAGCTTAGCCTGACTGAGCTTATCAACTAAGCCGATGATGTATTGGTAGTTCGGGTTGGTTTTGCGGAGCGAGTCACCCAGCGTTCGGGCCTGCGCTAAGTAGTTGACCGAACAGATGGTAAAAGCAAGGGTCATGGGTAGTATTTCTTGAGTAATTGCGCCACGTACTGCTCCGGTTGCCAGTTAGAATCAGTTACCTGTAATCGGTCACTGAGACTATCCACCGACAGCGCGAATGGTACACCCTTGTCTGCGAGTTCATACCGCGCCCGTTGGCCCGTATGCGTTTCAATCGCCTGTACTAAAGTTAGTGGGCTGATGGAATGCGGATTGGCAACCAGAACGATGCGGTTCCAGGTTGTCGGTTCGGCAATGCAGCCGGTCACTACCCGGTAAACGTCGTCGAGGTCGATCAGATTGCGGCTGGCGTGCTGCCAGATTGTGAACGGCTCATGCTGCCGCACACGATCCACGAAAAAATTGAGGATCGTGTGCGGATTGCCCGGCCCGCCCACTACGTTAGACGCCCGGACCAACAGGTAATTGGTGGCCTGGCTGGCAATGAGTCGTTCCAGTTCCAGTTTGTGAGTTACGTAAGGCGACCCCTGCTCCGTGGGGTCGTCGACGCTGGCCGTGCTGAAATAAACAAACAGGCTACCGATGGTCTGCGACAGCGTTTCCTCCACCAACCGGCGCTCCCGGTCGAACGGCTCGGGACGAATTTCTTTGGAATTGGAAACGCCGGACGCGAAAATCACAACGTCGTTCCGTTCCGCAAAGTCGCTAAACCGCCGGGCAATCATGCCGTTACCGACTACCATGCTGATCGGCGGTTGGCTGAACGAGCACTGAATCGAGTCGCGTCAGCAGTTGAGGAACCAGCACGGCGACGTCGTGACGCATAGCCCGTTCGTAGAAAATAGCCCCCAACCGGTCGCGCTCGGCCCTGTCGTCGGCTAATCGGCCAATGCCAGCGGCCATCGCCGACAGGTCTAAATAAGGCACTAAACAACCCGTGTCGGTTCCGACGTAGTCCGGGCTGCCACCTGACTGCGCAAAGCACAGCACTGGAATGCGGTTCAGGCCCGCTTCCAAAATTACCAGCGGGTAAGGGTCTTCGCGGGAGGTAAGCGTAAACAGGTCGAAGCAGGCTACGTAGTCTAAATAATTTCCACCGGGGGGCAGCAGATGAACGTGATCCGCCATGCCCATCCGGTCGAGGTCATAACGCAGCCGCCCACTTTCTTCACCTGACTCGTTTACGCCCACCCAAATAAAGTGTGTGTCGGGATGCGTATTGAGCACTTGCCGGGCTATGAGCAGGAACAGGTCTACGCCTTTGCGCCATTCGGCATTACCGCAGCCGCCTACCACAATAGCGTCGGCCGGAATACCCAATGTCTGGCGCACCACCCGCCGGTCAACAGCCGCGAGTTTAGTCAGCAGGGCCTGAGTGTGCATCAAGGAGTTTAAAACCGAGGTGTTGCTGATTGTCAGCCCGTGGTGCGCAATGAGATTTTGCCGAACGGCTTCCGAACCACAGAACACGTGACTGACGCGGCTCAGTTCGTAGGCCAACTCATCGGGACGGGCGTAAATCCGAATTGAGTTTTCGAGTTCGTGAACGTAAAGCGCAAAGGGTAGTTCCAGTGGCTCCAGCAGTCGAAGCAGGCCGCCGTTAGCGATGGTATTGGACACAATTGCATTATAGTGACCATCCCGGATGCGTTGCATCACTTCGGCCGGGATCGTTCGCTGCCCATTGGCGGGCTGGCCAACGCCCAACTTTGCCAGCACCCGTCCAGTCAGGCTGCCCGTCTGGACGGGTATTGGCGTAATAGCCCGGTAAACTGTCGTAACGCGCTCGTAATCGGGTAGCAACGGGCCACCGTCGCCCAGTACTAACCCCGTTTTAACGCCGGTTTCGTGCAGGTACGTCAGCAGGTGAAGCAGCAGGTATTGGGCACCCGCGCGGTTGGCGTCGTGGCCGATGAAAAGGAGCGTTTTCAACTATGGAGTTATCAGTTAATGAGTTGGTCAGTCGATCAGTTGGTGAGTTAGTCCCGGACGCTCCAGCGTACCCGCACTGACTAACTCATCGACTAACCAACTTCCTTAGTACACCTCGTAGCTGGGCCTTGTCCCTTTCTTTATGGCGGGGTTGCCTACGTAAACCCCCCAAGCTTCGGTATCGCGGGTGACGGCGGCTGCCATGCCGACCAGCGTACCTTCAGCGAGGTACAAATAATCGCGAATAGTGCTGTTGACGCCAAAGAAGCAGTAGGAATCAATCACGCAATGCCCGGACATAACCACATGTGAGGTGAAAAAGACGTGGTCCTTGATTTGGCCGTGGTGACCGATGTGATTGCCACTCCAGAGCACAACGTTGTTGCCAATTGTGGTGAAGGGCTGAATGGTATTGTCTTCGAGAATGAAACAGTTCTCGCCAATTTTGTTGCCAAACAGCGTCGCTTTGGAACTGACGTAGGAGATAAACTCATAGCCTTTAGCTTTGGCTTCGTTGTAAATTCGTTCGCGGTTCCGGTTCATGTTCCGGCCCGTCATCGGCGCGAAAAACTTGTATTCCTGCGGGGAAAACAGCGTCTCCACGTCCTCGAATGCCACCAGTGGCAATCCCCGAAACTCCGCTTCGGTTACGTACTCGCGGTTAACGGTGAACGCGGCTACCTCGTGTTCAGAATCGTGGGTGAGGTAGAAATGAGCCAGCTCGGCCGTGTCCATTACCCCGAAAATTATAATTTTTGCCATGCTTTCTTGAATGATGAATGATGAACGATGAACGATGAATGTCTGTCGGCGCAAATCATTCATCATTTATCATTCATCATTCAATATTACATCAGTTCATATTCCCCCAGCATTGCCCGGACCGTTGGCACGTCGCAAAACATCAGTGCATCGAGCACGGACAGCCACGGTATAAAATTGTCCTTTGATTGTGGGTAATCGACTCGTTTTGCCTGAATAAAATTTAGCTCGATGCCTGCCTGCGCAAAGGTTGGTTTGTCGTATAGTTCAAGGCCACCGATGGGGTTAATGTAGCGCGTTGCACCTTCCTGTCGGCAGATATCCAAAATACGTTCCTGCGCCTTAAAGTGACTATTTTCATATACGGATGAGGACGCCACCAACCGGGTTGTCAGGCCAAGGTACTGATTCAGTTCGACTAAGCTATTGTACACCAGATCAGCGATGGAATCGGTCGCAAAATTGACAATTTTTTCGGTTAGCGGCATTACCGTTCCGTAATAGGGGGCTTTGCGATAACCCTGTTCAACGGTTTTCAGCAGTTTGCTGCGCCACTTGGGATCGTCGGCCAGCCTGACTTCATTGATGCGTTTGTTCTGACTGGCGTCTTTCAGCGGCACCGTGAACAGGTATTCCTGCCCGTTAATCAGCAATCGGTTGCGGTTAATCCAGCCCCGATTGATGAAAGCCACGTCGTCGTAGAGCACGAACGTATCAACGGCGTTCATCAACTGCATGTAGCCGATGTAGGGCAGAAAATAAGGCTGCATGATGGCCAGCGTCATAGGGCGGATTTGTAGAGACCGCACCGGCGGACCGGCACCCTTTGCGTCTTCTATGCGTCAGCAAAACCATCCGGTCCAGGAGACGCAAAGGGTTGCCGGTCCGCCGGTACGGTCTCTACTTTAGTTTTCGTAAATAATAATCTTCGGCCGGGACGATCATCGCCCGGCGAAGCGTGGTGTCGGTTCCTAATCGGATGTCGCCGGGCTTCGGCTGCATCACGCTTCTATCAAAAAACAGGTAATCGGCTTCGGCGGGTATGGGCTTCAGGCCCTGCTCAAACGGGTTGATGGCGATGAGCCGACGCGACAACTTCGGACCATAAAGTGGGTATTCATAGTCGTCGTTAATGGTTCCGAGCGCCACCGTTGCCGTATCGGGTACGAGTTCGTCGAAGCGTTTGTAGGGCACGTAAATATCGGGTCGGCCAACGGCCATTTGCCGAATTCGGCCCGACGCGAAGGCTGACGGGTACGTTTTCCCATCCGGGGCGGTCCAGCTAAACGGCAGAGCGCGGATGTTCCCGTACACGCACAGCACCGCCGACATGCAGCCCAGCACCGTAACGAAACCAACGTAACTCTTCCCGATTATCCGGCCGGGAGAATCCACCCCAGAAACATCCATCGTTGTGCGGGGGTGAAGAAACAGCAACGATAAAAATAGAATGCCAAACAGTCCTGTTTCGATGAAATAACGTCCTTTGAAAGGGTCGTAGGGGGCAGAATAAGACAGAGCCGCAAAATGCAGGAGTAAGGCCAGCCCCAAAAATAAATGTGGTGTCGAGCGGACAATACCCGTCAGCACCAGAAACAACAGCGGTAAAATCAGCCCGAAACCGAACACGCCCCAGTACGGATTGGCGTTATAGAACACAAACTTCCGGTTGAAGGCGAAGGGCTGAATCGAGAAGTCGGTTTCCTCATCTAACCGCAGGTGCAGTATATCTTCGAGCAGCACCAGCGGTTTGCGCATAACGCGGTTGATGTCCATACCGGGTTCGAGGTTACGGATACCGTCTAAGTTTACATGGTCATAGCCGTAGCGAATCAGATTACGGCTGCCCTGTTCAAGCAGATTCGGCAGCGACCCCGCCCGCTCCACCGACTGGTGTTTGAGGGCCGTTGGCGGGCCAATGGGGTGGCCGAACACCTCAATATTCTTCAAATAGCCAGTCGGCAGCGTCCACAGGCAAACCCCCACGACGATAGCCGCACCCAGCCGCCATATCCGCCCAAACGAAACCGCCACTGATTCTGACCAGAACACTGTGTAAATCATCACCACGAACACCGACGGGAGCAGCAGCGCAAACGTGATTTTGTGGCCAAAGGCAATGCCGAACGCCATACCCGCCAGCCACAGATATCGAACGTCGGCGCGGCCCGTCGATACGGTTTGCTTGTAGGTGAACAGCATGTAAAGCAGTACACTCAGGTAAGCCGTCAGCACAATGTCGGTTTCGGTGGTGATGGCCTGCATCAAAAAGTCGGGCAGCAGGGCGTAGGCCAATGTGCAGAAGAAACTGGCCGAGAGCGAAGCTTGTCCGCGACTTAGCTGACCAATCCGCTGCACAATCCCAAACACGGCGACAATGGCCGTCCAGTAACTCAGGTGGTGAATAAATTTGAATCCGTTTTCGAAGCGGCCCGTCATCAGGAATGAATAGATCTGCAACGTACAGACACTTTTGGGATACGTGTCCATGTTCCAGTTTGTGCCGCCAAAATGCCGCATGGTGCCGCGCTGCACGTATTGCATCACCCGGTTGAGATGGCCGGTCATGCTGTCCCATTCGTTCGGGACGGTGAACAGCACCAGCAGCAGGTTCGTGACGGCAATGACTGCCAGCGTAACGAAGAGGGTTGAGAAGAGAAACTTAGAATAAGCGGTTAAGCCCCCAAACCACTGCCTAAACGTTGTGATACGGTCGCGGATGAGCAGCAATACCGAGAAGTGACGATGCGCGAAGGGGTCATATTGGGCATCGGTGGTTTGTGTCATTGCGGACAGGCGGATCAGCACGAGCCCAAGTGCCGTTGCCGTAACGAATACCGCCATGGCCCAAACCAGCGAATTAGCGGTCAGGTAAAGGCTCGACAGAATAAAGCCCGTTAGAATGATACTGCCCGCTCCCAGCAGGAACGTGGTCAATAGCCACTCCGTCAGTGACCGACGAGCGATTCGCGCCGAAAGCCGACCAACATAGAAAAGAAAAACGAAAAACGACAGGAGGTAGATGAACGTCATTTATCAGTCGATGTGTACCAAAGCAACAGCTTCGTTAACGACTCCGGCAATCCGGTCCGCGTCGTCTTCGGCCAGGTCGGGGTAGAGCGGCAGGCACAACACGCGCAGCGCCACATCCTCCGAAACCGGGCAGGATTGATGCCCAACCGAGAACGGCAGGGTGTTGAGCGAGGGAAAGAAATAGCGCCGGGGCGAAATATCCTGCGCCCGCAGCGAATCGACCACCCGCAACAACGTTTCCTCCGAGTCGAACACAACCGGGTAATAAGCGTAGTTGTAATCGACACCGGGCGTTAGCGTCGGGCGGGTGATTCTGCTGAAGTCGAGCCGTTCGTCATAGTAGCCAAAAACCTGTTTGCGGGCGGCAATCAGGGCGGGCACTTTTGGCAGCACGCATAAGCCCATTGCCGCGTGAAACTCCGAATTTTTTGCGTTTATGCCGATGCTGTAATAGTCATCGTTGCGGTGTCCGAACGACCGGTAAAAGTGCAGCTTCTGAGCCAGCTCATCGTCATCCGTCACGATGCAGCCCCCTTCGACGGTATGAAACACTTTGGTGGCGTGGAAACTGCACGTGCTGACGTCGCCATAGCTTAGAATCGAACGACCGTTATAAGTCGCTCCGAACGTGTGGGCTGCGTCGTAAATAACCTTCAACCCGTGTTTTTCAGCGATAGCCTGAATCTGCTCAATCTGGCAGGCGTTGCCGTACACGTGCGTGGCCATGATGGCCTGCGTGTTTTCGGTAATGAGCGCTTCGATTTTATCGGGGTCGAGGCAAAAATCGTCCGAACGAATGTCGGCGAAAACGGGCGTACAACCCTCCCAAAGCAGGGCGTTAGTGGTGGCTACGTAGGAGAAAGGCGTCGTGATAACTTCCTTCGTAATGTCCATGGCTTTGAGGGCCATCTGGAGTACGATGGTGCCGTTGGTACAGAATTTAAGGTGCTTCACGCCCAGAAACTGCTTCATCTGAGTCTCCAGATCGCGCAGCAACGGGCCGTCGTTGGTGAGATGAACCCGCTCCCAGATGCCTCTCAGGTAGTTGGTGTACTCATCGAAATCCGGTAAATAGGACTTGGTGACGTTAATCATAATTAAGTTTTTGAGTTTGTGGTTTGTGAGTTTGTAGTTGCGGTTCCCCGCCGGGACTGACCGCACCGGCGGACCAGCATTCACTTCGCGTTAGCCAACTACAAACTCACAAACCACAAACTCATTTTATCACTTCTTCCAGCATCCCAATCTCGAACGGAAACTGCGGACGAACGTAGCCCGGCCACTTGCCATACCAGGCAATGCCTTCGCGGTAGTCTTCTACGTCAAAGGTAATGCCTTCTTCCATGGTGTATAGAGGGGTGACCGTGTCTTTCACCACCATAACCGAAATTGTGTACGAACCATCGTTCAGAAAATAGCCCGGAATCGTACACTCGCCCGCAATAAGCCCCTTGCCGTACGGCCGCGATTGGGTGCCGACGTTGAAAATACACTCACCCGTCAGCGAGTTGAGGTGCATACTCAGGTTTAGGTTAGCGCGGTCCATCTGGTTCCAGAACTCAAACCGCAGTTTCATGGGCGTTCTCACGTCAATGTGCGTCAGGTCGTCCTGATAGTCGGGCGTCAGTTCAATGCGCCGGATGCGGACCAGGTCATTGCCGGGGGCGTCTTCGGGGGTGTCCCACTGACGCCGGAGCCGGGTTTTAGAGACCTTGCTCAAATACGACGCGATGACCTGGTTGGTTTCGCCCTGCTCAATCAGTTGCCCTTTCTCAAAATAGAGCGTCTTGTTACACAGGGCCTGCACGGCCGTCAGGTTATGACTGACAAAAATGATGGTTCGGCCACTGGCGGAATTATCGCGCATTTTGCCAAGGCTCTTCTTCTGAAATTCGGCGTCGCCCACGGCCAGCACCTCGTCAACGATCATGATTTCGGGGTCGAGGTGGGCCGAGATGGCAAAGCCCAACCGCACATACATCCCGGACGAATACCGCTTGACGGGCGTATCTAAAAATTTTTCGACACCCGCAAACGCAACGATCTCATCGAACTGCTTTTTGATTTCGCTGCGGCTCATGCCCAGCAGCGACCCGTTGAGGTAAATGTTTTCGCGGCCGGTCAGCTCAGGGTGAAAGCCCGTTCCAACTTCCAGCAAACTCGCTACCCGACCCCGGATGCGAACGCTGCCGGTGGTTGGCACAATGATTTTGCTCAGGATCTTGAGCATCGTGGACTTGCCCGCCCCGTTGTGGCCAACGATACCCACCCGGTCGCCCTGTTCAATGGAAAAACTCACGTCGCGCAAGGCCCAGAACTCTTCTTTTGTCAGCGTGTTCTCGTTCTTTTGCCCGTTGAACAGTTGCCGGAAATTCGCCGAAATAACGTCACGCAGGGTATTGGACCCCTTTCCCTTCTGGTGGTCGATGATGTACTGCTTGCTAATATTTTCGACGGTAATGACGGACATAGTTTAATTATAGTCGTGGAAGTAAGTCGTAAGTCATATAAGTCGTAAGTGGCTGACGCGTCATTGATGTAGGCTGGTCCGCCACTTACGACTTCTACGACTTATGACTTTACTGCTTTATCTTAAATATCGTCGACAAAAGTACTCTCCCGTTTCCGAAAAAAGTAAAGCGACATACTCAGGCAAATTGATATAATGATAACGGACATCAGCAAACTCTGCGGATTGAAGTAAGCCTTACCACCGAGCAACGCCCACCGAAACCCGTCGATGATGCCCACCATCGGATTCAGAATGTAGTATTGGTAGTACCAGTCGTCGGCTACTAACCGACTGCTGTAGGCAATTGGGCACGCGTAGAAACCCACCTGCACTATAAACGGAATTAACTGGCCCACGTCACGAAACCGCACGTTAACGACGGCAAAAAATAAGCCAAACGCGAACGCGGCCAGTACTGCCAGCACCATAAATGCCGGCACCAGCAGCAGGTGCCAGTCGGGCACGAACCGGTACCAGATGGCCAGCAGGATGAATAAACCCAGCGACACCAAAAAATCGATGAAGCTGACGGCTACCGCGCTGATGGGCATGATGAGTCGGGGGAAGTACACCTTCGTGACGAGGTTTGAATTCATCGTTACGCTGTTGCTGATTTGGGTGAAGGCCGTAGCGAAAAACGTCCAGACGGTGATGCCCCCCAGCACCATGAGCGGATAAGGCACGTCTGGATCACCGGGCAGCTTGGCAATGCGGCTAAAAACGAACACCATAATCAACATAGTTGTTAGCGGCCGAATCAGCCCCCAGGCCATGCCGAGTGCCGTCTGTTTGTAGCGCACCGATACATCGCGCATGGACAGAATGTACATCAACTCGCGGTTGCGCCACAAGTCGCGCCAGTAATGCCGCTCGGCGCGACCGGGTTGAATAACTACCTCGTGTGTTTTCAAAATCAGTTGTTCAGTTGGTGAGTTGGTCAGTCAGTGAGTTGATAAGTGCGCAAACCTGACTGCTGATTAACTCACCGACTCATTGACTCACCGACTGTGACCTTATTCTTCCCGCATAACGGAGCGGTATGTTTCGCGCAGGAAAATGACGATCACCGACAGCAGGAGACCGAAAGCAATGCCAATACGCCTGCCTACCGGTGTTTTTACTTCTTTATAAAGTGGGAAAGCGACCGGATCAATAATGTTGAAGAGCGGAGCCTCCCGAATCATGGACAGGCGCATATTGTCGGCCTGCCCCAGCGCTGAATAGTATAACTGCGTCAGAAAGGCGGAGTTGCGCGTCAGCTTGGTTTCCGTGAGCCGCCCCTGCGCAACCACAATCTGCTGATTCTGATCGGTATACTGCGCCAGCCGGTTTTCGGTGCCGGTCAGAACGCGAAGCAGCGAGTCGGCACGGGAGTTGAGCAACTCGTACATCTCCCGGGTTTTTTTTGTCTGCGTTCGTTTATAATCGTCTTCAATCGTTTTCAGGTGCGTTGCCAGCAGGGAAGCCGCCAGTTTCTCATCCTGCATACCGCAGCGCAGTTCCATAAACGACGATTTACGTTCGGGCTGCGTCACGCCCATCTCCGACTTGATGCGGGCGTAAATTTCAGACATCGCCTGCTGCTCCATTCTATTGAAGTCACTCACTTTCTTGCCGGGCGTAAAGGCAAAAGCCCGCAGGGAGTCATTTTTCTCCCATTCCTTGTCACGAATGCCACTGTGGCGGACGTAATAATTAGCCAGCAGCGTGTCTTTGCCGTTGATGGTATCCGTTTTCATCAGCGTTTTCTCAATCACCGACCGCGACATGGCGTAAATGATAAAGTTGTCGCCCGTGAAGATGTTCGCGTCGGCGGCTCCCTGACTCAGCCCGAAGGCACCCGCCAGCGCTCCCAAATCGCCCCCGTAATTAGCACTGCCCCCGGCTCCGCCAATGTTGAACGTTATGAATGCATTATAGATGGGTTTTTTCTCGTGGGTGATATCGTAAATGTAGCCAATAACACCGCCGAGGACCGTTAGCAGGATTAGCAGTTTCCAGTTGCGCCGAAACACGTTTTTAATGCCCAATACGCGCAGTACCACCGCTTTGGGCGAGATCTGGTCGGGGGGCAGTGGTCGGGTAACCAGATTGGTTTGGTTCGTGGTTGGGGTAGTCGGTTGCATTGAATGGATTGTCAAAACAAATAGATCATTACCGGATGCTGCGGAAGGCCAGCACCCCCAAAATCAACGTCATGATGGAGGACGTGATCGCGGTTGCCTGACCCAAAATCTGCTGGGGCGACAGTGCAGACGTTGTCTGACGGGGAATCACAACCTCCGAACCCGGTGCCACGCGTGGATAAATGTTGAAGAACATAAACTTGCGCGTCCTGTCAACCGAGCCGTTGGCGTAGACCACATACGAGCGTTTCCGCTGCGACTTGCCGGTGAAGCCGCCCGATTGCGCAATGTAGTCCTGGAAGGTTTGCCCGGCCCGGTACTTCACCGTTGTTGGCAACAGCACCTCCCCTTGGACACGGACCGTTTCGAGCAGCTTTGGAATGCGCAGAATGTCGCCTTCCTGCAACAGAATATCTTCCGAAGAACCCGGACTAGCCATAATTTTTTTCAGGTTGATACCAATCGACTCTGGCTTTTCGGGCGAAATGGCTTCGACGTCAACAGTAGCCTTTGTGACATCGTCGGCTAACTCAGTAACGGCCCGTTGCTGGCGGGCGATCTCATCCGCGCTCAAAGCAACGCGTCGAATCAGCGTAGCGCCTTCTACATACGCCTGGGGCGTTAGTCCGCCCGACAGGCCAACCAGGTCCGAAACCTTTTGGTCCTTGCTCCGAATGGCATACGCACCGGGCAAAATCACTTCCCCTTCCACGTTGGCATACGTCTGTACCGCGTAGTTAGGGGACCGGCGCACGATAATCTGGTCGAACGGCTCCAGGATAAACTTATTTTCGTCCGTATTGATCGACAGATCGCGGTTAACGTTGAAGCGGATGATTTCGGCCACCTGCGCCGAGGCCGAGCGGGGATCAACGTCTTTTTTCCGGCGAACGACCTCCACCTGCGAGGCAGCCGCCGATTCTTTCAAACCGCCCGACCGGAGCAGGGCGTCGTTAAGCGTCATGTTGGCCATGAACGGGATGTCTTCCTTAGGGATGTTCACTTCCCCCTGCACCGATACCAGCGCCGATTCGGCCAGGTCGAAACGCGATGGAATAATGATCTGGTCCTCGCGCTGAAGGGTGATATCCGGTTCGGTCCCGGCCAGGATGTTGGTCAGGTTGACCGTGATGTTTTCGATGGCTAAGTCCTCGCGCGTCCTGACAATGCTCACCCGACCCGTGAAGGCGTCTCCTTTGAGATTTTCGGCCGAAGCGATCAACTGTCTCAGCGTCTTGTTCTGATCGAGCGAATACTGACCCGGCCGGTACACGGCTCCTTCAATGGTGAGCAGATTCTCAAAACGGTCCAGCAACTGTTCAACCGTAACTAAGTCTCCGTCCTGCATCACAAACGTTTTGTATTCG
This sequence comes from Spirosoma arcticum, assembly GCF_054779955.1. Taxonomy (NCBI): domain Bacteria; kingdom Pseudomonadati; phylum Bacteroidota; class Cytophagia; order Cytophagales; family Cytophagaceae; genus Spirosoma; species Spirosoma arcticum. Next base: position 424,393 of record NZ_BAAGXG010000001.1, read on the forward strand.
GGCGTTGTCACGTCGATCACTTTGCGTTCGCGGTCGGTCAGGCGCGTTATCTTAACCCGTCCTTTGTAGGCATTGGACGCGAAGTCACCGGCGTAGAACAGGAGCCGGTCGAGCGTTTCGCCCTTCAGCATCTCGAAAATATTATTTCGCTTGACGGTTCCTACTATTTCGACCCGTTGAATGAACGTCGTGAACCGGATGTTGTCATTATCCTGCAGCCGAAAGTCGTTAGTTTGGGTGCCGTTGAGCAGGTAATCATACAAATCGAGCGTGGCAACCACCCGGTTGTTACGAATGAGCTGCACCTTCCGAAACGAACCGAGTTCGTTGGGACCACCCGCCTGATAGATGGCGTTCATCACCGTTGAGAGCGACGAAAGCGTGTAGGTGCCTGGCCGAATGGCGTCGCCCGTTACCGTGACGCGGATGCTGCGAATGCCGCCCAGTGAGATCTCCAGAAACGTGTTTTTTGGACCGTACGGCCCTGACCGAAGACCAACGTACTTGCTGGCTAAACGATTCGTAATTCGGTCTTTAGCCTGCTCAACCGACAACCCGGAAACAGATACCGGACCGATGCCCGTGGCCTGTCCAAAATAAACGGACCCTTCCGGCGATACGGACTGGCTGAAGTCGCTTTCGGAGAAGCCGTACAGCCGGATGTTTAATGCATCGCCCGGCCCCACAATGTAATTGCGGGGAGTGGCCATCGTAATATTCGGCTGGAATGGGTTGGCGGCTGCCGGATCGTTGAAGAGCGTGGTGCCGAAAATCTTCCGGCGAATCTCTTCCCGTTCGCGACGGCGGGCGGCTTCGTAGCCTTCTTCAATAACCTCTTCTGAGCTTTGATTTGTTTCCTCAATCTGCCGCTCGTTGGGGTTGTTAGGGTCAACCGGTGTGCCGTCGGCATTGGTTTGATTACCTGTGCCGTTGTTGGGTACACCATTGCCCGTAGCTGGCTGGTTGGTTGGCTGGGCGGTGGTGCGGCCCGTTGGCGTCTGCTGACCGGGCTGCTGCCCTGTTCGGCGCTGAATCTCCCGCTGAACGTTAGGTGGAAGGGTGGCCGGGTTTATGTTGCCCGGCACTGCGTTACCCCGGCCCGGCTGGTTACCCGGCTGCGTGGGAGTTCCGCGCGGGGTAGCGGGTGCTGTGGTTGCGCCCCCCGTTGATGGAGCAACCTGCGCCTGCACCGTTAGCCCAGTTAACAGCAGATAAAGCGCAGCCATGCCAACGCCAGCCCTGCGGAGAAAAGGCGATACAGGATAATAAAATTTTTTTGGTGGGAAGTGGTGGTTAATTCGCAGATTTTGCATATTTTTAAGATACCGCACAGCTTCTGTAGAATGGTAATGGAGACCAGTAGTAAACGACATTGTAAGCTACGTAGTACGTGACGTAGTTTTAGTCGGCAAAGTAAACGAACTTTTGCCGGATTCTAAACAGTTTCCTATTCTGTGGAAACTTTTCTACTTTGATTGTCAGGGTATAATTTTTCCAATGTGTTGACCAAGCTGCTAACCCACTGTTCTACCCTGTTTTACTCCTTTTACTCAAAAAACTGCAATGGCAGAATCAATAAACCAACCCGTTCAATACAACGAAGACAGTATCCGTTCGCTCGACTGGCGCGAACACATTCGGCTCCGGCCGGGCATGTACATCGGTAAACTCGGCGATGGCTCAGCCGCCGACGATGGTATATACGTTCTCATCAAAGAAACCATCGACAACTGCATCGACGAGCACGTGATGGGCAACGGCAAAACCATCGACGTTCGTGTGACGGATCACCGCGTCGAGGTGCGCGATTATGGTCGGGGTATTCCCCTTGGTAAGGTGGTTGAGGTTGTTTCCAAAATCAATACCGGTGGCAAATATGATTCCGGGGCGTTCCAGAAGTCGGTGGGACTGAACGGCGTTGGTACAAAGGCCGTCAACGCCCTGTCGGGTTATTTTCGGGTGCAGTCGTACCGCGAGGGGCGTACCGTCTGGGCCGAATTTGACCGGGGCGACCTTAAACAGAAAGGCGACGAACCCACCAATGAGCGCAACGGTACGCTGATCTGCTTCGAGCCGGACGAGACGGTCTTTCGGCACTTTCATTACGTACAGCCGTTCTTAGAAAAAATGATCTGGAACTACTGCTACCTCAACGCGGGTCTGACCATCGTTTTCAACAAGCAGAAGTACATATCGCAGAATGGCTTGCTCGATCTGCTGCGCAACAGCACCGAGGAAGACGCCCTTCGCTATCCAATCATTCACCTCAAAGGCGATGACATCGAGATTGCCATGACCCACGGCAACCAGTATGGCGAGCAGTATTATTCGTTCGTGAACGGGCAAAACACAACCCAGGGCGGCACCCACCTGAACGCCCTCAAAGAAGCCCTCGTGGAAACGCTCCGCAAGCACTTCGACAAGAACTACGACACCACCGACATCCGGGCCAGCATTATTGCAGCCATCAGCGTTCGGGTGCAGGAGCCGGTGTTCGAGTCGCAGACCAAAACCAAATTAGGTTCCCTCAACATGTCGCCCGAGCCGAATGCGCAGTCGGTTAACTCGTTCGTTAAAGATTTCGTCAAAGAACGTTTAGACGATTTTCTGCACATGAACCCCGCCGTGCGCGACGCGCTCAAGAAACGAATTGAGCAGTCGGAGCGGGAGCGCAAGGAACTCGCCGGTATCAAGAAATTAGCCAATGATCGTGCCAAAAAGGCGAGTTTACACAACAAAAAACTTCGTGACTGCCGCAATCACCTGTCCGATTTGAAGGCCGACGACCGCTACCAGACGACGCTGTTCATTACGGAAGGAGATTCGGCCAGTGGCTCCATCACCAAATCGCGCAACGTGCAGTTGCAGGCCGTGTTCAGTTTGCGCGGGAAGCCGCTCAACTGCTTCGGGCTGACCAAGAAAGTGGTGTACGAAAATGAAGAGTTCAACCTGCTTCAGCACGCGCTCGACATTGAAGAAGGTTTGGAAAGTCTGCGCTACAACCGAATCGTAATTGCGACCGACGCCGACGTTGATGGCATGCACATCCGGCTGCTGATGCTGACCTTCTTTCTTCAATTTTTCCCCGATTTAGTGCGCAACGGCCACCTCTATATTCTGGAGACGCCCCTGTTCCGGGTGCGCAATCCAAAGAACCACAAGGAAACGACGTATTGCTATTCGGAAGAAGAAAAGCAGATAGCAATCAACAAATTGACGAAGGGCGGCAAAAAAGTTGAGATCACGCGCTTCAAAGGCTTAGGCGAGATTTCGCCGGAGGAGTTTGGCCTGTTTATTGGCGAAAACATGCGGCTGGAACCGGTCATCATGGAGAAAGAAACGTCGGTGCCGAAACTGCTCAGTTATTATATGGGCAAGAACACACCCGACCGTCAGCGGTTCATCATCGACAACCTGCGCGTGGAGAAGGACGTGGAAGATGCGGCTTTGGTTTGAATGGCTAATGAATAATGCACAATGGAGTGTCGGGGTTGAGGATGTGAGATATATTTTCTCTGGCATTGTGCATTATTCATTAGCCATTATTCATTTTTGCAAAATGACCCTCGAATCCCTCCGTAACGACATCGACTTGCTCGACGATCAACTCCTGACGCTGCTCAACCAGCGTATGGAACTGGTGCGTCGGGTGGGTGAACTCAAACGCACGACCAACACCGTCATTTACCGCCCCGAACGTGAAAAGCAGATTCTGGACCGGCTGCACGTGCAGAACGCCGGGCTGTTGAACCGCTCGGCCATTGAGGCTATTTTTCTGGAGATTTTTGCCGTATCGCGCAACCTCGAACTACCCGAACGGGTGGCCTATCTGGGGCCGGAGGGAAGCTTTACGCATCAGGCCGCCGAGAGCCGTTTTGGGGCAATGAGTTCGTACATGGCTCTGCCCACGATTCGGTCGGTGTTCGAGAGTGTCGAAACGGGGCGGGTGCGCTTTGGCGTCGTGCCCATCGAAAACAATCAGGAAGGCGTTGTCAGCGAAGCGATTGATTTACTCTTCGAAAAAGACCTGCGCATTGCCGCCGAGGCCCAGATTCCGGTGCACTTTACGTTTGCTACTCAAACCGAAAATCTCGCCGACATCACCCATATCTACTCAAAAGACATTGCGTTTCGGCAGTGCAGTAAATTCCTGAGCGATTCATTCGACGGGTTTAAAGCGGAACTGGTGCCCGTTGAATCGACCTCAAAGGCGGCCAAGCTGGCGGCCCAGCAGCCCCTTACGGCCGCCCTTTGTTCGCACATTGCGGCTAAACTGTTCGACGTGCCGGTGTTGTTCGATAACATTGAAGACTCCGACCTGAACCGGACGCGTTTCCTGATCTTAGCCAAAGATTTTGTGAATCAGCCCAGCGGCCGCGATAAAACTACGCTCATCGCCCGCCTGCCTAACACTGAGTCGCCGGGGGTATTGGCGGAGTTTTTACAGGAATTCAACCGCCGGAAAATCAACCTGACTAAGATCGAAAGCCGCCCCCTGCGCGATGGGGCCACGTTTCGCTACTGGTTTCTGCTCGAATGCGAAGGCCATGCCAGCGACCCCGATTTGCAGGAAATTCTGCACCACCACGCGGCTGAAGTAAAGTTGCTGGGAAGTTACGTGCGGGTGTCGTAATCAACGCAGAATTCCTTCTGTTTCGGTGTAAACAGTATACATGGGTAGCGATAAACTGATGCTGGTTAATTCGATAGCTTCGTCTAATTTGTCGGCTTCGGAGGCCAGAAACCAGTTTCCCTGCTCGTGTTTCCGGTACACCTCGGCTCCTATTTTTTCGGAGTCGATCAGTACGTATTCCACAAACATGGGGGAGTGGCGGTAGAGCGCGAACTTGTCTCCTTTGTCGAAGGCGGCTGTACCGGGCGATAGCACTTCCACAATCAGCATCGAATTCGTAATCGTGTCGAGTGCGTCGTCGTGGTACTGGCATGGCCCGCAAACAACCACAATGTCCGGATAGGCGTACATAGAATTGGTTGGTACGTTCACCCGTTGATCGCTGGACATGCTGCGGCAACCTTTTCCGTTCTGCGGATGCGGGAGTTGATGTGGAAACTTACATTCTCTTTGATCAAATTGTGATTGGTAGATGCTCCGGCCATTAAGGTGGGGTAGTGGTCGCCCATCGGGATAATTTCCCCGTTGACGTATTCACTTTTGTATTCAGCTTCCCGTTCCCGCCGGAGATACTCATCGGGCGTAGCATACACTTTTTCGGCTACCATAACGGCTGATTTTCGTTTGTGTAAAACTACAAATTACAATCTACAGTTTAGTAACTGAAACAAGGTCAGCAAGGCCTTACAACTGACATGGAATCCAGCGATAAAACTGATAAAATTATTGAAGCCCGGATGAAGCTCAAACGTCGGTTTGAGGACAAAATGGCGCAGACACCGTCCATGCAGGACGAGAAGCCACGCGGTTCCGGACTAATTAACCGCCATGGGATGCCCGCCGTGCCAGTAGGGCAAACCGTGACCAATAAGTGGCCGGTGCTCGATCTGGGTTATCAGCCGAGTATTCCGCTCGATAAGTGGCAGCTTAATATTGATGGGGAAGTTAATAATCCCATCCGGCTGAAATGGGATGACCTGATGGCCCTGCCGCAGGTGGAAGACACCAGCGATTTTCACTGCGTCACGACCTGGTCGCGGTTGGACGTTCCCTGGGCAGGCGTCCGGTTTATGGACTTAGCCGCCCTGGTGGACCCGAAAGGGACGGCTACGCATGTGATGTGCTACGGCTACGACGGCTACTCAACCAACGTATCGCTCGAAGAAGCTCTTAAGCCCGACGTGCTGCTGGTGCACACGGCCGATGGTCAGCCACTAACCCGTGAACACGGCGGTCCCCTGCGGATGATTACGCCCCAGCTTTACGCCTGGAAAGGGTCCAAATGGATCAAGCGAATCGAGTTTTTAACCAAAAATCAACTCGGATTCTGGGAAGAACGCGGCTACTCGAACACGGCTTACCCGTGGCGGAATGATCGGTATAGTTGACAGTTTACGAGTCAGCGAGTCGATTAGTCAGTAAGTAGCTGACGCCGTTAGCCACTTACTGACTAATCGACTCATTAACTGACTGACTCAATAAACGAATAACAAATCATGTGGCAGATGGTCATTTGGGCATCTTCGACCCGGCCGTAGTGCGTGTCATCGATGACAATGACTTCGTGAGCGAGATCGGCAACCCGGCCGCGTTTGCCGCCAACGAGCGCGATAGTCGTCAGTCCGTGGTCATTGGCCCATTCGATGGCTTTTACGACGTTAGGCGAATTGCCGCTGACGCTCAGCGTCAATACCAGATCGCCGGGCTGGGCGTAGTTTTGAAGTTGCCGCAGATAGATGTCTTCGTAAGCGTAATCATTGCCAAGGGCAGTAATCCACGATACGTTTTCGTTTAGCGACAGACACCGAAAACGTCGGCCCGGTCCGGCAGTCCGGTCGCTTTGATTCTCCATTTTGTCGGATGCGCTTTTGCCGAGGTCGGTGATGAAGTGCGACACGTTGGATGCGCTGCCGCCGTTGCCGAAGGCGAACAACTGCTGGTTATCAGCCCAGCATTGGTGAACCAGATTAATGATGTGCTCCACCTGATCGAGCGGAATGGCGTCGTAAGCGGCTTTCTGCCGGTCGACGTAGGTTTGAAGGTATGGTTGGTTCATGGGTAAAGGAATGATGAATGATGAACGATAAATGATAAGCCTTGTAGCGCATTTATCATTCATCATTCATCATTAGTTCTAACGCCCCCACCGGCACAGCGTCTTCGCCAAGTTTAGCCAATAAGATAATTGGAGCGGGTTGAAAAGTGGGCATCACAAAACGCGGCAGGGCCTGCCGGACGGCCGCCCGCAACGGTTCGCCAATGAGCGACAGCCCCCCGCCGAGTACGATAGCATCGGGGTGAAATAAGTGCACCATGTGCGACAATCCCAACGCCAGCACCGACCCGATTTGCTCAATCAGCATTCGGGCCACGGGGTCGCCCTGTTCGTAGGCCGGATGCAAGAACATTGCCGGTCCGGCGGGCCGCTCCTGACTCGCTAACTCAGTAGCCTGCGCGTCCAGCACCAATCTTTTCAGGATAGAATCTGCCGGTAGTTGGGGCAGTAAATCGCGAATCTGCTGGTCAACGGCCCATCCTGATACCGTGCGCTCAATCGTTTGACCCGGTGAGCTGGCATCGGGCGGTACAAGCCACAGATGCCCAATTTCTGCTTCGCCAGGTGATGCGCCGTGGTAGAGTTGCCCATCAACGACCATGCCTCCGCCAACACCACTGCCCAGCGTAACGTAGAACACATGCCGGAAACCTGTAGCTATACCCTGCCGTGCTTCGCCAAGGGCAGCTACATTGGCGTCGTTCTCAACCCGCACAACGGCCCCTGGTACACGTTCGCCCAGCCACCCGGCCAGGTCGAACCCAGCCCAGCCGTTAACCTGATGCGACATAGCGATACGTCCCGTTTGCCAGTCAACCGGCCCACCAAACCCTACGCCAATGGCATTGGGTAGTTCGGGAAGTTGGGCAAGAATAGTGTCGAGCTGCGCCAGGATACCCGCTGCACCCCCTGCCGGATTAATACGATGGCGATAGCGCTCCACAATCCGGCCAGACGCATCACCCGTGACTACCTGTAGTTTCGTGCCGCCAATCTCAATGCCAAGGTTCATAGGAATAACAGGTAGGTTCAGGTGTTAACGTCTATGAAGCGCATCAGTAAGCGACAAACACGTGCGCACGTAGACACGAACCCATACGCTTTTCTAACCCTGCTGCGCTTTTCCCGCACGTTTCATGGTGGCCCGGCCGAGGTAGATAGCGTCCCCTTTCAGCCCGATTGTCGTATAAAACGAGTAGCCGTCTTTCACATACCGCACCATAACGGTATTCGTTTGCTCCGGTTGGGCGTACGCTTTCGTGGCCGCAATGAGAATCTGATTGCCATTGACGATGGCCCGAACAAACGGCAGGTCGCGGGTTTTAATCTGGTTCGCGTTGTAACCGACCCACGTTTTGCCCCCATCGAAGGAGCACTCCGTGTTTTCGTTGAGGTACGTTTCGCGGCCGTTGAACAGATCGCTGTGGTGACGAAACAGCCGCCATAGACCATGAATATAATGCTCGTAACAGGCGTAATTCCGGTCGTTGTTTAAGCCTTGCAGCGCCGGGTCGGTGGGAGAAGGCTGATCGGGAACAAGGTCTTTGTGGTCGTCCCAGAACAGCACCCCGTAGGCACCCGTGAACCAGTAAAAAATAGCCATGCCCTCGGCTACGGCCGGGGGAGCCGGGTGCTCAGCTTTGGCGCTATTGGGGTAATCACCGTTTTGGGTGTTGAAGACCCACTGCCACGCGATCCTCTTTTTAGGCGACAGTTTCATGTTCACTTCCTGTTCGCCCAGCACAGCCGCCAGCCAATGCCGGTCACCATCGGCGGTGTGACTGGCCGAATAGTCGAATTCAGGGTAAAGGAAGTACGTGCCTGGCATCTGAAAATCGACGTAGTCAGCGAACGACTTACCCACAATGTCATTGGGCATTCCCCGTTGCTGACTGGTAGCCGTTTGCTTGGCGGGCATGCTCCAAAGCCAGTCGGGACCGGCCGTGTAGTGCTCAGCTTTGGAGTTGCCATAGCTGTTGTGCGGCACGGGCGTGATGGAGCCGATCAGGGTTTGCGGGGTTACGTTCTCTTTGAGTGTCTTTGCCAGATACGTATACATGTTGGCCTGTTCCTGCTCATTACCGCTGTATACGCCGTCGTTCTCAATATCTAAATAAATTAGGCCATACGTACTCTTCCAGCCACTTGGTGGACAGTCACCGAAGCCAACGCACCCGCCCACCAGTGATACCAGCGACTCGTAGATAGTGCTGCGGTTGGGCGAGCCAGGACTTGCCCGAAACGTAGTCTGGTCCGCCAGGTTGCCGTCTTTTGCCCATTTAATGCCAAATGCATCGGTAAAATGATTCTGGTAGATAATCATTGACCGCTGGTTGAAAGACAGGCGGCTTTTCCAGCCCTTTGGTGGGTAGCCGGTAGACATCCACCGTTCGGCATCGGGGATCATCCGCGTCTGGTCGATGGACGAAAAGCCCCGCCGGAATAGTTTGCTCCAGTCCTGTTCCACGTGCAGATTGCGACCGGCCCCGCAGAAGCTAACCGACTTGGTGGCGGGTAGGGTGAAATCGTCCACCACGTCGATGTTGTAGTATCCTTTGCGGGTCGTGGGCGTGAAGCGGGCGCGGGGTGTGGGTAACAGGGGGGTAAGGGCAGGTACAGGACCCTGGAGTGGCATAATGACCGGGTCGGGCAGAACAGAGGGACGCGCCAACCAAATTCCCAGGCTACCCACGCTGGCTACTATAAGCAAAGCAATCAGTTTCATACCAGACTTCACAGGACGGAATGTGTAGGGCGACCGAACGAATACTAAATACCGGTTAGCCGAGTTTAGACGTAGCAATAGTAATCGGTTCTTCAATGGTCAAATCAGGGTAGTTCTGCTTACAGATTTCCCTGAAAGACTTTTCTTTTTCTTCTAATGAATCAGCACCAAACAGTATTCGTACAAAATCTGCCGGGTAGTTTCCGGTTTCATCAACAAGTTGAGCTTTAAATACGATAGCTGCCATAAATAACTCGGATTGTGTTTTGATAAGCCTGTTTAGTTAGTCGTCGATGTACCGCTTCGTGATGGGCTGATACGAGTCGATGCGCCGGTCGCGAAAGTAAGGCCAAGTGGTGCGGTATTTCTCCGACAACGCCAGATCGACCGTCTGCACGTGAACGACTTCGCCCTCGTGCGGGGCCAGATACAGCAGCGACCCGAACGGATTGGCAACGAACGACCCACCCCAAAACTGCTGTCCGTTCTCCTCACCAACGCGGTTTACCGCCACCACGTGAACGCCGTTGGCAATGGCGTGGCTCCGCTGAATAGTCTGCCAGGCGTTGTATTGTTCTTCGTTCTGCTTCGGGTCCGGCTCAGTGGTGTCCCAGCCGATGGCGGTGGGGTAAAAAAGCACCTCCGCACCCATCAGGGCCGTGATGCGGGCCGCTTCGGGATACCACTGATCCCAGCAGATGAGCACCCCAATCCGGGCAAACTTCGTGTCGAACACTTTATAGCCGAGGTCGCCGGGGGTAAAGTAGAATTTTTCGTAATACCCCGGATCGTCGGGAATGTGCATCTTACGATACTTGCCGAGGTAGGCACCATCGGCATCCAGCACGGCCGTTGTGTTGTGGTATAGTCCCTGCGCCCGTTTCTCGAACAGCGACGCTACGATAACCACGCCCAACTCACCCGCCAGTTCCCCCAACCGCTCCGTTGTGGGGCCGGGAATGGCTTCGGCCAAGCTGAAATTATGATGATCTTCAACATCGCAGAAGTACAGCGACGTGAACAGTTCCTGCAAACACACGATCTGCGCCCCTTCTTGCGCAGCTTCGCGGATGCCATTCATAGCTTTCTGAATGTTGGTTTCGACATCAGCCGAACAACTCATCTGCACTAAACCGATGTTGACGTTCTTGGACATGAGGCAAAAATAGGGCTTTCGGGATTGTCAACGCCTATTTCTAACAAAAGTCTTAGCGGGCGGGTTCGGGGAGTGGTTGATAGCTTGTAACTTACGAACGAATTCAAGACCCACAAACTCATGCTCAATCGACGAACCTTTCTGCACACGGCCGCTCTGACTGGCGCGGCCACTACTATCTTACCGAATGCGCTCTGGTCGGCCACCCGGCCTGCCAAAGACAAACTCGGCGTGGCGCTCGTCGGCTTGGGTTATTACAGTACCGATTTGCTGGCACCGGCCCTCCAACAAACCAAAAACTGTTCGCTCGTCGGCATCGTGACCGGTACGCCCGCCAAAGCCGAGAAGTGGAAAAAGCAGTACAACATCGCCGACAAAAACATTTATTCGTACCAGACCTTCGATCAGATCGCCAACAACCCCGACATCGACGTGGTCTACGTAGTACTGCCGCCGTCTATGCACGAGGAATACGTGGTGCGGGCGGCCAAAGCGGGCAAGCACGTCTGGGTTGAGAAGCCAATGGCGGTTACAGCGAAGGAGTGCCAAAACATGATTGACACCTGCCGCAAAAATAAAGTCACGCTCACGGTGGGCTACCGGCTTCACCACGAACCGAATACGCAGGAGTACGTGAAAGGGCTACGCGATGGAAAAATCGGTAAGATACAACTGGTCAGTTGCTCGGCGGGTTACTACGACGGCCGCACCGACCACTGGAAACAGAAGAAAGAGATGGGCGGGGGCGTCATGTACGACATGGGCGTCTACGTGTTGCAGGGTGCCCGGTTGGCCACCGGCGAGGAGCCAATTTTGGTGACGGCTCAGCAGTTTACATCCCGCCCCGAAGTCTACAAAAACGGCCTTGACGAAACCACAATGGCTCAACTCATCTTCCCCAGTGGAGCGCGGGCGGCTGTGCAAACCAGCTACGGCATGAACATGAATTACCTGCACGTGACGGGCAACAAAGGTACGTTACGGATGGAGCCATACTCACCTTACAACGGCGTCAAAGGCGAGTTCATGGGTGGAGGGGGCGGCAAAATCGACCACCCGTACCAAACACCTTGGCAGCAAACCAAACAGATGGACGATGACGCCGAATCCATCATGAAAAACAAACCGATGCTCGTGCCGGGCGAGGAGGGACTGCGCGACATCAAAATCGTGGAAGCCATTTACCAGGCCGCCCGCACGGGTCGCGAAGTGAAGATTGTCTGAAAAATGTTTCGGTCCGGCCAACTCATTGGCCGGACCGAAACTAATCTGTTTTGTAGCACATTAACGTTCCGACTGTTTTAGTTGTATGTTACGGCTGTTTTTGTTGCAGTATATAAAGTCGAATTAGTAGTTTGGCGAGACGCCGGGATTTCGTTTACTTCGCCTGTCAACCCCGTCAGCCATGCAACTCGCCGATTTCACCAAGCTCCCCGCCAAGCGGCAACTCGACACCCTTTACTTCACCGGCGACATTCTCGCTAATCGTTACGAGGGCGAAAATATCTTTCTGCTTTACAACCTGAATGGCTTTTACGTCGAACTTCGTTACGACGCCTACAACAACAAACTCCATCAGGTTACCGCCTTTCGTGATACCGACAAACTGGAACCGTATTTGCCCTACCTGGCATAGACTTGCTTATACGTTCAACCAGTACGACAACTTCAGGACCAGCGCCCGGTTCTTGCTTTGTAAAGAGCCAAGAATGTAGTTTTCGGAGTAGACCACAAATAGGTCCGACACCGGAGCGTAGCGCCATTGAAGCCGCGCGTTGAGGTTTGTGTTCCGAGTTTGATTATTGAACTGGGCGAAGGTTGTCAGAAACAGGCTACGCGAAAACGTTAGATCGACCCGTGGTCCAAACAGCAAATACCGCGCTGATTTGTAAGGAGCTGGAAAGCGAAGATCGTTGTATTCGGCATTGACGCTGATAGCTCCGTAAGGTTGAAACCGATACTGCACCAGCGCCTGAAGATTCCGGTTCGAGCCGTTGTAATACCCACCGCCATAGCCTTCCATCTGCACGTTGAACAGCTTTCGCTTGTCGGAATTATAGAACGCAAACAGGCCCCGCGTCGGATAAGCTGATCCCGAGGGCAGTTCCGGTCCGTTGGAGTTTGTTGGGTCGAACCCGAAAAATAAGTAGCTGTAATACCGGTAGAAACCCATGCCTCCCTCGGCTGTGTTCCGGGCTTGGAAAGCGTAGCCCACATTAAATTCCCGGTCCAGCAACCGACCGTTGAGGTTACGGATAAACAACATATCCACAAACGGGCCGTGCGACACGATTTGGCGTTCGCCTTTCACGAAGAACGTTAGTTTCAGTTCGGGTGCGAACAACCAAAAGCCCGGCCGGGGCGAAACAGTGTCCGTACGGCTGCGAAACTGCTGCCGGGGCACAAAACCAACGTCGTTAATCTGGTAGTTCTCACCAACGTACTCCTGCGTCCAGCTAACCGTCAGATTTCGAATGCTGTAGGCCAGATTTAACCCGTGCGTGTAGGCGTCGGACAAGGTTTGGGGGCGGAAGAGTTTCGTGAAAAAAGCCTTGCCACTCCAGCGATTGTCAGTCGTTTGCAGCTTGTATTCCAACCCCGCCAGCCGCGTAAACCGGTCGTTGGGATCAATGCCACCCTGCCGGTTTACAATGATGGCCGATAGATTCGAGCGGCCGAATACCTGTCGCTGCAACACGCCTACCGTATAATTTTGGGGTTCAATGCCCCGGTCGACCTGCCGGGCGGTTTGGGTATTCAACAGACCGACCCGCCAGTTTTTATCTAACTTTCCGCTCAGCCGCGCTCCGTACAGAATCGGATTTTGTATAATGGTCCCTGTAGTCGTATCCCGTCCGATACCGATCCGCCGACTGAAAAACGGTCGGTTGCGCATGAAGCCAAAGTCGCTGAAGAGGTCATTGTTTTCTAAGAAAAACTGTCGCCGTTCGGGAAAGAAAATCTCGAATCGGTCTAAGTTCGTCACCTGCTGGTCAACTTCAACCTGCGAGAAATCAGGGTTCACGGTCAGGTCCAGGTTCAGCGAGGGGGTAATGCCGATCTTGGCGTCGAACCCAATCGTAGGTTTGTAGGTCTGTTGCCCGCCCTCGTTGCGATTGTCGGTCATGCGGCCGCTGACGTACGGAATCAGCGAAATGTTGGGACCAACACCAGGTAACGCCGTCTGAAATCGAACCGTATCGGCAAACGCCAGCGCCGAAATACTGTAGGCAACCGGCACCCGTCGCCAGGCCGTCCGCTGGTTATTTTTGAGGTCGTGCCGGGCGAAGTTCATCAAAAAATAGGTGGTGTTCTGCCGGTATCGGATGCTTTTGAGCGGAATCATCATCTCACCCTGCCACCGGTCTGGAAATAATTTCACCGCCGACCGCCATTTATTGTCCCACTCCGGGGCAACCCGCTCCCCGTTGAACATTTGGCCTTCGCGTTCTACGCCCAAAGGGGTTATGTTAAAGGTGAAGCCATTGATGCGGTCGCCGAAGGGGTCCATGTAGACGGTGAAATTGTCATTAAAATCCCATTCCCAATCGCGCTTCAGCGAGCTGGCGATGAATCGTTTATCACGGTTTTTGTCAAAGCATACGACGGCCACATATAGATAATTTCGGTCGTACGTCATTCGGACGTCGGTCCGGTTGTAAGCCGGGAGCGTATCATTGGGAAAGTTCTGAATAAAGTCGCCTGCTACTTCGGCCCGTTGCCAAATTGACTCCGTTAACTCACCATCCACCCGAATCAGCGAATCGGTTGGCGCAACGTGCAGGGATTGGGAATGAGAAAGTATGGGCGTACCTATGCCGATAAACAGCATGGCAAACCGGCGTAAACTGTTGAGCATGAATGGAGAAAAAACCAATGAGTGGTTGATTAGCCCCTTTGAGAAGAAGACAAAATGGCCAACAGAACAGTGTATTGTTCCTTGGCGAAACCGGTGGGTGCCGGGCGGTTAATCAAAACATTGGTGTCATGTAGCAAAAATAAGTGGCTGATTAGTTATTCGCAAATTAGTTGATGGACATTTGCCAACGAGGTCGCCACTTCCGCCCGCCCCCTGTTTAGTATATTGTACAGTAAACCGACTTTTTTTTACAACACATTTGGAAGTTATAGATATTGCGCCGTTCTTTGTTTCAAATTTTAACAAGCAATGCAAACAGGAACAGTTAAATTCTTTAATGAAACCAAAGGATTTGGTTTCATTAAGCCCGATGACGGTGGTGAAGACATCTTCGTACACGCTTCCGGTCTCATCGATCAAATTCGCGAGAACGACAAAGTTAAATTCAATGTCGAACGCGGTAAGAAAGGCTTAAACGCCGTAAACGTCGAAATGGCTTAATCGTAAGATATACCAAGACACCCGTTGTAAAAAACATGCCAGTCGGCATGTTTTTTTTTGCTCTGTCGGTTCGCCGGGCCATTTTTGCGGTCAGATTACCCCGCTCAACTGCATGACTCAACCTACACCAGACACCACTGCCCACTTTGCTCAACGCATTGCCACCCGCTTAGGTCTGAATGCCCGGTCCGTTTTGGCTACCATTGAACTCCTGACAGGCGGAGCCACCGTCCCGTTCATCGCCCGCTACCGAAAAGAAGCCACCGCTTTGGCCAACGGTGTACCGTTGGATGAGGTACAAATCGCTCAGATCAGAGACACGCACCAGAAACTGCTGGACCTCGACAAACGCCGGGATGCCGTTCTGAAAGCCATTGACGAGCAGGGTAAACTGACGCCCGACCTGCGCCGAAAACTCGAAACGGTCCATTCGCTCACCGATCTCGAAGACCTTTATCTTCCTTACAAGCAAAAGCGCAAAACCCGTGCCACCGTTGCCATCGAGCGGGGCCTTGAACCATTAGCTGCGTTGTTGCTTGCCCAGCGCGAAACGGTCATTGAACAAGCCGCCCGGCGGTATCTTACTGACGCCGTTCCAACCGTAGCCGATGCCTTGCAGGGTGCCCGCGACATTCTGGCCGAGCGCATCAGCGAAGACTCCGACGCTCGTCAGCGCGTTCGCAACCTGTTCGAGCGCGAGGCCACCATCCGCTCCGTGGTCAAAAAAAGCAAGGAAGCTGATGGCATGAAATTTAAAGACTATTTCAATTTTGCCGAACCACTCCGGCGCGTACCGTCGCACCGGTTGCTGGCCCTGCGCCGGGGTGAGGCAGAAGGGTTCCTGACCGTTAGCATTGGTCCCGACGAGCAGGCCGCCATCGACCGGCTCGACCGGCAGTTTATCCGCACAAACGTACCCGCCAATCGCCAGCAGTTGGAATTGGCCATTCATGACGGTTACAAACGACTGCTCAAGCCCGCTCTCGAAACCGAATTTGCCAACCGGTCGAAAGAAAAAGCGGATGCAGAAGCCATCCAGATTTTTGCCGACAACCTGCGCCAGCTACTGCTCAGCTCGCCTTTAGGTCAGCAACGGGTGCTGGCCATCGATCCCGGCTACCGAACGGGCTGCAAAACTGTTTGCTTAGACGCACAGGGCAATTTACTGACCGATACAGTATTGTATTTGTCTCAGTCAGAGAACCATCGCACGCAAGCCGCCCATACCATCTGGCAACTCATTGACCAGTACAAAATTGACGCTATCGCCATTGGAAACGGCACCGCCGGGCGCGAAACGGAAGAATTTGTGCAGAGCCTGACCATTGGCAAACCCGTTTTTATGGTCAGTGAGCAGGGCGCATCTATTTATTCCGCTTCGGACGTGGCCCGAGAAGAATTTCCTGACCGCGATGTGACCGTGCGTGGAGCCGTTAGCATTGGCCGACGGTTGATGGACCCACTGGCCGAATTGGTAAAGATCGATCCCAAATCCATCGGCGTTGGGCAATACCAGCACGACGTAGATCAGACGGATCTGAAAACCAGTTTGGATGCGGTCGTGGAAAGCTGCGTCAACCAGGTGGGTGTCTCGCTCAACACGGCCAGTGCGTATCTGTTGCGCTATGTGTCGGGGCTGGGACCGCAATTGGCGGGTAGTATCGTGAACTACCGGACGCAAAACGGCGCTTTTACCTCCCGCGATCAGCTCAGAAAAGTGCCGCGTCTGGGGCCAAAAGCCTTTGAGCAGTGTGCGGGCTTTTTGCGGATTGAAGGAGCCGCCAATCCCTTAGACAACAGTGCGGTTCATCCCGAACGCTATGCCGTTGTGGAGCGCATGGCGGCCGATGCGGGCAGTACCGTGGCCGATCTCATGCGTAAAACTGAACTGAGGAAACAAATCAGTCCCGAACGTTACGTGACCGGCACGGTTGGCCTGCCGACATTGCGCGATATTTTGGCCGAACTCGAAAAGCCCGGCCGCGACCCCCGCGACCCGCTTTCTGTCTTCGAGTATGATGCCCGTGTCCGGTCGGTTGAGGACCTGCACGAAGGAATGATCCTCAATGGCGTTGTCACGAACATCACGGCGTTTGGGGCGTTTGTCGACATTGGCGTGAAGCAGGACGGGCTGGTTCATGTTTCACAACTGGCTACTCATTACGTCTCGGACCCTAAAACCGTCGTAAGTGTGAACCAGAAAGTAAAAGTCAAAGTGCTGGAGGTAGATACGGCCCGCAAACGGATTGCGTTATCAATGAAAATTTAATAGGTTGCACGTATTCACTAACCCTGCCTGTATGCAACAACGCTGGTTTCGGGCCACCGTATGGCTCATTTTGTCTTTCCCCTGCCTGCTCTTCCTGTTAACTTCATGCTCGGCGCTTAAATCGTCGGGACCGTCGCACTCAGTAAGCCGTCGCCCAACGACTGCCAAGCCCGTTGCCCGCCGAACGCCGACGGGCAAAACACCCACCCGGCCACCGGCTGTTCCCGCTAAATCGGTTGGCAAAGTAGTCGATTCCCGTACCTACAAGACTCGTTACGTGCCGGAAGTGGTCAAGATTGCTCGTGCCTACACCGGAACACCCTATCGCACGGGCGGCAACACGGCTGAGGGTATTGACTGCTCAGGCTTAGTTTGTGCGGTTTTCAGCAGCGTGGGATTGAAGATGCCCCGTATTTCTTGGCAGCAGTCGGAGGTGGGTCATGAAGTGGAGGTGGACGAGATACTGCCCGGCGATCTGATATTCTTCGTGCCCGACAAGGGACAGGCAGGCTACGTTTCACACACCGGAATTGTGACGGAAGTAAACGGCGAAAACAACATTCGGTTTATCCACGCGTCTTCGTCGCGGGGCGTTCGGGAAGACAATCTGTATGCAGACTACTTCAAAGGCCGGTTTGTGAAGGCACTACGTCCGTTTTAGGAAAAAGGAGTTGTGCTGTTTACTTTTCTGTGCCTGCGTGTCTACTGTCGGGAACACACAAACGTATGCACTGAAAAACTCAGACACATTGTTGACACCAACTTACGTTGTTGGCTGAGCCGCGCTGATTAGCTCCTCAATGTGTGCCCGGTTCTTGTTTCTTAATTTCATTTCCAGACTAAGCGCTTCGTTCCGGGTGTCGAACGGCTGCGTGAACTTCACTTCCCACGGTTTGCCATCGGCGGTAGCGGGGTTCGTTTTGGCGTTGTGCTGCCAGAGCGTAATAGGCAGATTCTTCGTCTGACCAACGTGATACCGGTCGGCAGAGGGGCTGTAAATAATATAGACAGTATGCATGGAATGTTGGGACTATTATCAAAACTACAGCTTTGTTAACAGAAAACAAATCCTGTTCGAGCGAGTGGATAGTTTGGCCGATGACCGCGAAAATTTAGAACGGTGATTTGGGACATACTATTTTTTTACCCATATTTGCACCCTCAATACGCTTTAACGGCGTCTACTGGGGGATTAGCTCAGCTGGCTAGAGCGCTTCCATGGCATGGAAGAGGTCATCGGTTCGACTCCGATATTCTCCACAACAGCAAAAAACCACTTCGCCTGCGAAGTGGTTTTTTGGTTAAATAGCCCGTAGCCCGTCAAAAAACAGCAATCCCCGTCAATAAATACATTGACGGGGATTGCTGTTTTTTGACTACTTTAATTTATTGGTCAACCATCTCGGCGTCGGCCAGGATGTAGTTCATCTCGTAGATATTATCGGCATTGAGTTTAAGCGTTCCGTGAAACGTCCGGCGTTCATCGGTTTTAAACTTCTTACCGGCTTTCTTGAACTTGAGTGAAACGACCGACTCCGGCCCGGCACCCCCGCAGAAAAAGCAGGCGCTGAATGGAAACGCCGACAAAACGTAGAGGTTCGATTCAAGATCAACCGGCAGGACGTAACCCGTTAACTCAACGGTTTTGCCACTCAGCTTCTGAACACCGGGGCCAAAGGTTGGATACAGCATATAAACTGACTCTTCGGCGTACCATTTCTTCTTGAAGGTAACGTCCCGCAGCGTCTCCCACGACAGTTTCACCGGCTCGTTTGGAACCGATACCAACGGGCGGGCAGTGGGGTCGACTGGCCGAGTCCGGCTCGGATACGTCCAGGCTGTAGCAACGAAACAAATCAACAGAGTAATCAGCAAACGAGTCATAGCGTTGGACGTATTGGACATATAGACAGGGTGAACCAAGGGTAAAACTACAAAAAAGATTACTTTTATAAACTCATTTTGTTTCGATCACACAAATCGTGTCCGACACACTCCACAACAAAAAAGAAGGCCCGGCAATTCCCGTTCGATTCACCCGGCTTTATACCACGCTGCTGCTTGTCCTGACTGTGTTGCTAACAGTGGGGCAGGGGCTGACGCAGTGGCGGCTTCGGGCGGTGCAGGATGAACTCTGGATTATCCGCTACGCAGCCTTACAGCGCCATCAGAGTCAGCAGATTGTGAAACAGGCGCTGCAACTCACCGATGCTGACGAACAGGATCAGTTCACGACTACCGTTGCCGAGCTTCGGCAGGTGTTTCCCACGTTTGAGCGATATCATTTGCAGGGCCGCGAGGGGCGCGTTGACGAACATAATGTGGCCATTCCCAACTCCGATACCGTTCAACGGCTTTATACGGGTATTCGTCCTGAATTTATGGCATTCCAGCAGGGTGCCCGTCGGCTGATGACCCTCCGGCAATCAACAGACATCTCCCGGCCGGACGTACAGGCGAGTCTGGAACTGCTACTGGCCAATGAAAAACCGTTTCTGGATAAAATTGACGGAATTGTTCGGGAATATACGGGCGAGCTACGGGCTAAACTCGAACTGTTGCAGGCGGTTGAATTTTATTTGTACATCTTCACGATGCTGGTATTGCTTGGTATTGGACTGTTGATTTTCAGGCCCGCTGCCCGCCGACTCCGGGAAACGGTTGCCCAGTTGATTGAAGCCGAAAGCCGTACGACAGCTGCTAACCAGAAACTGCTCAGCCTCAATAGATCACTCAAGAAAACGCGTCAGCAGTTATTTGAGGCCCAGAAAGAGCAGTATCAGCAGCAGATCGACGAGCAGAAAATGCAGACGTCATACCTCATTACCGGTCAGGAAGAAGAGCGCAAGCGGCTATCCCGCGAGTTACATGACGGGCTGGGGCAGATGCTGACGGCCATAAAATTACAAATTGAAGGGCTGGAGATCGGATTGACCCGCATGACCCCCACCGACCAGGATGGGAAGGTAACGTACCCCCAAAACTTGAAGATTCTGAAGCATTTGGTGACTCAGACAATTCAGGAAACCCGGACAATTTCCAACAACTTAATGCCAAGCGTGTTAAGTGACTTTGGCGTAATCCCGGCCATTAAAATGCTGGCCGAAAACGACCGTAGTGAAACCGTGGACGTTACGTTTGAAACGAATCTGACGGCCGCTGACCCACGTTTGGACAAAAACGTCGAGATCATGCTGTACCGGGTGACGCAGGAGGCCGTCAGCAATGCCGTTCGACACGCTAACCCGTCACACATTCATATCGAGCTAATAGACCGGGGAAATTCCTTGCAGTTGCTGGTTAAGGACAATGGACGGGGATTTCAAATGCCGCGTCGGCACTTGGCCAATGGGCAGAATAAGAGCAGTGAGACTGTTTCTCCCGATGCGATCACGACTAACCGGCCTCCTTCGCAGGGGCTGCACAACATGCAGGAACGGGCAAAACTGCTCAACGGTAAATTCAAGATTCACTCAACGCCGGGGAGAGGCACCCGAGTTCAGGTAAGCATTCCCCATCACCTGCATCCCGCTCATCATGACACCTATTAAACTAATGCTGGTGGACGACCATTCCATCGTACGCGACGGCATCCGGCTCCTGCTGGAACAAGCGGATGGATTAGAGATCATCGACGAAGCCAATGATGGCGAGGAGGCCCTCGACAAACTCAAAAGCCACCAAAGCGAGCGGATCGACACACCGGCAACCGGAAAGCCGAAAACCCTGCCCGATCTGGTATTGATGGATATTTCACTACCGGGTATGTCCGGTATTCAGACAACACAGGTCATCAGCCGATTATACAAGGGTGTTCGGGTGCTGATGCTGTCGATGCACAACAATGAAGATTATATCCTGCGGTCGGTAGAAGCGGGTGCATTCGGTTATATCCTGAAAGATTCGTCGTCGGATGAAATGATTAAAGCCATTCGCACGGTTGCCGCCGGGGAAAAATACTTCAGCTCACCAGTGGCTTCAATCATTTTGAGCGGTTACATGCAGCAGTTGAAAAAAGGCGATAAACACGCCCGGACCGAACGCCCGTCGAAATTGTCGAATAAGGAAAAGGAGATTCTGCAATTTCTGGTCGATGGCATGAGTAGCCGCGAGATCGCCGAAAAACTCCAGCTCAGCGTCCGGACCGTCGACAACCACCGCGCCAATATGATGCGCCGGTTGCAGGTTCGCAACGCGGCTGAACTGGTACGGATAGCCGTCGAAGATAAATTAATTTGAAACTTTCCTGACGCTTCAGTACGTTTGCTCCTGAAACCGGCCGCTGAGCCGGTTTTCAAATTTCAGATTACTATATTTATTAGATAGAGTTTATAAACTAAAAACCCGTTCATCATGTCACTTCGTTTAGGCGATATTGCTCCCGATTTTGAGGCCGACACCACCCAGGGCCACATCCATTTTCATGAATGGCTTAGCGGTTCATGGGGTATGTTATTTTCGCACCCGGCCGATTTTACACCCGTATGCACCACCGAACTGGGGCGGACGGCGCTGTTGAAAGATGAGTTTGGTAAGCGCAATGTAAAGGTCATTGCCGTATCGGTCGATGATCTGGAGTCGCACAACCGCTGGACGCCCGACATTAAGGACGTGACTGGTTCGGAAGTGAACTTCCCGATTATTGCTGACGCCGACCGCACCGTGGCCACGCTCTACGACATGATCCATCCCAATGCCAGCGAAAAAACGACGGTGCGCTCAGTGTTCGTGATCGGTCCCGACAAAAAAATCAAACTGACGCTGACGTATCCGGCCTCAACGGGCCGCAACTTCAACGAACTGATTCGTGTGATCGACTCGCTGCAATTAACGGCTAACTATCAGGTAGCTACCCCGGCCGATTGGCAACAGGGCGACGACGTGATTGTGACGCCCGCCGTGACGAACGATCAGTTGGACGCTAAGTTCCCCAAAGGTGTAACGTTTGTGAAGCCGTATCTGCGCACCACGCCACAGCCTGACAAATAGGTTCGACGCTTGTGGTTAAACAAACCACTTTATTGCGCGGTTAACTGCTTCGTAATTAACTAAATCAAAACAGCATTATGGCGAAGCAAAAGAATACGAATCCGGAGCATAGTGAAGGGCCAGTTGCCACGGCCATTGAGCAGCAAACTGCGAAACTACCGTCCGACATTTTTCTGTGGTCGGCGCTGGGATCGATGGCGGCCTCGCTTTACTTTCAGTTTCAGGGTGAGCGCGACAAGAGCCTGTTTGTTGGGCAGTGGGCGGCTCCTTTCCTGATTCTGGGACTTTATAATAAATTGGTTAAGCTCGAAGGCAGTGATTAGTATCAAGACACTAAATTGCTGGTACACACCTTAAAGGCCCTCTGTTTCGACAGGAGGGCCTTTTTTGTACGTATACTATTTGCTGGCAAAGCCGTAGTTTTGAGCATTGAAAGCAAGGCATCTGCATGAAAACCCGCGTTCTGGTCATTTTTCTGTTTAAACGATACGGTCTATGGATTTCGGCATTGCTGGTGTTGTTCGTCCTGATTCTGGTTGCCCGGTCGTCCCGGAAAGACGACATGGACTGGCGATTTGTGCGGGCGTTTGGTATCCGGCTCCCCATGCGCTACGGCATTCACGGCATCGACGTATCGCGCCACAACGACCGCATCGACTGGAAGCGGGTGCGGCAGATGGAAGCCGACGGGGTGCGACTCCAGTTTGTATTCGTCAAAGCTACGGAGGGAGCGACCCTGGCGGATAAGCACTTCGTGAAGAACTGGCGCGAAGCCAAAAAATCGTCTCTGCGACGGGGAGCCTACCATTTTTATCACCCCACCCGCGACCCGCTCAAACAAGCGGCCAACTTCATCCGAACCGTCGAATTGAGCGAGGGCGATTTTGCGCCAGTTGTAGATTTTGAAGTTGTCAACGGCCAATCCGACGACACCATTATTGAAGGCTTGCGGCTTTGGCTCGAAACGGTAGAAGCGCACTACGGTGCCCGGCCAATCATCTACACCAACGGCAATCTGTACCGACGCTACATCAAAAACAATCTTGACGAATATCCGCTCTGGATCGCCGACTATTCGACCGAACACCTCCGCCGGTACGACGCCGATAAGCTTTACCTCTGGCAACACAGCCAAACCGGTTGGGTAAAGGGCATCCGGGGGCGCGTCGATTTCAACGTGTTTGTAATGGACGAAAACCGAATGCGGGAGATTTGCTTGTAAAAAAAGGGGTAAGGGCTGACGCTTGTACTGTTCTCGCGTCAACCCCTTACCCCTTCCACGCTCTACTTCTTTTCCTGCCAGATTTCCCACGCTTTTTCGGCTTGCAGTTCCAGCATTCGGAGACCGTTGTGGGTGGCGGCTCCGCGCTCATGGCCCCGTTTCATGAACTGCGTTTCGGCGGGATTATAGACCAGATCGTAGAGCAGATGGCGGTCGGTAAGTTGGTCGTAGCGGAGGGAAGGGGCTTCGTCGGAGTGTGGGTACGTACCGACGGGTGAGCAGTTGATGATTAGTTCATAATCGGCGAGTAGTCCGGGTAGCTCCTCATACGTACTGGTATTTTCTATTTTACCACGAGACACCGACTGATAGGGAATGCCCAGGTCCGAGAGCGCAGCCGTAACCGCCCTTGAAGCCCCGCCCGTGCCGAGTACCAGCGCCTGTAAGTCGTCCGTCGTTCGGTCGAGCGATAGGAGCCAATCCATTAGCGACTGCCGGAAACCGTAGTAGTCCGAGTTGAAGCCCACGCGTGAACCGTCCTCCCCAATTCGGATTACGTTTACGGCACCCACTTTCCCGGCCGATTGGTCGAGCCGGTCGAGGTAGGGCAGCACCGCCTGCTTGTGCGGAATGGTAACGTTGAGACCACGCAGATTCGGAACCTGTAGTAGCGCAGGGAGCGCTGTAATGTCGGGAAGTTCAAACAGGTCGTACTGACTGTCGGTAATGCCTTCGCGGACGAATTTTTCGGTGAAATACCGCTGCGAAAACGAGTGCGTTAGGGGGAAACCGATGAGACCGTAGCGGGTCATACTATACTGTGGTTGACCGGGCCAGTTTTCTCTTGAGAAGCTGCACGAGCACCGGCATGATGGACAGACCGACAATGCCGAAGACGACCAACTCAAAGTTTTTCTGCACAATGGGAATGTTCCCGCAGAAGTAGCCCAGCAGCGTGATACTCACCACCCACAGAATGGCCCCGGCAATGCAATTGCGGATATACGTTCCGTAGTTCATGCTGCCTGCCCCAGCTACGAACGGCGCAATGGTCCGCACGATGGGAATAAAGCGGGCCATGATAACAGTTTTGCCGCCGTGTTTGGCGTAGAATTTTTCCGTTTCGGTGATGTATTCCCGCTTGAAAAACAGGATGCGTTCACGCTGCTTAATGCGGCTACCCAGAAATTTACCCACGAAATAGTTGACGTTATCGCCCAGTAGTGCCGCCACTATGAGCAAGGGGATAATGACCCAAACGCTCAATTCATTGGTGTCGCGGGCGGCTAATGCACCGGCCGCAAACAGGAGTGAGTCGCCGGGCAGCAGGGGCATCACAATCAGCCCAGTCTCGGTGAAAACAATCAAAAACAGAATCGCGTACAGAAGTACGCCGTAGTTATTTGCCCACGCATCAAGGTAGGTATCAAGATGGAGCAGAAAATCGAGCAATGATTTGATAACATCCATGTGTGTAGAGACGCATAATTGCGTCTGTTAATCTTGAATCGTTATTTATCAAGGAAATGCGTGAACGTATCGCCCCGCAGCCCTAACCGGATGGTTTCTAAGGGAATTACTTCATTGGGAGCAATATTGCCGACGTTAACGTTTGCTCCGAGCAACTTAACAAACCATACCTGCTGCTCTTTTTGCGGAGCTTCCCACAGAATGTCCTCCGCCGGAATCTGCGTCAGAATTTCTTCGACCAGGCCCTGCCGAACTTCGCCACTCGCCCGGAACAGGCCGACCGTACCGCCCTCACGCGCTTCACCGATCACTTTCCAGGCACCAGCCTCCAACTCGGACTTCATTAACTGAATCCACTTGTAGGGCGGTATAATCTTGGATTCATCCTTAGACCCAACTTCTGAAAGTACTGTTACCTGCGTGGCTAACGTTCTGATGTACTCGCATTTATCATCCTGCTTCATGTCGATTGAACCATCCGACACTTCGGCGTAGTCGAGCTTGAATTCGTCGAGCATTCGCCGGTAATCGTCGAACTGATTTCTGACTACAAACGCTTCAAAGAGGGTTCCGCCGAAGTAAACCGGAACACCGGCCTCGTGGTAGATGGCAATTTTCTCTTTTAGATTTGGGGTAACAAATGAGGTTGCCCATCCTAATTTAATAATGTCGGCGTACTGAGCGGATGTGGATAAAAAATCTTCCACTTCACGCAGACTCAGCCCCTTATCCATTACCATTGTCAATCCACTTTGGCGGGGTTTAGCCGTGCGCTCGGGAATTTGGGTAAGCGTATAATTCATTCGTGCTGACTGTGTAAACGCGTTTAAATCGCCCAAAAGTAGCATAAAGTCCCGATAACCTCCCAAGAAAGTCCACCAATAATAGCGTCTGGTACGGGTTTTACTTGGTTTAATACTATTTTTGCCCATTATGGACAATCTCCCCAATCCACGCCTTGACTTCTTCCGGTCTTTGATTGGTCAGAACATGAGCGCCAGTATCTCGCCCCTTGGCCGCTGGCTGAATGGTATAATTCGAGCCGTCGACTACGGCCGGTTGGTTGCCGACTACGTTGTTCGCGACGAACTGACTAACCCCGCCGGGGTCATGCATGGCGGTGCGGCAAGTGCTATGTTAGACGACCTGATTGGGGCGATGGTGTTTACACTTGGGCGCGAGTTCGCTTTCACGTCTGTGAATCTGAATGTCGATTTTCTGCACGCAGCCCGCCTGGGTGAAACCGTCACGGCAACGGCCGAAGTCGTACGGGCTGGTAAGAACATCATTCACTGCGAAGGGCGTATCGTCGCGGGCGACGGGAAAATCATCGCTAAATGCGTTACGAACCTGATTCAGACGTCGGTGCGATTACAATAGTCGTAAGTCAAAAGTAGTCAGCTGCTGACACCCAAGTAATATATCGTGCGTTAGCAACTGACTACTTTTGACTTACAACTTTTATAACTAATTTTGCACCCTCATTTCCAATTTCATAAATAATCATGTACGCAATCGTAGAGATCGCAGGGCAGCAATTCAAGATCCAGAAGGGTCGCTCCATCTATACCCACCGGTTAGAGGGCGACGTGGACGCTGCACTTGCCTCCGACAAGGTGAAAATTCTCCTTGTTGACAACGAAGGGAGCATCAGCATTGGTGCTCCAACCGTCGCCGGGGCGACAGTATCGGCCAAAATCATGGAACACCTCAAAGGTGAGAAAGTGATTATCTTCAAAAAGAAGCGCCGGAAAGGATACAAAAAGAAGAACGGCCACCGTCAGTATCTGACGAAAGTCATGATTGAAGACATCACTATATAGTAATCAGTCAATAGTCGTTAGTCGATAGTGTTCTAAAACTGGCGACTGACGACTGACTACTAACGACTTAAAAGAAAATGGCACACAAGAAAGGTGTAGGTAGTTCCAAAAACGGCCGTGATTCGCACAGTAAACGCTTGGGCGTGAAACTGTTCGGTGGCCAGTCGGCTATTGCCGGCAATATTATTATCCGCCAGCGTGGTACGAAACACCACCCCGGCAAAAACGTTGGCTTGGGTAAAGATTATACGCTGTTCGCCTTGGTCGACGGCACGGTTAAGTTCCGTCCGGGCCGCGATAGCCGCTCCTACGTTGACATTATCCCGGCAGGTCCGTCGGCGGTGACAACAACCGCCATAGCGCCCGCAACCGTAACGACAACTTCGGTAGCGCCCCCAACGGAGAAGCCCGTTGAAGCCGTTGCCGTTACTCCGGCAGAGGCACCCGCAACGACAACTGACGCAGCGACCCCGGAAACGGCAGCACCAACGCCCGGAACGGCTACGGAAGCAACGCCCGAGACATCATCATTTGTCACGGCAGCCGCTGCCGTAATAGCCGCCGTTGTAACAACCGTAGATACGGTGAAAGACGTTATCAGCCCGGCCACTGACGCACCGGCTGAAGCTGAGTCGGCAGAGAACAAGCCAACTGAGTAAGCAACCTGTGTTTGTTACCGGTTTTATAGCTGAATGAATCAGACCCGCCTGACTATTGCCAGGCGGGTTTTTTTGGGGACAAAACTAAAAAAACGATGGTACTGTTAAGTCAGTAATCCAATTGAGAGACAGAACAGGAAAGAACTGTATAAACGTATTCGATATGAATTCCACCTTGAACCGCCCGGTATCCATTTTCACGGAAGGAAGCCCCAACCCGAACTCGATGAAGTTCGTCGTCAATTTTGAATTAGTGCCCGCCGGATTGTCCTTCGATTATGCCACGCCGGGCGATGCCCTGCTCGATGGTAAAGCGTCGCCCCTCGTTGTGGCCTTGTTCGGGTTCGAGTTTGTGCAGCGAGTGTTCATCTCGGCCAATTTTGTCACGATCACCAAAGACGACGAGACCGACTGGGACGAGGTTCTGTTCGAGGTGAAATTGTTCCTGAAAGAATACTTCGGCGAACAGAAGCCGGTGTTTGCCCAGCGGACCATGGACGCCAACACGACGAAGGTGGATATGGATTCGGAAACGGTTCAGAAGATAAAGGCCGTGCTCGACCAATACATACGCCCGGCGGTTGAAACCGACGGCGGAGCCATCAGTTTCTACTCGTTCGATGAGCCAAGTGGCACTGTTAAAGTGCTGTTGCAAGGGTCATGCAGCGGCTGTCCGTCGTCGACATTAACGCTGAAGGCGGGTATCGAAAACTTATTAACCCGATTGGTTCCCGAAGTGAAATTGGTAGAGGCCGAAGGCGTGTAAATTGTCTGATTTACAGGTAGAAAGCGGTGAGTAATCGGACGGTATCGACAGATGGCCGACCGACTGCTCACCGCTTTTTGATGCGTACGTATTGTCTCCACTTAGTCAATAAATAGCTTTATTTTCCATCCGCCCCGCACAATTGGCGTTTACTTTGCAGGACAATCTACCATTCAACCTGCCATTTCATGAAATATTTACTGTTGCTTGGGGCGCTGTTGGGAACGACCGCAGCCAGTGTTTCCCAGAATATGCTGGGCATCTCAACGAGCCGCTACGGGGGCACCAACCGACTATACATCAATCCTGCCTTTGCGGCCGCTTCTCCCCAGGTTATCTACCTGAATGGCTTTGTGGGCAGCGCCCACCTCAACAACAACTTTCTGCGGTATCAGGCCCCGTTTTCGCTATTGCGGTTGCTGAGTGGTACGGTGCCTGATGCCTACCGGCGACCCGACGGCTCGGTTGCGTTTGAAGTTGACTACACCAAAGAACTGCTGGATGGTAAACCCAAAAGTGGTACGCTGTCGGGCGAAATACGCGGTCCGGCAATTCTGATGCGCACCGGCACCCGGAGTGCTATCGGGGTAACAACCCGGTTTCGGGCGGTTGGGCAAGTGACCGGAGCGTCGGAGGGCGTGTTGTCGTCGGTGCGGGCGGGGCTGGGCGAGGGCGTTTTACTGGGCATTCCCAGCACCAACAACCAGTTCAGCGCCAACACCAATACCTACGCCGAACTGGGACTGACCTATGCCGGAACGGTGTGGGAGGGCGAGGGGCGTAAACTGCTGATGGGGGCCACCGTCAAAGTGCTGCTGGGCTATAATGCGCAGCACCTCATTAACCGGGGGCTGGACTACCGCATCGTTGCCGACTCCACAAACCCCAACAGTGCCATTCTGGAAGTCACCCGCTTAGACGCTACCCTCGGTTACACTACGTTTCTGCAAAACCGAACGCTTGGTCTCCGAACGCTCGTTAGCCCCTCGTCGCCCGGCCGGGGTGTTGGGCTGGATCTTGGATTTACCTACATTAGTCAGTATGACCGCTACAGCCCGGCTCTGCAACTTGGCTTTGCCGTAACCGACATGGGCGGACTGACGTACCGGGGCGAGGAATACGGCTATTCGGACATTGGCGACAATCCTGTTCAGTTCACCAGCCGCGACTTCAACGATCTTGACGGCAGCGTTGGAATCGCCCGGCGTATTCAGCAAAAACTAACCACCGGCCGCAGTGCGGACCGAAGCAGTTTCCGCGCTGGTTTGCCCACCTCGCTTAACCTCACACTCGACTACCAACTGCCGCAGGGCTTCGGCCTGAACGTAACATATTTGCAGGACATCCGGTCGGCGCAAGCAACGGCCATTCACCAGCCGACGCTGCTGGCTCTGACGCCCCGGTACGAGACGCGCTGGCTAAGTATAGCCGTACCGCTGGCTTACCTGAATCGGGGATTGACGGCGGGCTTATCGGTGCGGGTTGGCCCCGCCTGGCTCGGCACCGACAACCTGCTGGGATTGGTTGGTAACAGCACCGTCGGCATCCGACCACGCGGCCTGGATGTGTACGGCGGAATCGCGTTCGGCATTGGCCGGGCACGCGCGGAGGAAGAGTAACAGACTTGTTTTTGGCAGAAATGCGTAAATTTGATCGAACCCCGCCCGTAACAGACTATTTCGTAAACCGGGGTTTGCCGGGTCTGCCATGACCGAACGAACGACCTTTTTCGATACACCTCTTAGTTACCTCAAAGGCTTAGGCCCGCAGCGGACCGAACTGCTCAACAAGGAGTTGAACCTGTTCACCTACGGCGACCTGATTCAATATTATCCCTTTCGCTACGACGACCGGACGCGCTACTACACCATCAGCGAACTGATGGATTCCATGCCGTCGGCGCAGGTGCGGGGGCGGCTCCGCGACTGGTATATAGAAGGTGAAGGTCCTAAAAAACGCCTGGTTGCCACGTTTACCGACGGCACCGGCTCCATGAGTTTAGTGTGGTTTCAGGGCGTTGCCTATATCGAAAAAAATCTCCGGCGCGAGGGTGAGTACATTGCCTATGGCAAGCCCCAGTCGTTCGGCGGGCAGTTCAGCATCGTTCATCCCGAACTGGAAAATACGGCTACGGCGTCGGAGAATGAGCCGGGTTTCTTGCCCGTTTATAACCTCACCGAAAAACTTCGTAAGCGTCACCTCGACAGCAAAATCCTTGGTAAAGCCATGCGGATACTGCTGGAACAGTCGTGGCCGCACATCCGCGAAACCCTACCCGACGCGCTCGTGCAGCAATACCGGCTCATTGGCAAGCGCGAAGCGATGTGGAACATTCACCTGCCCCAGAATCAGGGGTGGCTCAAGCAGGCGCAGCGACGGCTGAAGTTTGAAGAACTGTTCTATAACCAGCTTCGGCTGATCAAGAACAAACTCATTCAGAAGGAAGAATTTCCGGGACAGATTTTCCGGGATACCGCCTTGGTGAAGCACTTTTACAGCGACTGTCTGCCGTTTGAACTGACGGGCGCTCAGCAGAAAGTATTGAAGGAGGTTTACCAGGATTTTCTGTCGGGCAAGCAAATGAACCGCCTGTTGCAGGGCGACGTGGGCAGCGGTAAAACCATCGTGGCGTTCATTGCCTGCCTGATGGCCATTGGCAACGGCGCACAGGCCTGCCTGATGGCCCCCACTGAAATCTTAGCCGATCAGCACTACAACGGTCTGAAACCCTTTGCCGATGCACTTGGCCTGTCCATCGGTATCCTGACCGGCTCGACCCGCACCAAAGCCCGCCGGACGCTGCACGAAAGCCTGCAAACCGGCACGATGCACATCCTGATCGGTACGCACGCGTTGCTGGAGGACGTGGTGCAGTACAAAAACCTCGGCCTGTGCATCATCGACGAGCAGCACCGCTTCGGCGTGGCGCAACGGGCCAAACTCTGGCGCAAAAACGAGGTCGTACCCCCGCACATCCTGGTGATGACGGCTACGCCCATTCCCCGGACGCTGGCCATGACGCTTTACGGCAACCTCGACGTGTCGGTGATCGATGAACTGCCGAAGGGCCGCAAACCTATTAAAACCGTTCATAAATACGACAAGCACCGCTCCGAAGTGTTTGGCTTCATGCGCCAGCAGATCGAACTCGGTCGGCAGGTGTACGTCGTGTATCCGCTCATCGAAGAATCGGAGACGCTGGATTACAAAGACCTGATGGACGGCTTCGAGGGGATGCAGCGGGCTTTTCCGCGACCTAAATACGAGATCGGGATTCTGCACGGCAAGATGCTATCCTACGAAAAGGACGACGAGATGAAGCGGTTTCTCAAAAACGAAACGCAGATTCTGGTCGCTACGACCGTGATTGAGGTAGGCGTAAACGTGCCCAACGCCAGCGTGATGGTCATTGAGAGCGCCGAGCGGTTTGGCTTGGCGCAGTTGCATCAGTTGCGCGGGCGCGTGGGGCGGGGTGCCGACCAGTCGTACTGCGTGATGATGACGGGCTATAAACTCAGCACCGACACCCGCACCCGCTTAGACACGATGGTACGGACCAACAACGGCTTCGAGATTGCCGACGTGGACCTGCAACTGCGCGGCCCCGGCGATTTGACCGGGACCCAGCAGAGTGGTGTAATGGACCTGATGATTGCTGACTTAGCGAAAGACGGGGCTATTCTGGCAGCCGCCCGCGAGTCGGCACAAGCTATTTTGCTGGAAGACCCCGAACTGGTGCTGCCCCAGCACGCGCCCATCCGTAATCATGTCGATAGCCTCAAGCAAACCGACAACAACTGGGGACGCATAAGTTAAATCACTGGGAATATTTTCTGGAAACTGGCGCTTTGTCCGCCAGTTGAGGGTCGATGTCAGCTAATCGCTGGAATTTATACGCCAGTGCCGTTTAAAACAGTGGTGTGATATTGACTGCTTCAACCTTCCTGATCTCCGGCACCGCTTTCAAAATCGCTTCTTCAAGGCCGCCCTTAAACGTCATGGCCGACATGGGGCACGAGCCGCACGAACCCATCAACTCAAGCCGGACCGTTTTGTCATCCGTTACATCGAGTACGCGCACGTTGCCGCCATCGGCCGCTAAGTACGGTCTCATGCTGTCGAGTGCCCGCTCAATTTTTTCAATAAGCTGATCGTTGTGGACTGCCGTTTCCATTCAATTTTCTGATTTACGGTAAATTTACAGTATAACGCAGTTTTATGCAACTTCTACGCGCTTGGTCCGGTCGACGGTCGCGTTGCGAATCGCGATTTGCTGGGCGAGGGCTTCGGCCGTTGAATAAAAGGCTTCACTCGCCACGGGTTCCCCGATGCTGATGGCCGGTCGGCCTTCGTCACCCGCTTCGCGGATACTCTGCACGAGTGGTATCTGACCCAGCAGCGGCACGTCGAACTGGTCGGCCAACTGCCGTCCACCGCCCTTGCCAAAAATGTAGTACTTATGATTTGGCAACTCGGCGGGGGTGAAATACGACATATTTTCGATCACCCCCAGCACCGGCACGTTGATCTGCGGTTGCCGGAACATCGCCAGACCCTTCGTAGCATCGGCCAGTGCCACGCGTTGGGGCGTCGTCACGATGATAGCCCCCGTAACGGGTACGGTCTGCACCAAGGTTAGGTGAATGTCGCCCGTGCCCGGAGGCAGGTCGATGAGCAGGTAGTCCAGTTCACCCCAGTCGGCATCGGAAAAGAACTGCTGCAGGGCACGTCCGGCCATCGTGCCACGCCAGATGACCGCCTGCCCCGGCGCAACCAGAAAGCCCATTGAGAGGAGTTTGATGCCGAACTGCTGAATCGGCTCCATCCGGGTTTGCCCGTCGACTTGAAAAATGCGTGGCTGCATGTCCTCCGCCCCAAACATAGTTGGTATAGAAGGGCCGTAAATATCGGCGTCGATGATGCCCACCTTTGCGCCGGACTTATGCAGAGCAATGGCTAAGTTGGCCGTGACAGTCGATTTGCCAACTCCACCCTTGCCCGACGATACGGCAATGATGTTCTTCACCCCCGGTAGCGTTGGCGCGTTCATCCGGGTCGACGTCACGTCCGACGTCATATCGATGGTAATCGTAATGTCCGGGCCAATGTGCGCGTGAATAGCGTCTTCGCACCGCTTCCTGATCACTTCTTTGAGCGGGCAGGCGGGGGTGGTGAGCACAACCGTAAACCGGACGGATCCAATCCCCAGCACGATGTCTTTCACCATATTGAGCGAAACGAGGTCACGCTTCAAATCCGGCTCTTCAACGGTGCTCAGCGCCCGCAGGACAGTTTCTTTACTTAATCGGTAATCCGACATGGTTAATGAATAATGTGTAATAGGTAATGTATAATGAAAGAGCCATCCGGCCCTACTTACGGAGCATCATTCTCCACTATTCATTTTACATTATGCATTTTCTGTACATTCATTTAAACGACCCCGCACGTCGGCCAGTTCCGCCGATACGTCCGTATGCTTCGACAACATTTCTATTTGCGTCTGAAGCTTAGCCAGAAACTGTTGATGCGCGGGGCTGTTTTCGCCGTAGAGCGGGCGGTGGGCCAGCGATTTGCGCACCTGCGCCCATTGGGCAACAAAACCACGAAGGTCGCTATCAAATGCACTATCGGCAAACTTACCGAAAATATAGTCGTGAGCTTGGGCATTAGGATGTACTAAATCAGCTTCGTAGAACCGGTAATCGCGCAGGTCGTCGACCATCAACTCATAAGCCGGAAAGTACTGCACCCAATCGTTCCAGACGGCTAATTCGTGGGCCGCTACCCGCAGGGTTGATTTACTTACCTGATTGAGCGGAAGCGTGTCGCGGGTGTGCCGCACGGGGCTAACGGTCAGCAACAACGTCAACTTCGGATTAGCCTTGTGTACCGTCTTCATCAACCATTTCAGGTCATCGTGTAGGTACTCGTACTGATACAGGTATTTCTCGAACAACGTACCCGGCATTTTGTGGCAGTTAGCCACCACTTTGCCTGTTTCAATGTGTCGATACACGACGGCTGAGCCAAAGGTTAGCAGTAAAAAATCGGCTTTACGGATGGCATCGGCCGTTTGCGTTAGACGACGCGTGAGTTTTTCGCGCAGGTCGTCTTGCGTAGTGGCCCAAAGCGACGAGTGAAAATCGTAATGGAACCAGATGCCATCGCGCTCAACGTAGCGACTTTCGTCGGGAGCGGTTCCATTAAGCGCCGTCGTCAACAGCTTGGCAATGGAAACCGGGTTGAAAATGGTGCCGAACGGATTGTTCAGCACAGTCAGTTTATGATCGGCCAGCCGGTGCCCCATAACCTCGGCAAAGCACGACCCAATGGTCACAATCCGGCTATGGAGACCAATGCGATGGGGGAGTGGTTCGGGCGAAAATTCGGTGTGAAACTGCATACTTTATCAACAAAAAATCGGGCCGTTTAGGTCCGATTCGTAGATAATTTATAAGCAGGTAAGCTACTGGTAATGAGATGGTAAGCCACTCATAAAAAACGCCTGATGGCCGGTTGAAGGGCTATCAGGCGCGGGTCAGGTTTAGGAGTAGTCAGGGTTAAAACGATACTGTTTCGGGCGTGACGTAGCGCTTGAGATTGCTCATCGCTCCGAAGATCAGGTTATAGACAGACTGAATGTTGATTTGCATCAGCGTAGAAATTTCTTCATTGCTCATGTTTTGAAAATACCGCAGATGAACAGCTTCGCGCTGACGGCGGGGGAGTTTGTCGAGCGCCTGATGCAGGCAATCATTCATGAACGAATCTTCTTCGTGGGCTATGAGCCGGTTTTCGTGGGACGGATCGGCACCGGGCAGTGTATCGCCAATGCGCCGACCATTCAAGACCTCATCCTGACTAACAAACTTCTGCTCAGCGGTGAGGTGGCGAACAAGCTTGCGTTTGATGGAAGCCATCAGGTAAAACCGCACCGACGTAGTAGGGCCAATGGTGGTGCGGTGTTTCCAAAGTTCAACAAACAGGTCGTGAATGCAGTCTTTGATCAGCGCCCGGTCGGTAGCAAAGTGGGCGCAATAATGGTAGAGTGTTTGAACGTAATTTTGATACAAGCGGGCAAAAGCATTTTCATCGCCACTGCGAAACATATTCCAAAGCGTTTCGTCGTCGGGGCCGGTTTGCGTACGGGATCGAGCCATAAGCGAGAGAGGAGATGGTTGAGATGGGTTTTGAACTGTGTAAACATATTGATATTTAATTGAATTTAAAAAGGTAGACAAATAAAATTTTTTGTAGGACTATAACATGATACGCAATGGGGTAAAATCGAACACTTTTCCGTCAAATAAGCCCATATTACTGAGCTTAAGCGATGGAATGACCAGTAACGCCATAAAGGAGAGTGTCATAAACGGAGCCGACAAGGTGCTTCCCAACTCCTGTTTGGCAAACTGATCGAGCCGGGCGTACTGTGCTGCTACGTCATATCCATCGGCGTCGCTCATCAGTCCGGCAACGGGTAATGAAAGTAATTGCGTTTCGGGCGTAGTCGTGATGTGCAGAAACGCGCGTCGGCTCATCACCTCGCTGTCATGTTGGTGGGGAACCGTTCCTGCCACTGCTGATAGCCCGCCCCATGCTTCGATCACCAGGTTGACGGCCCGGCAGATACTTTCATCGTCGCAGCCAACGGCAGTGATGTTATGCGAGTCGTGCCCAACCGACGAGGCAATGGCCCCGTGTTTGAGTCCGAAATTTTTGATGAAGGCGACGGCCGGTGGCTCGTCGTGGTAACGATTAACAACCACTAATTTCAGAATGTCGCGTTCAGTATCGGCCACGATCTGACCGTTTTTGACCCGTGCTTCGAGGTGCAGTTCGTTGGTGATAAGCTGCCCGTCGAGCGCTTCGATGACGCGGATGGACCCCACCCCCGGTCCCTCCCCTTGAAAAAAGGGGAGGGGTGCGAACTCAGCATTCACCCCTCCCCTTTTTTCAAGGAGAGGGACCGGGGGTGGGGTTAATGTCACCGCAAACTCCTCGACCTCTTTCACCGAGCAGTTGAACTGGTTAACGTGTTCACTGCGTAAATCAGAAATAAGCGACGTACCGTCTTGGGCAACTGTCTGGCCGTCAATAATTGTTTGTTGCACCCGGAAGTTGGTCAGATTGTCGACTATGATATAATCGGCCGGGTCGCCTTCGCGCAGCAATCCCACCGGCATGGCATAGTGCATCACCGGGTTCAGACAGGCGGCCCGCAGCACGTTCCAGAGCGAATGCCCCGCTGTTAATGCCCGCACTACCAACTGGTTAATGTGACCTTCTACGAGCGTGTCGGGGTGTTTATCGTCGGAGCAGAACATGATTTGTTCTGGAAACTCGGCCAGCAGCGGAATCAGCGCGTCGAAGTTGCGGGCCGCACTACCCTCGCGAATCAGGATCTTGATGCCGCGCCGGGCTTTGTCCAGCCCTTCTTCATAGGTGAAACATTCGTGGTCGGTGCTGATGCCCGCGTCGAAGTAGCGCTGAGCATCAGAGCCGGTCAGGCCGGGTGCGTGCCCGTCGATGGGTTTGCCAGCCGCTTTTGCCAGGTCGATTTTTGCCAGCAGGTCCGGGTCGTGATTCAGCACGCCGGGAAAGTTCATCACTTCGGCGAGGTAACCCACATCGTCGCGGGCCAGCAGGTAGCGCACGTCAGCCGCGTCGATGGTGGCACCGGCCGTCTCAAAGGTAGTAGCGGGGACGCAGGAGGGCGCACCGAACATAAACTTAAACGACACTCTCGATCCC
The DNA here is from genome assembly GCF_054779955.1 of Spirosoma arcticum. Lineage (NCBI taxonomy): Bacteria > Pseudomonadati > Bacteroidota > Cytophagia > Cytophagales > Cytophagaceae > Spirosoma > Spirosoma arcticum. The sequence goes on from NZ_BAAGXG010000001.1 coordinate 461,278, forward strand.
TCAAAAATCATCTGACTAACGCCCGTCACGCCCAGTACGTTTCCGATCTCGTGCGGGTCGGACACGGTGGCGACGGTGCCATGAACGACCGCCAGCCGCGCAAACTGCGGGGGCGTCAGCAGCGAACTCTCAATGTGAACATGAGCGTCCACAAAACCAGGCAGCATATACGGTTCACCAGGGCGCTCCGGGCCGAGGTACTCGATGCGGGCAATCCGTCCGTTTTCAATGGTAAGCGTACCGTACGAGATCGTCTGGTCGAAGAGATTGACAATATTGGCAGTTGGCATACAGAAGGAGTGTTGCCGGGCGAGGGCAATGATGGGTGAAGCTAATCGTTCAGGATAACCGATTAGATACGAATGAAGAGGTTCCGGCGGTACATCCACCAGAGTATAGCGTAGAAGACGGCCAGCGTAGCCATGCCGGTTAGCAGCGGTTCAAAGGCCGGGCCGAATAGGAGAAAAGGGCCGTGACCGAAATGGATGTAGAACGAATTGATAATGAATCGGTCGATGAGGTGCACTAAGCAATAGATCGCAATGGAGTTCATGCCGACGACGATCAGCGGGAATGCCCACCGTTTCCACTGCTCACGGCTGGCAACCTCAATCGCATAGTGAAAAAGCGTCAGCAGCCAGAAACACAGTCCCCCGCTGAACAGCACCCAGGCGGGCGTCCAGATGCGCTTGACGATTGGGCAGACGCCCGTTACATGTAGTAATACGCCGAGTGCAATACCGGCAATTCCAGCAATCAGAAATCGTTTTAGTATAGTGCGTACTGGGAGCGGTCCGGCCGGTCGGGCTGCCGCATCACCGCCGGTGCGGTCCCGGTCCATGCGTAGCCAGCGACCCGCTATCAGGCCCAGCAACATGGTGCTCAGGGTGGGAATAAAACTCAGCGTGGCGTAACCGCCCTCGTTAAACCGAAACAGCGTCTCGCGCGGAAATAAATTCAGAAACCATGTGTCGAACGCCCAGGCGAGGTTGCTGTTTTTGTTGAAATGCGCCATCAGCCCGGTGTAGTGTTCGGGCCAGTTACTTGGAACCGCAACCGCACCGTAGTCGAAGTTTGGATTGACCGGATACAGCACAAACGCCAGCCAGTAGCCAACCAGAATAATGCCCAGCGCAATCCAAACCGTTCGGGGATGTTGGCGACTACCGATTAGAAATAAGAACGGATAGCCCAGTCCGATTTGTGACAGTGTGTCTTCAAACGTGAAGTAAGTTTGATTCGAGTGAATGGACCGCAGAAAAATACCGAGCAAAATCAGGATCAATGATCGCCGGAGCGCACGGCCGAACTGCGTACCAAAGGACTGCGCCAGGGTCGCCCGGCTGGCCATGGAGTAGGGCAGGGCCACCCCAACCAGAAACGAAAACGACGGCTGAATCAAATCGTGCAACGAACAGCCCGCCCACTCAACGTGGCTTTGGTGATAGGCCAGGAATCGCCAGATCACACTGTTGGGAAAGGCCTCCGACAACCGGTGAAATTGCAGGATTTCGGCGGCCATCAGCACCATTACAAAACCCCGGTACGCATCCATCGACGCCAGACGACCCGGCCGGGTTAGGCCAGATGGCGGTTCGGATTGACCGTTCCGGTCACCGGGCATCACCAACGGTGCGGTCAGGCCGGGAGTCGGTGGGTTATGGGCAGCGTTGGATGGTGGCTGAGTCATGGCTGAGGGTGAAACTCCGGTTGCCAAAACTTGGCATTGCTGGTCAGATTTACAACAATGCCGATCAAAGTTTTTGGTGATGAGTGGTATATTTCGGATTAACCGGTCTCTTTACCCAAAAACGCTCTTTTTCGATGCTCGCCCGTGTACTGAAAGTTCACCCCACCGATAACGTGATTGTTGCCCTGCGTAATCTGTCGGCCGGGGAGCGAATTGATTTTGACAATACTATTTACGAATTGCCCTACGCCGTTGGGGCCAAGCATAAATTCGTGACCGAAGACCGCTTTCCCGGCGACCCAATCCACATGTATGGCGTGCTGGTGGGCAAGGCCACGCAACCCATTCGGCGGGGCGAACCCATCACGACCTTCAACCTCAAACACGACGCCGACCGCTACGGTCTCGATAAAAAACAGCCTTATGCTACCTGGCAACCCCCCAACGTCTCGCGCTGGCGGGGCCGCACGTTCATGGGCTACTACCGCGCCGATGGCAGCGTCGGTACACGCAACTACTGGGTGGTGGTGCCGCTGGTGTTCTGCGAAAACCGCAATGTGCTCATCCTGAAAGATGCGTTTGAGCGCGAACTCGGTTACGCCCAGCCCGAAACCTACCGTCAACAGGTGCATGAACTGCTCAGCCTGTACCGGGCGGGCCAAACGGACGTCATAAAAAAGATGCAGGCCTTCGTGGACCCGGAGCAGAATCAGACGCTTCCTCACCAGACTCTGGAAAAACCTTTCAAAAACATCGACGGCATCAAGTTCCTGACCCATGAGATGGGCTGTGGCGGCACCCGGCAGGACTCGGCTTACCTCGGTTCGCTGCTGGCCGGGTTTATCAACAACCCTAACGTCGCGGGCGCCACGGTACTTAGTCTGGGTTGCCAGCATTTACAGGTCGATACGATTGCTGCCGAAATTAAACGGCAGAATCCAAAGTTCGATAAGCCACTGCTGTTGTTTGAGCAGCAGGCCGGTACCGAATACGCGCTGATGTCGCAGGCGGTGACTCAAACGTTTTTGGGACTGGCGAAAGCCAACGAACTGGAACGGCAACCGGCCCCGCTGAGCGCCCTCACAGTTGGATTGAAATGCGGAGGCTCAGATGGGTTTTCGGGTATTTCGGCGAATCCGGTGCTTGGGCAGTTGTCAGACATGGTCGTGGCGCTGGGCGGCAAAACCGTGCTGGCCGAATTCCCCGAACTGAACGGCGTAGAGCAGGAACTCATCAACCGCACGGCTGACACGGCCAAAGCCCAGAAGTTCATCGACCTCATGGGGGGCTACTCGGCTTCGGCCGTAGCTGCCGGGTCGGGTTTCGACATGAATCCCTCGCCGGGCAACATCAAAGATGGCCTCATTACCGACGCCATCAAGTCGGCGGGGGCGGCCAAAAAAGGCGGTACGGCTCCCGTTGCCGACGTTCTGGACTACGCCGAACCCGCCATCACGCCCGGTTTAAACCTACTGTGCACACCCGGTAACGACGTGGAAGCCACCACGGGCATGGCGGGTTCGGGCACCAACGTGATTTTGTTCACAACGGGCCTTGGCACACCTACCGGTAACCCCGTTTGCCCGGTTGTGAAGGTGTCGACCAACACGATCCTCAAAAACCGAATGCCTGACGTAATCGACTTCGACAGTGGCCCCATCATCGACGGCGAACAAACCATTGACCAAAACGCCGACGCACTACTGGACTACGTCATTCGGCTGGCATCGGGGGAGGAGATCACCAAAGCCGAAGGACTGGGTCAGGACGATTTCATTCCCTGGAAACGGGGGGTTTCTTTGTAGTGCCGAATCTCCAGATTCGGCTGTGAGGGCAACGAATTTACGGCCGAATCTGGAGATTCGGCATTACAACAATGTTTTCACTCCTAAATAGAACCGCCCTCATCACCGGGGGAGCCAGTGGTATCGGGCTGGCCATTGCGCAGACGTTCGCAAGGGCGGGCGCTCACGTCCACATCCTCGACCTCAACGGGGGGCAGGCCGAACAGGTCGCCAGCGATATCCGCCGGGGTGGGGGCAATGCTACGGGCCACGCTGTGGACGTGTCGAATCAGCCCCAGACGGTAGAGGTGATTGGTCGAATTGCCGCCCAAGAGCCGATTCATATCCTGGTCAATAACGCGGGCGTGTCGCACATTGGCACGGTCGAAACGACGAGCGAAGCCGATTTCGACCGGATTTTTCGCATCAACGTCAAAGGCGTTTACAACTGCCTGTTCGCCACAATTCCGCACCTGAAGGCGGTCGGTGGGGGCGTTATCCTGAACATGGCGTCGGTGGCGGCCACGCTGGGCCTGGCCGACCGCTTTGCCTATTCGATGAGCAAAGGTGCCGTGCTGACCATGACGCTGTCGGTGGCGAAAGATTATTTGAACGACAAGATTCGCTGCAACTGCATCTCACCGGCGCGGGTGCATACGCCATTCGTCGACGGGTTCATTGCCAAAACTTACCCCGGTCAGGAAGCGGAAATGTTCGAGAAATTATCGAAAACGCAGCCCATTGGTCGCATGGCCGAGCCGTCCGAAGTAGGGGCGCTGGCCCTGTACCTGTGCTCCGACGAAGCGGGGTTCGTCACGGGCTGCGACTATCCGCTGGACGGGGGCTTCACACGGCTGAACACATAGCGCTATTTTTTTAAATCAGCTAACGAATCAATCAGGGCCGGGAAGAACGCTTCAAGCGTTGGGTACTTCGTTCGGTTTTGTTCGTAGTGGGCCAGTTGGTCTGCGAAGTGGGACAGATAGCGCCACTTTGAATTGCGTGCTTCAGTCGCTTTGTCAGCAGCCGGGTCATTCATCGCTAACCCAATCCTGACTTCGCCCGCCCGCACGACGTATTCGCAGAATTGAGTATGCCAATCTTGGTACTGACCTTCGCCCTCAATCGGTTCGTATAAGTTGTTGAACCGTTCGATCTGTGGTTTGTAGGTAGTTTGATTCGCTAATGGATTGACGAAAGAGTGGCCAAACTCATGCACCGACAGTCGGCGGATTTCCGTTGGGTTATTAAAGCCCGGCGAAATGACCCGCTGATCTTCACCGATGGTTGCCTTCGAGAGCGGAGCCGAAATGTTATAAATGTCCATGCCTTCGGGCGAAGTCGTTTCCCAGCCCATGCCCCAGTCCGTCTTGTAGAAAGGATTGATGACGATGTTGTAACTGTGTTTCCTAGCTCCGTAATACGTTTCTAAAACCGGAATAAATGACACGTCCGGGAGATTCCGGGCTACTTCGGCAGTTGCTGTTTGGTACATGTGCGCGTTATCGGCCAGAAACTTGTCAAAGTTTACGTCTTTGTAGAACTGGTTGAGCTGACCCATGAAGCGATCAACCACGTACTGCGCGGAATCTCGGTTCAGGTGCACTTCGCAGAGCAAGATGTCACTGACCGGGGCTTTGCGCCGGGCATTCGGAGCATCGGTATAATAAAAACTGAACAGATAAACACCCGTACCGATCTTGTTGACCAGGCGCTCGTATGTTTTGAAAAAAGGGTGTTGCTGAGCGTGCTGAAAATGCCGGTACGACCGACGCATCAGGACGCTGTTTTCCATAAACCAGGGGCTGGTCAGGGTATCCTTCAGCCAGTCTGCACTGGTCTGAACGGACAGCGCGTTCAGAATTTCGACGTTTCGATTATAGCTGACGTTGATTCTTTTTTGGGCAATAGAAGCGTTGAGCGTACTAAGAGAGATGAATAGAGCTACCAAACAGATAAGTCTCATAAAGCAACTAATTAAGTGAAGGTCATTCCGCAAACACTGATTTTACGCCGATCTTAAAACCCGGTACAGCTTCGGATTCCAACATGCCGTCTTTTAGTTTCTGCGCCAGAAAAAACGTATTACCGTTGTCGTCTGGCAGATATTGCTCGATGGTTTCCAGACTGGTGTCCACAATCCAGTATTCTTTCACACCGTGCAGGGCGTAGTCCGTCATTTTGATGCCATAGTCCCGGTGCTGGGTGCTGTCGGACAGAATTTCAATAATAAAGTCGGGAGGAGGGAAGGCCGATTGTTTCAGGCCGAAACCGGCGGCTGTTTCGGTGTTCCAAAAGCAGATATCCGGTTCGTAATCGTTACGCGTTAACCGAATCATTACCTTCTCGTAGCCGACCATCCCCAACTTATTGTCGTACACATAGGGTAGAAGGCGTCGCGAGATAGCAGTAGAAGCCATCCAGTGCCGACCGTAAATAGGTGAGTGATAAATAACTTCGCCCAGAACGAATTCGGCTTTTACGCCCTCGTCGGCGTCGGCCCAGAATTCGTGGCGACGTTTCTGCTCTTCGTTCCAGGCCCGTTCACCCTCGTCTAAGAGTTCGCGTAAATTGGGTGATTGCAGCAGTTCATCGAGTGCGTTCATTGGCCTGTCATTTATGGACAAATATAACAAACCCCAGCCAGTTTTGGGAGAACCAGCTGGGGTTTGAACACAAGGCAATCGACCGCTTATTTACCCGCTTTGAGCAACTTTACGACGCGCCGGTTATTGACTTCGTACTGAATGTGCAACAGGTACGTTCCGGCCGATAGCCGCTCGCCGAAGGTTACGGTCTGACCAGCCCGCGCCGTTCCGAGCCGCAGCCGTTCGCGACCCAGTTCATCCACCACGTTCATCGCTTGAATGTCTCGCTCCGCCACGAACGAGAAGCGGTCCGTTGTTGGGTTGGGGAACACGGGACCATCGGCCACATCCTTGGCACCCGTGCGGGCACCGGGTGCGCAGACTGTTACGTTTTTGCAGTATTGCGCGTACCACGGAGCAGCCGAGTAGTTGACGCCCACGCAGACGTTGCCACCCGTATAGTTCGCTCCGAAGTTGATGTTGACTTTGCCCGCCGATGTCGGTGTAATGCTCTGCGTTGAGCCGTTGACCCACCACGAGAAAGCCGTTGCGTTGGGCAGATTGCGGGCGTTCATTTCATAAACCTTCACGTCGTTGGGCCGCACGCAGTCGGGACCAACCAAATCAGCGCCCGTGTTCGGTGGGGTCGTTGTACCGTTGACCTGGATGGTCACCGTTGCCGAAGCGGTTGTGGCTCCCTGATTGTCAGTTGCCCTGGCCGTTAGCGCGTATGTACCCGCGCCAACGTTAGCCCATGTAAACGTGTAAGGTGAAGTTAGATCTTCCCCTAATTTAGTTGACCCGTTAAAGAACTCCACTTTGCTGACAGTGCCGTTAGCATCGGCGGCCGAAGTGGTGAGATTGATGCTGGCCGGAGCCGTAAATTGGGCGTTGTTAGCTGGACTGGTTAGCGAAACGGTTGGCGGCTGGTTGCTGGGAGGGGGCGTACCGCTGGTAACCTGGACGGTAACGGCCACCGATGTCGTAGCGGCTCCCTGATTGTCGGTGGCTTTGGCCGTCAGTGTGTACGTGCCTGCGCCGACGTTAGTCCAGTTAAACGTATAGGGTGCGGTCAGATCTTCCCCCAATTTCGTTGCGCCATTGAAGAATTCCACTTTGCTGGCCGTGCCGTTGGCGTCGGCGGCCGAAGCGGTCAGGTTGACGCTGGCTGGGGCCGTGAACTGTGCGTTATTGGCTGGGCTGGTTAATGAAACGGTTGGCGGCTGGTTCGTGGGCGGGGGCGTTGTTCCGGCCCAACTATCGGCCGGGTTTAGCATGTGATCCTTCACCCACGTTCCCGAATATGTGGTGTTGTTCCAGGCGCTGTTGCTACAGGCACCGGGGTTCAGAGCCGCTGATGATTCGGCCTTGTCGGCAAAACTCCAGTTGACCCAGCTTATTTTCTGGCCCGCCGGATTCTGCCCCGCCATCAGGTCGGCCCATGCCTGGGCGTTGTTGTAATCGCCCCCGCCGTCGCCGGTGTAGCTGCTGGTGCCCCACTCTGACGCGAACAAGGGCAGTTGTCCACTCACCGACCGAATGTCGTTTTGAAAATAGTGCGACCCGGCGTAGTAGTGGAACGTATACATCACGTTGTAAGCGTTCGCGCCGGTGAGCGGGTTGGCGAGCACATCCTGCGGTCGCTGGCACCACTGGGGCGTACCGACCAGAATAATGGCCTGCGGATCGTACTGCCGGATAACGGGGATCACCTGATCAGCGTAGGCTTTGATCGTGTTCCAGTCGACGCCGTTGGGTTCATTACAGATCTCGTAGATGACGTGCTTTTTACCGGCGTGGGTTTGCGCCATCGTCCGGAAGAAGTCGATGGCGTAGGACAGTCGGTCGTTGGGATTGCCGGGGTTGAGCACGTGCCAATCGATGATGCAGTAAATGCCCGCCTGCCCGGTCCAGTCGACAATCTGGTTGATTTTAGCCCGCAGCCCGCTCTGGTTGTTCAGGTAACCGCCCTCATCGACGTACATAGCGGCCCGGAATAGGTCGGCCCCCCACTGAGTGGCCAGCGCCTGCACGGAACCCTGCGTGTAGCACTGATCGAACCATTGCAAACCGTGCGAACTGATGCCCCGGAGTTGAATCGGGTTGCCTGCTTCGTTGCTGAGTTGCTTACCGACGAGTTTCAGCCGACCATTAGCGGTTACCGGTGTGGGCGACTGAGCCACCGCGCCAGCCATTGCGATAAGCAGAACACAGAAAGTACAGAACGTTCTGATTAGAAGGAATGTATACGTTTTCATTAAATAAAGCAATTTAGATGAGGAGTCACTAACTTGTTCAGTATAAAGGTATCTTACTGCTAATTGTTTTGCTGATACTGTACTATTATTTAACAAAAAAATGATAAACCGTTTTAAGCGGAAAAATAGGCATGGTTAAATAGAACCAGGCGTTTACTTTTGATGAAAACCTGATTCTCCTGCATGAAATTATTCCGCTTTGGCCCACTCAGTCACGAACATCCCGGCGTCGTCCTTTCCACCGGTCAGCAGATCGACGTCACCCACTTTGGCGAAGATTATGACGAATCTTTTTTTGCTACGAATGGCGTAGAACGACTCGCACACTGGCTGCAAAGTCACGCCCAACATTGCCCCGAAATAGCATCCGACGTCAGGTTCGGCCCCTGTGTCAAGCGTCCGTCTAAACTAATCTGCGTCGGGCTGAACTACGCCAAACACGCGGCCGAAACCGGAGCGCCCAGCCCCGCTGAGCCGATTCTATTTTTCAAAGCGACCACCGCCCTCTGTGGTCCTAATGACAACGTAGTAATTCCGAAACGATCTGAGAAAACGGACTGGGAGGTTGAACTGGCCATTGTCATCGGCAAACGGGCCAGCTACGTCGAATTAGACAATGCGATGGACTACGTGGCAGGCTACGCGTTGCACAACGACTACTCCGAGCGGGCGTGGCAACTGGAGCGGGGCGGGCAGTGGGTGAAGGGCAAGAGCGCAGATACGTTTGCACCGCTGGGGCCGTATCTCGTCACAAAGGACGAAGTGCCCAACCCGAACGCGCTGCACCTGTGGCTCAGCGTCAACGGCGAACGGTTGCAGGATTCCAACACCGACGACATGATTTTCGACGTGCCCACGCTCGTTAGTTACATCAGCCAGTTTATGACGCTGCTTCCCGGCGACGTTATCTCGACCGGCACCCCGGCAGGCGTTGGTCTGGGGCTGAAACCACCCCGCTATCTGAATCCCGGCGACGTGGTCGAGCTGGGCATTGAAGGATTGGGTGAGCAGAAACAGACGGCGGTTTCTTTTAATGGATAATGACAATCGACGCGCACCAGCATTTCTGGCATTTCGACGCCGACCGCGACACGTGGATTACGGACGAGATGGCCGCTCTCCGGCGCGACTTTCTGCCCGCTGATCTGGAGCCAGTGCTGGCGCAGAACGGTGTTGATGGGTGCGTGGCGGTGCAGGCTGCGCAGTCGGAAGCGGAGACGCTGTTTCTGGTCAGCATGGCCCAGACGTACGACATCGTGAAGGGCGTGGTTGGCTGGGTCGATTTACAGGCCGACACGCTGCCCGAGCGGTTGACAGCCTTGGCGGAGCATCCCGAAATAAAAGGCTACCGGCACGTAGCGCAGGGAGAACCCATCGATTTTCTGATTCGCCCGGCCGTTGTGCAGGGTATTCGTCGGCTGGCCGAATTTGGGTTGACCTACGATATTCTGATCTATCCGAATCAACTCAAAGCCGCCCTGCATTTAGTGCGGGCTGTGCCGGAGGTAAACTTCGTGGTCGATCACTTAGCCAAGCCGTACATCAAAAAACAGGACATCATCCGCTGGTCGAACTACATGGCCGAAGTGGCGAAATGCCCGAATGTCACCTGTAAGCTGTCGGGCTTAGTGACCGAAGCCGATTGGCAGAACTGGAGCAAAAAGGATTTCTTTCCCTATCTGGACGTGGTCTTCGATTACTTTGGCCCCGACCGGCTGCTGTTCGGCTCTGACTGGCCGGTGTGTCTGGTAGCGGCCAATTACACCCAGGTCAAAACGCTGATTGAGGAATATGTGCACCCCTGGGGCGACGAGGTGCGGGCGAAGGTGTTTGGTGGGAACGCGGTGAAATTTTACAAACTATGACGTATTGAGATCCGGTATGATGAATTAAATTACCTCTATTGATTCGATCAAATGCGTATCAACAGAAAACGATTTATTTTGCGCAGCAACTCACTTTCCTAAACCCAAACCAACGAATGGCGCTTCCAGCCCCAACCAACCCCGTTATTGTTAAGCCCGGTTCGGCCGGTAACTACGGCATTGCCTTTGCGCTCGTCACGAGTTTATTTTTCCTGTGGGGACTGGCCAACAGCCTCAACGGATCGCTCATCAAGCAGTTTCAAATTGCACTGGACCTTGACCGGTTTCAGGCCGGAATCGTGGATTTTGCGTTTTACCTCGGCTACTTTTTTATGGCTCTTCCAGCGGGCTACGTCATGCGGAAATTCGGCTATAAACGCGGTATTTTATTTGGGTTGCTCCTCTACGGGGGCGGGGCGTTTCTGTTTTACCCGGCCGCCGAAGCGCGGGTGTATAGCTTTTTCCTGTTCGCTCTGTTCACGATGGCCTGCGGCATTGCGTTTTTGGAAACGGCCGCTAACCTCTACGTAACGGTACTCGGCGATCCGGCAAAATCGGAGTGGCGGCTCAACTTTTCGCAGTCGTTCAACGGCATCAGCATCATTCTGGGGCCAATCATCGGTGCTTTGTTCATCTTCTCCAAAACCGAATACACGCCCGAAATGCTGACGGCCATGGCCCCCGCAGCCGCCGAAGCGATCCGGGTGCAGGAGGCTCTGTCGGTGCAGGGACCGTACGTAGTCATCGGCCTGATGGTTGCGTTTATGACGGTGCTGTTCGCTATCACGAAGATGCCCGAAGTGGGGGCGGAAGAAGAGCAGGCCGCTGGTAATATTCCCATCCTGAGCGTGTTGCGGCACCGGCACCTAACGCTGGGCGTTATTGCGCAGTTTTCCAATGTGGGGGCACAAGCTACGCTTTGGGGTTACTTTGTCGATCTTAAACTCGACTTCTCCCGCGATGGCCACTGGGCGCTGGCCGAGGGCTACATGAACGCCATCAACGCACTGACCGGATCGCCGTCGGACCTGTCGCCGACGCAGATCGCGGGCTTTCACGCATCGTTTGCGCTGGTTCTGTTCATGATCGGCCGCTTCATTGGAACTTCCATGATGACGCGGATGCGGCCGAATGTGGTGCTGGCGATTTTTTCGGCCGGATCGGTGGCGATGGTCATACTGGCTATGCTGACAGGGGGCGTTACGGCAGTCATCGCGCTTAGTTTCACGTATTTCTTCCAGTCGATTATGTTCCCAACCATCTTCGCGCTGGCCACAAAAAGTTTAGGAGTCGAGTCGAAAATAGCGTCATCGCTGGTCATTATGAGCATTGTAGGTGGAGCGCTGATGCCATTAGTGGCGGGGGCGCTGTTTGCTTACGGAGCCGTTTTTGCGCTGATTGTACCCCTCATTTGCTTTGGATTCATCGTGTACTACGCCATGAATGGCTACCGGGTGAGTGAAAGAGTGAAAGAGTGAATACCATCCAGCGCCAGCTATCCGCTCATTCACCCTTTCACTCATTCACTCTTTAGCCCATGCGCTACTGCCTTGCTCTTGATCTCAAAGACGACCCGGCTCTGATCGCCGAATACGAACGCTACCACGAGGCCGTTTGGCCAGAGGTGTTGCAAAGCCTGCATAACGCTGGTATCACCGATATGGAAATCTACCGTGTCGAGAACCGGTTGGTGCTGGTGATGGATACGGCGGATGATTTCAGCCTCGACCGCAAAGCTGAGATGGACGCTGCCAACCCGAAGGTGCGGGAGTGGGAAACGCTCATGTGGCGCTATCAGGAAGCCCTGCCCAGCGCCAAACCCGGTCAGAAATGGGTGGTGATGAAGAAGGTGTTTGAACTCTGAAGCATCTGAAACAGAGCATTGTTGAAATGAATCGGTTGGTCAGCATTCGAACGCTGACCAATTTTTTTATATAATATGTAAAATAAACTTGACATATTGATAAGTTAGCTTTACGTTTGTGTTGTCAAACAAACTTTACATTTCTATGAAAACGAAATGGCTTTTTCCGCATCGCTTCCGATTCATCGGTTGGCTCATTTTTGTTCCGTCGGCTGTTCTTGGGCTGGCTAACATGTATATTGATTTTAAGCTTGGCTGGCTTGTGGCCACTGTTTTGAACAGTTCAATAACAATTGACGTAGGCACATCGGTAGCAAACCTGGATGAGGTTCAAAACCTAACCGACGAATTTGCGGCCATTGGTGTCATCATTGGTTTGCTGCTGATTGCCTTCTCGCGTGAAAAAGTTGAAGATGAGATGATTGGCCAACTCCGGCTCGAAGCCCTGCAATGGAGCGTGTACGCCAATTACATTGTCCTGGCGATTGCTATTGTAGCCGTTTATGACACCGCTTTTTTTAGCATAATGATCTACAATATGTTCACCGTGCTGCTGGTGTTTATCCTGCGTTTCCGGTGGCTAATTCATCGCAACGGTAATCTGTTGCTGGTATGAAGAACCGGCTGAAAGTAGAGCGGGCTGAACACAATCTGTCGCAGGCTGATTTGGCGGATCGTATTGGCGTCAGCCGGCAAACGATCAACTCGATTGAAACGGGCCGTTACGTACCGTCGACTATGCTGGCCCTGAAACTGGCGCGAGTGTTTGGGCGGTCGGTGGAGCAGGTGTTTCAGTTGGAGGAAACTGATTAACTTGCCCCAAAATCAGTAACCGAATGGGTTTGCCCATCCATGCCGAACTTGTACATTCTGGCCGGACCAAACGGGGCGGGCAAGACAACTGCCGCCTACACACTGCTGCCTCAGTTTTTAGACGTTATTGAATTTGTTAATGCGGATGAGATAGCACGGGGCTTGTCACCGTTCAACGTTGATTCCGTAGCGTTTGAAGCGGGACGATTAATGTTACAACGCATTGATTATCTACTCAGAAAAGGTACTGACTTTGCTTTTGAGACGACCCTGTCGACCCGTTCTTACGTACAAACGATTCGTCGGGCTAAAGAAACTGGCTATACTATTACACTTCTTTTTGTGTATTTGTCATCAGCAGAAATGGCGGTTAATCGGGTGGCGAAACGAGTTGCTATGGGCGGGCACAATATTCCGGCTGACATCGTTTACCGTAGGTACGAACGGGCCTTACATAATTTGTTTACGCTCTACCTGCCGATCTGCGATTCTTTTCTGATAATCAACAACAGTGGGGAGGAGCCCGTTGAAATAGCAAAAGGTGGTTTACTCATGCAGAGTACGGTGACGGATCAAGCTTTGTGGAACTCTTTATTGAACAGATATGGAAACGGTAACTAAAAAAGAAGATATATTCAAGAAAGTTATGGATGGTTTTCGGCTGGCCCACAAGCGGTTAGTTGAGAAAGCAAAGCGTGATGATGATACACTGGTCATTGAACGTAATGGTAAAATTGTTCACGTTAAGGCCCGCGACCTGTGACGCTTTTGCTTTTTTCAGAAAAACTAACGTTTCATCCAAACGCCTGCGTCAACCGGGCGTTTTCTGTTGGCAGTCAATTTCGGGTGCATCGCTATCTTTACGACTACTATCGCCAATTCTATAACCTGTTGAAAATATGAAAATCTGGCTCTGCTGCCTGTTTATTCTTTCCCTGTTTCTGCAAGCCCAGGCTCAATCGCAATCCACCGGAAACTACGTCCGCGATAGCTTTCAGAAGTTCGAGTACAAAGTTCCGATGCGCGACGGCACCAAACTGCACACGACCGTTTATGTGCCGAAAGATGCCTCAGCAACTACGAAATACCCGTTTCTAATGCAGCGGACGTGCTATAGCGTGGCTCCCTACGGTGCCGATGCCTATCCCGGCCAAATCGGGCCGTCGGGAACCCTCATGCGCGACAAGTACATTTTTGTGTACCAGGATGTGCGCGGGCGCTGGGCGTCGGAAGGCACCTGGACCAACATGACGCCCAACATTCCCGACCCCGCCACCCCAGCCAAAAACAGACGTAAAAAATCTCAACCCACCGCTTCAGCGGTGGGAACGGGAATCGATGAAAGTTCCGACACCTACGACACCATCGAGTGGCTGCTCAAAAACGTGCCCAGCAACAACGGCCGTGTGGGACAGTGGGGCATTAGCTACCCCGGTTTCTACACAGCGGCAGCTTTACCCGATGCGCACCCAGCCCTGAAAGCCGCATCGCCCCAAGCCCCCGTGTCGGACTTTTTCTTTGATGACTTCCACCACAATGGCGCGTTCATTCAGGCGTATCTGTTTACTTACCCGGTTTTCGGCATTCAAACGGGCGGTCCAACGACCAAATCGTGGTACAACGACGCGATTATCAAAACCGGCTCCAACGACGGATTCCAGTTTCAGTATGACCTCGGCCCGCTGAAAAACGCCCAGAAATACTACAAAGACAATTTCTACTGGCAGGAAACCGTCGAACACCCAAACTATGACGAGTTCTGGCAGAAGCGCAGCATCCTGCCACACCTCAAAAACGTTCGGCCCGCCGTGATGACCGTGGGCGGGTGGTTCGATGCGGAGGATTTGTACGGGCCGCTGAACATTTACAAGACCATCGAAAAAAACAACATCGGCGCGTACAATACCCTCGTGATGGGTCCGTTCGGGCACGGGCGGTGGTCGCGCGAGACGGGCCATACGCTGCACAGCAACGTTTATTTTGGCGATAGCGTCGCGACGTTCTACCAGCGGAACATCGAAGCGAAGTTCTTCAGCCATTTCCTCAAAGGCGTGGGCGACGGCAAAACGGGATTGCCCGAAGCGTACCTGTTTAATACGGGCCGTAACGAGTGGCGCACCTTCGACAAGTGGCCCGCGCCCGACGCTCAGGCAAAGCAATATTTTCTGAATTCGGACGGAATGCTGGCTACCAACAAAATTATGGGGTCTGCCAATCCGGGCGGTAACGGTTTCTCTGAGTTCGTATCAGACCCTAAAAAGCCGGTTCCGTATACCGAAGACATCACAACCACGCAGGGTTTCACGCCCTTCAATTACATGTCGGAAGATCAGCGGTTTGCCGGTCGCCGACCCGATGTGCTGGTGTTCCAGACCGACGTGCTGACCGAAGACCTGACACTGGGCGGGGAAATTAGGGCGAAGCTGAAGGTGAGCACCACCGGCACCGACGCTGACTGGGTCGTGAAACTGATTGACGTGTACCCGCCTGACGAACCGAATCATGCCTACATGCCGAACAAAAACATTACGCTGGGCAACTACCAGCAGATGGTGCGGTCGGAGGTGATGCGGGGGCGGTTTCGCAACTCGTTCGAGAAGCCCGAACCGTTCAAACCCGGCGAAATTACCGATGTGAACATCCAGTTGCAGGATGTGCTGCACACGTTTAAAAAAGGACACCGGATGATGGTGCAGGTGCAGAGTACGTGGTTTCCGCTCATCGACCGCAACCCGCAGACGTACGTCGACAATATTTTTAAGGCGGACGAGAAAGATTTTCAGAAAGCCACCCACCGGGTGTATGATAACTCGGTGATTGAGGTGCAGTTGGTGAAGTAGTCAGGCTCTGCTTCTGGTCAGAATTCGTGCGCAGTTCATTCCCGGCTCGGTGCTTCCATCACCGCTCATGCCGGGAATGAACTGCGGTTTGTTTAGGGTGAATTTGCTAATCCTATAAATGTTAGGCAAACTACTGCAACTGACTGTTTTGCCCCGTATTATTGTCCTCAATACACATGCCACCTCCTCCCCAGAAATATGCTGCTATTCCTACTCATCTTATTGCTTGCGGTATTTGCTGTTTATGCCGTTTGGTATTACGGAATGAAACGCCGGGCTGCCCAGAAAGCGGTGCCAGTTGAGCAGGCACCCCTCCACGACTGGACACCGGAATTTCTCGAAAGCAAACGGCACCGCACCGACCCCGTTGCTGACGATGTGGTGAGGAAGATCATCAACCGTGGGCAAAAAGATCAGGTCAACCGGCTGTTCAGCATCATTGTCGATGACGATGGCTCGCTGCCCGCCGATTTGCCCCTTGAAGTGCGGGACTACTTCGAGCAAACGGCCCAGTTGCCACCCTGGGCCGACAAAGACCTGATTGCTATGGGGCAGCAGATTTATATTCGGCACGGGATGCTGATTAGTCTGCTGCTGTCGTTCAAATCCCTGCCCGAATGCTACGCCTGCGCCAAGGGGGCAATGGTGCTGTTTCATACGGCCCGGCTCAACGAACAAAGCGGCTCGATGGATGCCTACTCCAGACGCATTGCCGAAACCGCGCAGTTTGTGCTCTACGCCATGTCGCCGGGCGGGTTGTCGCCAAGGGGGCGGGGTATCCGGGCGGCCCAGAAAGTGCGGCTCATCCACGGCGTCATCCGGTATTACCTGCGCCAGCAGAACTGGGATGCCGCTCAATACGACGAACCCATCAATCAGGAGGACATGGCCGGTACGCTGATGTCGTTTTCGGCGCTGGTGCTGGAGGGTCTCCAACTGCTCAACGTTCACCTGACTGACCTCGAAAAGGAAGCGTATATGCACTGCTGGCGGGTGATTGGGCATATTATGGGCTTAGACGATGATTTGCTGCCCAACAATGCCGCCGACGCCCTTGCTCTCGGACACGCCATTCTGGACAATCAGATTGCCGCCAGTGAGCAGGGGCAATCACTTATGAGAGCACTACTCGATTTTCTGCACAAACTCGCTCCCCCGTTCATCACCCCCGAAACCACTGTCGACATGATGCGCTTCACGATGGGCAACGACATCGCCGACAAACTCGGTGTGCCCCCCGCCAGCCCGCAGGACGTGGAGAAACTGGCCAGGAAAGTACGCTTCGTCGCCGAAGTGGGTGAAGTGCTGGACCACACGTTGCTGCTGGCGATGCTTATTCAGGGAATCAGCAAACCCCTGTTGCAGGCTCAGATCAATTATATGGACAAAAATGAGGTCCTCGATTTCTACATCCCCGAGTCGCTTACCAAAGACTGGGGGTTCCCGGCCAACGGCCCAAACCGCGTAGCCCCATGAATCAACCGCTCATTAATTTCAACGATTACTCCACCACGGGCTTAATTTTCAACGGTATCGGTTGTTTGCTCTGGGTAGCGGCCTATGTGATTCTGGTGCGGGAAATCCGACTGAAGAAATTCGTCGAGATGCCTGCCTACGTCGCAGGGGCTAACATCGGCTGGGAGTTAGTGTGGAGTTTTTTTTACCATCCCAACACCGGACTTCTTTACGCCCTGAGCTACCAGGCCGCCTTTTTCTTAGACTGCTACATTTTTTACGCTACCCTCCGCTATGGTACCAAGCAGCCCATGAATCCGGATATGATGAAGTACTTCAAACTATTTTGCCTGATTAATTTTGGTTTCTGGATTTTGTTCTGCCTGACCTACCGCGACGAAGGATTTGACACGCTCAATGGGGCAAACTCTGGTTATATCATCAACGTGATTCTGTCGTTGCAGTGCATCTTTCTGTTGCTCCAAACCAAAGATACCTCCCAGTTCTCGATGGCGTTGGCGTGGTGCAAAATGCTGGGTACGGGTTTTATTACGGTGTCCCTATTTTTCTTTTTCCCCAAAAACCAGTTTGTGCAGTTGCTGGGCCTGTCTTGTCTCGTTCTGGACAACGCCTATATCTTTTTCCTCTGGCGACGACACGGCAAACTGGTCTAAACGGTGTACCCCATGCTATCGGGAATTGCAGATTATTTTATTCCGCCTTATTACAACGACCATCCAGAAGACCGGCGTTCGGCCCGCCTGCTGGTGCTGGTGTTAATTTATGCGGCACTGGCCGAGCTGATTTCCGTTTCTAACGGCGCTTATCTACAGTATGCCGAAGCCGAGTACATATTACTCGCATCGGGTCTGCTCAATTTTGTCCTCCTGATTTTGTTTAAACGGGGCCTTTCCGTTGTCGCCTGTACCAACATAAACCTGAGCTACCACGCCGTTGGATTCTTTCTGCAGTCGTGGTGGGGTGGGGGGCTGGAGTCGCCCGCCACGACATCGTTGTTTCTGCTGCCGACGGTTGCCATGTTGCTGGCGGGCAAACGAAGCGCCACCGTCTGGCTTCTTATTGCCTTAGGTATCCTGACCTTCTTCTTCGTTTATGAAGAATTCGTTGGGCAGTTACCGGTACATTACGACCTCCAGAAAAAAAGCATGTACCTGTTTGGGGCCAACATCGGAATCATTGTTGTGCTCTACATCATAACGGTGGCGTTCAATCAGGAAAAAAACCGGGCCATTGACAGCCTTATTGAAAAAAATGAACAGCTCTTAGCCACCCAAAACCAGCTTATTCAGAAAGAGAAAATGGCCAGCTTAGGCGAACTGACGGCGGGCATTGCCCACGAGATTCAAAATCCGCTCAACTTCGTCAACAACTTCTCAGAGATCAGTCAGGAGATGATTGAGGAAATTCAGGACGAGCGGAAAAAGGCCGCTGAGGAACGGGACGAAAGCCTGCACGACGAACTGCTGGGCGACCTGGCCCGGAATATCAAGAAAATCACGCACCATGGGGGCCGTGCGTCGGCCATCATTCACAGTATGCTGGAGCACTCCCGGACCAGCGCGGGCGAACGACAGCCCACCAACCTCAACGCGCTTTGCGACGAATACCTGCGGCTGAGTTATCACGGCCTTCGGGCCAAAGACAAGAGCTTCAACGCTACCTTACTTACCGATTTCGACGCTACCCTGCCCGAGATGACTATTGTACCGCAGGATATGGGCCGGGTGCTGCTCAATCTGTTCAACAACGCGTTTTACGCCGTTCAGCAACACCAAAAGGAGTCAGGCAGCACAGATAATGGGAAAGCGTACCGGCCGACGGTTTGGGTAAGCACTAAAGCACTGACGAAAGGGTTGGGGGCCGTTATTTCCGTCCGCGACAACGGCACCGGCGTTCCCGATGCGGTGAAAGACAAAATTTTTCAGCCTTTTTTTACAACCAAACCCACCGGCGAAGGAACGGGTCTGGGACTTAGCCTGAGCTACGACATCGTGACCAAAGGACACGGTGGCGAGATGCGGATGCAGAGCGTAGAAGGCGAAGGAACGGAGTTTATAATCCGCCTGCCGGTAGTCGCTGCTCAAACGAAGTAATCCGCTACCATAACCGCTGTTCGATCTGTTGCATAAATGCGGTCCGGTACGTATCGCTCAGTGGAATCCGGGCCGCGCCAATCCAAAGCTGGTTGTCGGCAATGCGTTGAATCTTGTGCCGATTGACGATATAGGACAGATGCACGCGGCTGAATGACTCTGGCAACACCAGCGTCAGGTCTTTCAGCCGCTTGTGCGTAATAATGCGGCCGTGGGCCGTCACCAGCGTCACGTAATCTTTCAGGCCTTCAATGTACTCGATGTCATCGAAGGCCACGTTAACGAACTCTTTGCCGGATTTTACAAAAACGGACCCATCCGCTGACGCGGGTAGGTCGGCCGGGGTTTCGTCATCGCTGATTAATAGCCGCACCTTCAGAGCCGTCTTCAGAAACCGCTCGAACGTGATGGGCTTGAGCAGGTAGTCCACCGCGTTCTGCTCGTAGCTCTCCACCGCATAGGCCGAGTAGGCAGTTGTGAACACCACGTTTTGCCCGGCAGGCAGCAGTGTCTTCAGTTGCATACCCGACAAATTGGGTAGATTGATGTCTAAAAAAATAACGTCAGCCCGGTGTTGTTTCAGCCAGGTGAGCGTTTCCAGCGCATCGTAACAGGTTCCGGCCAGCGTCAGAAACGGCGTCTGGGCAATATGCCCGGCCAAAAGCTGCCCGGCCAGCGGTTCATCATCAACGATCAGGCACGAAATACTCATGGGCGGTGGATGTGCAGGGTGGCGTAAAAATAACCGTCTTGCTGGTAGGTGCGCAATTCATGGCGTTCGGGGTACAGCAGCGTCAGCCGCTTTTGCAGGTTGGCCAGCCCGCGCCAGTCGCCGTTGGTGGGGCTAAACACCCGGTTCGTGACCGTGTATTGCAACTGCTCATTAGTCAGCGACAGGCACAAACGGGCTTCGTTGTCGGGGCGGCTGCGGTCCACGCCGTGCTTAAATACGTTTTCAACGAACGGAATCAGCAGCATCGGGGGCAGCGTGTGGGGTAGGCTGGGAGCGTCGATCTGCATGGCGAACTGGAACGGATAGCGCAGCCGAATCTGCTCCAGTTCGACGTAATTACGTAAAAACGCCACTTCGGTCTGGAGCGGTACCCGGTCGTTGGGGGCTTCGTCGACGAAGTACCGAATCGTGTCGGATAGTTTGGCAACCATCACCGGCGTATCGGCCGAGCGGGCCACTGCCAGGGCGTAGATGTTGTTGAGCGTATTGAAAAGAAAATGGGGCTGCACCTGGGCTTTTAGCAGGTTTAATTCGGACGTGGCCTGCTGGTGCTGAAGTTGCTCCTGCTGCCTTAGTAAAGTCACATAATCGAAAGCGATGCGGAGCAGAAACCCGAACAAAAAGGCCAGTAGCACCGTAACGGCCGTGTAGAGCAAGTGGGCCACGTTCCAGCCGTAGAACGAATGGAAGAGCAGCCGTTTCTCGAACAGTTCACGTTCGAGAGCCATCCGCCCAACAATGAGCAGACCCAGTAGCCCAACCGCCCACCAGCCATAGTAGCGGTAGCGTTTCTGGTGGAAATAGCGCGGGATGAGCCAAAGCGTATTGGCATAGACTGCCATGGCGTAGGAAGCCACACCCACGGTCGTGTTCAGGATGGCAACCAGCCAGGCGGGCTGTGCTCGTTGCAGATTATAGGTCAGCAGCAACAGCCCGAAAATCAGCCAGAGCGTCGCCTGAATCAGTAGCGTCCGCGTTTTATGCATATCGACAAAGATGCGCGAAACGCTCTAAAGTAAATTCGCTTTTTCGACCGGCGGGGCGTTTTTTTCGACCGTTGCTTCAACCGGGCGGGCGTCGAAAAGATGGGGCTAACCGTCGAATAAAGTTGACGGCGAGCCAGATGCGGGCCTACTTTGCTATCCTAAACCAATCTTACGATTCGCTATGCGCTTACGCATCACACTTTTAGGGCTGACAGCCTGCCTGTCGACCCTGACATTCGCCCAGAAAACCGACCGTGAAGGGATAGACGGCGGCACGAGCCGGATGGCAAAGGTTGTTCATCCGATGGTGGCTAAAGACACGATCTCGACTGGCGACGTGTTCGGCTTCACCGTCTCCCCCGACCGCCAGCGGGCTTACTTCGTCCGGTCCTACGGCGGGCGCGATTCGGTGCATCTTTACACCACCGACTGGCAGGACGGCCATTGGGCTAAACCCCGTAAAGCCGCCTTCTCGGGTAAACACAAAGACATTGACCCGGCGTTTACGCCCGGCGGTAACGTACTGCTGTTCAACTCGAACCGCCCCCGGCCCGGTAAGTTGACGGCTGCGGACTTCGATATCTGGGCCATTCGCAAAACGGGCAGCGGCTGGAGTGAGCCGTATCATCTCGGTCCGGTCATCAACTCTGATTCATCGGATTATTATGCCACCGCAGCCGCCAACCAAACAATCTATTTCACCTCAAACCGTACCGGCGGGCTGGGTACTACCGATATCTGGCGGTCGGTATACCGCAATGGCGCGTACCAGACGCCCGAGAACTTAGGCAGCGCCATCAATACGCCCGGCGACGAATCGAACCCGTGCATCAGCCCGCAGGAAGATTACCTGATCTTCTCGTCGCGCCGACCCGACAGTTTCGGCGACAGTGATCTCTACATTTCCTTCAACGTAAAGGGCCGCTGGACAAAGCCGCAGCACTTCGGCCCCGACCTGAACACGCCCGACGCCGAGTTTGCGCCAACGCTCACCGCCAACCCCAACGAGGGGGCTGCAAAGACCCTGTATTTCAGCCGTATCCAACGCGGAAAACCGTTGGTGGAGAACATCTACGTCATTGAAAACTTCGATAAATTCATTGAGCCGATGCGCCGGGCCGCCAACCGTTTCAAGTAGGCTTGTTCCTTATACAAGTCCTGATTATAAACGAAATGGCTCAGAAAGCGGTTGTTTGATGGACAACGCGCCCGTGATTTGAACGCGGGCGTGGCCACCTGAACAAATCAATTATGAAAGCTATCTGGAACGGTCAAACCATTGCCGAAAGTGACGATACAATCGTCGTTGAGAACAATCATTATTTTCCGAAGGAGTCGGTGAAGGCCGAGTTTCTGGCGGATAGTGCAACCCACACCACCTGCCCCTGGAAAGGTCTGGCGTCGTATTACTCGCTGAACGTCGACGGCAAGACGAACCCCGACGCGGCCTGGTATTATCCCGAACCTAAATCAGCGGCAAGCCAAATTAAAGACCATGTGGCGTTCTGGAAAGGTGTTCAGGTCGTAGCGTAACGATGATTGCCATCACAAACGTAGTGAAGCGATTTGCCGGTCACACAGCCGTGGACAACGTTTCGCTGAACGTGGAGAAGGGTGAAACGCTGGTGCTACTGGGGACGAGCGGCTGCGGTAAAACCACCACCCTCAAGATGATTAACCGATTAATTGAACCCAGTAGTGGCTCAATTACTGTGGACGGCACCGACGTTTCGCAGCAACCCGGCCCGGACCTGCGCCGACGTATTGGTTACGTTATTCAGGATGGCGGGCTGTTTCCGCACTACACCATTGCTGAGGCCATTGCCACTGTCCCTAAGCTGATTGGCTGGTCACCCAACCAGATTCAGGACCGTATTCGGGAACTGATTGCCAAACTGCAACTGCCCGAATCTCTTTTAAACCGCTACCCCGCCGAACTCAGCGGAGGGCAGCGGCAGCGCGTGGGTTTAGCGCGGGCGTTGGCGGTTCGCCCGCCGGTGGTGCTGATGGACGAGCCATTTGGTGCGCTCGACCCGTATACCCGTCGGCACGTTCGGCGGGAGTTATTTGGCCTGAACGAATTGCAGGAAACGACCGTCGTGCTCGTCACGCACGATGTAGGCGAAGCGCTCGAGCTGGCCGACCGGATTGCGCTTATGGACAAAGGTCACATCGTCCAGATCGGCCCACCCGACGAACTACTGAATCACCCGGTAAATGCGTTTGTAAACGATTTTCTGGATATAAAATAAACCTCCAAACAGGGCGGTCCGGCGGTCCGGTTTAAAAGAATATGCTCGAATTTCTCCGTCAGAACGCCGATAAACTCCTGGAGCAAACGCTCACGCACGTTGGTCTGACGTTTGTGTCGCTGTTGCTGGCGTTGCTAACTGGGTTGCCGCTGGGAATCCTGATTGCCCGTAAAACGCGGCTGGCGAGTGGCGTTTTGGGCGTGGCGGGTGTGCTGCAAACGGTACCGAGCGTGGCCCTGCTGGGGTTTCTGATTCCGTTGCTGGGTATCGGCATCGGCCCGGCGCTGGTGGCGCTGTTTCTATATGCGTTGCTGCCCATCATTCGCAATACCTTCGTCGGCATCACGGAAGTTAGCCCCTCGGTGGTTGAAGCGGCTAAGGGCGTGGGTATGACGGACCGACAAATTCTGACGAAGGTTCAACTGCCGCTGGCCCTGCCGGTGATTTTTGCGGGCGTTCGCACGGCAACGGTCATCAACGTGGGCGTGGCAACGCTGGCGGCCTACGTGGCGGCTGGTGGGCTAGGGGAGTTTATCTTCGGCGGCATCGCCCTCAGCAACACCAACATGATATTGGCAGGGGCTGTTCCGGCCGCGTTGCTGGCCATTGGTTTTGATTTTGGACTGGCCCGGCTGCAAAAACTTTCGGGCCGGAATGTCCGCGTCGGTATGGTAGCACTGGTATTGCTGGTGCCGTTTCTGTCGGCGTTTTATTTGCTTCCCAGAAGTTCAGATAAGCTTACTGCGGGCTTTGCGCACGAGTTCTACGGCCGTGCCGATGGCTACCCGGGTTTGCAGAAAACGTACGGCCTACAACTCAATCCCCGGCTCATCGACCAGAATCTGATGTATGAGGCCATTCACCGCGAACAGGTCGACATCATCAGCGGCTACTCTACCGACGGCCGAATCCGGGCGTTCGATCTGCTGGTACTGGCTGATAACCGGCACGCGTTTCCACCCTACGGCGCGGCCCCGGTCGTTCGGCAGGCCACGCTGAACCGCTATCCCGACCTCGGCCCGACATTGAATCGAATCGCCGGAAAACTGACTGATTCGGTAATGACCGACCTGAACTACCGCGCTGACTATCTGCACCAATCGCCCGAAACCATCGCCCGTGATTTTCTGGAAAAAGTGGGTTTGTACAGAGTTCCTGCGCCCGGTGACCGTACGGAAACCGTAGTGATGGGATCGAAGGTGTTCACGGAGCAGTACATCCTGGCCGAAATCTACCGTCAGCTCATCGAAGGGCAAACCCGCCTGCGCGTCGTCGGTCGCACGGGTCTGGGGGGCACCCAAATCTGCTTCGACGCACTCCGCACCGGGGCCATCGATTTCTACCCCGAATACACTGGTACGGGCCTACTCGTGATTTTGCAACCATCAGCCGCCACGCTCAAGACCTTGCCCATGCAGTCGGATTCAGTGTATAAGTTTGTCAGTCAGCAGTTTACCAAGCAGTACCAATTAACCTGGCTCAAGCCGCTGGGCTTCAACAACAGCTACTCGCTGATGATGCGCCGGGAGCAGGCGAGGCAGTTGGGGATCAGGTCGATTACGGAGCTGACTACGTATTTGGTATTGACTAATTAAACTGCCTGTCCAACGGTCGTACTGACCTCTCCACGACGCAACATCGTCCACGCCAATACCATCGCAACCGCCATCGTTACCCCGCAGGCAACGCCAATGGTCGGAGCCGAAAAGTAGGGCAGCAACTGGCCCGAAAGCAGGATACCCGCTACGTCGGCCTGGTTGCTGATTGCCATGTAAAACGCGAATTGTGATCCCTCAATGCTTTTGCGACACAGACCCATCAGTACCGGCAGAGCACAGATGCTGAAGATGGGTTCGAGGGTTTGTCGGACTACCAGACCCGCCGTTGCAATGTTCTCATTGGCCCAAAGCGGGGCAGCCGACGAAAAACCAATGTGCAGTACGGCCATGACGAACGCCACACCAATCAGCATTTGGTGCGCCCCAATGCGGTCGGACAGCCGCCCGCCCGCCAGCGTCAGAACGACCGCCAGCACCGTTCCGTAGGTGCCGCTCAGCACGGAAACCGATGTGTCGCTCCAGTTCAGGTTGCGAATCAAATGAATGAAGTACACGCGCTGAAAGAGCCGCTCACTGATGAATACCAGAGCAATTGCACCAAAAATGAGCAGGTTGCGTGGCGTGATAATGGCTCCGAACAACGCGCGGAGCAACGGCCCAAATGACCAATCGGGGCGGAGCGGATTGGAATTATGAGCGGAATGGGTTGGCGGGTGTCGGCGGAAGGATACCAACGCGTCGGTGGGCTGTTCGCGGATGAAGAACGTAAGGACGGTGAACGTGAGCAAAATAACCGATTGAGTCAGGGCGGCCTGGTGAAAACCCACCGTGCGTATCAGAATCGACAATCCGGCAGCCCCAACAGCCTGACCAATGACCATACCGCCCTTCATGAAGGCGTTGACGCGTCCCCGTTCGGCGGACGGTACTATTGTGATGGCCAGCGCATCGACGCTCACATCCTGCAACGACGCAAAGACACCGTGCAGCGCAAAGGCTCCGGCGAGGTAGCTGAAGTTGGCTACGGGATCGTCTGTCAGTAAAATACCCAGCGACGCAATGAACGCCATTGTTTGCGCCATCAGCACCCACGGCCGCCGACGCCCCATCGCCGACGCCTGAAAACGGTCGACCAGCGGCCCCCACACGAACTTGAAGGCCCACGGCAGGCCAACCACTGCGCCGAAGGTACCCAAGGCCTGGGGCGTCAGGCCTTCAGCGGTCAGGTAGTTGGTTACGGCCGTCAGCGCAAAGCCCGACGGAATGCCCTGCATGACGTAGAGGTACAGAAATGTACCGTATCGAAGGGTTCGGGTTTGGGAAAGCACCAAAGAACTGGATCGCATACGCTTCAGAACACGGCGTAAGGGGGGCGTTGTTCACCCCCTGCCTGGAATCGGGTCGATTAATGAGTTGGTACAGTATATAGAGACGTATGCGATGCTTTCCGGTATGCGTTTCTGCTTTTGTAATGGATAAATCGGGAAGTTTGCGGCAATAAATGGGCAACGAACAACTTATTTCGGTTACCTATGGTTCAATATATGGAGAGATGATTTATTGGTATTCATAATCAGGACATCCAATCAGAATCGGGCATCATTCTCGAACTAAAATTGTGCGCTCATCCGCCCGATACGCCCACGAGACTAAATACAAACTATGGAAACGTACAGTAAGAAGGAAAAAGAGAAATTAAGGCAAAAGAAAAGAAAGGATAAAGAGGAAAAAAAAGAAGACCGCAAAGCAAACGCTCAAAAAGGGCAACCCCTTGACCAGATGCTGGCTTATGTAGACGAAAATGGCAACATTTCGTCTGTTCCCCCCGACCCCAGAAAAAAGAAACAAATCAACGAAGAGGACATTCAGCTTGGCGCTACTAAACACGAGAGTGGCCCCGTTGAGGACGTAATTCGTCAGGGAATCGTGACCTTCTTCAATACCTCGAAGGGGTACGGTTTTATCAGAGATTTGCAAAGTCAGGAAAGCGTTTTTGTGCATATTAACGCTCTGATTGATCCAATTAATGAACAGGATAAGGTGACCTTTTCTACCACCATGACGCCTAAAGGGGCCAACGCGATTGACGTTAAGAAACTCGTGTAAGACACTGGCTCACCCACAAACGCCGTCTTCCGTTGAGCATTTCATTCATAGTTTTCATTTTATTACCCCAATCATGACAAAACCCGTTTATACATCAATTCCTCCAACAACAGATAACGTGTACTGGATGCTTAAATTTTGGGATGGTAAAACCAGTATTTATGTGCCCCGTGATAAAGAACTTGATCGGCAGTTGAAAATTAAATTTCAGTCCGAAGTAGCTGCCCGGACGTCCATCCGCCGAAAAAAGGACAGCCGGTAGTTGGTCACGAAGTAATCAATAGGTAGCCCGGCCGCCCGACAGATCGAAAATGAATCCCGTTGTGAAACTCGATTCCTCCGACACAATCCAGGCGGCAAGGGCGGCCACTTCCTCAATCGTACCTAAGCGCTTCATGGGAATTTTGGCTGTCATGTACGCTAATTGTTCAGGAGCGGTGTGTTCGTTCATTGCCGTTCTAATAACCGCCGGTGCCAGCCCATTGACCGTGATTCCCGTCTCGGCATATTCTTTGCCAACCCCTTTCACCAAGCCGATAACGCCCGCCTTCATCGACGAGTAACCGGCCATGAAGGGGTTTCCTTCTTTGCCCGCAATGGAAGCCAAGTGCAGAATTCGTCCGTAGCCATTGGTCTCCATGGCCTTAATCGCCCACTTAGTCATCAGGAAAGCGCCCCGCAGATTGGTTCGGTACACGGCATCGTAGTCGGTCACGGCGTAGTCGGTTATTTTGGTACTGCTCGGGCCGATAATACCGGCCGAGTTAACCATAATGTCTAACCGGCCCGCTGATTCTACCACCGTTCGGACGGCTTCTTCCACCGCGTCCTCCTCTGCAATGTCCACCACGTAGCCTGTTGCGTTGTGCCCCTGCCGGGTAAATTCAGTCACGGTCTGTTGCAACAGCACGCCGTTGATGTCGAACAGGGCCACCGCAGCGCCCTCGGAAGCGAGTCGTCCGGCAATGCCTTTTCCAATACCATCAGCCCCACCCGTAATAATTGCTGCCTGATTTATGAATCGGTTTGCCCTGAAATTAGCGTGTTCCATTGGTGGAGTCATGCAATCTTTATCCATCCAAAGGTGAACAAATCGTTATTATATCTTGTAATTATTATAATTTTTACCTACTTATCAGGAGTATTTGCCAAACCCGCCGGGCTTTACCCAGATGGGTACTACTGGATAGTTAGGCTGTAATCAACCCGTGATTAATTCAATCCAGTAAAGCCGCTCGTATCGTATGATTAAGCCTGCTTATTACATCTGCCTGCTGGGCGTTGGCTTGTTGAGCTTAGTAGGCTCCCGGGTTAACGTCAGTAATTCGCTGGACGATGGCCCCTCGCCCGTGCGAACACCAGCCGAAGAATTGACCACCTTCCAGGTTGAACCGGGCTTGACCGTTCAGCTCGTTGCTGCTGAGCCGATGGTTCAGGATCCGGTCGTCATTACGTTTGATGAAGATGGTCGGCTTTGGGTGGTTGAGATGCGGGGATTCATGCCGACGATTGACGGCGAAGGCGAAAACAAGCCGGTCGGTCGGGTGTCGGTGCTGGAAGACCGCAATGGCGACGGGCAGATGGACGTCAGCACCGTTTACATTGATAGCTTGATTATGCCGAGGGCGCTGGCGCTGGTGCCGGGTGGTGCGTTAATTGCCGAAAACGGCGCGTTGTGGCTAACCAAAGACACGAACGGCGACCTCAAAGCGGATACTAAAGTCCTGATCGACAAAGACTATGCCGGTAATGCCTTGCCCGAACACGCCGGAAACGGACTGTGGCGGAGTATGGACAACTGGTATTACAACGCCAAGTCGCGCTTTCGCTACCGGTTGGTAGACGGCACCTGGCAACGCGACAGCACGGAGTTTCGCGGGCAATGGGGCATCAGCCACGACGACAAAGGCCGCTTAGTGTACAATTACAACTGGTCGCAGCTCCACGCCGACCTGGTTCCGCCCAATTACCTGTCCCGTAACAAACACCACAAACCAACCACGGGTATTGACCATGGGCTAACCATTGACCGGCGAATTTACCCCATTCGGCCCAATCCGGCCGTTAACCGGGGCTACATACCGGGTACATTAGATAAAGAGGGTCGCCTGCTGGAGTTCACGGCTGCCTGTTCGCCACTGGTTTATCGGGCAACGGCCCTGCCTGCTGATTATGCTGGTAATATTTTTGTCTGCGAACCGGCCGGCAACTTAGTCAAACGCAATGTAGTGGCCGAAAACGAAGCCCTGCTGACGGCACGGGACCCCCATCCCGGCCGGGAATTTCTGGCCTCAACGGACGAACGATTCCGGCCGGTGCATCTGGCGACGGGTCCCGATGGGGGGCTTTACGTGGCCGATATGTACCGGGGTATGGTGCAGCACGCGGCCTACGTAACGCCCTACCTGAAGGAGCAAACGCTGGCCCGTAAGCTGGTTCAGCCCATTAACCGGGGCCGCATCTGGCGCGTTGTTCCCCAAAACTGGCGGGCGTCCAAACCGGCCAAACTCTCCAGTGCATCGGCTAATGAACTGGTTCGCGGTTTATCGCACCCGGACGGCTGGCACCGCGATATGGCCCAGCGGCTGCTGATCGAGCGAAACGATAAAGCGACGCGCCAGGCCCTAACGGAAGTAGTGCTCACGGGAGAAAGTTCTTTGGGTCGGTTCCATGCCCTGTGGACGCTGGATGGGCTGAAGTGGAGCCAGCCGGACGTTCTTTATCGTGCACTATCGGACCAAAACTCACTCGTCCGAACGGCGGCTATCCGCCTGTTGGAACCGTTCGCCAAAGCGGACAAAGTCGTCAGGATGAGACTGGGGAAGCAATTGCTGAATGACGTGAAGCAAGCGCCCATTGACCAAATCCTTCAAATGGCCCTGACGGCTCAGGTTCTTGACCCGGTCAGTTCACAAGCCCTGCTGGCTGACATTGTGGAACGGCACGGTAGCTCCCCGTTGATTCGTGATGCCGTTCTGAGTAGTTTGCAGGACGAAGAGTTTGCCCTTTTACAGGGACTGTGGCAGAAACCGTATTGGCAAACGCGGGAGCCAGCCAAGGAGATTTTCGTTGAGATGCTGACTACCGCCATCGTTCACAAACGAAATCCGGCTGAATTAACGGCGCTACTGACGAGGCTGGACACGCAAAAAGGTACGTTAGGCTGGGCCGAAAAGGCGGTGCTCACCGGGATGTCGATGGGTGGAAGCACGGGAAAACAAAAGCCGGTTGAACTCGCGTCGGCACCCCGCATCCTGACCTCGGCAAACGGCACCATCGACGCATCACGCCTGGCGGGACTAACATCCCTATTCAACTGGCCGGGCCGGGCTGCACAAGGACAGGACGCTGGTCAGGCCAGTTCGCTCAAAACCACCCCATTGAGCGAAGCCGACCAGAAACTGTTTGCCTCGGGCCGACAACTTTACCTGAGCACCTGTTCGGGTTGCCACGGTACTGATGGCGCGGGCATGGCCCGGTTCGCTCCGCCCCTGATTGGCTCCGACTGGGTGTTAGGAGATGGCAAGCGGCTGGCGCTGATTCTCCTGCACGGCATGGAGGGACCTGTAGACGTGGCGGGCAAGGTCTACAACGCTCCGGACATACTGCCCGTTATGCCCGCTCACTCAACGATGGACGACGCTTCGATTACCGCTATCCTGACGTACATCCGCAATGAATGGGGCAATCAGGCCGGCCCCGTCGGCAAACGCGTTGTGGGGATGACCCGCATCACGTCGCAGGGGCGGGTAATACCCTGGACAGCTAAAGAACTCAACAAATACGTTCTCGAATCCAAAGAAGAGCCTGGGGGCAAGTGACGGGTCTGCGCGGACCGGCTAAACCTAAAATACCAAACACAGAGACACTTACACCCATAAACCGAATGGACAGACGTGCATTTATACAGCGGGCTACCGCTGGAGCTTTGGCCTTTGCGATGCCTGATATGGCAGGATTTGCCAACGAATCGCGGATGGGTGTGGTGGTTCATTCCTACGGTAATCGCTGGAATTCAAAGACCGCCAGTGTCAGTTATCCCAGCTTCGCAACGGCGCTCGATTTGCTCGATCACTGCCACCAGATTAATGCGGGTGGTGCGCAGGTAGTCGTTAACGGCTGGACGGCCGACTTCGCCAAAAACGTGCGCGACAAGCGGGAGAAGTTGGGACTGTATCTGGAAGGGTCCATTAGTTTACCCAAAAAACCGGATGATGTTGCGGTCTTCCAGCAGACCGTTATCCGGTCGAAAGAAGCCGGAGCGCAAGTGCTGCGGACGGTTTGTTCGAGCGGACGGCGTTACGAGAATTTGCACTCGTCCGAAGCCTTCAATGAGATGAAGACAACGGCAATGACTTCGCTGAAATTAGCCGAGCCTGTCCTCAGGAAGCATAAAGTTAAACTGGGAGTCGAGAATCATAAAGACTGGCGGGCACCCGAACTGGCTCAAATGCTGAAACAACTCAGCAGCGAGTGGGTAGGCGTAACGCTCGATTTTGGCAACAACATCGCCCTTGTCGAAGACCCCATGGCAGTGGTTCAAACCCTGGCTCCGTACGTGTTCAGTACGCACGTGAAAGACATGGGTGTCGAAGAGTACGCGGATGGGTTTCTGCTGTCGGAGGTGCCGTTGGGGAAAGGGATGCTGGACCTGCCCGCTATGGTTGCGCTGTGCCGGAAACACAACCCGGCGGTTACGTTCAATCTGGAGATGATTACCCGTGATCCGCTGGAAATTCCCTGTCTGAAAACGGATTACTGGGCTACGTTTGGGAGCGTACCCGGTGCCGAACTGGCCCGAATGCTCCGCACCGTTAAGCAGCAGAAATCGGCAATCGCGCTGCCGAGGGTTTCTCAGTTGAGCGCCGAAGATCGGCTGGCGGCCGAAGAAAAAAATATTCGCGCCTGCTTAACGTATAGTCAGGCCACGTTAGGACTTAAATAGACCCACACGCCGATTGTCAGTACGCACGAATGAGCAAAGAGCTACTTCCGGGAATCAACCAGTTTAATTTGAGTGGCAAAGCCGCCATCATCACGGGAGGCTCCAAAGGGCTGGGTTTAGCGATGGCCGCCGGACTGGCTTCGGCGGGTGCCCGTTTGATGCTCGTTAACCGCAATGCTGACGAAGGCGCTCAAGCCGCCGAAGAACTGAGCCGCGATTTCGGCGTTCAGGCCATCTCGTTTCCCGCCGACATCAGCGACCCGGCCCAGACCGAAGCGATGGTTAATGAGGCCCTGGCCCGGTTTGGGCGAATCGACATTCTGATCAACAGCGCTGGCATCAACATCCGGGGAGCCATAGATGAGCTGACACCGGACGATTTTCGCAAGGTGATGGAGGTGAATGTGCACGGCACCTGGCTTTGCTGTAGGGCCGTAACGCCATCTATGAAACAGGCGAAGAGCGGTAAGATTATTAATTTAGCCAGTACTCTTGGTTTAGTCGGCTTAGCCAACCGGACGCCGTATACGGCCAGTAAAGGAGCCGTTGTTCAGATGACCCGCGCGCTGGCGCTGGAACTGGCCCCGTTTAATATCAACGTCAACGCCATTTGTCCGGGGCCGTTTCTAACAGACATGAACGTGCCCATTGCCGATACCGAAGAGGGTAAGAAATTTGTAGTTGGTGCCACGGCGCTGGGGCGCTGGGGACACCTGCGCGAGATTCAGGGAGCTGCCATTTTCTTGGCCAGCGATGCCGCCAGCTATATGGTCGGCTCAATGCTCACGGTCGACGGCGGCTGGACGGCAAAGTAGTTCTTGAGTTTGTTGTTAGCTGGCGCATCACACGTGGACCGGTAAAAACACGCACACGTCAGCCAACTACAAACTCAAGAACTACAAACCCATACACTAAACTCCCAAACCCTAAACCTTTCAATGGAACAGTCAATTGGCAGCGTCAAACCCACCCGTGCACGCTACGGCATGTTAGCGCTGGTATTCGTCAATGTGGTTATCAACTACTTAGACCGCAGTAATATGTCGGTTGCCGGTGCCACACTTAGCAAAGATTTAGGCTTGTCGTCGGTCGAGCTGGGGCTGATTTTCTCGGCTTTTGGCTGGACGTATGCCTTTTTACAAATTCCGGGGGGGCTGCTCGCCGACCGCGTTGGGCCTCGTATTCTGTACGGTATCTGTTTGATTGCCTGGTCATTCGCTACCTTGTTTCAGGGATTTGCCAGGGGATTTGCCCAACTGTTTGCGCTGCGTTTGGCGACGGGTGCGTTTGAAGCGCCTTCGTACCCCATCAACAACCGGATTGTTACCAGTTGGTTTCCCGACCACGAACGGGCGTTTGCCATTAGCATCTATGTATCCGGTCAGTTCATTGGTCTGGGCCTGCTGACTCCGGTTTTGTTCATTATTCAGACGCACTTAGGCTGGCAGGGATTGTTTGTCACTACTGGCCTGGTGGGTATAGTTTGGGGAGTGGTCTGGTACTTTTTTTACCGCGATCCCCTTGCACATTCAGGGGTAAATGCGGCTGAACTGGACTATATCGAAACCGGGGGCGGTTCGCCCAAAGGCCGGAAATCCGAAGCCGGTCAGCTTTCGCTGTGGCACTGGGATAATCTTAAGCAGGTACTGGCCAGCCGGACGTTGTGGGGCGTCTACATCGGGCAGTTTGCCGTTAATGCCACGCTTTACTTTTTTCTGACCTGGTTCCCAAGCTACTTGGTGCAATACCGGGGATTGATTTTTATCAAATCCAGCCTGTGGGCGACCTCCGTGCCTTTCTTGGCGGCTGCTGTTGGTGTGTTGCTGTCGGGTTACTTTTCTGACCGGCTGGTTAAACAGGGAAAGTCAGTGAGCATGGCGAGAAAAACGCCCATTATCGCCGGGCTGCTGTTGTCGGTAAGCATTGTCGGCGCTAATTATACGGACGACCCGACCCTCATTATTCTATTTATGTCGCTGGCCTTTTTCGGCGCTGGTATGTCGCTTATTACCTGGGTTTTCGTATCGCTCTTATCCCCGAAGCACCTGATCGGACTAACTGGTGGGATATTCAACTTTATGGGCAATCTGGCGTCCATCGTTGTCCCAATCGGTATCGGAATTCTGGTTCAGGACGGTGATTTCAAACCGGCGCTGGTCTTCATCGGCGCAATAGCCTTACTGGGGGCCTGTTCTTACATTTTTCTGGTCGGCAAAATAGAGCGAGCCGCTGTCCGTGTTGATGGAAAACAAGAACGGTTGATTTCTTAGCAGGCGTAGCACTACAACATTATTTACTCTTAACGAAATTTCAGGTGAAAAACAGACTATTCCTATTGCTGTTGTCTCTCACCGTGGGGATGACGTTCAATTGTGCCGCTCAATCAAAAACTGAGGTCCTTTTGGTGGGATCGTACCATATGGCAGGAACCAGCGATGCTATTAAGGTTGACTCGGACAACATGTTGCTCCCTAAGCGCCAAAAAGAAATAAACGAATTACTCGATCTGTTACAGAAGTACCGTCCCACGAAAATATTTATTGAAAGTGCTCCTTCCAGACAAACGTATTGGGATAGCTTATACGTCCTGAGCGAGAAGGGCCTATTATCCAACGACGTTATGGTAAGCAGTGAATCTTACCAACTTGGCACTAAACTGGCTCAACGGTTAAAATTACCAAAGATGGTCGTGTGCGTAGATTGGCAGTTATTTGATTCAACTAACAATTCCGCGTTTGATAACCTATACGTAGACTATGGGAAAGCCATCATTAAGCAGTATGGAGCGTTAGAATCAAACCTTAACGCTATGTATACTGACAACGCAAGATTGGTGATCGCCGAGATTAAAAAGATAAATGATGTAGTTGCTAAACTACCTGTTAAAGAAGCTTTATTGATGCTTAATTCGCCGGAAATTCAGAAGAAATATTACTACGCAAATAATATAATGTTGATGGATAAAAACGCTTATGATTACGGCGTTACCAGTGCTAATCTCAACATGACTCGTAATCTACAGATTTACTCGAATATTATAAGTAGTATAACCATCTCAGACCAGCGGGTTATGATCATCTACGGAACTGGACACACGGAAGCATTACGCCATATGTTTGAGGGAAATCCGCAGATTAAATTAACTTCCTTCGCAGAGGTTATTAAATAAAAATTACTCTTTTTGCAATTTACTAAATCTGCTTGAATTCACGTATTGACGCAGGCTCATTCTGTCTTCCCATTATTTTCGACTTATGAACCGGTTTCCCCTCACATAATACCGATACGGCAAATCAGCACCGAATTTGATACCAATGCGCGTTGTCGTCATCATCTCGAAGTCGTGAAGCACTGGCCCGCGAATAGAAACAGCACCCGTTGTCAGTGACGAGAAATTGTGTTCCGTCCGGCTGATGCCCAGTGCGATCACCAACTTGCCGGGGCCATTAGCGAGATTCTTTAACCCATCGGGCGTTTGGGCATCAATGGTGTTGTTACGGTAGCGTTCAAAGCCCGTTTTAAAGGCTTCGTTGCGTCGAACTTCCATCATTTTAGTGCCTTCCGTAGGTTCGAGGGCACGAATCAGCACCGCTTCTCCAATTCCCTCCGGCCCCATCACGACGTTCACACAGTTGTAGTGGTTATAAATCTGGTAGACGTAGAGCGTTCCGGCCGGGCCGAACATGGCCGCATTGCGTTTGGTTTCGCGCCGGTACGCGTGGCAGGCCGGGTCGCCGGTGATGTAGCCCTCCGTCTCTACGATAATCCCCGCCGTTGTCCCCTCCGCTGACTCATGCACGAGTTCGCAGCCGAGCAGAAGTTGGGCGAGGGTGAGCGTGTCATGTTGCTGGTAGAAGTCGAGGGGGAGTTTTTGCATAACAGATTCAGTCTGTAAAACAGCGTCTAATGAAGGAGCGGTTTGTATCAGCCCACCCCTTCAGGGTTGGAACCCAGAATTAAATCACGTTCATCGTCTGCTCCTTAATTTTCTCTAACTCGTCTTTCATCTGCACCACAAACCGCTGAATGGCCGCGTCGTTGGCTTTAGAGCCTATGGTGTTGATCTCGCGGCCAATTTCCTGCGAGATGAAGTTTAGCTTTTTGCCGTTGGCTTCCTCCGTGGCCAGCACCTCCAGAAAGTAGCTGAGGTGGTTCTTTAGCCGTACTTTCTCTTCCGAAATATCGAACTTCTCGACGTAGTACATCAACTCCTGTTCGAAGCGGTTCTGGTCGAAAGTTTCGCTGTCCAAAAGCTCTTTCACCGAGTTGCGCATCCGGTCGCGCACGGCCGGAATCCGCCGGACATCCTGCGCTTCAATGTCGGTTAGCCGGTCGGTAATGATCTGAATATACTCCTGAAACTTACTCTCCAGCACAGCTCCGTCCTGACGCCGGAACTCGTCGCACCGACGGATGGCTTCCGTCACGGCCGCCTGAACCGTAACCCAGTCCGACGCGTCGGCGGACGAATCGGGCGACTCGGTCAGGTAGGCATTGGGCTGTTGCAGCGCTAATTGTAGTACATCGCTGTCCGAAAACGACATCAGCATACTGTTGGCAGTTTCTTTCAGGTCGTTGACGTAGGCCGCCACCAGCGGGCGATTGATAGTCGTGCCGGGTCGCACGGCATTAGTCCGGGCGAGGTTAAGCGACAGTTCGACTTTGCCGCGCTCCAACTTATGTGTCAGCAAGGCGCGGAGTTCGATTTCTTTATCGGAAAACTGCCGGGGCGTTCGGCAGTAAATATCTAAGAACTTAGAGTTCAGTGTTTTTACTTCGGCCGTTACGGCCAGACCGTCCGCTTCTACCGTTGCGTTGCCGAAGCCGGTCATTGATTTTAACATAGTTATGGAGATGATTAGTCGGTATGTTGGTCAGTCAGTTAGTGGCTGACCGCACCGGCGGCCCGCCGTCGTGTTCTCGTGCGTCAGCCACTGATTGACTGACCAACTGGCTTACTTGCTGACTCTTTTAAGTGCTCCCGCTTCCAGTTCCATAAACTCCTTCCGTTGACGGGCTACGTCGATGGCGGTGTAAATAGCCTGAAGCATGGACGATTCGTCGGCGAGGTCTTTGCCCGCAATGTCGTAGGCCGTTCCGTGATCGGGCGAGGTGCGCACAACGGGCATCCCCGCCGTGAAATTGACGCCTTCTTCAAACGCAATGGCTTTAAATGGAATCAGGCCTTGATCGTGATACATGGCCAGCACGGCGTCGAAATTTTTGTAATTCCGGGTGCCAAAGAACCCGTCGGCGGGGTAGGGGCCAAACACCAACTGACCTTTGTTGCGTAAGTCAGTCAGCAGGGGCTTGATGATGTCCTGCTCTTCGTTGCCCAGCAGCCCCTCTTCACCGGCGTGGGGGTTGAGACCCAACACCGCAATTTTGGGTTTCTCAATACCGAAATCCTGCTTCAGGGACTGCATCATCAGCGCCAGCTTCTGCGCGATGCGTTCGCGGGTGACGTTCTGACGGACGCGCCCCAGCGGTACGTGACCCGTTACGACCCCGACGCGCAGAATGTCGCTGACCATGAACATGAGGTTGTCCGTGATGCCAAACTGCTGCGCTAAGTATTCGGTATGACCCGGAAACTGAAATTCTTCCGACTGGATATTGTACTTATTGATAGGAGCCGTGACGAGCGCATCCAATTTGCCGTCTTTCAGGTCATCGACTGCCCGCTGCAAGCAGGCCAGCGCGGCTTGCCCGGCTTCGGGTGTCACTTGCCCCGGCTGGATGTCCTGGCTCTGGTCGGGCCAGCACGTGATGACGTTGGTCAGTTTGTGGCTGATTTGCCCGACGGTTGGTGCCCCATTGAGGTTCCAGTCTTTCAGATCGAGCAGGTTCCGGTACCGGTTCAGAATGCGCATCGAGCCGTAAATGACGGGTGTACACAGTTTTTGTAAGCGATTGTACTGCAGCGCTTTCAGGATCACCTCCGGCCCGATACCGTTGTAGTCACCGAGCGAGATGCCGATCACCAGCCGCTCATCGCGTCCCTGTGAGTCGGTCGTCTGGTTGTCGGGACCATCAGCATCGCGGAAGTCATCCACACTGTCGGGGCCTGCATCGGAGGGCCGGATTGCCGGACGTTGCTGTGCGGAGCCACGGCCGGACCGGTCGTCACGAGTGCGGTTTTCCGAGCTGTCGCTTCGGCCGCGCTCACGGCCATCGGTTGTACGGTCGCGTGTATTGGAATTGCCTTCATTACGGGGGGCAGCATCCCGCTGGCCCCGGTCCCGCTGAGCGTCTCCACGAGGAGCAGCATCCCGTTGGTTCTGCCCCTTTTGTGCTGGTCCGCCGTCGCGCGGTCCGCCGTCGCGGGACCGGTCATTACGTGGTCCGCCATCGCGTGGTCCGCCGTTGGCACGGCTGTTTTGCTGGCGGTCGTTTCGTTGATCGGGGTTTGGCTGGGCGGCATCCCGCTGGGCGGCATCCCGCTGGGCGGCATCCCGATCTTCAGTCGGTAGTTGTTCAGCCGATAATTGCGTATTGGTGGGCTGGCTGTCAGACAGTTGCTCAGGTGACGGATTGGTACGGGGTTCGTTCGATTCGTCGGGTTGGCGTTGTTCCATGTACTTTTGTTAGTTTCGCCGGTAATGAATGTAAAATGCAGAATGTAAAATGTTTAATGGGCATCCGGGTAAGTCTTCGCCCTTCTCTACTAAGAATGCTGGATGCATTATACATTAACCATTTTACATTATTCATTACGACCCGCAAGTTACGAAAACACCACAGATGTCCCAGACTCCGCCCGCCATTCTCATTGCCGACGAGATGCACCCGTCACTTTTCGACCTGCTCCGCGAAGCCGGTTTTACGTATGAATACCAGCCCAAAATCACCAGAACGGAGCTGATTGAACAGATTGCCCCGTTTGTCGGCCTGGTTATTCGCAGTAAAACAACCGTCGACGCGGAACTGCTCGGCCGGGCGTCAAATCTGCGTTTCATCGGCCGGGCTGGGGCGGGGCTGGACCTGATTGATCTTGACACGGCTCAACAATTCGGTATCCGGGTTTTCCACGCGGGCGAAGGAAATCGCGACGCCGTAGCCGAACACACCGTTGGCCTGTTGCTGGCGCTGCTGACAAATAGTGTGAAGGCTGACCGGGAGGTACGCCGGGGTGTTTGGGACCGTGAGGGCAACCGGGGGTATGAACTGGGAAGCTTGACGGTGGGCATTATTGGCTACGGCAACAATGGCCGCGCTACGGCCCGGCGGCTCAGTGGTTTTGGATGCCGGGTACTGACCTACGATAAGTTCTTAACCAACTACGGCGACAACTCCGCTCAGGAAGCGACAATGGCGAAAATCATTGCCGAAGCCGATGTGATTAGCCTGCACGTGCCACTAACGGAAGAAACGCGGATGATGATTAATGCTGACTTTATCGGTCGAATGAGCAAACCGTTTTACCTGCTCAATATTGCACGGGGCGAGATTGTGTCACTTGCCGACCTGTGTGAGGCCATCCAAACGGGTAAGGTCCGTGGAGCTGCCCTTGACGTACTCGAAAACGAGAAATTAAGTAAACTGACCCCTGACCAGCAAACCACCTTCGATTTCCTGCGCCAGTCGGACCGGATCGTGCTGACGCCCCACGTGGCGGGCTGGACCCACGAAAGCTACATTCGAATCAATGAGGTGCTGGTGAGGCAATTGAAAGAGTTGAGTTTTTAAGTTTGTAGTTCGTGATTTGTAGGTGCGGGGGAACCGCACCGGCGGACCGGCAAAGCCACAAGCGTTAGCCAACTACAAACCACGAACTACAAACTTAAAAGCTCTATTTCGTCACTGTCAAATTCGCACTCGTGCAGGCAGTTCCGGCTTCGTTGGTCAGGCAAATCTGACCGGTGGTGGCCCCGGTCGGTACCGTCACGACGAACTGACCTGCGCCGTCAATGAGAAATTTGCCGCCCGGCGACGTACCATTGCCAAAGCGAATTTCCTGCACCGACGTCAGATTCTGGCCCGTCAGCACGATCATATCGCCCACTTTAGCCGTTTTCGGCGAAAAGTCAATGCCCGACACCAGCCGCAGCACCGTAACTGAACCTGTGGCTGTTTCGCCCGCACTATTGACAATGCGCAGTGGCCCGGTTTGTGCGCCATTGGGCACCAGCACCCACCGTTCGGGGTCCTCGTTCTTGCCAGCCTCGGCGGCTGTCGTTGTGGTTCCGGTAAAAAATACCTGGGCATTAAGCAGAAAATCACCCCGCAGTACGATTCGGTCACCGGGCTTGGCTTTCGCCGGTATAATATCGGTAACAACGGGTTTCTGAACCACCACCAACGGGGCCGACTGAGCCGAACCGGCCCGGTTAACAATGGTAACAGGTCCACTGGTGCCATCGGCCGGTATATTTACGAACAACTGAGATCCCTCAACCCGCTCTGTAACCGGAACCGACTGGCCGTTGATGCGTACGTCGGTAATACGGTACAGATTTTGACCCGAAATACTGATGGGCTTGCTGCGTCCTTGGCGTGTTGGGTTGACGGTGATATTGCTGGGCATCAGGAAAAAAAACAGTGGGTCCGTTGCCGTGTGGCTACCACCGACCCCGCTGACCGAAACCGCCACCGCCCCTGACGTAGGCAATGCCGGGACGGTTGCTTCGATTTGGGTGCTGCTCAGAATACGAAACGGAACCAAAACGTTGCCAAGCGACACCGCCGACACGTCGAGCAGGTTACGGCCAAACACGGGCAGTTTTTCACCCGCGATGGCATCCTGTGCACCAAGATTCGTGATGAACGGCGGCTGCACAATCTGCACCGAATCGGCGCTGGTGGCAATCAGCCTCTCGAAAACGGTGACGGTAATGCGGCCTGATTGAGCAAACTGGGGAATAATTGTCCTGATCTCCGTATCTTTGATCGTCGTTCGGCTGCGGTCCATCTGCTGGTCGTTGATGCGCACGACGCCGTCCGTCAGGTTGATTCCCTGAATAATAATCTCGCTACCGGGTCGGGTCACTTTGGGCGAAACGCCGGTAATCTGGGGTGTACCAGCCACAATGAAGCTGCCCGACATAATTCCGCCTACGGTTTCAACCGTAATCATGAGCGGGCCGCGCGGCAGGTTAGCGGGCACTAAAACGGTTAGTTTCTGATCCGAACTGTCCCGAACCACCGCGACGGCGTCGCCGAAACGGATTTGTTTAAGCTGGTTCAGGTAGCTGCCCGTCAGCACGACCGCCGTGCCGGGCAGGCCGTTGCCGGGTGTAATGTCGGAGAGGGTAGGCGCGGGTTGCTGAACATCCAGAAACAGCGGATCGGAGGTGCCTTCGTCGTTACTAACCCGGATCGGAATCATCTTGCCGGGCGCAATGAGTGGTACGACGGCCTGAATCGAATTGTCATCTTTCGTTTTAATGGCCGCCGTTACCGCCGTTGCGCCAATGCCGACCGTGACGACTGGATCGGGGCCAAACTGGTAGCCCGTCAGGCCAATTTCCTGACCGACGAACGCCTTATTTGGCGTCAGGCCGGTTAATTCAGGTGGATTGTTTTGAATGCGGCAACTCAGTACAATAAGTAGGAACAGGAGCGAAACGAGAAGCGACAAACGTGGTTTCATAAACGGCAAAGGCGGGCACTGACCTGGTAAAGCCTGGTAAAATTAGCCATTTTCAGCGTCCAAAAACCATTTCTTTCCAAAGCCTGTTAGTAGAAATGTACAATGAAGAATGGACAATGAAAAATGGCCTTCAACGCAGGCGCATTCATTATTCACTATTCATTAGCCATTATTCATTAAATCTCAATGAACTACCGCAGCCTGAAATCATCGAATTTAGTCAAAATTACCACCCTTGGCGAACTCAAAGCCGCCGGATACATACCCCGCCCAATTAAGCAGGAACTGCGGGAAAATCTCATCGAACGAATTAAGGAAAAAGAAGTAGTATTCCCCGGCATCTGGGGCTACGAGGATACCGTAATTCCCGACGTGGAACGGGCGATACTGTCCATGCACCACATCAACCTGCTGGGGCTGCGCGGGCAGGCCAAAACCCGGATCGCCCGCCTGATGGTCAACCTCCTGGACGAGTACATTCCGGTGGTGGCCGGGTCTGAGCTGAACGACGATCCGCTGGAACCGCTGTCCCGCTTCGCCCTCGACCTGATTGCCGAGAAGGGCGATGCAACGCCTATTTCGTGGCTGCACCGCAACGACCGCTACACCGAAAAGCTCGCCACGCCCGACGTGTCAGTGGCTGACCTCATCGGCGACGTGGACCCTATTAAAGCGGCTACGCTGAAACTGCCGTATTCCGACGAGCGGACAATCCACTTCGGGCTGATTCCGCGTTCGCACCGCTGCATCTTCGTTATTAACGAACTGCCCGACTTGCAGGCCCGCATTCAGGTGTCGCTGTTCAACATTTTGCAGGAAGGCGACATTCAGATCCGAGGTTTCAAACTACGCCTGCCGCTCGATATTCAGTTCGTATTTACGGCTAACCCGGAGGATTATACCAACCGGGGCAGCATTGTGACGCCGTTGAAAGACCGGATCGACTCGCAGATTGTGACTCACTACCCGAAATCCATCGAAATCGGTAAGAAAATTACGATGCAGGAAGCCGTTGTCAAAAACGAGCAGAAGGGCATGGTGAAAACCAACGACCTCACCGCCGACCTGATTGAGCAGGTGGCCCTCGAAGCCCGTGAGAGTGAATACGTAGATGCCAAGAGTGGCGTGTCGGCCCGGATGACCATCTCGGCTTACGAAAATCTGCTGTCCTCGGCCGAACGGCGGACACTGCTCAACGGCGAGAAGGACACCTACGTCCGCATTGCTGACCTGTATGGCGTTATCCCGGCCATTTGCGGCAAAGTTGAGTTAGTCTACGAAGGCGAAGTGGAAGGGCCGGTAATTGTGGCGCAAAACCTGATTGGCAAGGCCATAAGAAACCAGTTTTTGCAATATTTTCCGAACCCGGAGAAAGCCAAGAAAGACAAGCGCGGTAATCCGTATAAGAAAATAACGGACTGGTTCGGCGACGGCAACACGATGGATATTCTGAACGATCTGACCAACCGGGACTACGAAGCCCGTCTGAAAACAATTGACGGCCTCGACGACATGGTGGACCAATATCATCCAAAATTAGCCAAAGCCGAGAAGTTGTTCATGATGGAATTTGCCCTGCATGGTCTGGCTGAACATTCACTCGTGGGCAAAAAAGCAATGGATACGGGTCAGTCGTTCAAGGACCTGCTCGGCTCCATGTTCGACCCGAACAGCAGCTTCGGCGAGGAAGAGGACGACGATGATCGGTATTAAAAACAGTCAATAAGTTGATGAGTCGGTCAATCAGTGAGTGCCTAACTTGTTAACGCACTGACTGACCGACTCATCAACTTACTGACTGTCTCTTTTTTGTGTTTGCCGATTTAACTCTATAATTTCACCACGTCAAACAAATACGATCCCCAACGCCTTATGTCTGCTTCCAAACGCGTCCTGATTGCCGAAGATAGTTCCGTTATTCAGAATCTGGCCCGCAAAATCCTTGAATTTCAAAACTACGATATCACCGCTGTCAAGAATGGCGAACAGGTTATTCAAATCTTGGAGAAAGAAGATTTCAGTATCCTCCTGTTAGATATTAACATGCCCGTTATGGATGGCATGGAGTGCGTTCGGCGCGTCCGGGCCATGCCGGAAAAAGAAAAAGCCTCCGTTCCCATCGTGGCAATCACGGGAAACGCCAAAAACTACACCGAAGAAGAATTTAAAACGGCTGGTTTCAACGACGTGTTGGTAAAACCCCTCAATTTCGACCGGTTGGTAGAGGTGGTCAATCAACTTACGGATAAATAAAGAGTGAATAAGCGAAAGGGTGAATGAGTGAAAGAGCGGTGGTCCGGCATTCCGGCTGACGCATCACTCATTCACCCTTTCGCTTATTCACTCTTTCGCTCTTTATGCTCATCACACTACTGGGAACGGGAACATCGTCGGGGGTGCCGCTGGTTGGGTGTGAGTGCGCCGTTTGCCAGTCTGTCGATTTCCGCGACAAAAGGCTCCGGTCATCAATCCATATTGCCATCAACGGCAGGAGCTTTATAGTCGATACCGGTCCCGATTTCCGGCAGCAGGTGTTGCGGCTGCGGCTCAAGCAACTCGATGCGGTTCTGTTCACTCACGAACACAAAGACCACACGGCAGGGTTAGACGAAGTTCGTGCTTATAACTTCCGGTCGGGGCAGGATATGCCGGTTTATGCCCGTTCGACCGTGCTGGCGCAGCTACGACGCGAGTTTTCCTATATTTTCGCCGAACACAAGTACCCCGGCGTTCCGCACGTGCGGACCACCGAAATCGTCAATGAGCCGTTTGACGTGTTGGGCGTCCGGTTCACGCCCATCGAAGTGATGCACCATAAACTACCCGTTTTTGGCTTCCGCATCGGCGATTTCACCTACCTCACCGACCTAAACTACATCGCCGACGCGGAGTTGGAAAAGGTCTACGGCACTAGAATTTTGATCCTCGACGCCCTTCAGCGAACGGCTCATATTTCGCACTTCACGCTCGATCAGGCCGTCGCGTTAGCGCAGCGCATCGGGGCCGACCAAACGTATTTCACCCACATCAGCCACAAACTTGGCCTGCACCGCGAGGTGGAAAACGAACTGCCAGCCAACATCCGGCTGGGCTACGATGGATTGCAGATCAAATTGTAGGGCCAAACCAATCCCTTCCACCCAACGTTACCGGCATAGAACATAACGCTGATGCCGACATTAATCAAGCCTTCCCGAACATTCTCTGATGAACTTCTGACCCGCTACCGTCAGCAGGGCGACTCGTCTGCTGACGCGGTCATTGCAACGATTGCCAAAACTGCCGGGCGCGAGGGCATCAGCGCGTTGATGCAGTGGCTGGCCGATACGAGCGATTTCACCATCGACAAACAGCCCGAGCCTGTTCAAACTTTCTTTGCTGACTACGCCAAACTACCTAACTGGGCCGACCCGGACTGGATGAAGCGGGGCATGGGATTTTTTAAGAAACACGCCGGGCT
The DNA here is from genome assembly GCF_054779955.1 of Spirosoma arcticum. Classification (NCBI taxonomy): domain Bacteria; kingdom Pseudomonadati; phylum Bacteroidota; class Cytophagia; order Cytophagales; family Cytophagaceae; genus Spirosoma; species Spirosoma arcticum. Next base: position 506,182 of record NZ_BAAGXG010000001.1, read on the forward strand.
GATTGGTTTGGCACTGGGCACCTATTCACTGCCCTACACCTACATGGGTGCCGACGGCGTTCAACTACTGTGGCTCACCGAACGGATCAAGAATGACACGGCCCGCCGGTTGCAGGAAACGGGCGAGTGGGTGTTTGGCGTCAATAATCCAAAGGAGTGGGCGGTCCGACGACCCGGTGAGGGGACCGCGAAAGCCATCGCCCGCACCCTCAAAATCCGGCTGATTCATGCGGGGGCACGGTGGTTCGGATTACAGTCGGGGCGGTGGAACATGAACTGGGGAATGCCCGTTAATCAGGAGGACATGGCCGGGACGAATCTGGCGTTTTCCTACATCGTCCTGCGCGGCCTGCGTAAAGCGGGCGTTACGGCTACCGAACAGGAGGAGGAAGATTACCTGCATCACAGCAACGTGATTGGCTATTTGAATGGTATCGTGGAGGAACTGCTGCCAACCAACCTGCGCGAAGCCTATCACCTCGACCGAGCCATTGTTCGGCGGCAGTTTCGCTCGTCGGAAGCGGGTATTGGCCTGACCCGGTCGCTGCTCAACGCTATTGCCGAGGTGGGCGGGGCGGCAACTGACCGGCCAGAAACAGTGCGGAACCTCGCAGCGGCTCAGATGCGTTTCTTCCTGGGCGACGTTCCCGCCGACACGCTCGGTATTCCAGCCGTACCCGTTGAAAAACGGCTTGCCGGTATCGTGAGCCGTCTACCCATTTTTCCGAATACCATTCCTGGTTTGTGATTTCGTGTTAGTAGCGAACTACAAACTACAAACCACAAACTCAATTTGTATCAGTTAGATCCAATTGCTGCCCTTGCCACCGCGCCGGGTATTGGCGCCATTGCTGTTATCCGGGTGTCGGGTGAAGGAGCCATTAACTTGACCAACCGCATGTTTCGGGGAAAAGACCTGACGAAGCAGGACAGCCACACGGCCCATTTTGGTACGTTGCGGAATAAGCAGGACGGCATTATTGACGAAGTACTGGTAACGGTGTTTCGGTCGCCAAAGTCATTTACCAAAGAAGATACCGTCGAGGTTTCGTGCCACGGTTCGGAGTTCATTATCCAGCAGATTCTGCGTCGTCTGACGCAGGAAGGCGTCCGGCTGGCGCGGCCGGGCGAGTTTACGCAGCGGGCATTCCTGAACGGGCAGTTCGATCTGGTGCAGGCCGAAGCCGTGGCCGACCTGATCGCGTCCGACTCCGACGCCAGCCACCGGGCCGCGCTCACCCAACTGCGCGGGGGCTTCTCCAAGCAACTGAAAGTGCTCCGCCAGCAACTGATTGACTTTGTGGCGCTGGTGGAACTGGAATTGGATTTCGGCGAGGAAGACGTGGAGTTTGCCCATCGCGATCAACTGCGGCAACTGATGGGAGACATCCGGCGGGTGCTGCATCCGCTGATCGAGTCGTTCTCGGCGGGGAATGTCATCAAGAATGGAGTGCCAACCGTTATCGTCGGCAAGCCCAACGCTGGTAAATCGACGCTGCTGAATGCCCTGCTCAACGAAGAAAAAGCCATCGTATCCGACATTCCCGGTACGACGCGCGACGTAATCGAAGACGAACTGTTCATTGACGGTATTCGCTTTCGACTGATCGACACGGCCGGACTGCGGGAAGCCACCGACTCCATCGAAGCGATTGGTATTGAGCGGACGCAGCAGAAAATGCGGGATGCCGCGCTGGTCGTGTACCTGTTCGACGGGCTAAATATTTCGCCTGATGAATTACGGAACGCGGTGGCTGAAGTGCGCGAATCGGGCAAGCCGTATCTGTTGGTTGGCAATAAATTAGACGCGATTGACGACGCCAAACGGCAACAAATGGAATTTGTTGCGGACGAAAAGATCGTCTGGATTTCGGCGGCAAAGCAAACGCACTTAGACAAATTGAAAGCCGCGCTGTCGGCCCGCGTCCGAACTGATACCGCCGTGCAGACGGGCAGTGCCGTCGTGACCAACGCCCGCCACTACGAACACCTCACCGGCACCGACGATGCCCTCGCCCGCGCCCTTGCCGGATTAGACTCCGGCGTCACCCCCGATTGGTTGGCGATGGACCTGCGGGTGGCCCTGCAACACCTCGGTGAGCTAACCGGCGAAATCACAACCGACGATCTGCTGGATTCGATTTTCAGTAAGTTCTGCATTGGGAAGTAACTATGACAGGGGCCAGATGAAGCATACGGTAATTTAAGTGAGATGCACCAATTACGCAGATAACAGCTTTACCATTTCGGTTGGTGTTATCACGGGTAGTCGCGATTGATCCGTTAATCGGAAATCCTTGGTGTTCCCCGTAACCAGGTATTGAATTGCTGGATTACTCAACGCGGTCTGGTACTGAAAGGCATCTTCCAAATCGCTGATGTCAGTTAGTTGATTAGCTTTGACAAACGTGTCTCTATTAGCAGTGGGCACTGCTACCAACGCCAGAAAGCTGCTCAACGCGTTCCGAAGTGCCTCTCCACGCTTTCCGGCCCGATGCAATACATAGGCAATGGTGTAAAGGGACCCTGCTGAGACGTAAATGGTAATTCGACTTTGTTCGGCTGCCAAAAACAGGTCTGTTGCTTCCTGAGCAAATGTATCCTCGCGATCTAAAAGCCAGTCCAGAACCACGTTTGTATCCAGAAAAATGGTCATAGCCCGTATCGGTCTTTGTGCATCATATCCCGAATCTGCTTATCGGTTTTGCGACTCAGTGAACCTTTGGCAATTCCCCGCAGGGCCAGAGCATTGGGCACTGTTTCTGCTTCGTTTCCAGCGGAATCAACGTTTGCAGTGGTTAGTAATTGCTCAATCATTGCCGATAGCGATTGCTGTTTCTTGCGGGCCAGCCGTTTGGCGTCCATCACAACTCTTTCTTCGACAGTGAGCGTTAGTTTCACTTTGCTCATATACGTATAATTTTTTTATTCTTTCGTAAATATACGTACTCTTGCTTAATAGTTTCCTAATCTCATCACTGCCCAATCCAATGGTATTTTGCTTCCGTGTTTATCCCTTGCTAATGGCTTTCGTGCTCCTTACCATGCCCGATTCAATGGCTCAATCCAATAAACGCCCGCGTGCGTATGGAATTCCGTTTGGGGTGGTGCCGACGGGTCCGCTCAACGCCATCACCGACGTGGCCGGGGTGCAGGTGGGGCAGGTGACGCTCCAGCAGGGTCAAAACGTGCGCACGGGCGTCACCGCGATTCTGCCCCATGCTGGCAATCTATTTCAACAAAAAAGCCCGGCGGCCATGTATATCGGTAATGGCTTTGGCAAGTTAACCGGCTACAGTCAGGTGGAGGAACTCGGTATGCTCGAAACGCCCATTATTTTGACCAATACGCTTGGCGTTCCAACCGCAGCCGATGCCGTCATCGACTATACCCTGAGCCAGCCGGGCAACGAGCAGGTCCGGTCGGTGAACCCCATCGTGGGCGAAACCAACGACGGCTTTCTCAACGACATTCGTGGGCGACATCTCACCAAACAGCATGTGCTGGACGCGCTTCGGGACGCTAAAGCCGGGCCGGTTGCGGAAGGAAACGTGGGGGCCGGAACGGGTACGGTCTGCTTTGGCTACAAAGGGGGAATCGGCACTTCGTCGCGGAAACTGCCCGCTTCGTTGGGTGGCTACACCGTTGGGGTGTTGGTGCAAACGAATTTTGGTGGCGTATTGCAGATCGCGGGGATGCCCGTTGGGGTGGAATTAGGCAAGTACGCGTTCAAAGAACAACTCGACGGTTCGTGCATGATGGTTGTGCTGACGGATGCCCCGCTGGATGCCCGTAACCTGAAACGATTGGCCAAACGGGCGTTTATGGGTTTGGCCAAAACGGGTGGCATTGCCTCGAATGGGAGTGGGGACTATGTAATTGCCGTGTCAACTGCCTATCAGATTCCGCACGAAACGGCTAACTCCTTCGAGCAGATAAAGTTGCTTCGCAATGATAATGTGTCGCCCCTGTTCATGGCGGCAATTGAAGCGACGGAGGAGGCCATCATTAACTCCCTTTTTGCGGCCACGACGATGACCGGCGATCAGGGGCACCGGGTTGATGAATTGCCTAAACAGAAAGTGATCGACTACCTGAAAAAAGCCGGACAACTGCGGCCGTAGGCGGAAAGTCACGGAAAGGAGTTAGGCACTGCTACACAAAAAACGGTACGTCTTTGGGCGCGTATTTACGCATTCCTTCTTCGTTGATCTCTACGCCGATGCCTGGTTTCTCCGACAGCGGAATAAACCCGTCCTTCACCATCGGTCCGTCGAAGGTGACGACTTCCTTGAACATCGGTTCCTCGTGGAAGTAAATCTGCCACTCCAGAATCAGGAAGTTGGGCACCGACGCGCACACGTGACTCGACGCCATCGCGCCCAGGTACGAGGCTACCATGTGGGGCGCAAACGGTACGTAGTATAGATTGGAGAGGTTGGCAATGCGCTGGCCTTCGCCCAATCCCCCGGCTTTCTGGAGATCGGGCATGATAATGTCCACGGCGCCAATTTCGAGTAGTTTCCGAAATCCGTGCGCCATGTAATGGTTCTCTCCGGCGCAGATCGGCGTGTTGGATGCCTCCCGAATCTGCTGGTAAGCCTCCGGATTTTCGGCGGGGATCGGCTCCTCCAGAAACAGCAGGTTCAGCGGTTCCATCATCTTGGCCACCCGTCGGCCAGTGGTCACGTCGTACCGACCGTGCATGTCGACGCAGATGTCGATCTTCGGGCCAACGGCCTTGCGCACGCTGGCTATCTGGTTGTACATCCGCTCCAGTTCGCCCTGGCTGGCGGTCCAGTTGTAGGCATCGTATTTGTTCGGGTCGTTGCGTTCGTCGATGTCGTATTTCACGGCCGTGAAGCCCATGTCGACCGCCCGTTTGGCGCTTTTACCGAACGATTCCGGGCTGGTATCTTTTTCGCGGTACGCACCCGTGTCGCAATACACCCGCACCCGATCCCGGAATTTTCCGCCTAATAACTGGTACACCGGCATACCGAGCGTCTTACCCACCAAATCCCAGAGGGCTGTTTCAATGGCCGACAGGACCGAAATATAAATACCGGCCTGAGCACCCTCGAAAAAACCTGATCGCCGGACGTCTTCAAACAGCCGGTTAACGTTGAGTGGGCTTTTTCCCCGGATGCGTTCGCCCATCAGTTTTACCAGATGATACGTGCCAACCGATGCATCGACTGCTTCGCCACACCCCCAGATTCCCTGGTTGGTATGCACTTTGACGAATAAGCTGTGCCCGTTGCGGGTGTAGCCGCATTTGATGTCGGTAATTTTCAGGTCCGACGGGCTGGATGACAGCGGAGCACGATCAACGGCCGTTTCCAGCCCCTGGCCAAACCCGAGCGCGGCCGGGCCAGATAGTGAAGCTGCGGCCAGCGCACTGGCAATGGCGCTCTTGGTCAGGAAGGAACGCCGACCGAGGTCAGGGCGGGAGGATGCAACGTTCATGGCGGTAGGGGGTTAGGCTGCTGATTTACCAGGTTCGGGTTTTGAGAAATTCCTGAATCTGTTCTTTAGGAACGGGCAACTCACTGACGTGGGCGTTGAGCCACTGCGAGAAGTCTTTTTCGATGGCGTCTGACCAGCGGGAGTCGATTTGACCGGGCGTGTATTTTTGCTCCCTCAGCCGCAGGTGGCCGAACATATCGCGCAGCCGGACGATCTCGGACGTTTTCACGACTTTTTCGGCCAAGTGGGGAGGAATGAAAATAACACCCCCATCACGACCCAGCACCACGTCGCCCGGCATCACCATCACCTTGCCAATGCGGGTCGGGCGGTTGATTCCTACCAGCGTCGTGTTCAGATTGCCTTCGGGGTTGTGGTGCGATGGGTGATAGCTGCGGTAAAACGAGGTGAAACCACCAATTTCTTTCAGACCGGCCACGTCCCGAACGGCTCCTTCGTAGACGATGCCATTGCCCGTTTTGGCATAAATCGAGTTGCCTAAGTTATCGCCAATGGTGGGGCCGTCTTCGTGCATCCCAAACTGATCGACTACGTACACGTCACCTTTGACCAGCATATCAATGGGCCAGGCATTCTGCGATTTCACCCGCCCGTCCTGGTTGTGGCCTTTCTCGTCGGTAACCCGGTGAACATCGGGCCGACCCGGCATGAATGTCGCGGTCAGCGCCCGGCCAACGAGCACACTGTCGGGGTTGATGGTTTGCCAGTCGCCCGTAAACTGATACTTGTAGTTTTCGCCTTTCAGCACCGACCAGGCTTCTTCCTGGGTCACGAGTTTCATGCGTTTGAGAATGGCATCCGGCACTTTCGGGCGACCATCGGGAAAACGTTCGCCCTTCCATTCGGGTGTCATAAAAAGGAGTTCCTGCCGGGAGATCTGCTGTGCCAATGACACCGTGGCCTGCCCAAGCAGACCCAGCATAGCCGTGGTAATGAATGCCAGCTTCATAAGGATTTTCAGGATGGATTTGAGGGCTTAGTCTGTGCCTGAATAAGCACCCATAAGGTCTTTTTCTACCCTTTTCAGCCATTACAAATACGATGAATGATTAGGATCCGGTAGTTTGCCCGGCCTGTGAATGTAACTACGGTTTCCCGGCACCCGATTGTAGCCAGGTTAGAAAAGACCGATACCGCGCTCTGGGTAAAATAACCTCGCTGCTTTGCCTACCAGCCAATAGAGTCAGGCAGTACTTTCCATCCTGCCAGTAGGCATAGCAGTGAACCGTGCTTCGATGGATGATCGCGTTTCGGTTGACTCGAAAAAATTGGAGCGGGTTCAGTTGCGTAACTAATTTCTCTATGTTTTTATTGATTCTAAAGGTTCCTAACGGGTGCAGTACGTGGTAGCTCCGGTTTTGGGTGAAAAAGTAAAAACACGCATCGGTGCTGAGCATCATACTGCCCCGGTCGTTATAGCCCTGGATACTGGTCAGGTAAGAGGTTAATGGCTTTTCTGAGTTCAGCCACTGGTGTTTATGCAGGAGCCGACCTTCGATGGCTGCCAATAGATCGGTGATTAAAAACGGTTTGGTCAGGTAATCGTCGGCCCCCAGATTCATGCCTACCCGCAAGTCGGTCCGGTCGGCTTTGGCCGTTAGAAATATAAACGGCGTTCGGACCAGAACGGGAGTAGCCCGGACAATTTCCAGCACTTCATACCCGTTCAACTGGGGCATCATCACATCGCAGATGATCAGGTCTGGTGGGTCGAGCAGGGCCTGAGTAATGCCTTGCCGACCATCGCCAGCCGTGGTAATCTGGTAACCATGCAGGCTGATGAGTTCGGCTATGTTTTCCCGCAGGGTTGCCTGATCTTCGATTAGTAATAGTTTGGTGGGCATGGTTCGTGGCTTTTTAACGAGAGCACTGAGCCACGGCCAGCAGGTCAACCGTTACCGTTGTTGGTCCGTTTACCTGACTGCTGATCGACAAACGCCCATTGGCTGATTCAATAAGACTCCGGGCAATGAACAAGCCCACCCCAATGCCCTGCTGCTCGTGAATGCTCCGGTCGAACTGGGTGTAGGGCGCTATGTTGGCCACGTTTTCCGCCGTCATGCCCCGTCCCTGATTGGTAATGGTCAGTTGGTAGGTACCGGCGGTTTGGCGGCCCTTGATTTGGATGCTGCTGGTGACCGGTGAAAATTTAAGCGCGTTATCAATTAACTCCTCCAGCACTTTGTGCAGGTGTTCTTCTCCGATGTACAGGTGCGCTTCCACAACATCAGTCCGGTCGTCGATGACCCGTTCATACCGGCTGGCGGTATCTACCAAAATCGTGTTGACCACCTCCGCCGATAAAAAGGAACTGCCCGTTGCTATGGAGGGCGCTGTGGCCGGAGGGGTACGCAGGAGTTCGTGGGTTAGCTGGGTGTTGTCGAGGGTGCGTTTTAGCCGCCAGCAACTGGTAATAATCATGCCCAGCATCGACTGCACCTGCGCTTTGTCGAAACTCTCGTCGTAGTCCATCAACAAATGCGCAAAGCCCATAATACCGGTCAGGGGCGTGTTGTATTCGTGAGTAGACACTTTAGTCAACTGGTTCCAGTGTTTTTCTACCTGCGCCTGAATGGCCACGGCCCGCCGTTGTTCCTGCCCAAGCCGACTTTCAATGGCAGCTAATAAATCGCTGCTCGTGAATGGTTTGGTCAGGTAGTCGTCGGCTCCTAAATTCATTCCCCGGCGTAAGTCCGTTCGGTCGGCTTTGGCCGTTAAAAAAATAAAGGGGACCGTGGCCAATGAGCGGTTCGTGCGAATGGCCTCCAGCACTTGGTAGCCGTCAACGTGCGGCATCATTACATCGCACAGGATCAGGTCGGGCCGGTGGAGCATCGCCTGCGCAATACCTTCCCGACCGTCCGATGCCGTTTCGACGGAGTAGCCTTTCAGGGTCAACAGCTCGGCCATGTTTTCCCGGATTTGTAAATCGTCCTCGATCAATAGAAGTGGAGTAGCCATTGGAACGTTGGTGGAGTTGAAAGAGAAGGAATCAAATGCGCTCGTTTCCGGGTTCGGCAGGAGATTGTCTCCAATCAGCGCAGGACCGCGCTCGGTGGATCAGGCAGCGTCAGGGTACAGGTTGTTCCAACGTGTTCTTCGCTCCCAATCGTGAGCGAACCACCGTGGAGCGCGGCAAACTGGCGGGCAATGACCAGGCCCAGCCCCGTTCCCGGCACGTTGGCGGCATTACTGGCCCGAAAGAACGTGTCGAACAACTGAGCGGTCTCATTAGCGGGTATGCCAATGCCATTGTCGCTGACGTGCAGCACTACTTGACGGGCGTCGAAGGTGATGCGCAGACTGGGGTTGTGGGTAGAAAACTTGAACGCATTAGACAGTAGATTTATCAGTACGTGCGTGATTAGCTGGGCGTCTAAATAAGCCAGCCGGGGCCGTCCCGTAACCGCAACTTCCACGCTTCGCCCGTCGTGCCGGTTGGCGTAATGTGTGCCGACTACCTCCGTAATCAGGGCCACCATATCAACCCATTGTGGGCTGTAGCTAACGCGTCCGGCCTCGATCCTGCCAATCGACAGCACATCGGACAGCAGGTCGCTGAAATCGACAATCTGCTTCTGGATAATGTCTAATTGCCGCTGAACGGCGGGTGTTGAGTCAGCCAACGGCCGTTCCAGGTACAGCCTGACCAGTTCCACGCTCGACTGAATCGTTGTTAATGGTGTGCGAAACTCGTGCGATGCGGTGGTGATAAACTGCAGCTTCCGTTTATTCAGGTCCTGCTCCCGCTGCAGCGACTGTTCCAGAATCAGTTCGCTTTCTTTCTGGGTGGTTACGTCGATGGCCATGCTTACATAACCCATTATGTTGCCTGCCTGGTCGTGCAGGGGAGTTCTTATCAACAGAATTGGTATCCGACGGCCGTCTTTATTCCGCACAATGGATTCGTGGGGCTGGCTGTCGGCCAGCAGCTTGAACAAACTAAAATCATCCCGCACCAACTGGTCCGCGTGGTCAGCGAGTTCCTGCGTCTGGTTTTCCGGTTCAGGAAAGTCGAGCAGCAACGTAGGGCTGGTGCCTATCAATTCACTGGCCGAGTAACCCGTTAACCGCTCAGCCGCTGGATTCATGGTTTGAATCAGCCCAGCACTATCGATGGACGCAATTGCCATACCGGCATGGTGCACAATGGCGTGTTGTAGGGCGGATATCTGATAAATTTCGGCGGTTCGTTCAGCAACCAGTTGATTTAGCGTATCGGAGTGGATGCGTAACTGGTTTTCTGTCTCCTTCAGATGCGTAATATCCTGAGCCGTGAACAGGACCCCATCGCCACAGGGAGAAAGCGTCACCTTGCCCCACCCAATGGGGTGATCCAACTGACCACGTGGCTGCTCATAATGCTGGGGCTGGCCGGTGTTAATTACGTCCACTAAGCGGTCGAACAAGCCACTGCTGACCACCTCGGGAAACAACTTTTTCAGCGAGTCTCCCGGCATCGGCTCACCCGGCAACCCGGCGAGGACAGACTTGACCGGATTCGTGAACACATACTCAAAGTCGATGATGGTCGTTTCTTCCCGAACGGCCTGCCAGAGTACAATCCCGACCGGACAGGTGTCAACCACCGCTTTCAGCACCCGATTGCGTTCGTGTAGTTCGCCATTGAGCCGTTGCAGCGTTTGCCCTGCTTTGATCAGTTGAACCTGGCTCCGGCGTAACTGAAGTTGAACAACGATCTGCCGGGCTAAGGCTTTAAGCACCGTTGCCTGTTCAGCCGAGAGGTGGCGAACCCGATGATCGATTACGCACAAGGTGCCCAGCGTGTGCCCGTCGCCATCGACTAAGGGAACGCCCGCGTAGAAAACGATGTGTGGGTCTCCCGTAACGAGTGGGTTAGCCGCAAAGCGCTCATCTGCCTGGGCGTCGCTGATTTCCATCAACTGTCCGGGGGTTTGAATGGCGTAATCACAAAAGGCTATCTCACGGGGCGTTTGACGGATGAGCAGCCCATGAGCCGATTTAAACCACTGGCGCTGCTCGTCCAGCAACGTCATCAAGGATATGGGCGTCTGGCAGATGTAGGCAGCAATCTGAGTAATGGTATCGTAATCTGCTTCGGGGAGCGTGTCAAGAATGCCGTAACTATCCAGCGCTTCCAGGCGATTGACTTCTATGGCGTGCGACGAAGGGGGCATAGTGACCGGTTAATTGACTCAGTAAACATTAAAGCTAAACTGTATGAAAAATTAAAAATAATTAATTTAGAACGAAACAAGCGTAGTGAATGCAAAACTATTTACATCGTTATGTAAATTATAATCTGTTATTAGTTAACAAACATGAACAATTCGTGCTGGTCAAACAGCGTAAAAAATCCCCGGTAAGGCCAGCTTACCAGGGATTTTTAATAGTTATTACACCTGAAAAGGCTGCTTAGGCAGCGGGCAAAACGGAACAGATTAGCCCTGATCGGGCTTACAATTGCTGGCTGAAGCTTTTCAGCGACTGGGCCAATTCTTGTAATGATGACTGCGTACTGCCATCGGCCGACGATGCTGCCGACTCCGTCTGCTCCGACAGGCTCATGAGGATCGACGAGATCTCATCCCCATCGGGCGAACTGCTTTGCAGCGCCTGCTTGAGTTGGCTCAGGCTGCTCGATACGGGGCTGTCAGAGCCGAGCGTACTGATCCAGCTGTCAATAACCGATGTGCCATCCGTGGGCGATACATTCGAAGGGCTGCCATTCAGCGCCTGTACGGTTTGGTCGATCAACGCCGACGCGCCTTGATTTTGAGAAGTCATACCTGGGTTGTTTTAAGGATTGTTACGTAGGTGAAAGGAAGTGTTCAGGATGATTGTTCTATTATATTTTTGCTATGCTATAGAGATTATAGACCAGTGCGACGATAAAGCAGATTTCTGGTATTGACTACGTCGCAACTACCACAGTAGCCGTTGTTTATGACGCTGACCGTGGTAGTTGCCATTGCTCACAAAACACAAATCGGGATTGAGCCGGAAATATTTCCAACTCAATCCCGATTCCTTATCAGCACTGTTCTGCCTGCTTTACACCTGCACCGCCATCTCCTGGGGCTTGGTCGTATCGCCAGTCGGGCGACCTTCCGGCTGGGGTAATGGGCGTTTTTCGGAACTGGTCGGCTCACCTGGTTCAACGTCTTTCCGGCGGCTCAGGTACGTGTAAATAACGGGTACGACGTAAAGCGTCAGGATGAGCGAGAAGAGCAGCCCGCCCACAATAACGATACCGAGCGGTACGCGGCTCTTGGAAGCTGACCCCAGCGCGAGAGCAAGCGGCAGCGCACCAAACGCGGCCACGAGGGTTGTCATTAAAATAGGGCGCAAACGCAGCGCGGCTGATTCGGCAGCGGCTTCAAACTTGTTCTTGCCCGTCAGCCGCTGTTCGTTGGCAAATTCGACAATCAGGATCCCGTTTTTTGTCACCAATCCCACGAGCATGATGATGCCGATCTGGCTGAAAATGTTCAGCGTCTGGTTGAACATCCAGAGCGAGAATACCGCCCCGGCCAGGGCCAGTGGTACGGTAATCATGATGATGAACGGATCAATGAACGAGTCGAACTGCGCGGCCAGCACTAAATAAATCAAAATCAGTGCTAAGCCAAACGCAAACAGCGTATTCGACGAACTCTCGGCGTAGTCGCGGGAGGGACCGGAAAGCGCCGTCTGAAACGTCTCGTCGAAGGTGCGGGCGGCAATGGCCTGCATGGCCGCTACACCGTCGCCAACAGTTTTGCCGGGGGCGAGACTGGCCGATACCGTGGCCGATTTGAAGCGGTTGTAGTGGTACACCTGCGGGGGGCTGCTCACTTCCTGAAACTTCACCAAGTTATCCAACTGGATCAGTTGACCCTGACTTGAACGGACGTAGAAAGCGGCTAAGTCGACGGGTTCATCGCGGTCGCGCCGGTCCACCTGCCCAATCACCTGATACTGTTTGCCGTTCATCAGGAAGTAAGCTAATCGCCGGTTGCTCAGGGCTAACTGGAGCGTCTGGGCCACATCCTGCACCGAAATGCCGAGGTTAGTGGCTTTTTCGCGGTCGATGCTGATGTTCAGTTCGGGCTTGTTGAATTTCAGGTCGGTGTCGGGGTTGACGAAGGTCGGGTCTTTCTGCACTTCATCCAAGAAAACGGGTAGTCGCTCCCGCAGCTTCTCAAAATTCAGGTTCTGAACCACGAACTGAACCGGCTGTCCACCACCCCGGCCCACCTGAATAGTCTGGTCCTGGTTGGGAAACATGCGGGCTTCGTTGAAACGGCGGAGATTTTTGGTGAGGTAATCCACGATTTCCTGCTGCGAACGTTTCCGCTCAGAAGCATCCACCATATTAACCATCACAAACGACGAGTTTACCGAGCCTGAACCTGTAAATCCAGGCGCTACCACGCTGAAGGCCAGCTTATTTTCGGGAATAGAATCCATCACAAACTGCATAACCCGGTCGGTAACAGCCGCCTGCGATTCGTAGCTGGTGCCTTCGGGTGAGGTGATTGAGATGCGGCTCCGGCCGCGATCTTCGAGGGGAGCCAATTCCGATTTAAGCAGTGAGCCGACCCCAACAATCAGCAGCAGACAGGCCCCCACCATGCTTAATGCCAACCACCGGCGACGCATGAAACCCGTCAACGATGACCGGTAGGATTGGTCGAGCCAGTTGAAGAAGGGTTCCGTTTTTCGGTAGAACCACGACCGACCGTGATTGGTACTGGTCATTTTTACGCTCAGCACCGGGGTCAGCGTGAGCGATACAAAGGCCGAAATCAGGACGGCTCCGGCCACCACAATGCCAAATTCGCGGAACAGCCGACCCACAAAGCCTTCGAGGAAAATAATGGGCAGAAACACAATTGCCAGCGTGATGGAGGTGGAGACGACGGCGAAGAAAATCTCGTTGGAGCCTTCCTTAGCCGCCTGCTTCGTGTCCATGCCCTGCTCAATTTTCTTAAAGATGTTTTCCGTCACCACAATGCCGTCATCGACCACCAAGCCCGTAGCGAGCACAATGCCCAGCAGCGTGAGTACATTGATGCTGAAATCGGCCACGTACATGATGAAAAACGCGCCGATGAGCGATACCGGAATGTCGATCAGGGGCCGGAACGCAACTAACCAGTCGCGGAAGAAGAAGTAAATGACCAGCACCACCAGTATAAACGAGATAATCAGCGTTTCGCCGACCTCTTCGATGGCCCGCCGTATAAAGGTTGTGCGGTCAACGCCAATGTACACGATGATGTCGGCGGGTAAGTCTTTTGTGATCTGGCCGAACCGCTTATAAAACTCATCGGCAATGCTCACATAGTTAGCACCCGGTTGCGGGATCAGGGCCATTGATACACCCACCACGCCGTTTTGCTTCGAGATGGTTTCCTCGTTTTCGGCTCCGATGGTGGCATAACCCACATCTTTAAATCGGATAATCTGGTTGGCCGTCTGCTGGAGAATCAGGTTGTTGAAATCTTCTTCCGTCGTGAGCCGTCCCACCGCTTTCACCGTCAGTTCGGTGTTGTTGCCGTAGACTTTACCGCCCGGCAGTTCGACGTTCTGCGCCGTCAGGGCCGCCTGAATATCCTGGGCCGTCAGGCGGTAGGCCGTCAGTTTGATGGGGTCAATCCAGAGCCGCATGGCCTGGCGTTTCAAGCCGTAAATCTGAACCTGACTCACGCCCGGAATCGTCTGCAATCGCTCCTGAAGCACGTTTTCGGCGTAATCCGACAACTGCGTCGGATTGCGGGTCGTGCTTTGCACGTTCATGAAAATAATCGGCTCCGAATTAGCATCGGCTTTGGTCACGACCGGGGGCGAGTCGATGTCCTGCGGAAGTTGCCGCTGGGCCTGCGCTACCTTGTCGCGCACGTCGTTGGCAGCCTGCTCTAAGTTAGCATCGAGGTTAAACTCCACCGTAATGGTGCTGGCCCCGAGCGAACTGTTCGAGGAGATTGTCCGGATGCCTTCGATGCTGTTGAGCGACTTTTCGATGGGTTCGGTAATCTGCGACTCAATAATGTCGGGATTGGCACCGGTGTAGTTGGTCCGCACCGAAATCACTGGCGGGTCAATGGCCGGGTACTCACGAACGCCAAGGAACGTGAAACCAATAACACCGAATAGCACAATCACGATGGACATCACCATCGCAAAAACGGGTCGGTTGAGGCTTAATTCGGGAAGAGACATTTGTGTGTTGAGTTGTATAGTTGTTCAGTCAGTGAGTCGATCAGTTCATTAGTAGCTGACTGATCGACCCACTGACTCATTGACTCAATTTGAAGCTACTTTCACGCCACTGGCTGGCAGCGTTACGACCCGGCCAATCTTGACCGGCGAATCGGGCTTGAGAAACAGCAGGCCCGTTGTGGCTACCGTATCGCCTACTTGCACACCCGACAGAATCTGGATGGTGCCGGCCGTGCGAAGCCCGGTTTGAACGTCTTTAAATAACGCTTTGCCGTTTTTAATCAGCACCACCTGATTTGTGCGGGTCTGAGGAATGACGGCCTGCGTGGGAACGACCAAACTCTTTTCGTTCTGGATCGTGAGCGTTACCCGTGCGAACGTGCCGGGCCGGTACTGCAGCGTCGTATTGCTGACCCGCGCCCGGATGCGCAAATTGCGGGTTTGCTCTTCCACCCCCGGCTCAATGGCATACACAACGCCTTGGCTGGGTTTAGTAGCACCATCGACTAAAAACGAAATCAGGCTGCCATTTCGCACGGACTGACCGTACTTTTCGGGAATCGAGAAGTCGAGTTTAAGCGACGTGATCTGCTGTAGCCGGGCAATCAGCGTATTAGGCGACACGACCGCTCCTGAACTGACGTTGCGCAGACCAATAATTCCCGAAAAAGGTGCCCGGATTTCGGTTCGCTGCAAATTTGCCCGGACCAGTTCAATGTCGGCCAGCGACGACCGCAGATTCGTGGTCACAATGTCGTATTCCTGCTGGCTGATGCCGCCCCGGTCCAGAAGCTGCTTGTTCCGGTCTTCGGTGCGCCGGGCGTTGTCGGCCTGGGCCTGAAGTTTCTGAAGTTGCGCCCGCAAATCGGCGTCAAAGAGCTTAACCAGCAAGGCCCCTTTGGCAACCGGTCGACCTTCCTGAATGTTAAGCTGGGTGATGCGGGCCGAGATTTCAGGATAAATATCGACCTGCTCAGCCGCCAGCAGTGATCCACTGGAGACGATGTCTTCTTTCAGATTTTTCGATATAACCACAAAACCGTCAACGGCCGGTGCCGGGCCACCCGCCCGGCCAAGTCCACCTTTTCCGGCGTTGGCACCCCCACCCCCCGCGTTTCCTCCGCCACCGGGCGCACCGGGTCCACCGGCTCCGGGCGCGGGGTGTAATACCTTATTATACACAATTATCCCGCCGAGTACCATAACGACGAGGCCGATAGCAATCCATCTTTTCACAGGCTAATATTTTGCAGGGGAGAACTTGATTTTAACGTCTGAACGACGTTATTTGTTACAACCAGTAAAGCTATGACCGTTGACGATTATATCAACCAGCAAATGTCCGATCACCAGCGAATTTTGCGCTGGCTTCGGCAACTGATCCTGACATCGGATTCGGACATACGGGAGAGAATAAGTTGGAAGGTTCCTTTTTATACCTGCCACGCAACGCACCTGTGCTACCTGAACGTGGTGCGTTCTGAACCGATGGAGGTTGATCTGGCGTTTGTGCAGGGCAGCGGTCTGCCTGATGAAGCGGGTCTGCTGGAAAGCCGGGGCCGAAAAAAGATAAAGTCGCTTATAATCCGCAACGTGGGCAACCCGGAGGAGGACGTTGTACGAACGTACCTGCAGGAAGCGTTACTCCTCAACGACAACCGGTCCATCTAACGACGAATAGAGCAGGTGCCGCATGAAATTGAGGAGCTTGCGGTCGCTGGCGTGCTGATAACCCGGTTCCAGTCCAAAGTCGGTGAGCGAGGGTAGGTTCTGCATGAAAAACGTCTGGTAATGCGCCGTCTCAATCAGCGAACTCGCCCGCGACCGGGCGTAGGGGTAGTCGGGCCGGAGTTCGAGAATAATGTCGGCGATACGGGCGCACAGGTCCTTGTAGGGTTTAAACAACTGCTGGCGATTGTCTTCCGTAACGTGCCGGGTGAGGTACGCTTTGCTGGCTTCCCGAACCACAACGCGGTGCAGCGCCCGCAGGTCAATTCCGTCGGTCAGCGACTGGTCGGGGTCGTTGAGCAGCAACAGGTGCAGTAAACGCTCCAGTTTATCGTGCGGATCGGTGAGGTTGTTCGTTTGGAAAAGCAACTGAAAATCCAGCCATTGCCAGTACCACGCAATCAGATACACCAGCAGCCGGTGCTTATTCTCAAAATACCGGTAGATGCTGGCTTCTTTAGTACCCATCCGTTCGGCAAGTTTTTTGAACGTAGCATCCTCAAAACCAATTTCATCGAACAGCACGATGCCCTGCCGGACAATCCGTCGCCCCAAATCGGACCCTTCGGGGTCGCGTAGAAAAAGCCGCTCATTCATGCGGACGTGTACTGAATAGTCCATTTGTCTCACCTGCCTACCGTTAATCCCAAAATGTCGCTGCAAAGTAAACATACTTTCAGTGTTAGAAGTTATATTTGCAAATAAGATAGTAAAACTATCAAATATAATAGTAGACAAACTATGGCTTCGGTTGCTGTTGATGTGCCCCCTCCATCGCCGTTACGGCGGCTCATGCGCTTGCTGGGGAACGAGAAAAAAGACATTGGCTACATTTACCTGTACGCGATAGTGACGGGTCTGATCAGTTTGTCGCTGCCGCTGGGTATTCAGGCCGTATTTAATTTAGTATCGAGTGGGTTAGTATTCAGCTCGGTGTACGTGCTGATTGGATTGGTCATTGTCGGGGTGCTCATCACGGGTCTGCTGCTCATCGGGCAAACAACGCTGGTGGAGGTGCTTCAGCAACGTATTTTTGCCAAAGCGGCCTTCGAGTTTGCGTATCGGGTGCCCCGCATTCAACCCGACGCTTTCGGGAGTTATTACCCGCCCGAACTGATGAACCGCTTTTTCGACGTGCTGACGCTCCAGAAAGGGTTGCCCAAACTACTGATCGACCTGACGGCGGCTACGGTGCAGATTTTGTTCGGTATCATCCTGCTGTCGTTCTACCACCCGGTTTTTCTGGCTTTCGGTTTAGTTACCCTGCTGACCGTTGTGGCCGTGGTGCTCATCAGTGGCCCGGCTGGCCTGCGCACCAGCCTGAGTGAGTCGAAAGACAAATACCGGGTGGTGGCCTGGTTAGAGGATATTGCCCGTGATTTACCCAGTTTTCGGCATCGCGGGGATCAAATTGAGACCATCGACCACATGGACGGCTTGGTGGCGGGGTATCTGAAACACCGGCAACAGCACTTCGGCGTTCTGAAGCAGATTATGTACTACGGTGTTGCCTTCAAAATGGTGGTGACCGGTGGATTGCTCGTCATCGGAACGGTGCTGGTGGTGGGCCGCGACATGACGCTGGGGCAGTTTGTGGCGGCCGAGTTAGTGATCGTTCTCATTACCAGTTCGGTCGATAAACTGATGTCGGGCGTCGACACGGTATTCGATCTGCTCACCGCCGTTGAAAAAATTGGCACCGTTACGGATATGAAATTAATGATGAATGATGAATGATGAATGCGCTACAAGGCAAATCATTCATCATTCATCATTCATCATTCATCATTCATCATTCATCATTCATCATTCATGCTCAACTTATCGAATCAGCGGGTCGACGAAGCGCTGTTTGAACATTACCCACTCCGAACGTTACGGACCCTGAAACAGCCCAACAACGGGCAGAGACTGGGTCGGTGGGTACTGCTTTTACTCTTGCTTTCGGTTGGTATTCTGTTTTTGCCGTGGCAGCAGAACATCACCGGTGAGGGCGTTGTAACCGCCCTGACCCCGCAGGATCGTCCCCAGACGGTTCAGAATGCCATTCCGGGCCGCATTGAGCGTTGGAACGTGCGCGAGGGGCAACTGGTTAAAAAAGGCGATACGCTGCTGGTCATTTCCGACATTAAAGACGAGTATTTCGACCCGAACTTACAACAGCGGCTGGACGAACAGCTTATCGCCAAGCGGGGGAGCCTGACGGCCACCGACGCTAAGATAGCCGCCCTAAATGGGCAATTGTCGGCGCTTGAAACGGGACTGCGAATCAAGCTGCAATCGGCCCGCAACAAGGTGCGGCAGGGTGAATTTAAGGTGCGCAGCGACAGCGCCGATCTGGTGGCCGTGCAGCGGAACTATAAAATTGCCGTCGACCGGCTCGACCGCTTCGAGAAGGGCTACCGGAACGGGCTATTCTCGCTGACCGACCTCGAAACCCGTCGACTCAAGTTACAGGAGGACGTAGCGAAGGTGGTGGCTCAGGAAGCTAAACTGAACGGATCCCGGCAGGAACTTCTCAACGCCCGGCTCGACCTCGGCGCGATTCAGGCCGACTATCTGGACAAAGCGGCCAAAGCACGCTCCGACCGTAGCTCGGCCGCGTCGTACCGCGCCGACGCCGAGGGTGAAATTGCCAAGCTGCGCAATAAAATCAGCAGTGTAACCGTGCGACAGGGACTATACGTGGTGCGTGCTCCGCAGTCGGGCTACGTGGTGCGGTCGCTGAAAGCGGGTATCGGCGAAACCATCAAAGAAGGAGAATCCATCGTCACGCTGCAACCTGAGAACCCGCAGGTGGCGGTTGACTTAGCCGTTCGGGCGATGGACGTGCCGCTGATTCAGCGCGGCCGTACCGTTCGGATCGAGTTTGATGGCTGGCCGGCCGTGCAGTTTTCGGGCTGGCCATTAGTGGCCGTTGGTACGTTTGGGGGCGAAGTAGCCGTGATCGACGCCGTGAGCAGCACCAACGGCTCGTATCGGCTGCTGATAACGCCCAAACCCACCAAAGGAGACCAGCCTTGGCCAACGCAGCTTCGGGTGGGATCGCGGGCTTACGGCTGGGTAATGCTCGACGATGTACCAATCTGGTATGAACTCTGGCGGCAGGTGAACGGCTTCCCACCGAGCCTGCAGCAGGAGCCGAAGGACGAAAAAGGAGTGAAAAAATGAGGAGCGTAATTGTTGGTATTTTTCTATCGGTTTTTAGTCCGCTATGGTCTGTGCAGTCGGCGATCCGATCCTCACAGACCACGCCGACACAGATCACAACCACTTCAACCGACACGGTTACTTCACCCGATACCGCTGTGTTTTCGGCGTCATTGTTTTTTGAGTTGATTCGTCAAAATCACCCTATTGTGAAGCAGGCGGGGTTATTTGGTGAGGAAGCCCGGCAGGTGCTGGTGCAGGCGCGGGGCGCGTTCGACCCGAAATTAGCCTCGTATTATGACCGCAAAGAGTTTGGTCGCGACCTGTATTTCGACCATTGGCAGAGCAAACTGATGGTTCCCCTCTGGCCCGGTGGCGTCGATTTGAGCGTGTCGTATGACCGCAACAGCAACCAGGGCCGGTATATCAATCCCGAAGAACGCACCCCACCGTCGGGGCTGACGGGCGTGGGCCTGAGCGTGCCCATCGGGCAGGGGTTGCTCATCGACGCCCGGCGCAACGCCGTCCGGCAGGCGCGGTTGGCGGGGGATTTAGCCGGAGCCGACCGACTCAAACTCATAAACAAAACCTTGTTTGAGGCCGCCAAAACGTACTGGGAGTGGTTTTTTGCCCACCAGCAACGGCGGCTCCTGACGGAAGGCTACGAGCTGGCCGACCGGCGGTTTCGGGCCGTGCGCGAACGGGCGCTGCTTGGCGATGCCGCCGGTATCGACACCACCGAAGCGCTCATTACGATGCAGGACCGGCTCGTGCAACGGCAGCAGGCCGAGGTGACCGAGCAAAACGCCCGGCTGCTCGTCAGCACGTTCTTATGGAATGACGCTAACCAGCCGGTGGAACTACCCGCCACGGCTCAGCCGCAGCAACCTTCACTGACCCTCCCCGATGAGTCTCTGTTTCAAACGCTGCTCGATCAGGCCGCTCGTCAGCACCCCGAACTGTTGAAATTGGCCACTAAAACAGCGCAGTTGACGCTCGAAGAACGCTTCCGGCGGGCTATGATTCAACCCCAGATCATGCTCAACGCCAGCCTGCTCAGCGAGACGCCCAACCCCGACGTTCAGTATGACTGGAGCAGTTACTACGCCTTCCGGCCGCAAAACCACAAGATCAGCGTGGATATGGTGTTTCCGTTGTTCCTGCGAAAAGAGCGCGGGAAGCTGCGGGAAGTGCAGGTCAAAAGTCAGCGGGTGGTGCTGGAACGGCAGCAAACGGGCCGCGACATTGCCAACACCGTGCAGTCGGCTTACAATCAGCTTCGGGCACTGGAGCGGCAAGTGGCGGTTCAACAGCAGACAATCGAGAATCAGCAGCTATTGCTTCGGGCTGAACAGCAAAAATTTGAGTTGGGCGAGAGTTCGCTGTTCCTCATCAACGCACGCGAAACCAAGCTGATCGACTTACGGGTGAAAGGGGAGGAGTTGAAAACAAAATACCAGAAAGCCATGGCCGAACTCTATTTCGTGGCCGGGACAACGCAGTAAATATTACGTCCCCAGCACCATCAGCAACTCGCTGATCATCATGGCCGTAGCACCCCAAACCCGGTAATCCTGAATCTGGTAATACGGCGCATCAACGGTCATGCCGCGCACTTCCACCTGGCTGTCGCCCACAATGGTTTCGTCCAGCAGCGTGTTCAATTCTACCTCCACCACGGCTTCCACTTCGCGCGGGTCCGGGTAAAAATCCGGTCGGTAGGGGAGTACGCCCACCACCGGCTGCACGTAGAAATTACTCGGCGGAATAAATAACTCCGTCAGCAGCCCCAGCACCTTCACGTCCGACACCCGAATACCAACTTCTTCCTGCGTTTCGCGCAGGGCGGTGCGCGTTAGGTTCTCGTCGATGCGCTCCATGCGCCCGCCCGGAAACGCCATCTGCCCCGCGTGAACGCCATCGTACTGCGGGCGCAGAATGAGCGGCAGGTATATGGAGTGCTGATAGGGGTAAAAACAGATCAGCACCGCCGACCGGCGCGTCCGTTCGTTGGGCTTGATGCCGAGCCGGTAGCGCGACGCCGACGCCATTTTGCTATGGGCTCTTTCGCCCGGCAGGGGTTGCTGCAACCGTTGGCGCAGGTCTTCAGTAAAGGTGTGGAACGAGGTGTCGATCATGTTCTGGGTTCGTAGTTTGTGGTTTGTGCGGTTCCCCGCCAGGATTTGCGGCTAACCAACTACAAATCCCGGCGGGGAACCGCACAAACCACAAACTCAGTAACGTTTATACAACTTCACCAATTCTTCCGCGCAGCGTTCGCCGTCCATCGCGGCTGAGACAATTCCGCCCGCGTAGCCTGCGCCTTCGCCACACGGAAACAGCCGCCGGACGGCCACATGCTCACACGTGTCGCGGTTCCGGGGAATCCGCACCGGCGACGATGTTCGGCTTTCAATACCAATCAGTTGTCCGTCGTTGCTCAGGTAACCACGCATCTTTTTGCCAAAATCGCGCAGACCCTGCCGCAACGGCTGCGCAATGTGATCAGGCAGCACGTCGTACAGGTCCACCGATGCCAGACCCGGCTGGTAAGACGTCGGCAGTAGCGAATCAGACACGCGTCCGTCTACAAAATCGGCCACCCGCTGCGCTGGGGCTGTCTGAGACGGGTGCGCGTCGGTGCTGCCCCCCGCCCGGCAGGCCCAGCGTTCGAGGTCCTGCTGAAGGGCTAATCCCGCCAGTGGCCCTTCATCGGCGTACGGTTTCAGGTCATTGTCTGTAATGGAAACGACCAAACCTGAATTGGCGTATTTGGAGTCCCGGCGCGAGGGCGACATGCCGTTGACGACCAGTTCGCCGGGGGCTGTTGCCGCCGGAACAATGAACCCGCCCGGACACATACAAAATGAGAAAACGCCCCGCTCTACCCCGTTAAACCGCGTTTGAGTCACTAAACTATACGATGCAGCCGGTAAGTGGTCACCACGGCCGGACGCGGCCCCGGTTGGCAGGTGATACTGGAACTGGTCGATCAGCGACTGCTGGTGCTCCACCCGAACGCCCATTGCAAACGGCTTGGCTTCGATCAGCACGTTGCGGTTCCGAAGCAGATGGAAAATATCCCGCGCCGAGTGACCCGTCGCCAGAATAACGCCAATGCCGATCAGTTCCTCACCCGCGTTCGTAATCACTCCGCGCAGCTCACCCGGTTGGAATAGCTCGTTACCACTGGCGGTCCGACTGCTAAAGATCAGGTCGGTAACTTTGGTGTTAAACCTGACCTCGCCCCCCGCGTTCAGGATACTTTCGCGGAGATCGGCGACCACAGCGGGCAGTTTGTTGGTGCCAATGTGCGGGTGAGCATCGACCAAAATCTGTTCCGTCGCCCCGTGTGCGGCAAATATTTCGAGAATTCTCCGAACGTCGCCCCGTTTGGTTGAACGCGTGTAGAGCTTTCCGTCGGAGTACGTACCCGCCCCGCCCTCGCCAAAGCAATAGTTCGATTCGGGGTTAACGATGTGCTCTTTGTTGATAGCGGCCAAATCGCGACGCCGGCCGCGCACGTCGGAGCCTCGCTCCAGCACGATGGGCTTAATTCCCAGTTCAATCAGCCGAAGGGCCGCAAACATACCCGCCGGTCCGGCTCCAACCACAATAGCAATTGGTGCTCCGCTAACATCCTGTACTGGTTTTTGGTAGCGAATCAGGGCCGTGGGCGTTTCGCCAATGAATACCTCGGCCTCGACGTGAACGCGAATCTGCCGCCCCCGCGCGTCAACTGATTGGCGACGTTTGCGCACCACGGCGGGGCTGTCGTGGGGTAAGTGCAAGGAGCGTAATGCCTGTTCCCGAAAAGCCGCATCGTCGTAGGCCTGTTCGGGAGCAAGGGTTAACGTAAGTTGTTGAATCATGACAAAACGTGGCCCGGTATTTATCCGGGCAAAGGCAAAATCCACTGTGAAAGTCTGCCGGTGGAATAACAGGCAGGTGGGGGTTTGGGTTCGTAAGCGTCACGGTTTGACCACTTTCACCGTGTGCTGCTGCGTGGGGGTGCTTACCTGCAACAGATACAGCCCCGCCGGTCCGCTCAGTGGCACCCTCGTCCGCTCCACCGACGAGGGTTGACGGATAACCGTTTCCCCGGTACGTAACCCCCGTCCGTCGAAGATTTGTAGTTTTAGCCACTGGCCCGTTCCCCCCCCAATTTCTACCTCCAGCGTTCCGGTGAGAACGGGGTTTCCCAGCACGCGCACGGTCAACGGCTTGATTGACTCCGCGCTCCGCCGGGCAGCAGTGCCCGCACAGGCGGCCAGCCAGTTATAGGCAAAACTGGCTCCATTGGGCGAGCCGACCTGCTCGGCCCACAGTCGGATGGTGGGGTTGTCAGTATAGAGGTTGAGCGTATAGGGACCGGGGTTGGTGGTGCTCCCCATTTCGTTGGCTACCCAGAAGCTAATGGCTTGTCCGTTGAGTCCGGCGTACTGGGGCGCAAAGGTGAGCTGCCGCTGGCCCTCACTGACCGACTCACAGCGCACCAGCGTGACGCCGGTGATGGCAAAGCCAGTCGGGTTAGGGTCAGGCGGAGTAATTGTTGAGTTGACGGTAATCAGAAATGAAGTGCTGGTGGCCAGATTGCCCGGATCGATGGCCGTTAGGGTAACCGTCGTCTGACCCGCTGCCGTGGGGCTACCGCTGATAGTAGCCGCGTTAGCGTCAAAGCTCAGACCACCGGGCAAGCCACTCATCAACAAAGTCAGGACATCCCCGTTGGGGTCGGTGAAGGTGTTGGCCGGAACCACCAAGCGGAAGGACTGACCCACCACCGCCTGCTGATTCGCGACGGGCTGAGCCGTTATGGGGGGCTGGTTGGTGGGCGGGGGTGGGGGTGTGCCCGTGCAGGCTGAGAGCCAGTTGTACGCAAAGCTGGCCGGTCCCGCCGAACCGCCCTGCTCAGCCCCCAGTCGAATGGTGGGGTTGTCGGTGTACAGATTCAGCGTATAGGGGCCAGGGCTGGTGGTGCTCCCCATTTCATTGACCACCGAGAAGTTGATGGCCTGCCCGTTAAGTCCGCTGTATTGGGGGGCAAAGGTGAGCTGGCGCTGGTTTGCACTGACCGGCTCGCAGCGCACCAAGGTGACGCCGGTGATGGCAAAGTTAGTCGGGTTAGGGTCAGGCGGGGTAACCGTTGAGTTGACGGTAATCAGAAACGAGGTGCTGACCCAGAGATTGCCCGGATCGGTAGCTCGGAGCGTAACCGTTGTCTGACCCGTTGCTGTGGGTGTGCCACTGAGGGTGGCTGCGTTAGCGTCAAAGCTCAGCCCACTGGGCAGCCCACTCATCGACAGGGTCAGGGCGTCGCCGTTGGGGTCGGTGAAGGTGTTGGCCGGAACCACCAAGCGGAACGGCTGACCTACCACCGCCTGCTGATTAGCGATGGGCTGGGCCGTTGTTGGCGGCTGGTTGGTGGGCGGGGGTGGGGGTGTGCCCGTGCAGGCCGAAAGCCAGTTGTAGGTAAAGCTGGCCTGCCCCGCCGAACCGCCCTGCTCCGCCCCCAGTCGAATGGTGGGGTTGTCGGTATACAGATTCAGCGTGTAAGGGCCGGGGTTGGTCGTAGGCGACAACTCATTGACCACCGAGAAGTTGATGGCCTGCCCGTTGAGTCCGCTGTATTGGGGGGCAAAGGTGAGCTGGCGCTGACCAGCACTGACCGGCTCGCAGCGCACCAAGGTGACGCCGGTGATGACAAAGGCGGCTGCCCCATCGGGAATTGCCATTACCTCGACACCTTCGTTCCACGTCTCACCAACACGGGTGTAGAGTCGAAAATAGTAGGGAACCGATGCGCTCAGGTTGCTCACGGTAACTTCCCCTCCCTGCCCCCGATACACCACTTTGCCCCCTCCAAAAGGCGTTCCATTACCCGTGAAGTTAGCATCAGCTACGTAATTGGTGCCGGTCGGGTGAGCCTGAAAGCCCGAACTGGCCCGAGCGGCTACCAGCACCTCATCGAAGGAAATAGCCGGATTCTGCCAGTTCACTCGTACGGTATTGGGTCCGGGCACGGTCGTTACCTGACTAACCGCCCCATTGTCCGACTGGCAGTCGGGATAAAGGTGGATAGCGGTTGTGGCGCTCAGCCCGCTCCGGTTGGTTACTTTAAGGCTGACGCGGTAGGCGTATGAGTCGGTGCCTGAGCAGCCCACCGGAGCTATCCGTATCTGCGGGCTGATCTCGGTGATGATGGCTTCGGGGTGTTCGTGGGTGTTGTGAAGCAGCGACACCTGCCATTCGTAGGTCAGATTGCTGCCGGTCACTTCGGCCGTCGGGTTGTAGTAGCTGGTCCGGTCGAGGGGATAAAGCGTGTTGTCGGCGGGGCTGGTGATGCGCACGGTGGGTGCTACGCTGTTGAGCGAGATAGTCAGTTGTTTGGTATCTGTCAACTGACCCCCATCGGTTACTGTCAGGGTAACGGTAAACTGGCGTTCGTCGGTACTGACAAAGGTGTGTTCGGGATTGGCTTCTTCCGAGGTAGTGCCATCGCCGAAGTCCCAGTGGAAACGTAGGGAATGGCCTTCGGGATCGGTTGAAGAACTGCCCGAAAAGCTGACGTTTAAGGGCGAGAAGCCGAACGTAGGATTAGCCGAGGGACGCGCTACGGGCGGTTGATTGCCCCCGTAGCTAATGCGCATGATCTGGCCGCTGACGTTAACGTAGACTAAGGAGCCATCCCGTGGGTTCACCTCCAGATCGACAATGCCCTGGCCGGTGCCGCTGGGTGCAAACTCGCGCACCTCATGCACCACATGGTCGCCGTGGTCGTGCAGAACCAGGTTACGAATCCAGTTCTGATCGAAATCCGCGAAGAAATAGGAGTTTTGATAAGCCGCCGGAAACCCCGTTCCCACGTAGTAAGCGCCCCCTATCGACGCCTTTCCGCTAAAAGGTACTCCGGCCGGAGCGCCGGGCGTACCGATGGTGCGGGCTACGGGGGTGCTGCCGTCAAAGGCTGGTACTCGGGCCACCGGGGCGTTGTGTTGCCAGTCCAGAGCGGGTCGGGAATGAGTGAACCGACGACGGGCCGGGTCAGCATCGTTGGCCGGGGAGGTGGGCTGTTGGCATAGGCTCTCGAAAGTAGGTCGGCCCGGTTCGTCTTCATTACGCCTGTTTTGTCCGTAATACTGAGATGCCCGATCCATGCCTTCGTACAGGGGCCAGCCGCAGTTCAGCCCGGCCTGGTCAATGTAGTGAAAGTCCTCGGCCGTCGACCAGCCCACATCGCCCATCAGTATCGTGCCGGGGTTGCCTTCGCTGGGGATGGTGCTGCCCGTGCCGGGCTGGAGGGTCATGCGGTAGGGGTTGCGCAACCCCAGCGTATACACCCGCGACCCGGCCGCCCGGGGATTGGCCGCGTCGAAGAACGGGTTGCCTGATACGCCGTCGCCAGTGGTGGGGTTGATACGCAGCACTTTGCCACACAGGGAGCCTACCATCTGCGCCCGTAGCGCACCTACGTTTTCGGCCGGCCGCATGATGCCTTCCCTAAGCGCCATCTCGTAATACGTGTTTCCGTTACTGCCCACGTCGGCCCCGTCGTAGAACGCGTTGTCACCGGTGGAAACCAGTAACGTACCATCGCGACCGAACAGCAGGGTGCCGCCTACGTGCGATGGGTACAGCATGGGAATGCCGGTGGTTTTTGTTTCCCCCAGTAATACCCGGCGACTGTTGCCGTCGGCCGTAAGCACACCACCAGCATTGGTAACCTGATAGCGGGTTACCCGGCTGATGGTGGCGCTGTTGTACTCGTCGGCGTCCCGGTTGTACTGTGGAGTGCCATAATACAGCAGGTGATGGCGGTCTACGACGTAAAACAGATAGAGCAGACCGGTACGGCTGAAATCAGGGTCTAAACAAACGCTGAGGAAACCACCATCGCCCCAGTTGCCAACTTCCTCGTGAATGTCGACAACGGGCGTGGCTTGCTTCGTGTAGGTAGTTCCGTTCCAGGTGGAGACCCAAACCCGGCCCGACTTGTCCCAGACGAAAAACTGTTGCCCATCGGCCGAAAAGACAAGGCCAACCGGGGTGTTGTAGCCTCCCTGAAGCTGACTGTTGAC
Source organism: Spirosoma arcticum (assembly GCF_054779955.1). Taxonomy (NCBI): domain Bacteria; kingdom Pseudomonadati; phylum Bacteroidota; class Cytophagia; order Cytophagales; family Cytophagaceae; genus Spirosoma; species Spirosoma arcticum. The sequence goes on from NZ_BAAGXG010000001.1 coordinate 533,817, forward strand.
AAAGCCGGGTGGGAGTGACTGGGCTGACAATTGAGTGACGAATGTAACAAAGGCAGTCAGTGTAATGAATGCCGACCAATACCAGTGCTGATTGGTACTATTGGTAGAATATAGGTGCATTGAGTTTGAGAAGGGTTGAAAATGGTTAACTACCGGATAAGTACCAAATAATGTGCCTGAAGTAGCTTTTTGATAGCAAAAGTTGTATTTAGGTACAACTACTTATAAGCTTAAGAATAACAGATTGCTGGCATCTTTAAATCAACAGCCTTATTGCTGATTAACCTAATTTTATCGGTACAGAATGTTTGGTCGAATTATACGAACTCAATTGAAACGTTCACGGCAGGTAAACCAAAACTAATTTTGTTCATAAAGAAATTGACTACTCGTTCGAATAGTTCGGGGGTCAACATTGCGTTGTCGACCAATGCGAGAAATAAGCTAACTCACCTAACAAGAAGTGCCATTCGGAGTTAAACCCGTATGCAAGCCCCAACCCTAACTCCGCCCCGTAATAAGGTCGACACCTTCGAGTCGCCCGACTTTTACTGCCTCGATGACCTGCTCACGGCCGAGCACAAACTGGTTCGCTCAGCGGTGCGCAACTTTGTTAAGCGCGAGATTACGCCCATCGTGGAAGAGTACGCCCAGCGGGGTGAATTTCCCGCGCACTTAGTGCCAAAATTCGGGCAGATCGGTGTGTTTGGCTCCACCATCCCGACTCAGTACGGCGGGGGCGGGCTGGACCAGATTAGCTACGGCCTGATGACCCAGGAAATTGAGCGGGGCGACTCGGGTTGCCGTTCGTGCGTGTCGGTACAGAGTTCGTTGGTCATGTACCCGATTCTGGCGTTCGGATCACAAGAGCAAAAGCAAACATATCTGCCCCGCTTGGCCAAAGGAGAACTGCTCGGCTGCTTCGGCCTGACCGAAGCGAACCATGGCTCCGATCCGGGTGGTATGGAAACCAACTTCATCGAGCGCAGCGACTACTACCTGCTCAACGGGTCCAAACTCTGGATCACCAATGGCCCCATTGCCGATATTGCCATTGTGTGGGCCAGAAACGAGCAGGGTAAAATTCGGGGGCTGATTGTGGAGCGCGGCATGGAAGGATTCACCACCAACGAAATTGGGAACAAATGGTCGCTGCGGGCCAGCACCACGGGCGAGTTGGTTTTTCAGGATGTGCGCGTTCCAAAAGAAAACCTGCTTCCTGAGGCATTTGGATTAAAAAGTGCCTTAAAATGTCTCGACCAGGCCCGCTACGGCATTGCATGGGGTGCGCTCGGAGCCGCCATGGAATGCTACGAAGTGGCCCGACGCTACGCCCTCGAACGCCTTCAGTTCGATAAGCCGATTGCGAGTTTTCAACTGGTGCAGAAGAAGTTAGCCGAAATGCTTACCGACATCACGCAGGCGCAATTGCTGTGCTGGCGGCTGGGTATGCTCAAAAACGAAGATAAAGCCAGCACCGCGCAGATATCCTTAGCGAAGCGCAACAACATCGAGATGGCCCTGCGCACGGCCCGCGAAGCCCGCCAGATTCTGGGCGCAATGGGTATCACCGGCGACTTTCCCGTGATGCGCCACCTGATGAACCTCGAATCGGTAAGTACCTACGAAGGCACCCACGATATTCACCTGCTGATTCTGGGCGCGGAGATAACCGGCATTCCGGCGTATAAGTAAGTCAGTTGAACAGTCGGTGAGTCAGCCAGTCAGCGAGTTAGTCAGTGGCTGGCGCACGACTGAACAACTCACTTACTGGCCGACTCACCGACTATCTCCTACAAATGCTTAATCACGAAGTTAATGAGCTTTTTTACCCGGTCGGTGTAGGGCGGATAGAGAAACTTCATGGTGCCGAAACGACGCTCCATCACCCCCCGCTGATTGGAAAGTTCCTGGAAGCTGAAGAAGCCGTTCGACTTGCCGATGCCGCTGTTGTTGACCCCGCCAAAGGGTAGTTCGACGTTGCCGAATTGCAGCATCAGGTCGTTGATAATGGTATCACCAGCGGAAGTGCGCTCCATGAGGTAGTCGATGTTCCGGCGGCTGCGGCTGTGAATGTACAACGCGAGGGGCTTCTCTTTCCTGTTAATGATAGCCAGCGCTTCGTCGCGGTTCGCGAAGGTGATAACGGGCAGCACGGGGCCGAAAATCTCTTCCTGCATGATACGCATATCGTCCGTAACTCCTTCAATCACGGTTGGCTCGATGAAGTTCTGATCATCGTTCATCTGGCCACCCATCGTTACGCGGGCACCCTGCTCCACAGCGTCGTCCAGCAGCGCACGGACGCGCTGAAAGTGCCGGTTGTTCACCATGCGGGCGTAGCTGTCGGAGGCTTCGACGCCCTGCCCTTCGGCGTTATACATCCGCTTGACAACCTGCCTGAACTCGGCCAGAAACGGCTCCTTCACCGAACTATGCACCAGCACGTAATCGGGGGCAATGCAGGTTTGGCCGTTGTTGAGGTACTTGCCCCAGGCAATTTGCTCGGCCGCTGTTTTGAGGTTGGCCGTATCGTCAACAATGGACGGCGATTTGCCCCCCAACTCAAGCGTGACGGATGCTAAGTGTTTAGCCGCTGCGGCCATCACGATTTTACCCACGGCTGGGCTTCCCGTGAAGAAAATGTGGTTGAAGGGCAGTTCTAACAGGGCTTGTGACACTGTGGCATCGCCTTCGAAAATGGCAATTTCCTCCGCCGGAAACAGCTCTTTGATCATCCGGCTCATAAACCGCGCCGTGTTCGGGGTCATCTCCGACGGCTTCAGGATGCACACGTTTCCGGCCGCAATGGCTGATACCAATGGCTTCACGATCAACGAAAACGGGTAGTTCCAGGCCGAAAAGATGAGCACGTTGCCTTTGGGTTCGTGACGGATGGACGAGCGCGTCCCCACCAAACTCAGCGGGGTGGGTAGTTGCTGGGGGCTCATCCACCGTTTCAGGTTTTTGATAATGTGCTTGATCTCGGCGTTGACCGCCATCAACTCGCCCAGACCTACTTCGGCGGTAGGTTTGCGAAAGTCGTCGTACATCGCTTTTTCTAAGTCAGCCTGGTGGCTTAGCATCCAGGTTTGAACGCGTCGGATGCGTTCGATGCGCTGATCGACGGTTGTCAGCGCCATTTGGGGCGCGTGTTTGCGTTGGGCGGCAAAAACTGCCTGCAGGTCTAAACGGAGGTCGGTTTCGAGGAAAGTTGTGTTCATCGGTTGTTGATGGGGAATGATTTAGTCAAATGAATAGGCTAAAAGTACAAAATAATGGACGAAACCGGTGACGTTGGCATTTAAAACAGGATTGGTTTATATTAGCCCAAACTTTAGTAAACACTAACCGGATGACACTTGTCAGCGAAAACATCCGCTACCTGCGCAAGCTGAACGGCCTGACGCAGGAGCAGTTCTCCCGAAAAATAAACATAAAACGTTCGCTATTAGGCGCTTATGAAGAGGCTCGGGCCAATCCGAATCAGCAGAACATCCAGGCAATTGCTAAAGCTTTTAATACGACAATTGAACTGCTCACCCGTCAGGACCTGCGCAAACTCCGCGAAACGCCTAATCTTAGTATTCCACTTGGGCAGTCTGCTAAAGCGCCCGACGTCCGAATCCGGCACGAGCAGCCGGGTGAGCCGACACTTCGCTCCGATGGTAAACTTGTTTCTGATGACAGCGACGACCCGTTTCAACACCCCGATTTCCCCGATTTTTTTGCGCAGCCAACCCCGGCTCAGCCGGAGCCTCAACCCCTCTCGTCGGTTTTAAGCAAATATTATCGGACGCAGGACGATTCCCGCGACACGCCCCGGTCTGTCCCCGTTATTCGGTCACCAGAGCGGCCAGACGTTTCAGGGTTTCAGCCCGTGCAGCCGAGTTCGCCCGTCGACCGGCTCTTCGACCAGCAGCCGGAAAGCCGGAGTGCCGGACCACGGACCTCAGATAGCCGCACTTCAGACAGCGGCTCCGCCCATCCAGTCACCGTTCGCCGGGTGGAGCCGCTGACGTTCAATAATGTGTATGAAGGGCGCGGCACGGCTGGCCGGGAAGACAGTGCGCACCAAAATTCGCCCGCGCAACCGGTGGCACCAACAATTTCGATGGTGATGCAGTCCCAGTTTGGCGAATATAGCCAACGCCATCAGCAGGCCGATTTCCTGCACCGGCTCCCCGCCATGCACCTGCCGATGCTGCCCGATGGTCAATACCGTGCTTTTGAAGCCGGTGATGATTTCTCATTTCCGGGGGCGCTGCTCATTGGGCAGTTTACGCGTAACTGGTTCGACATTGCCGATGGAAAACTGTACGTGCTGTTACTGCAAAACGCCGGTGTCTGCTGCCGCCGGGTTTATAACCAAGTAAAGATAAAGGGGACGCTGCTGCTCACGGCCGACCGGGCCGACATTCCCAACCGGGAGGCCGCGCTGAAAGAGGTGCTGGAGGTTTGGGAAATTAGGGCATTCGTGAGTCAGCAACTACCCGCGCCCGCGCCCAACACCGACCGGCTGCGTCAGTTGGTCGATGAGTTGCGGTTCGAGGTGGAGCGGCTATGAGTGAGGGCGGTGAGCCAGTTGCTCAACTTTGCCGAAATTAGCGTGGGTTATCAAAACTCTATTGTTTCGCTGGGGTTAATGCTGCATAAGCAATCATCGTATAATTATGCAAGCCCAACACACGCTGAACGCCGTCGAGCTGGAGAAGCTCAAAGACAAAATTAAAGACATTCGCATCGCCATGCTGACCACGCTGGAGGCCGATGGCGATTTTCACACGCGTCCGATGGCAACCCACGAGATGGAACCAGACGGGACAATGTGGTTTTTCACGTACAACGATTCCAATAAGGTAGACGAAATTCAGCACCACGAGCGCATCAGCTTAGCGTTTTCGGACCCCGGTTCGGAGTTGTACGTGACAACCAAGGGCACAGCCCAGGTAGTAAACGACCGCGATAAAATCAACGAGTTGTGGTCGGATTTTCTGAAAACGTGGTTTCCCGGCGGTAAAGACGACCCCAACGTAGGGTTGCTTAAAGTAAGCATTCACGGGGGCGAATACTGGGACCGGCCGGGTGGCAAAATGGTAAAACTGTTCGAGATGGCGAAAGGAGCCATTACCGGTGACACTGACAAAACAGGCCGCAACGAAAAGTTTGGTGACGAGTTGCAGTAACGGGTATATTAGTGTTTGGATGTACACGTTTTTGCGGTGGATGCCAGTTCGGACACCCACACATAGACACCAAAACACGTTTGCACGGTGGTAGGGGCTTTGGGTTTGGGTAGTCTCCCGAAGCTGAAGCCCTCACTATTTTTAGGGCAATATCGGCGGGCGTTGTAGCTTTGCCATGCGATGCGCTATTTTCTCGAACTGGCTTACCGGGGCACCCGCTACCACGGCTGGCAGCGACAACCGAACGGAGTGAGTGTGCAGGAAGTGCTGGAAACCGCGCTGTTGACCGTTCTGCGGGAACCCGTCGCTCTTGTTGGCAGCGGACGGACCGATACGGGTGTTCATGCCGGGCAGCAGTTCGCCCATTTTGAAACAGAAAACTCACTGCCGTCGAGCCTGATTCGATCAGTGAATAGTTTGATTCCGGGTGACATTGCCGTGTACGACTGCTTTCCGGTTCGGCACGACGATCATGCCCGCTTCACCGCCACGTTCCGGCAGTATCGGTACCAGATTAGTCGCCGGAAAGATCCGTTTCGCGACGGATTGGCCTACGTGTTTACGCTGCCGCTCGATGTGGAACGCATGAACGAGGCTGCTAACCAGTTGCTGGGCTACCGCGATTTTAAAAGTTTCAGTAAGGTCAAAACCGACGTCAACACGTTTAACTGCCGAATCGACGTGGCGTACTGGGAACCGGAGGTCAACGGCGATCTGACGTTTCATATCCGGGCCGATCGGTTTCTGCGGGGTATGGTGCGGACCATTGTCGGTACGCTGCTGTCCGTTGGAGAAGGGCGGCTGAGCGTAATAGAGTTTGAAAAGATCATTGACGCTAAAGACCGACAGCGGGCCGGGCGGTCGGCTCCGGCCGAAGGATTGTCACTCGTTGCCGTCGGGTACCCATCCGATGTGTTTAGCCAGCGGCAGAACTTGACTGGAACGCAGATTGTTGGAGAAAGCAACGGTGTGTAGGTGTATGCGTGTGTAAGTACCGTAAACACCATCCTCACACACATATACACTTAAAACCCTAAACACCTACACACCCAAATACGCGTACACTCCAACACTTATACACCTATACGTTCATCTATTGAAAATTGGAACGATTATATTAGCCGCTGGCGACTCCTCACGAATGGGTGGTGAGCCGAAGCAGTTGTTGGCCTATAAGGGTCAGTCGCTAATGCGCCGGGTAACTGAAACCGCCCTGGCGCTGCAACGTGGTCCGGTTGTTGTGGTGCTGGGTGCTAACCGCGACCAGATTGTGCCCGAACTGGCGGGTCTGCCCGTTACGTTAGTCGATAACCCAGCGTGGCCGACGGGGCAGGCGTCGTCGCTCAAAACTGGATTAGCCGCGTTGTATCTGACGCGTAAAGAAGACATTGACGCGGTGCTGGTGCTGCATACCGATCAGCCGATGGTATCGGTAGGTTTGCTGATTCACATGCTGGACGTTTGGAAAGATCACGGTACCGGTATTGTCGCTTGCCGCTACGACACGCAGGTGAGTGTGCCGGCCCTATTCAGCCGCGACTACATCGCTCAACTGCTGCAATTGGAAGGGGACAAAGGCGTGAAATGGGTAATTGTCAAACACCGCAGCGACTGCGTTGAAGTGCCCTTCGAGGCTGGCGCTATTGACCTGGATTCTAAACGCGACGTTGCGCTGTTCACGCAGGCTCAGGCACTTGTATAATGGGTGTAGATTGAGCGTAAAGCCTGAATGGGCGTGAATCTATCAACGGCGTGGTCACGTACATAATCAACAGAATACGCATACGTTATTAGCCAACTCATGCAAAAACTTGCTACCGCCCACGATCTTCAACATCGCCTGTCAGCCGTAATCGTCACGGCCGAACGCGAATTCAGACCGCAGTCTGACCCGCAATTTCGCTGGAAACCGGCGCCCGACCGCTGGAGCGTTCTGGAGTGCCTTCAACACCTGAACTTAGCCGAGCGGTTCTACATCCGTAATATTCAGCACAAGGTTGATGCGCTGGGCGTAGTGCAAACCAATCCCATTGACCAGACCATCGAATCGGACTGGCTGGGTAAAGCGATGTTGTACGCCATTGACCCGGCGATGAACATCAAACTGCCCGCTCCCGGTATGACCCGCCCCCGACGGCCCGGCGAACTAAACCCAACCGAGGTGCTCAATCAGTTCATTGACCTGCAGAGCACCCTGCGCGACCTGCTCGACAAAGCCGTGTACCTCGACTGGAATCAGGAGAAAGTAATGACGATGTACGGCAACTGGCTGAAAATCAGGCTTGGCGATGCCCTCAGGATGCTGGTGGCCCACACGGAGCGGCATATGAATCAGGCGATGCGCATACGGGCGGAAATGAGCACTCTGACGCAAACACATTAAGTACCAGAGCACTGATAGTCCCAATGGTCTTATTTTTTGCCGAATAGTCAGTAGCTAACGGCCGTCTGTTGTCTTCCCGGTTAAACCGTTTGTCTCTCATGAAAAAGAAATTCTGGATCGGAAGCTTACTGGTAGTTTCTGCTTTAGTCGTCACCTGCACTGCATCCAGAACGACTCCCCAGCAGGCTGCTCAGGTAGAAGGTGATTTTGGCGCAAAGCCCGTCGTTAATCCCGTTGCCAATCCCACGCAGCTAACGCCAACGCAGAGCCTGAACGCCTTCCGGGTTCCCAAAGGATACCACATGGAACTGGTGGCCAGCGACCCCATGATTCACGAACCCGTTGCCATTGCCTGGGATGGCAACGCCCGAATGTACGTGGCCGAAATGGACACCTACATGCAGGATGCCGAGGCCACCGGCGAGCACGAACCCGTGAGCCGGGTGATGCTGCTGGAAGACACTAATGGAGACGGAAAAATGGACAAAAGTTCGGTCTTCATCGACAAGCTGCTCCTGCCCCGGATGCTGCTGTGCGTAAACCACGAGCTGATTGTCAACGAAACGCATACGTATGACCTGTGGAGTTATAAAGACACCAACGGGGACGGTGTGGCCGACGATAAAAAGCGGATTTATCACGTTGACCGTAAAGCAACCGGTAATCTGGAACACCAGCGCAGCGGGCTGGACTGGAACGTGGACAACTGGATCTACGTGACGGTTGACCCGGTCCGCTTTCGTTATACCAACGGAACGGTTATCGTAGATTCACTGCCGAGCGGCTCCAACGGTCAGTGGGGACTGACGCACGATAATTACGGGCGGCTCTTTTTCAGCCGGGGGGGCGGTGAAAATGCGGGTTCCGGCTTCCAGATCAACCCCAAATACGGTGCGCTCGAATTTGCCGATGCTTATGATGAGCAGACATTCAGCCCGGTTTGGTCCATCATCGCGAATCCCGATGCCCAGGGCGGAGGGAAGCGATTACGGGCCGACAGTACGCTGAATCATTTTACGGCGGGCTGCGGACAATCCATTTACCGGGGCGATAAACTACCCGCCGATTTAGTGGGCGATTACCTCATTTGTGAGCCGGTAGCCCGCATTGTCCGACGCGCCGACGTGGTGAATCAGCAGGGCAAAACGCAGTTAGCTAACGTCTACAAAGAACAAGAATTTATTGCCTCGTCGGACTTTCACTTCCGGCCGGTGAATACCTATACCGGACCAGACGGTAATCTCTACATTGTCGATATGAACCGGGGTATCATCCAGGAATCGCAGTGGACGCCCAGAGGCAGTTGGATTCGCCCCCAGATTGAGCGGTTGGGGTTGGATAAGCAAATTCAGCACGGACGAATCTGGCGGCTGGTTCAGGACGGGGTGAAGCCCGGACCCAAACCCCGGATGCTGGACGAGTCGGCCCAGCAGTTGGTGGCTTATTTAGACCATCCCAACGGCTGGTGGCGCGACAATGCTCAGAAACAACTAATCGTTCTGGGGGATAAATCGGTGGTGCCCACGCTGCGGCAACTGGCGGCTGGTGAGCCAACCAAGTCGATTAAAAAGCCCGGCGCGTTAGCCAGAATCCATGCCCTGTGGACGCTGGAAGGACTGGATGCCATGGATCAGGCTACCATTAGCCGGGCGCTGAGGGACGACGATGCGCAGGTGCGCCGAACCGCCATCTGGCTAAGCGAACCTTACCTGAAAAAGAACGAAGAAGCCATGATTCAGCAGGTTACGCAGCTACGGAACGACCCGAGCGACGACGTGCGGATTCAGTTGCTGGAGTCCCTGCATTACAGCAGCGCCGACAAAGCGAAAGCGGTAATTCAGGAGTTTCTGGCCCAGAACGCAGCGCATCCCGTACTGACGGCTGTAGAAGCCAGCATTCAGAAAAACGTTGATTTCAAGACATACGGACGAAAATTGGGCAGTCTGGCCGCAGCCGACCGTAATTCCGTGTTGAGAGGAGCTGAGATTTTCAAGTCGCTTTGTTCATCCTGCCACGGCACCGACGGAAAAGGATTGGCGAACGAGGTTGCTCCACCCATTGCAGGTTCCAAACACTTGGCCGATAATGAGTTGCTGCTTAAGATTTTATTGCAGGGACTATCCGGCCCAATTGACGGAAAGAGCTACCCAACGATTATGCCGTCGATGGCCGATAATAACGACGAGTGGATTGCCTCCGTGGCCAATTATGTCCGTTATGAATTTGGTACACCTACTGGCCCACCTCCGGCCCGGCAACCGGCTCAGAACGCCAGACCAGCGGGTGCTGCGGCTGGCCCCTCGTCGGCATCGGCCACGGCGGGACGGGGTCCCGGCGGTTCCCGGCGGACGCTGTCGATTATTAAGGCGGAGGAAGTCGCTAAGCTGCGTCAGGAAACGGCCCATCGAACTCAGCCCTGGCTGCTGGATGAGTTGGAAGCCGCAAAACCCGGTCAGTAATCAGCCGGAGGTATGAATTGGAGCACCTGCTTAGATTGTTTCGACGAAAAAAAGCGAAAACTGCCCGTCGTTCGCTTTAATTTCGCGCAACGATCTAAGTAATTGAATGAAACACTATTTGCAGCATGACCCGTGGTGTATCATCGAAACCGATTTTCACTCCGAGTTCAATGAAGTAACCGAAAGCGTGATGTCGCTCGGCAATGGCCGACACGGCGGGCGCGGTTCGTTTGAAGAGAAGTTCACGGGTAAGACACTCCCCGGCAACTACGTGGCGGGCGTTTATTACCCCGACAAAACCCGCGTCGGCTGGTGGAAAAACGGCTACCCGGAGTACTTTGCCAAAGTGCTCAACGCGGCTAACTGGATCGGTATCGACATCGACGTCGAGTACGAAACCCTCGACCTCAACACCTGCGCCGTGCGCGATTTCCGGCGGGTGCTGAACATGCAGGAAGGCTACCTCGAACGCGAGTTTGTGGCTACGTTGAAAAGCGGCAAGCAGTTGAAAGTCAACGCCAAACGGTTCTGCTCCATCGTTGACGATGAAGCCGGAGCCATCCGCTACGCCGTCTCCCCGCTCAATTTCGACGCCAAAATCACGATTACGCCCTACATTGACGGGGCCATCCGCAACCGCGACGCCAACTACGACGAGACGTTTTGGGATGAAGTGCGCAAGGAAACCGCCTACGGCGAAGCGTACATCGAACTGCGGACCCGCAAAACCGGCTTCCACGTCGCAACGGGCATGTGCGTTGCCATTGAGCAGGACGGCGTGAAGATTGATTATCAGTCGCAGCCGATCAAGTACGAAAAATACGTAGCCAACCGCATTACGCTCGACTGTCGGCAGGGGCAGGAAACGGCTATCTTCAAGTATGCCGTCAATCTCTCATCGCTCAACTACGACTCGGATGAGTTGATGAAAGAAGCCCGCAAGGCTATTCAGACCATCATGCGGAAAGGATTCGACAAGATGCTCTACGAGCAGAAACAGGCCTGGGCTGATAAGTGGAAAACCAATGACATTATCATTGATGGAGACACGGCGGCTCAGCAGGGAATCCGGTTCAACATTTTTCAACTCAACCAAACGTACACCGGCGAAGACGAGCGGCTCAACATTGGCCCGAAAGGGTTCACCGGCGAAAAATACGGCGGCTCGACCTACTGGGACACCGAAGCCTACTGCCTGCCGTTCTACCTCGCCACCGCCGACCAGAAAGTAGCCCGCAATCTGCTGATATACCGCTACAAGCAGTTGGGGAAAGCCATCGAAAACGCGCAGAAACTCGGTTTCCGAGCCGGAGCCGCGCTTTATCCGATGGTGACGATGAACGGCGAGGAGTGCCATAACGAGTGGGAAATCACCTTCGAGGAAATTCACCGCAACGGTGCCATTGCCTACGCCATCTACGACTACGTCCGCTACACCGGCGACGAGCAGTACTTAGCCGATTACGGCCTCGAAGTACTCATCGCCATTAGCCGGTTCTGGAGTCAGCGCGTCAACTGGTCAAAAGCCAAGGAGCAGTACGTAATGCTGGGCGTGACGGGTCCGAACGAGTACGAAAATAACGTCAATAACAACTGGTACACGAACTACATTGCCGCCTGGACCCTGCGCTACACCATCGAAGCCGTCGCCAAAGTAAAGGCGCTGGATGCCGATAAATACGCCGACCTGATCGACCGAATTCACTTTCGCGAGGATAAGGAGATTGAAAAAGCGACGCATATTATCGAGAACATGTACCTGCCCTACGATGAAGAACGGCGGGTGTATTTGCAACAGGAAGGTTTCTTAGACAAGGACCTGATGCCGGTCTCTGACATTCCGAAGGGGCAGCGGCCCATTAACCAAAACTGGTCGTGGGACCGGATTTTGCGGTCGTGCTTCATTAAACAGGCCGATGTGTTGCAGGGACTGTACTTTTTTGAAGATGAATTTGACACCGATACGCTCCGGCACAACTTCGATTTTTACGAGCCAATGACGGTGCACGAATCGTCGCTGTCACCCTGCGTTCACTCCATTCAGGCGTCAAAACTCGGTATGAAGGAGAAGGCCTACGAAATGTATCTGCGCACGGCCCGGCTCGACCTCGACGACTACAATAATGACACCGAAGATGGTTGCCACATTACGAGCATGGCCGGTACGTGGCTGGCTGTGGTAAAGGGTTTTGGTGGAATGCGCGTTGGCACAGATGGGCTTTCGTTCAGCCCGTACTGTCCCGACAACTGGCAGTCGCTGGCGTTCAAAATCCGCTTCCGGGGGGCGTTGCTCCAGGTGACAACCACGCAGCAGGATGTAACGGTGAAAAGCTTTTCGACCCAGCCCATCACAATTCTGATGCACGGTGAAGAGGTGACGGTGGCCGGTGAGAGCCAGCAGACCGTAAAAGCACCCGTAGCCGTTTAAGTCTGACCGTCCCGATGATGACCATTCGACGCGCCACCGACGCTGACCGCGAACCACTTTGGGCGATTATTCGTCCCATTATTGCCGCGGGCGATACCTGGGCCTTCGCGCCTGACACGCCCAAAGACGAGATGCTGGCATTCTGGCTCGGTCCGGGCGTGATCTCCTACGTCGCCGAACTGTCGGGTGAGGTTATCGGGACGTTTTTTCTGAAAAATAACCAGCCGGGTTTAGGGTCGCATGTGGCCAACGCGGGCTATATGGTTCACCCTGCCCACGCGGGCAAGGGCATTGGTCGGCAGATGGGGTTGTTCTCGCTGGACGAAGCCCGGCGCCTGGGCTACCGGGCCATGCAGTTCAACATTGTCATCAAAACCAACGTGCGGGCCATCAACCTCTGGCAATCGCTGGGCTTTCAGATCATCGGCGAACTGCCCGGTGCGTTTCGGCACGCAACGCTGGGATTTGTCGATGCCTGCGTCATGTTCCAGTCATTGGTTCAGCCCATCACTTACCGCACCGCCACCGTTGCCGATGTTGATCGGATAGCGGCTCTCCACGCCCGTTCGTGGCAGGAATCCTACCGGGGCATCATGCCCGACGAGTTTCTGGATGAAGACGTCGAGGCCGAGCGGCTGGACGTCTGGCAGGAGCGGTTCGCTGAGCAGCCGTTCAACCGGCAGATTATCGTGGCCGAAGACGGGGGGCAACTCGTTGGGTTTGCCTGCGTGCTCACGGGCAGCGATCCGGTTTACGGGGCGTTACTGGATAACCTACACGTAGCCAGCGCGTACAAAGGCCGGGGCATTGGTCAGGCTCTCATCCGGCAGACCGCCAAGTGGGTGCAGCAACAGGATGCGTCCTCGCCCTTCTTCCTGTGGGTGTACGAACAGAATCACCCGGCCCGAGCTTTTTATGACAATCTGGGGGCTATCAATCAGGAAGCGGTGCGGGGCGAACACGGCATTGTGCTGCGCTACGTGTGGCCGGATCTGCAAACGCTGGCAGGAGCCACCCACTAATCAATCGGTTTCGCGGCTGGCTGTACGGACTTAAATTAAGCTAAGGTAACGTACAGTTAACTCCGTCCATACATAATGACTGAGCACCGTACATTTCTCTCAAATCAATAGATACACTCAACGAGTGGCTTCTTCAACCACTAATTTTAATTGGATTGCACCCGTATACGACAGTCTGGTGTCCATAGTGTTTGGGCAGTCACTGCAACGGGCGCAAGCCGTGTTTCTCAACCGGATTCCGGCAGGAGCATCAGTGCTGATTATGGGTGGAGGAACGGGCTGGCTGCTCGAACCACTCTTGGCCACGAACCCGCTCGCCCGGATCGTGTATCTCGACGCGTCGGCCCGGATGGTCGCTCTCGCCAGTCGGCGGGTACTGAAGCGCCAACTGCTGGGCACGGTCGAGTTTCGGGTGGGCGACGAAGCCACGTTGCCGCCCACCGACCAGTTCGATACGATCATCACGCCTTTCGTGCTGGATTTATTCACCGCGCAAACGTTGCGGACGCGGCTGCTTCCCCGGCTCCGAACGGCTCTTAAACCGGGTGGTCAATGGCTCGTTACCGATTTTGTACCCACTACTGATTGGGGTAAAAGGACGCTGATCCAGACGATGATTTGGTTCTTTCGGCTAACGGCGAACATCGAATCGCGCCAGTTAGCTGATTGGCAATCCCTAATGGCCGAAATGGACTTGACGCTTCAGGAACGCAGTTTACAGCTTGACGGATTAGTATCGGCGGAGGTGTGGAGGCTTACAGGTTTGACAGCAGCGCCGTCAGGTCCTGAAACTTGCTGACTTCATACCAGTCGTCGGTGCCTAAGTTGAGCCACTGGCCGGTGGTTTTGGGGCGTCGGTTGAGGGTTGTGTCAGGGTCAAAATCGACGCTGTAGACGGTGCTCATCACGCGTTGCAGGGTCGACCAAGGCAATGTTCGGGAGCCGTCGCGGTGGCTGCGGTCCCGGATGATAACCGTCCGGTCAAAGAACGAAGCCGTCAGGACAAGTTCACGGCCCGGCCCGCGACTGTCCAGAAACGTCAACTCAAACGACCGTTCGCGTTTGTCGGCTTCGTAGGTTGCCTGGATCAACTCCTGGATCAGGTACTGCCAGTCGTCGGCGTTCGCGGGTTTCCCCGTTTGGCTACCATCGAACGTTATGTCCCAAAAGTCGTCATCTTCGCCCAACTGCTCCTCATCAACTGCTTGAAGCCGCGTTTTGTCGGCCACGTCTCCAAACGCCCGCAGCCACGCATTGGGCAACCGCCCCGACCAACTGAAATCGTCGTCGCGCGTAAAGCCTTCCGCTATCAACTCATCGTCGTCAATGTCGTCGCGGTCGGGATACGTGATGGTGAGGTCGATCTGAACTTCGTTGCCAGTGGGCCTGGCCGTAAGTGTGTAGAAATAAGCGTAAGGCGCGGGCAGCGACCGGGCGGTTTGATAGCGAACGTTGAGGTTGGCGAAAAGCATCAGCGCGTGGTTAACGGGACGTAAAATTAGCGGTATCGGTCGATTGTCCGTGCCCGATCAATTTTTCCGGTGGGTGTTTCATTAAACTGCGCTACCGTAATGGCTTCTTTGGGTACGGCATACGGGCCGATTTGCGTCCGGACTGCCTCTTGTATCTGTTGCCATTGCTCATCGGTGGGTGTCCATGCTTCGCAAAAAAGCACCACCCGCTGTCCCAGCCGCTCGCTCGGCAGACCCGCCACGAACAACCGGGCTGCTATACCCGACATGGCCAGTAGGTGTTCAATAAGTTGCTCAATTTGTTCGGGTTGCACTTTCACGCCCCCGCTGTTGATGATCCGGTCGGCCCGGCCCAGCAATCGAAAATGGGCGGGATCATTCAGTTCGACCACGTCGTTGGTTTGCACCCGGACGAAGTTGGTTGCGGCCGAGGTGATATGCAGGCAGCCCCGCTCGTCGGTGCCGAGGTCGACGCCGTCGAGGGCGGTGAACCACTCCTGACGGTCGGCGCCATTCAGCCGCCGAAGGGCGACGTGCGACACGGTTTCGGTCATGCCATACGTCGCAAAAACGGGGGATTCGATCACCTGTAGTGCCTGTTCCAGCGCGGGGCTGGTTGCCGCTCCTCCGACCAGAATAGCCTTCATTGCGTTCAGAATGGGCAATTTGTCGGGTGTCTGCTCCAGAATGGTCTGAAGTTGGAGCGGGACGAAAGCCGCAAAAGCGAACCTCGTTTGCTCGGCGTCAAAGCCTGACAGTGGGTTGCCGGACGGTTCGATGACTGTCATGGGTAACCCCAACTCCAGTCCCCGCACGAGCATCATTACCCCGGCTACGTAGCGAATGTTGAGGCACACCAGCGCGGCATCACCGGGTTTTAAGCCCAGCGTTTGACCGGTTAGGTGCGCACTGGCCCGCATCTGCGCCCGCGTAAGGGTAATGGCTTTGGGAACACCGGTAGACCCCGACGTTTGTAGCACAAACTCCGGCTGGCCACTCATCCAGGCCCGGCAGAAGTCGAGTGCTTCTGCTTCGTACGGCGTTTGGAATACCGGCCAGTGCTGGGGTGTGGCAGGGTCGAGAAATAGGGCAGGCCGTTGAGTAGCCATCAGGTAAATGACAAGAGTCAGTTGCTGATTCGAAGCACACCGGCCGTGGGCTCGGCAACGATCAGGTATTGCTGCAGAGCCTGGGTGGCAGGGCCAGTAGCCACTTTGCCCTTCGCATCATAGCGTGACAGGTCGAGAGGGCAATAAAACTGATTTTCGACTGGCTTGTATACCAACAGAGTACCCTCGTGAGTGCATTTGGCCGACACTGCAATGTACACCCCGTCTTTGGTCTGAGCCACAATAACATCGTTGACAATGACGTAGCCGCCTTTCGTTTTCAGACTTTCGTTGGCCTTATCGCTGAGGTTGAGGGTGAAGTCGATTTTGCGGGCTGGTTGGGGCTGGTTAGCCGCTGCGGTGAGGTCCGGGTTGGTGGCTCCGTCGCAGGCCGACGTGCAGCTCAGTAGCAGAACCGCCCCGACACTGATTCCAACGAAGCGGAAAAATTCGTGCCGGTTCATCAGCGGCTGGTCTGTTGTCGAGAAGGTGGTTTCCATAGTGGTTTTAACGTACTTTTGCGGTTGAAAGCCGGTTTTCTACCGTAAATGTACCTTTTTTTGTTGTCCTCAACCCACCAAACAAAGACGTTCATCGGGGGGTTAATTTAGACGGCTCATCACGGGCAGTCAGTCATATACGTATGGAAGAAGCGAAGGTCATTATCAATCCGATTTCGCCGGAAAAAGTTGCTGAGTCACCGGGTCTGCTGGCCTACGCCCACACGGCTGGCGGGGCGGTGATCCGGCCCGAAGACAAGGGAAAAATAACCGGTCGGGCGGTGTCGGCCATGCGGGAGCAGACCGACATGCAACTGACGCAGTTGTATAAGCAAATGCAGTTATTGGCCGAGCAGGCCACCGCCATCCGTAACCGGGTCGAAGTGTCAGAGCGTATCTATTCGGCCCAGATGAATTTCGAGCCGGTTGTGGGCCACACCTATTATTTCTACCAGCGCAAGGGTCATAACAGCACTGACGTTCTGTCGATGATTGGCCCAACCGAGTGGGGCCGCAAATTTCCCTTCGAGCGCTGCCTGGCCACCGTCCGCATGATGGCCGACCACACTTGGGACGTGCAGTATCACGATGTTTCATTCAATGAGTGAAAGAATGAAAGAGCGAAAGAGTGCCGTAACTGACGTTGGCCGGTGCATCAGCTTCCGCTCTTTCACTCTTTTTACTCTTTCACTCTTTATTCATGACGAGCAACTACCCCTGGCAACCGATTAAAGAATACGAAGAGATTCTGTTCAGCTACTACGATGGAATCGCCAAAATCAGCATCAATCGCCCCCACAAGCGCAATGCGTTTACGCCCCAGACGGTCAAGGAAATGTCGGAAGCGATGGAGATTGCCCGGCAGGATGTGCGCATCGGCGTCATCATTCTAACCGGCGAGGGGGGTGAAGCTTTTTGCTCAGGGGGTGACCAGTCGGTGCGGGGGCACGGCGGCTACGTGGGTGAAGATCAGGTGCCACGCCTGAACGTACTGGACCTGCAGATGCAGATTCGGCGCATTCCCAAGCCCGTGATCGCGATGGTGGCCGGGTATGCCATTGGCGGAGGCCACGTGTTGCACGTGGTCTGTGACCTGAGCATTGCCGCCGACAACGCCCGCTTTGGCCAGACCGGCCCCAAAGTCGGCTCGTTCGACGGTGGGTTTGGTGCCAGTTATTTGGCGCGGGTGGTGGGCCAGAAAAAAGCCCGTGAAATCTGGTTTCTCTGCGATCAGTACGATGCGCAGGAAGCGCTGGACATGGGTTTGGTGAACAAAGTCGTGCCGCTCGACAAACTGGAAGAAACGACGATTGAGTGGTGCCGCAAGATTCTCGAAAAAAGCCCGATTGCCCTCCGAATGCTCAAAGCGTCGTTAAACGCCGAGTTAGACGGGCAAGCCGGTATTCAGCAATTGGCGGGCGATGCCACGCTGCTTTATTATCTGTCGGAAGAGGCTAAAGAAGGCAAGGATGCGTTTCTGGAAAAGCGCAAACCCGACTTCAGCAAGTTCCCCAAGTTTCCGTAGCTTTAAACTGACATTCATGCGTCGCTACGCTAACGATTTTCACATGCGCAAAATTAACTTACTGCTGTTGCTAACACTTGTCATACTGTTTGTTGGGTGCCGGGAGGTAAGCCCCGCCAACAACGTTGCTGTTCAGATTGTGAACCGCAGCGGCAAACAGATTGGATACCTGTCCTTCTCAACAAATCGGGGGCAGGGAAGCGTACAAAAGCCTGGGTTGAAACAGCAGCAGACACTGGCCTTCAATTTTGAATTTGCTAACGTCGACAAAACGGATGGTTCATACCGGTTACGCTACAAGATCGCGGCTTCGCCCGATATACTGACCGAAACGTTCGGTTATTATACCAACGGGTATCCGCTTGACAGTCAACTGGACATTGCTGTATATGACGATTCGCTGTCAGTCAGAACTACTCCGAAAAAGAGTGGCTATTGAGGGTATGTTGATTGGGCTGACAGTTTAAATCAGGCAGAAACGGGATAGGGCGGACTAATTAGTCCGCCCTATCCCGTTTCTGCCTGACGTTTGGTTTATCTTAAGCGCGATCTCTTCGCTTTACTCCTTCCGTAGAACAGACTGAAAATTGCTGTCGACACCAGAGCAGTAACAAGCGCCCGCTGCACGAAACCGGCCCGGTCGTGTTTCCACTCCGCAGCGAAGCCTTTTTCGGCAAAGATATTCGGTACGTGCCCCTGTCTCAAGTCGTCAATGATACCTTCGACAACGTTGACACGGTCGGCAATCAGCAATGGAAGCCAGTGGCCATATTCGTTTTCGCTGTATTTAAAGGCAAAGCGCCGGATTTGGCCACTCAGCCCCGACGGGGGAACCGACGTACCGAAGACCGCACTTACGTTCGGGCGTTCGGTAGATTGCAACACCTCGATGGTTACCGGTTGCTGCTCAGGCCGTTCCCAAGTGTAGCCATTGTGTTCGTCGCTGACGTGGTGTTTCATGGGATAGGTTGGGTCGTTCTTCGGATTAGCATCGATACCCCAGCCTTTTATGTGCGCGTACTTTTCTGCTATATTTTCCATGAGAATACGAGGTTAAATGGTGGCAGATGGCATGGTGAGCACAGTCTTGATGCAGTTGTCGAGCTTGTTGGAGAACATGTAATATGCATCCGAAACGTCGTCTAACGGAACGCGGTGTGTAATTAGCCCTTTTGGGTTGAGAACACCGTTTTGCACATGCTCGATCAGGCGCGGCAACAACCGCTTCACCGGGGTTTGATTGGCCCGGATGGTCAGGCCTTTGTTCACTACGTTACCAATGGGCACCAAGTTGTCGGTAGGTCCGTAGACCCCCACAACCGATACAATGCCGCCTTTCCGGACGGAGTTGATCGCCCAGTGGAGCGCCGTGGCCGAACCCGCCTGTAGGAGAAGTTTCCGGCCAGTGATGGTTTGCAGCCCGCTACCGGTTGCCTCGGCTCCAACGGCATCAATGCAAACGTCGGCCCCCAGCCAGTCAGTTGCTTTTTTCAGAAACAGGACGACATCGTCCATTTCTTTGTAGTTATACGCTTCGCAGTTCGCGTAGTTTCGGACGAACTCCAGGCGATAATCCACGTTGTCGATGACGATAACGCGGCCTGCGCCAAACAGCCACGAACACCTGGCGGCCATGATACCCACGGGACCCGCCCCAAAAACCACGACCGTGTCGCCGGGTTGAATGCCGCCCATCTCGGCAGCCGAGTAGCCCGTTGGCACCACGTCGGTCAGCAAAACGGCATCGTCCGGGTCCATACCCGGCGGAATAACCGTGGGGCCAACGTCGGCGTAGGGTACCCGAACCCGTTCGGCCTGTCCGCCGTCATAACCACCCGCCGTGTGGGAGTAGCCAAAAATACCGCCGACGGCCGTAGCCTGCGTGTTCGATTCGTGGCAATTTCCGAAAAGTCCCTGTTTGCAGAAAACGCACTTCCCGCAGGCTACGTTGAAAGGCACCAGCACGTGGTCGCCCACCTTCAGCTTTTGCACTTCGGGCCCTATTTCTTCTACTATACCCGTAAACTCGTGCCCAAACGTCATGCCTACGCGGGTGTCGGGCACGTTGCCATTGTACAAATGCAAATCAGACCCGCAGATACAGGAGCGGGTAACCCGGACGATGGCATCTTCGGGATGCTCAATCCGTGGGTCAGGTTTGTGCTCAATACGAACCCGTCGGGGTCCCCGGTAACTCATGGCTAACATAGGCGTATTACTTGATGAACAAAGTTTTAGTTGAGTCACCACACAACGTCAGCGGTAGTCAGATGTTCAAACAAGTTAGGATGTGTATCTCCGGTTGCCAGTAGAAGTGGTTAGGGCTATACCCGGCCTTTTGCTCTATGCGCAGATGTAGAAACAGACAAGTAACAGCCAATACTCTCCTCCTTTTACAGCCATGACTACATTCTCTCGCTTTCTTCTCTTTCTATCAGTAGCCGCTTTGCTCGCTATGAGCGCGGCCAAACCCACGCGCGTCGTTTTCTTCGGCGATTCCATCACCCAGGCGGGCATTAAACCCGGCGGCTACATCGACCGGCTCAAAGCAATGCTCCCCGCTGAGCAGTATGAACTGATTGGCGCGGGCATTGGAGGCAATAAAATTTATGACCTGTTCCTCAGAATGGACGACGACGTGCTGGCCCAGAAGCCCGACGTTGTCGTGATTTGGGTGGGCGTCAATGATGTCTGGCACAAAGCCACATCGGGCACCGGTACCGACCCCGATAAGTTTGTGAAGTTCTATGAAGCGGTGGTCAAAAAATTACAGGCGGCCAACGTCCGCGTGGTGCTGTGTACGCCAGCAGCCATCGGCGAAAAAACCGACATGACCAATCAGCAGGACGGCGACCTGAACCAATACAGCCAGTTTATTCGTGATCTGGCCACGCGCCAGAACCTGCCGTTAGTCGATTTGCGGAAGGCGTTCTTGGAGCATGACCTGAGAAATAACTCAGACAATAAAGACCGGGGTATCCTCACCACCGACCGGGTTCACCTCAACGACTTGGGCAACCAGTTCGTGGCCGAGCAGATGCAAAAGGTGCTGACCGGAGCGAAGTAGGGGAAAGTTTTTAGTGTTTGGGTATGTCAGTGCCTACACACTGTAAACACGCACACACATACATACTCAAACACGAAGCCTTAGTTCCCCGTTACCCGCACCACCACGTCCCGCTTGCCGACCGGAGCCGTTAGCACGCCACCCGGCGCAACAGATTCGGTTTTTAGCACGACACCGGTCATGACGTCGGTCCACTCGGCGCGGTAGTTGCTTTTCGGTAGGTTGAGTTGCAGCGTAAATGGCTTGAGTGCGAGTGGCTCGGCGTAGATGACCCAGCCGACCGGGCCGTTACGCAGAGCGTATGTCATAGCCCCCGGCGAAGCCCGCACCACGGCTGGATCGGGAGTTAGTCGCGCTAAATCCAGCCGCTCGACGTATTGCTTCAGGATGCCGAACTGTTTGCGCAGGGCCGGGCTGCCGCCACCGGGCGTGGTGCCACCCCGGTAGGTCGTATCCTGCCCCGCTTCTGCCCCCACCGCAAACGAGTAGTCGAGTTGGTTGAACAGGCCACCACCCGCCATCAGAAACCGCCACGCCTGCCGCCGGTATGTCACGTCGGACTGTCCCGCAAAGCCTGTTTCGTTGAAGCCCACCACCCGGTTCAGCGCGTAGTTATCGGTCACGGCTTCGGGCAGGGCGTAGTGAAAATTGACAATAGACACGTTCGGATCGGGATTGACAACGGGGTAGCGGAAGTTGCCGATGTTCTGCGAGATCAGGTGCTTTTGCGGGAGCCGTTTCTCTTCGTCCACAATCCACGACGACACCCGTCGCTGCCAGTCGTTAGCGGCCTGACTCGTTACTTCGAGCGTTGCCCGGAAGTCGGGCTTGCCGTTTTCCGATGTGTGGTATTCGTTGCGGATCAAAATCGTGTCTTTCTGGTCGGCCCACGGCTCGTTTTGAATCTCGAAGTAAAGGTTGGCAAACCCATTCAGTTCGCGCACGATCTTGCGGGTGTACTGCTCTTGGTAGCCCAGCAGGTTACCGTTTTGCAACGTATTGACTAGTAGTGGCTTGACGTCGTCGGTCTGGTTAACGTTGTTGACCGGGTTGAAGGCGCTGTAGGGCCAACCCGTGCCGTAGTGCGACGAGAACAGTGTAATCTCCACAATGACGCCCTGCCGCTGAGCTTCGACCACGAAATCGCGCAGCCGGGTAAAATACGCGTCGTCCCATTTCCTCAGATCGAAGCGGTTGCCGCCGAGCGTGTAGCCGTCCTGAGTGCTTCGTGCCCACGGTAGTACAACCCGCCCAGTTTTAGGGGCCAGCGTGTTTTTCTGGATGCCAAAATCGCCTAACTTTTCGACATAGGCTCCTGTGAAGAGACGAGTTGTATTTAGATTATCGGTGTGCAGGGCCACCAGGTACGTTTGGTAGTCGAAATCCAGATTCAGTACCGCGCCGTAGTGCTCACCGGAGCCGACCAGCACCGTGGGTTTATTCTGGTACTGGAAATAGTGCGGGTTTTGGGGGAGAAGCCGGAGCGGCTGGGCAACGAGAGTAATATTTAGCAGACACAGCGTTACGGACAAGAGAATGGTTCTCATAAAACAGGTGTAAAATTCGTATAAACGAAGGCGTTTTGATCTGATACCTACTTTTGATAAGGCTTGGTTCATGGTTGGCTGATGCACTTAACATTACAAACTCAGTAAACTGCCAACGGATATGGCTTTCTGATTTGCCCTTCTGAACAGTTGCCTGCGCATACGGGAAGGATGAATTAAACACCATGACTATAAGTAATCAAAACTCGCATAAACCAGCCGACCTGGTAGTGACCGAAGCGCCAGCGCCAAAAGTCAATCCGTTCGATCTAACGGGTACGGTTACTGTCGTAACGGGCGCGACGGGTGTGTTGGGGGAGGCTTTTTGCGATGCCATCGGGCAGGCGGGTGGCACAGTCATACTCCTCGGCCGGAACACGGACGTTGGAGAAAGGCGAGCCGCCGACCTGCGCCGAAGCGGCTACGAAGCCCACTTTATCGCGACCGACGTACTTAATGCTGACGACATAAAGCAGGCGTGTGACGAAGTCTTATCCAAATACGGGCAGATCGACAATTTGGTCAACGCGGCTGGCGGCAATGTCGCCGAAGCCGTGATTCAGCCCAATCAGGATCTGTTTTCAGTGAACATTGCGGCTATCAAAACCGCATTCGACCTGAATTTGTACGGTACACTGATGCCGACGTTTGCCTTTGGACCATCCATTGCCCGGCAAGGTGGGAGCATCGTCAACATCTCGTCGATGGCGTCGCAGTCGGCCATTACCCGCGTGCTGGGCTACTCGATGGCGAAGGCGGCCGTGGATAATTTCACGCGCTGGATGGCGGTTGAGCTGGCCAACCGGTACGGCGACGCGGTGCGCATCAACGCGCTGGCTCCCGGCTTTTTCATCACCCAGCAGAACCGGCATCTGCTTACCAACCCCGACGGCTCGCACACGACGCGGGGCGAAGCCGTCATCCGCAACACACCCTACCGGCGGTTTGGTCAGCCCAGCGAATTAAACGGCACCCTAATCTGGCTGCTGTCGGGGGCGTCGCGCTTCGTCAACGGCGAGGTCGTGTGCGTGGATGGTGGATTTCATGTTTTCTCGGGCGTATAAGTTAATGATGAATGATAAACGATGAATGATGAACGATGACATGATGCACGGGCACCGAAAGCCATTTATCATTCATTGTTTATCATTCATCATTCAAAAAATGAACCTACTACAAACCTGGCGGTGGTTCGGGCCGGACGATCCGGTGACATTATCTGATGTTCGGCAAACGGGTGCGACCGGTATTGTGACGGCGCTGCACCAGATCCCGCACGGGGCAGTGTGGCCCGTGGACGCCATTCGGACCCGGCAGGCCGAAATTGAGTCGGTCGGTTCGGCTGGTGCCCCGATGCACTGGGCCGTGGTCGAAAGCCTTACCGTTTCAGAGTCCATCAAAACCCGGACGGGGCCATTTCGGCAAAACATTGAGGATTATAAACAGAGTCTGCGGAATTTAGCTGCCTGCGGACTGCGGGTGGTGACGTATAACTTCATGCCGGTCAACGACTGGACGCGCACGAATTTGAACTATACCATGCCCGACGGCTCGAAAGCGTTGTACTTCAACTGGTTCGATCTGGCGGTGTTTGATATTCATCTGTTGAAACGCCCCAACGCTGCCGACGATTACCCGGCTGAGGTGCTGGCGGAAGCCGAACGACGTTTTGAAAAATACAGCCCAGCCGAATGTGAGCAGTTGGCTGACATTGTGATGTTTGGCATACCGGGCGAGGCAAAACAAACACTCGATGGAATGCGGGCCAAACTCGATACCTACGCCGATATCAATGCCGACGCCCTGCGCGCGAATCTGATTGATTTTCTGGCCGAAGTTGCCCCAGTAGCCGATGAGGTAGGTATCCGGCTGGCTATTCATCCCGACGATCCACCGTTTCCAATTTTCGGTCTGCCCCGCATCATGTCCCGCGCCGAGGATTACAACCAGTTGCTGACCAGCGTGCCGAACCTGAGCAATGGGGTGTGTTTCTGCACCGGGTCGCTGGGGGCGAACTCCGCCAACGACCTGCCCGCAATGGTCCGGCTACTCGGCGAACGAATTCACTTTGTTCACCTGCGCAACGTCCGGAAAGATGAGCACGGCAACTTTTTCGAATCGGATCATTTGGACGGCGACGTGGACATGTACGCCGTGATGCGCGAGATACTGGCCGTTCAGCAGCGGGTGGCGGAGCCGATTCCGTTCCGGCCCGACCACGGCCATCAGATGCTCGATGATTTGCAGAAGCGGACCAATCCGGGTTATTCGTGCATTGGCCGGTTGCGCGGCTTAGCCGAACTTCGGGGGCTGGAACTGGGCATCTGCCGGGCCGAAGGCTGGAATGGATTTAACTTGTAAACGTAATCACCGTATTCCTTAAAAATCGATGCTAAATACCGCTCCAATTTCGCCCGCGCTGGACCTGAACCAGACCCGAACCAACTACCGCTGGGTAATTGCCGGGCTGCTGTTCTTGGCCACAACCATCAACTACCTCGACCGACAGGTAATCAGTTTACTCAAACCCATGCTGACCGCCGAGTTTAGCTGGACAGAATCTGATTACGCGGGCATTGTAACGGCGTTTACCTTAGCCTACGGCATGAGTGCGCTGCTGGCGGGGTACGTCATCGACCGAATCGGTACCAAAACCGGCTACATGGTGTCCATTGCGGTTTGGAGCGTGGCCGCAATGGCCCACGCGCTGGCGGGCGGCACCACGGGTTTCATGGTAGCACGGGCGTTGTTGGGCATCGGCGAATCGGGTAATTTCCCAGCGTCGATCAAAACCGTGGCCGAGTGGTTTCCCAAGAAAGAGCGGGCCTTTGCTACGGGTTTTTTCAACTCCGGGACAAATATTGGTGCGGTGGTGGCCCCGGCGGTGGTGCCGGGCTTAGCGCTGGCCGTTGGCTGGCAGATGACGTTCGTGATTACGGGCCTGATTGGTTTCGCCTGGATCGTTGTCTGGTGGCTTTATTACGACGTACCAGCGCGGCACCGGCGGGTCAACCCGGCAGAACTGGCCCACATTGTCAGCGATCCTCAAACGGCCGACGACCTGGCTTCGGCGACTCCCGAAGGCTGGCGGTCGGTGTTCCGCAAAAGGGCTATCTGGGGATTCATGTTTGGGAAGCTGTTCACCGACCCGATCTGGTGGTTTTTTCTGTTTTGGCTTCCGGCTTACCTCTCAGATGTGTATCACCTCGATCTCAAGAAATTAGGTGCGCCACTCATTATCATCTACTTAGCTGCAACCATTGGCAGTCTGGGCGGGGGCTGGCTGTCGTCGCGGCTGATTAGTAAGGGCTGGCCACCCACCAAAGCCAGACAGTATGCCATGCTGCTGTTTGCCTTATGTGTAGTGCCCGTGCTCAGCATTAGCCAGTTCAGTGAAATCTGGCCCGTCATCGTCGTGCTGAGTCTGGCGGTGGCTGCGCATCAGGCGTGGTCGGCCAACGTGTTTACGGTAGCGTCGGACGTGTTTCCAAAGCGAAGCTTGAGCTTGGTGGTGGGCTTTGGTACGATGGCTGGAACCATTGGCGGCAGTATTTTTCCGCTGATTGTGGGGCGCATTCTGGACCATTACAAAGGTATCGGGCAGTTGGCTCAGGGCTATAATGTTGTGTTTAACATTGCCAGTTTCGCTTACCTGCTCGCGTGGGCCATGCTGTACCTATTTGTATTTGGACCAGCACGCAAAATTCAACGATCCGGCTTGCCGGGTTAAAATAGATTCTCGTTTGGTAATTATTAATCAGTACAATCATGACAAACCAGGCATTCTCCCGCAGAACTTTTCTGGACCTCTCCGCTAAAGCAACGGCGGTTGTGGTGGGATTCCCAACCATCGTTCCGGCATCAGTATTCGGCAAAAACGCGCCCAGTAACCGGATCAACATCGGGGCCATTGGCACGGGCCGAATCTCGCGAACGCATGATATTCCCGGCGTGTGGCAGTATGATAACGCGCTTATTACAGCCGTGTGTGACGTGGACAGTAACCGTGCCAACGACACCAAAAAATTAGTCAACGATTTCTACACTAAGAAAACGGGCAAGGCGTACGACGGGGTGCAGGTGTACACCGATTACCGCGAGTTGCTGGCCAATAAGGACATTGACGCCGTGCTGGTGAGCACCCCCGATCACTGGCATGCGCCGATTGTGATTCACGCCGTGGAAGCGGGCAAGGACGTGTACATGCAGAAACCGGCATCGCTCACCATTGCCGAAGGCCGGATGATGGCCGACGCCGTGAAACGCTCCGGCCGCATTGTGCAGGTGGGCAGTCAGCAACGGTCGTCGCGGCAGTTTCGCTACGCGGCCGAACTGGTGCGCAACGGCCGGATTGGTGATCTGAAAACAATTTATGTCGGCCTGCCCGGCGACCCATCGGGCGATGAGGAAAAGGAAATGCCGGTCCCCAAGAACCTGAACTACGATATGTGGCTCGGTACCACGCCGGAAATGTATTACACCGAAAAACGGGTGCATCCGCAGGCAGACTACGACCGGCCGGGCTGGCTGCGCTGCGAGCAGTTTGGGGCGGGCATGATTACCGGCTGGGGATCGCACCACATCGACTGCGCCCACTGGGCGATGAATACCGAACACACGGGGCCGGTGGAAATTTCGGGTAAAGCCGATTTTCCGAAAAGCGGTTTGTGGGACGTGCACGGTATTTTCCGTACGGAAGCGCTGTATAAAAACGGCGTCCGTATGGTGGTCAGCAACGAAATACCCAACGGCATCCGGTTCGAGGGAACCAACGGCTGGATCTTTGTTTCGCGGGGCGATGCCGCCGTCACGGCCAGCGATCCGGTCGCCAAACAAAATGCAGCCAAAGCACTCGATGCCAGCGATCCGAAGCTCCTGACTTCCGAAATTGGGCCGAACGAAACGCACCTGACCGTCAGCAAAGAGCACCACGGCAACTGGTTAGAGAGCGTCGTGAGCCGCAAAGAACCCATTGCGCCCGCCGAGGTTGGCCACCGTTCGTGCTCAGCTTGTCTGCTCCACCACGCGGCTATGAAGCTGAATCGAAAACTGTACTGGAATCCCGATAAGGAGCAGTTCATCAACGACCCCGAAGCCACCAAACTCCTGTCGCGTCCGCAGCGGAAAGAATACGCGATTGTGGCGATGGAAGCACGCAAAGGACGTTGAGTAACAGAATACACCATCACGCAGAATACGCATGAAATTTTACTTGCCAATGGCTGGTCTGCTCGTGGTAGCTTTGCTGCTTTCCTTGCGACTACCCAACTCAACAGCTGACGGCCCAATCCGGCTGATTACCCTCGACCCCGGCCATTTCCACGCGGCTCTGGTTCAGAAGACGATGTACGAAGGTGTCGATCCGGTCGTTCACGTCTACGCGCCTGATGGTTCTGATTTACAGATGCACCTCGACCGCATTCAGGCCTACAACACTCGATCCGACAACCCAACGAAGTGGCAGGAAGAAGTTTATCGTGGCCCTGATTTTCTGACTAAAATGTTAACTCAGAAGCTTGGGAACGTGGTCGTTATGTCGGGTAATAATCGCCTGAAAACGGACTACATCCGGCAGGCAGTCGGGGCGGGGTTCAATGTGCTGGCTGATAAGCCGATGGTCATCAGCGGTC
This sequence comes from Spirosoma arcticum, assembly GCF_054779955.1. Taxonomy (NCBI): domain Bacteria; kingdom Pseudomonadati; phylum Bacteroidota; class Cytophagia; order Cytophagales; family Cytophagaceae; genus Spirosoma; species Spirosoma arcticum. The sequence continues at coordinate 562,145 of NZ_BAAGXG010000001.1, forward strand.
CGGAGTTTGGCAAACTGGAGGAATCGTTTGCAACGGCAGCTAAAAACAAGGTCCTGCTGTACGACATCATGACGGAACGGTTCGAGATCACGACGATGCTGCAACGGGCGTTCTCGCGGCAGCCCGCTCTGTTCGGAACCCTTGAACGCGGTACGCCCGACAACCCCGCCGTAACGAAGGAAAGCGTTCATCACTTCTACAAAAATGTGTCGGGCAGTGTTCTCACCCGCCCGGCCTGGTTCATGGACGTAGCTCAGCAGGGCGAAGGCATCGTGGACGTAACAACCCATTTGGTCGACCTTGTGCAGTGGGCCTGTTTCCCCGAACAAGCGCTCGATTATCGGAAGGACGTCCGGCTGATTTCCGCCCGGCGCTGGCCAACCGACATGCGCCTGAGCCAGTTTCGAGCCATCACGAAGTTGCCGACCTTTCCTGATTATCTAAAGAAAGACGTGGTGCAGGACAGCATTCTGCGGGTGTTCAGCAACGGCGAAATCAACTACCAACTGCGGGGTATTCATGCGAAAGTGTCGGTCATCTGGGCCTACGCAGCCCCATCCGGTGGGGGCGATACGCATCAGTCGACTATGCGCGGCACGAAGGCCAACCTGGTCATCCGGCAGGGTGCCGAACAGCAGTACAAGCCCACGCTTCATTTGGAGCCGGTGGCGGGTAATACCACACTGGCCGCGTCGCTGAAAACGGTGCTGCCCGCCATTCAGCGCGAGTTTCCGGGCGTCGAGGTCCGGCAAAACGGTACGGGTTGGATCGTTGTCGTTCCCGAACGCTACAATGAGGGCCACGAAGCCCATTTCGGTCGCGTGATGCAGAACTACCTCAACTACCTGAAAGCGGGGAAGATGCCCGCTTGGGAAGTACCTAACATGCTGACAAAATATTACACCACGACGCAGTCATTGGCCCTGGCAAAGAAAAATTTATGAACAACCGACGCATATTTCTTAAGCAAACCACCGGCTTAGCCGCGCTATCAGCGTTGCCGTCGAGCGTATACGCCCAATCCAAAGCGCCCGCCCGGATACGGTTTGCGGCTATTGGGCTCAACCACGGTCACATTTACGGACAAGTCGAAGCGGTGGTGCGCGGGGGCGGTGAGCTGGTATCGTTCTTCGCGAAAGAACCGGATCTGGCTGCGGCCTTCACCAAGCGTTACCCGGAGGCTAAACTCGCCCGCTCGGAAGACGAGATTCTGGGCGATAAAAGCATTCAACTCGTTGTCAGCGCAGCCATTCCCGACGAACGTGCGCCACTCGGTATCCGCGTGATGAAGGCGGGGAAGGATTTCATGGGCGATAAACCCGGCATCACCACCCTCGATCAGTTGGCCGAGGTGCGTCGGGTGCAAAAGGAAACCGGGCGCATCTACTCCATCATGTACAGCGAACGGTTCGAGAACCGGGCGACCGTCAAAGCAGGTGAACTGGTGAAAGCCGGGGCCATTGGGCAGGTTGTTCAGACCATTGGGCTGGGGCCGCACCGGATTAGCCTGAGTTCGCGCCCGGACTGGTTTTTCGACCGCAAACGCTACGGCGGCATCATTACGGATATTGGCTCACACCAGTGTGACCAGTTTCTATTTTTCACGGGTTCCACAAAAGCTGATGTGGTGGCTTCCCAGACGGGCAACGTGCATTACCCGCAACATCCGAACTTTGAGGACTTCGGCGACCTGACGGTGCGGGGCGATAAAGGCACGGGCTACATCCGAGTGGACTGGTTCACGCCCGACGGCCTGAACACTTGGGGCGACGGACGCCTGACGATCCTCGGCACCGAGGGATACATCGAGATTCGCAAGAACGTCGACATCGCCGGGCGCGAGGGAGGCAACCACCTGTTTCTGGTCGACAAGAAAGAAACGCGTTACGTCGATTGTACCAAGCAACTCCTCCCGTACGGCGGTCAACTCATTGACGATATTCTGAACCGCACCGAAACGGCCATGACACAGGCGCACTGTTTTTTGGCCACCGAACTGGCTCTGAAAGCGCAGAAACAAGCCCAGCGTATCAAACTGACGTAGTCCGAATGAACCAACTTATCAAGGCAGGACTAACTATTGTGTTTGTTTGGCTGCTCCAGCCAGAAACGGGCTGGGGCCAATCTCAATCAAACCAAAGCGCTTCAAACGTTAACTGGAAACGGGTGAAGGTGCTGGTTTACACCAAGAACGGCAAGGGCTACGTTCATGATAATATACCATCGGCCGTGCGGTGCCTTCAGCGGCTGGGACAAGAGCACGGATTCAGCGTGGACACATCGGCCCGTGCGGACGTTTTCACTGAAGCTAACCTCCGGCAGTATTCCGCCCTGATTTTTGCCAGCACCAACAACGACGTGTTCGACTCTGATGGGCAGCGGCTGGCGTTCCGGCGTTATATCGAGTCGGGCGGTGGGTTTGTGGGCGTCCATTCGGTGGTGGGCACCGAGCGCAACTGGACCTGGTTCAAGCGGCTGATGGGCGGCACGTTTCTCTGGCACGCTAAATTTCAGCCGTATCAGTTGCGGGTCCTGGCTGCGCAACACCCATCCATGAAAGATGTACCAACTGTCTGGGCCAAATCCGACGAGTGCTATTTCCTGAAAGAATTGTCGCCCGGCCCCACCGCCGTGCTGGCCAGTGAACTGGCATCGCTCAACCCCAACGAAGCTGAAAAAGTCAGAACCTCGGCTGGCGCGTACACTGATCTTTACCCAGCGGCCTGGTACTACGATTTCGATGGTGGCCACACGTGGTGCACCCTGCTCGGCCACGACAAAACCGACTACGACGATCCCATATTTGTCAACCACCTTTTTCAGGGTATTCGGTTCGTCGTGAGCCAGGTCAAAACGATTGATCCGGCCAGGGCCTACGCGCGAACGGCGGAGGAGTCGCTTCGTTAAGAATTTTAGGTCTATATGGCCGAGTCGGACAGGCAAAACTGTACTGTCTCTAAATTCGTTAGCTTTACGGGTGTATAAACCCACCTAATATGGAAGCGAGTAACAGCTTTGATGAAGTTCGGGCAATCTTAAAGGAGATTGCCGAGAAGCAGCGTAACAACGAGCAGGAGTTAAGCCGGGTGGCCAAAATAGTGGGCGAGATTGGCAACAAATTTGGTTCGTTCCCCGAAGGAATGGCCTTTCCGTCGATGGACAAAGTGTTGCGGAAACAGTTCGGTATGAAAACCGTCACCACGAATTTTACGACCGAAGCTGGTTCCGACACCCTGGAGATTGATGTTCTTGGACTGGCTAATGGAGACGTCAATGCCGCCGTTATTGTGGAAGTAAAAAGCCATCTGAAACGAAGAGACATTGAGCAGACGCTTAAAACCATCGAGCGGTTTAGACGTTTGCATCCAGAACACGCTACTAAGAAATTATACGGCATTATCGCCTGCGTAAGCGGCTCTAAAGAGCAGCGAGAAGAGGCACAAAAGGCGGGACTATTTGTTGCCTCTATTCATGATGAAGTATTTGAATTGAAGACCCCAGCTTTCTTCGTTCCCCGCGACTTTTCACAAACGTCCGCTGCGGCTTGAACGCGTTTTCCCGTACAAATTCCCGTAACTTTGACCGACTACCCCGTTACGGAATACTATGCGTACTCAATTTCACGGCGTTGGCGTTGCCATTGTGACCCCCTTCAAGGCCGATCATTCCATTGATTTCGACGGTTTCGGCCGTATCATTCGGCACGTCTCCGACGGGGGCGTTCGCTATATTGTTCTACAAGGCACTACGGGCGAATCGCCGACGGTGACAAAGGGGGAGAAAGTGCAACTGCTACACTACCTGAAGGAAAATAATCCGAAAAACCTGCCCATCGTGTATGGGGTAGGGGGTAACGCCACGGCTGATGTGGTGGCAGGCATGAATGACATTGACTTCTCCGGTGTTTCAGCAATTCTGTCGGTTTGTCCGTATTATAACAAGCCCGGCAAACGGGGTGTTATCGAGCATTTTACCCGCGTGGCCGATGCCAGTCCCGTGCCGGTCATTCTATACAATATTCCGTTCAGGACCGGCATTAATATGAGTGCCGAGACGATTGTCGAACTGGCGCAGCACCCCAACATCATCGGCGTGAAAGAAGCCTCCTGCGTCATCGAGCAGTGCATGGAAATTGCCCGCGACAAGCCCGACGATTTCCTGCTCATTTCGGGCGACGACGTGCAGGGCGTCCCCATTATCAGCATTGGCGGGGTGGGGGTCATGTCGGTGATTGCCAACGCATTCCCGGCTAAATTCTGCGGGATGATCGAAGCCGCGCTGCACGGTGATTTCACCCACGCCCAGCGCGAACTTGGTCATTTTTTGCGCATCGACTCGCTGCTTTATGAAGAGGGTAATCCGGTGGGTGTCAAGAATATATTGGAAATTATGGGCTTGATGTCCGCCGAAGTGCGCCTGCCGCTGATGCGGGCGTCTGACGACCTGAGCGAACGTCAGCGGGCCGTGTTACAGCGCGACGGGTTGCTGGAATTAGTGGCGTGAGATAGGTATGTGGACGATAAAAAAGCGGTACTTTCCAAAAAGGTGCCGCTTTTTTTGTTGTCTGTGTGCTGATTATATCCCCCGGTTCCGGCCACCACCCAGGAACTTAGACGCCAACCAGATCAGAACGGCAACCACCAGAACGACACCGATAATACCCGTGTAAGCACCGGCTGCGAAGATGTCGCCAATGGCCTCGCAACTGGTCATGAACAGCGTCAGAAACAGGGCCACAACGGCCATTGGGAAGAAGCGGAGCAAAGTTTTCATAAACGTTGATTAAGTTGGTTTGTGGGAGCGAACAACCAGCCGATTTTCGGTAGTTGCCCAATTAACCCGCTCTGTCTCAATTTGTTCTACGGATGCCACACTTAGATATTCCACCAGTACGTCCATTTAAGCACCAGCGCCCGATTTTTGACCGCCAACAGGCCTGCAACATCTTGGCCAATCTGGGAACTAAAGGAAGGCAGGTAGTTGTCGGTGTATACCAGAAATAAGTCGGACGCGGGCTTGTAACGCCACTGAATCCGGGCGTTCAGGTTCATGTTTTTTTGCTGCTCGTTATACTGCACAAACGTGGTCAGGTAGAGCGTGTTGGTCATGGTCACGTCGAAGCGCGGGCCAACGAGCCAAAACCTCGTGCGGCCCCACGGCTGCGGTAACCGGATGTCGTTGTAACTCGTGCTGACGGCTAAACTGACGTAGGGCTGAAACCGGTAGCCCGCATCGGCGGTCAGATTTAGGCGGGTGCCATTGGCATAATAGCCGCCGTAACGCGACGAGAATCCGTAGGTAAACAGACTCTGCGGTTTCGAGGTGAACTGCGTTCCCCAGGCCCGCCAGCGGTGTTCGGTGCCAGCCAATAGTGTCTGACGGCCCGTGTTAGTTGGGTCGAAGGGTTGCAATAGCCGAACGTAGTCGGTGGCAACCCAGCCCAGCAACGTGGCCCGGCTGCGGAAGGTGAGCAGGTAACTCAGAATGCTCTCGCTGTCGCTCTGCCGCCCGGCCGGGTCGAAAAAGTAGGTAGACTGCACCAGCGGGCCGTGGCTCTGGATTCCACCGCCCGTCGGCAGGAATGTGTAACCCGCCGTAGCCAGCGCCCGCCGGTAGCCCCGGCGCGGCACATAGCCCGCTTCGGCGGTGTAGTTTTTACCAACCGATTCGAGCTGCCCGCCCAGTAACCACCGGCGGCTGGTGTACTGCAAATTAGCGGCATAAACGGCGTCGTCTGACCGGCCCGCCGGTGCGGTGGATACGTTCGCCTGGCTCATCGAACTGAACGATTTGAGATAGAGCGCCTTACCCGTCCACAAGTTATTCGCCGAAGCCAGGTTATACTCAAATCCGAGGTTGCGGTTGTATTGCGAGTAGATGGGCTTTTCGGGCACGGCCGGAGTGGCGCCCGGCTCATAGTTCAGCGACTGCTTATTAACGAACAGAATGCCGACGTTGGAGCGGGCAAACACCCGTCGCTGTAGGGCAACAACCGCAAAGTTCTGCGCAGGCAGTGCCAGATCATCCACACGGCCAGTCTGCATATCCATCAGCCCGATGCGCCAGTCTTTGTTCAGCTTGCCGCTCAGCCGAGCACCAAACCGAATCGGTACGCCACCCAGCCCAATCCGGCGGCTGAAAAACGGGCGGATATTCGTGTAGCCGAAGTTGGTAAACTGATCACCGTTTTCTAGAAAAAACTGCCGCCGTTCGGGGAAGAACAGCTCGAAGCGGTCGAGGTTGGTCACCTGCTGATCGACGTCGACCTGCGAAAAATCGGAGTTGACGGTCAGGTCTAAGTTGAGCGATGAGGTGATGGCAATTTTAGCATCCAGGCCCGCATCGAATCGGTTTTTGTTAGGAATGCTACGCGCATAATCCCGCGACAGACCCGTCAGCGCGTACGGAATCAGCGAGATATTAGGGCCGGGTTGGGGTGGGGGCTGATCCCAGACCAGCACGCCCGTGTAGGCCAGCGAAGCCGTTGGAAACTGACGGGGTATGGGTGTCCAAGATGATTTTTCGGTCGTTTTCAAATCCTGCCGACCAAAGTTGACGCCCCACCGCGTAACGCCCTGTTTGTAACGAATGCTTTTGAACGGAATGGCGAGTTCAATTACGTACCGGTCGGGATAATTGCGCACCACCGACGTCCACTTGTTGTCCCAACTTAGATTCGCCTTGCTGCCTTCGTACAGAAGCCCGTCCCACTGCGCCCCGGCCGCATTGGTGCCGAACGTGAAGCCGTTGGTCTGGTCGTCGAAGGTGTCCATAAAGAAAATAAAATTGTCGTTGCGCCCGAAATTCCAGTCACGCCGGAGCGACTCAACGATGTATGGACCCGGCACAGACCCGTGATGGCAAACGGCGCTCAAATACACGTTTTTGTCATCGTAAGTCATTCGTACGTCCGTGCGAACGGCTGCCCTGCTGGTATCCATCGGCAGCACCATCCAGAAGTCACCGGCCACGTCAGCGGCTTGCCACGCAGCTTCATCCACTAACCCATCCACTACCACGGGCGACGCAATGCGGCTGATATTAAGCTGGTAGGCTTCGTTTTTTTTCTGCCCCAGCAGGGGGAGGCAGAGCAGAAGATAATTGAGTAAAAGCAGTAAAAGGCGCACTTGGTGAAAATGAGTAGAAGTCACTATGGACAAAAGTCATAGTTTGAAATTTATACCCCGTTGTCGAAAAATGCCGATTGGTTTGCTGCTATATTATCCGAACGAAACATGACGCGTTGCCTCATCATGACGAATCCATGGGGCAACGCCCTATGAGTCTGGTGGAGCATCGCCCTGTGTTGATGGGATGATATGGGGTTAGTTTCCCACCATGAATACCGCGTTGCCGAACAGCAGTTTGCCGTTGTACCAGAATCCCCGGAACAATGGATCATCGGCCAGATACACGACACTGCCCCGACCGACGTTTTGAACACCCATCAGCAGGGTGTTTTTTAATTTGTTCTTCGCGTTCTTGCCCGAAAAGCCTGCTACGTAATTATCCGCTTTCAGATACCCGACGTTCCAGCCGTCTTTCAGGAAATCGAAGTTATAAGCGTTTTGAACCAGCGCGTAATAACCGCCCGTTAAACCAAAGCCCAGCGGGTGGCCCGTGTCGATGTTGACGCGGTAAATGCTGCCCGGTGTCTCGTCCGAAATAGCCGTCCGCTCGCGGTCGCCGTAGAGTTTGAGCGAGTCGGCCGGATTGCCTTTCTTAACAGCGTCACCTTTGCCCTTGTCGGCTTCTTTCTCTTTCAGGTCAAATCCATCTTTACCCGCCAGAAACGAAGCCGCCCGCTCCATGGCAATGAGTTTCCCCCCCGCCCTGATCCATTCTTTGAGGGCCGTTAGTGTGCGGTCGTTCAGAAACCGGCCGTAGCTGTAGTTCGTCGGCAGCACCAGCACGTCCAACCTATTCCATTCAACGTTGCCCAGCGTATTGCCGTCGATGAGCGAGACGGGGTAGTTCAGTTCCTGATCGAAGTAGTGCCAGACCTCACCCACCGCCGGGGCCGATGCCCCCTCGCCAACGACAACACCCACACGGGGCGCTTTCAAGCCCGTTACGAAATCAGACCCGAAGTCAGATCCCTTAGTCACAAAGCCCGTCTGTACCGCCACAAACTCGGCTCCCGACTGCGTGGCGGCCTGAGTGACCAGCGCGCCGAACTGGTCGCCAACCCGTTCGTTGCCCGCCCGCGTCACAATCAGCGTACCCGATGGATACGTGTTGCCGTTTAGCTCAAACGGTTTCTCGGCCACCCGCACCTTAATTTTTTGTTTCAACAGCGACGCCAGTGTTTGCACGGCTGGCATCGACTGCCACTTCACTAAATACGCATACGCGTTGGAAGCCGCCGTCTGGGTTGTGGAAGCCGGTGGAGCTGGGGCGGGCTGGGTAGCCGCCGGGGTAAGGCGTGTGGTTAGGCCATAGGTTTGCAAGCCGAAAGCGTAGGGCAACGACCAAGCCGTGATGTCGTACGTAGCCGAATCTTCCAGGGCCGACGTTGGCTCGAATAAAATTTTTAACAGCGTCGACTTGGGTTGATACGCGCTAATAATTACGTCTTCAGCGGCCACCGATACTTTTTTCTCCGATTGTTGATTTGTATAGTTGAAGCCGGGCAGCGTTTGCGCCTTACCCGCGTAACCATAGCTGATTTTATTGCGGTCGAGCAACTGTTGCAGCGCCTTCATCCGCCCCACATCGCCGTTGGCTTTGACAACGTAGCTTTTATAGATGCCGATGGGCTTGTTACGGGCGTCGTCAAAAAATCGACCAAACTCTTTTACTACGTCGGGCGCACGGTCGGCAACGGATTCGAGCGTAGCGATACTGGCCGCTACATGGTGGTCGATGCGCTGACGGAGGGTGAGTGTGTCGCCGTCGGCCTTTTCGATGGCTAACCCCGCCCGGCCGCTGCCGCCCTGTTCGTAGGTCATGCCGATGGCTCCGTTGTAAGTCGGGTACGTATCACCATAGCTGGGATAAAACAGGTCGAAGCGCTCGCGGGTGTAGTAGAGCCAGCCGTTTTTGTCGAAATACCGGCTGCAATACTGCCCAATGGTTTGCTGGAAATCGCGCTGAAATTTAGTGATGTCTTCATGGTACGGCTTGGCCGAAGGCGCAAAATAATAGGGGCTTTCGACGCCCATCTCGTGAAAGTCGCCGTGCAGATGGGGCATCCATTGTTGGTAGAGGGCCATGCGCTGCTGCGTAACTTCCTGCGTTTGCCAAGCCCAGTCACGGTTCGGATCGAAGAGGTAGTGCGTGTAGCGACCACCCGGCCAGGGTTCGTTGTGTTCGCGGGCAGCGGGCGTCGGATCGCCCGCACGGCCCATCATCTGGTTGTACCAGTTCACGTAGCGGTCGTGCCCATCGGGGTTAAGACCGGGATCGAGAATGACGACAGAGGTATTCAGGACTTTCTGCGTGACGGCATCGGTTCCGCTTACCAGCCGGTAAAGCACCTCCATGAACGCTTCGGAACTAACGGCTTCGTTACCGTGGACATTGTAGCTAAGCCAGGCGATAGCGGGCTGGGGGGTAGTGGCGGGGTTGCCCTCCAGCATGCCAATACGCCGGAGATTATTGGTGCGAATCTCGTCCAGCCGGTTCATGTTCGCGTCGGACGCAATCGCAACCGCCATCAGTTGACGGCCTTCGTAGGTAGTGCCATAGGGGAGAAGTTTCACCCGATTAGGCATCTGCCGGGCAACTTGTTCGGCGTAGGCCAGCACGCGATGATGGGGTGTGAAGCGGTCGCCGATTTTATAACCCAGGAACTGAGCCGGGGACGATACGGTGGTCGATGAGGGGGCGGTTGTCTGAGCCAGCGCCGACAGCGACGCAAGGGCCAGACCCGCCAGCAACAAAACGTGTTTCATAAATTGGGGTATAAAGTAGCCACCCTGAAGGGGCTTTATCGATACCATAAGGCATCGCCCTATGGAACTCAAAAATAGGAGTAAAACGCACAGGAACCGGTTCTTTGGAAAATTTTAGCGGTACTTATTGCATTATTGAATCATCGCCTTACCTTTGCACCACGATTCGCCAACGGAGTGGCTTAACCGCCAATTTGCTGGGTCTTTTCACAAAGACGGTCGATTCGTCTAGCGGTTAGGACACCGCCCTTTCACGGCGGTAACACGGGTTCGATTCCCGTATCGATCACCTAACAAGAATGCAAAAAGCCCGCCCGGAGAGGTGGGCTTTTTGCGTTAAACCTGTTATAACTGTGGCAAAAAACAAAGAAGTCCTCCCAACGTTGGGAGGACTTCTTTGTATCTATTATCTATACTAAACCCGGCCTTGCGGCTATGCTTACTTAGCGACCGTACCCCGCAAAGCACGCGGAATCTCGATGCTGGCAACTGGATTCGTGGCTTCTTCGAGCATTTCGATACCCGATACCGGAATCTGACCCACCCGAACCGACTTGCCTAAGTCCAGCCCCGATACATCCACATCAATGAAATCAGGGATGTTCTCGATCACACCTTTCACACGCAGTTTGCGCACACGGGTCACTAACGTACCGCCCTTTTGAACGCCCGGAGCCGTACCAACCGTACGAACGGGAACGGCAATTTTGATGGCTTTTCCGTCGGCAACCAACAGAAAGTCGGCGTGCAACAGCACATCGCTCACGGGGTGAAACTGGGCTTCCTGAAGAATCGCCCGGTACAGATCACCCTCAATGTTCAGGGCTACTTCGTAAATGTTGGGCGAGTACAACAAATCACGGAACAAAATCGCCGGTGCGTAAAAATGCACCTGCTCCTGACCGCCATACAATACGCACGGAACATTGCCCTCGGCCCGAATCGCTTGTGATTCCGTGCGGCCGAGATTCGCTCGTTGATACCCTACAATCTCGATTTTTTTCATGACAAAATTTAACTGGTGAATGAGCGAATGAGTGAATTAGTGAATGACAGCCGCGAACTACTATTCGCTAATCCGCTCATTCATCAATTCACTCATTCAGTATTTTATAAACAACGAACTAATAGATTCATGATCCCGAATGCGGCCAATGGCTTTGCCAAACAACTCCGCCACCGACAGTACCTTAATTTTGGCGTTCTTTTGTTGCATTGGCAGTGTATCAGCCACAACTAACTCCTCCAGCACGGAGTTCGCAATGTTGTCGTGCGCCTTGCCCGACATCACCGGGTGCGTACACACCGCCCGCACTGACAGCGCCCCTTTTTCCAGAATAATCTGAGCCGCTTTGGCCATCGTGCCGCCCGTGTCGATCAAATCGTCGACCAGCACCACGTTAGCTCCTTCCACGTCACCAATGACCTGCATCGACGCAATCTCGTTGGCCCGCTTGCGGTGTTTATCGCACAGAACAATGTCGGCGTTGAAGTGCCGGGCAAAGTTGCGGGCGCGGTTAGCACCACCCACGTCGGGCGAGGCCACCACTAAATTTTCTAAATTCAGGTTTTTAATGTACGGCACAAACACCGACGTTCCTTCGAGGTGATCGACCGGAAAATCGAAAAAGCCCTGAATTTGCCCGGCGTGGAGGTCAATCGTCATTAACCGGTCGGCCCCGGACGCGGCCAGCATGTTGGCTACTAACTTGGCGGCAATGGCCACGCGGGGCTTGTCTTTGCGGTCCTGCCGGGCGTAGCCAAAGTAGGGAATAACGACGGTAACGTAGTGAGCCGAAGCCCGGCGGGCCGCGTCCACCATCAGTAACAGTTCCAGCAGGTTGTCGCCGGGCGGGGGCGTCGACTGAATCAAAAACACATCGCAACCCCGAACCGACTCCTCAAAACTGGGCGACATCTCGCCGTCGCTGAACCGGCGGCAGGTGTAGCCGCCAAGTTCTTTGCCGTAATGATGCGCGATTTTTTCGGCTAAGTAGGAGGATTGACTCCCCGAAAAGATCTTAACCGGATTGAACGAAGCCATTGGTACTGGACAAATTTCCCGCAAAGATACGGAAAAAATGGTGTCGTTCCCAGCCCCACTGCTAAAGCGGTGAGCTGATGTGGCTGCGCCTTCGGTTCTGGCAACCGTATCAGCCCACCGCTTTAGCGTTGGGACACCCGTAAACAATATTGCGGTTCAACCGATTTTGTTAGCTATGATATCGACAGCAACGTCGGCTGGTGAAGCCGAAATGAATTCGTCGTGGCTGACGGATTCTGAGAAAATGAACACGCTAATTCGCCGAATAGCCGACGCGGCTCCCAAAACGGACGACGACGGTACGTTTCCCGAACAGGTGTTTGGCTGGTTAGCCGAGGCTGGTTTACTATCGGTGACGCTGCCTGTTGGTGATCTGGACGACCGATTGCCAAATACGGGCGGGTTGTTACAGTTGCTTAAGCGAATTGGTGCCGGAAATCTGGCCGTTGGACGAGTCTACGAAGGCCACATCAACGCGTTGGATCTGATTGGCTTATACGCCACGCCCGACCAGAAACGGGCCTGGTACAACGACGCGGCTCAGCATCACCGGCTGTTCAGCGTCTGGAATACTCAGGCTACTGATGGGGTACGCATCCACGGGGTGGGGAGCGGCCGCTACGTGCTGGAGGGATCAAAAACGTTCTGTTCCGGCTCCGGCTGGATTGGGCGGCCGCTCGTCACCGGCGAACTGATCGGCGGGGAGCAGACCGGCTGGCAGATGTGCATTATTCCAACCGAGCGGGTGAAAGCCATTCCGCAGGATGCCCGGTTCTGGCAACCGTTGGGCATGAGGGCATCGGTTAGCTATAAACTCGATTTTACGGGCGTCGAATTGAGCAACGATGACCTATTGGGACAGCCCGGTGATTACTTTCGGCAACCGTACTTTAGCGGGGGCGCCATCCGGTTTGCGGCCGTTCAGTTGGGCGGGGCCGAAGCCCTGTTCGATGCGACGCGGGCGCTGTTGGTGTCAATGAACCGTACTGATGATGTATTTCAGAAGACTCGTCTGGCCGAAATGGCGTACTTGATTGAGTCGGGAAATCAGTGGATCGACGCGGCTGGACAGAAAGCCGACGAGTGGTGCCAACGCGGTGCCGAAGCCGACCGAATTGTGGCTTATGCTAACATGACCCGGACCGCTATCGAAGAAATATGCCTGCGCGTGATGCAACTCGCCGAACGCTCAGTGGGGGCACGGGGGCTAATGCGACCACTGCCGTTCGAGCGGATTCACCGCGACTTGACCTTTTACCTGCGCCAGCCCGCTCCCGACGCAACCCTGCTGGATATTGGCCAGTACGTGCTCAAAAACGAAACGGATGGCCATGATCTCTGGCGTTGACAAAGCGGTTGTTCTGGACGAACTGGCCCGGACAATTGACCCGGATCAACTCGGCACAATCGGCAACGTGCTGGTCATTGCTCCGCATCCGGACGACGAATCGTTGGGGTGTGGCGGCACCATTGCGCTGTTGCGGGAGCGGGGTTTCGCCGTGCACGTGCTATTCGTGAGCGATGGAACGGTGTCGCATCCAAACTCGCCCACGTATCCCGCAGACCGACTTCGGCAGTTGCGCGAATCGGAAGCATTGGATGCCCTGCGCATTCTGAACGTGCCGCCCGAAGAGGTCACGTTTATGCGGCAGAAAGACACGCAGGTTGTCACGCCGGATAGCCCCGCTTTCGCTGACGCCGTTTCCTTTATCCGAAAATTGCTCTTGTCCGTTAACCCGACGACTGTGCTGGTGCCATGGCGACGCGACCCCCACCGCGATCACCGGGCGTCGTGGCAGCTACTGAACGCAGCGGTCCAGCAATGCCCAATTCGGCCGCGCGTTCTTGAATACCTGATCTGGCTTTGGGAACTGGGCAATGATGCCGATATGCCCGTCCGCGACGAAATGATTGTCTGGCGCGTACCGATTGCGTCGGTGATGGCGCAGCGTGACCGGGCCATTGCAGCTCATCGTTCGCAGGTGACGCGCCTGATCGACGACGACCCAACGGCGTTCTATTTGTCGCCGGAATTGCTGGCCCACTTTAACGTGCCCCGCGAATTATTTTTAGAGGAGCCTGCTGTGCGTTGATAACTTTCAATAGACAATTCCCGTGATTTGGGGTTATACCCACATCATTCACCTTAAATCATGAACTACCGATGCGCTGGTTAGGACAACGGGAAAGTGGCAACGTCGAGGACCGACGGGGTAGCGGAGGGGGCGGACTCCTCGTGGGCGGTGGTATTGGCACCGTCGTCATCGCGGTCATTGTGATGCTGCTCGGCGGAGATCCGTCAGAAATACTCAATCAGGGCGGTACGAGTCAGGTAGCCACCCAGGGACCGGCCGACCCACAGGCCGACGACGAAGCCGCCAAATTTACGCGGGTTATATTAGCCAGTACCGAAGACGTCTGGACGCAATTATTTGCCACCCAAAACGGGCAGTACCGTAAACCGACGCTGGTCCTGTTTCGGGGAGTTACGCAGTCGGGTTGCGGCACGGCGTCGGAAGCGTCGGGACCTTTCTACTGCCCCGGCGATCAGAAACTCTACATCGACCTGTCATTCTACGACGATCTGGCCAAGCGGTTCGGTGCACCCGGCGACGCGGCTATGGCCTACGTAATTGCCCATGAAGTGGCGCACCACGTGCAAAAACAGATTGGCGTCATGGACAAGGTGGATGAGGCTCGTGGCCGGTTAAGCAAAGTTGAAAACAACCGCCTGTCCGTCCGGCTCGAACTACAGGCCGATTTTTTTGCGGGCGTTTGGGCGCACCACGCCAAGAATTTGCAGATGGATCAGTCGGATATCGAAGAAGCGCTCACGGCCGCCAACGCCATTGGCGACGACCGGATTCAGGAAGCAACGCAGGGCCGTGTGGTGCCCGATGCTTTCACGCATGGTACATCAGCCCAGCGCGTGTACTGGTTTAAAAAAGGATTCCAGACCGGTGACATCAACCAGGGCGACACGTTCAACACCCGCGAGGACGCAAATTTACAGTAGCGCTGATTTGACAAATTTAAGAAGCCTGATGACGGATGTTGTCAGGCTTTTTTACGCTAATTTTTGTTGGGTAAGAACCGAATCACTCATATGATAACGCGGATTTACTCGTCAATCCAAGTAAATTCAGCGCTCATTTTCCTTAAATTAGAAATCTGATTAGCCCGCCTACAACCGCCCCTGATGAAGACCCAACGCCGAACGTTTCTGCAATACGTTGCCGCCCTGCTGGCTCTTGGTCCCCTAAGCCGGGCCGAAGCGCTGACACGTAATCTGATCCCCGGAAAAGCGGATAAACCGTACGTGGTGTTCGTCACCGGTGACCACGAGTATAGTGGTGAACTGACGCTGCCGCTGATTGCCGCTGAACTGGAAAAGAACTACGGAATGCGGACGAAGGTCCTGAAATCTGCGCCGGACCAAAACGGGGAGAAAGACATTCCCGGGCTGGAGGCACTACGCGAGGCTGACTTAGCGGTCTTCTTCCTGCGCTGGCGGCTACTTCCTCAGAATCAGCTTGACTACTTTGATGCGTATCTGAAATCGGGGAAGCCGGTTATGGGTTTCCGAACAACGACCCACGCCTTCAACTACCCCGAAGGCGACGAGCGGAAGCGCTGGAATGCCTTCGGTGAGTTTGCGTTCGGTAGTCCACCGGGCTGGGGTGGAGTGGCTAAACATACCCACTACGGCCACAAGAGCACCACCGACGTAACGGTTATTCCCGAAGCAGCCAAACATCCGATTTTGACGGGCGTTGATCCGGCGTTTCATGCGTCGTCGTGGCTATACCGGGTGTTACCTGACTATCCGGTTAAAGGGGCAGTCCCGCTGCTGATGGGTAAATCCGTTAATCCTGACAAAGAAGCCGTTGACAACCCGGTTGCCTGGACGGGGAAAAATCAGTGGGGCGGCCGAACGTTTTTTACGACGCTGGGCCATCCTGAAGATTTTCAGGTAGAGTCGTTTCAGCGGTTGGTTATCAACGCCATTCACTGGGAACTTGGCAAACCAGTCCCCAAAAACCGCAGCACTAAACTGAACATCAACGTAGCGTACCGGGGCATCGTAAAGTAAGTATAATCGTATGAAATCGCTCACAGCCAAGAACAAAAGCGTCGTCGGATTTCTCACTGTAGTGGGGCTGGTCGCTATCACATTCAGCGGATTTCGGGTTAATAAATCCGAAGCCTTAAAAATTGGTAAGGGATCGCACATCGTCCTGGTCGGTAATAACCTGGGGTCGAGGATGTTGAATTATGACCACTTCGAGACTGAAATGCAGGTTCGGTATCCGGGTGACTCGCTATTTATCCGCAATATGTGCGATGGGGGCGATACGCCCGGATTCCGGCCCCACGCCAGCCGGAACTCACCCTGGGCGTTTCCCGGTGCGGAAAAATTTCAGACCGAATTAGCCACAAATTCCGGCAGTGAAGGTCATTTCGATACGCCCGATCAGTGGTTGACCCGGCTCAGGACCGATGTGATTGTGGCGTTCTTCGGCTATAATGAATCGTTCCAGGGCCCAGCCGGATTAGCGAATTACAAGGCCGAATTAGACGCGTTTATTAAACACACGCTGAATCAGAAATACAACGGAACTACCGCCCCGCAATTAGCCATCGTGTCGCCCATTGCGTTCGAGGATTTGTCGGCTACGTACGACCTTCCTAATGGCAAAACCGAAAACGCGAACCTTGCCCTGTACACCAATGCTATGCGTGAGGTGGTTGAGCAAAACAACGCAGCCGCCGACCGCCGGAGTGCCGTACCTCGGAGCGCCGAACCGGTACTCTTTGTTGACGCGTACGCACCTTCGCAACAATGGTACGCTGACAGTAACGAACCACTGACCATCGACGGCTCCCAACTCAACGACGCCGGCTACCGGAAATTAGGCGTTCTACTGGCCGACCAGGTTTTCGGCAAAACGGCACCCAAAGCGGAGGCCAACCGGCAGTTGGTGTATGAGGCCGTATCGGAGAAAAACTGGCTGTGGCACAGCGACTACAAGATTCCTAATGGGGTTCACGCCTACGGTCGTCGGTACAATCCGTTCGGACCGGACAACTACCCGGCTGAGATTGAGAAGATCCGGCAGATGACCGCCATCAGGGATCAGGCCGTTTGGTTAGCCGCTACCAGCGGTCAGAAAATGGACCTTGCCGCTGCAGATAAGAATACCCGGCAACTGCCCCCGGTGAAAACCAACTTTAACCCGAAGGAAAACGGTAGCCTGAAATACCTCTTCGGTCAGGAAGCACTAAGCAAGTTAAAAGTGCCTGAGGGCTACAAAATCGAGCTTTTTGCGTCGGAAGAAGAGTTTCCGGACCTGGCTAAACCGATGCAGATGTCCTTCGATGGCAAAGGGCGGCTGTGGGTGGCGGTGATGCCCAGCTACCCGCACTATAAACCGGGCGATGCCAAACCCAACGATAAACTCCTGATTCTGGAAGACACCAACGGGGACGGCAAGGCGGACAAGCAAACGGTTTTTGCTGATGGGCTGCACCTGCCGCTTGGTTTTGAAATTACGCACGAGGGTGTTTTTATCTCGCAGGGCACTAACTTGAAGCTATACACCGATATGAATGGGGATGACAAAGCCGACAAAAGCGAAATTATCCTGAGCGGATACGACGACCACGATACGCACCACAACAGCCACGCGTTCTGCGTCGATCCGTCGGGGGCTATTTATTCGGGCGAGGGCGTTTTTCTGCACACCAACGTCGAAACCTCCTACGGGCCGGTCCGGGCCACCAACGGCGGATTCTACCGGTACACTCCGCAGCGTAAAAAGCTGGAGCGCACCGCGCAACTGTCCATTCCGAACCCCTGGGGCATTGCTTTTGATGATTGGGGACAGCCGTTTTTTGCCGAGACATCCAGCCCCGACGTTCGCTGGATGATGCCGGGTTCGGTACTGCCGAGGTACGGAGAGGCTACTCACAAGTCGGTTCAGTTAGTGGAAGAGGCTCACCGGGTACGGCCTACCTCCGGGCTGGAGTTTGTGTCGAGCCGCCACTTCCCCGACGAGATTCAGGGTGATTTCCTGATCAACAACACCATCGGTTTTTTGGGTATGAAACAGCACACGCTCGTTGACGACGGCACCGGCTACAAAAGCAAGCACCGGGCGGACCTCGTCGTGAGTGAGGACCGGAACTTCAGGCCGGTCGATATGGAGTTTGCGCCCGATGGGTCGCTCTACCTGATCGACTGGCACAACATCCTGATCGGCCACATGCAGCACAACGCCCGCGACCCGCTGCGTGACCATTCGCACGGCCGGGTGTACCGAATTACGTACCCGTCGCGACCGTTGGTGACACCGGCCAAAATAGACGGTGCCAGTATCGACCAACTGCTGGATAACCTCAAACTGCCCGAATACCGCACTCGATACCGCACCCGGCGCGAACTCCGGGGACGGGACGCTAATCAGGTGCTGGCCGGGTTAAACGCGTGGGTAGCCAAACTGGATAAGAACGATCCCCGTTACGAACACCATCTGCTCGAAGGGTTGTGGGTGAGTTGGGGGATGAACAAAGTCGACCAGAAGTTGCTCCGGCAGGTATTGAACGCCAAAGACTTTCACGCCCGAGCCGCGGCCATTGACGTTGTTCGCCACACGGGCCATCAAGTGCCTGACCAGTCTGCCCTACTAATGCAGGCGGTGCGGGACGATAACAGCCGGGTTCGGTTAGCCGCCATTGTAGCCGCATCCTGGACCGGAAAAGAAAAAGGACTGCCCATTCTGGCCGAAGCCCAGAAGATCGGACCGCCGAACCGACCCCTGGACGACTGGATGATTCACGCACACGAAACGGCCGTTGCCCATTTGAACGGCGTACCGGTGCAGAAGGTAAAAGACGAGCTGGTTAAATCGACGTTGAAAGGCGAAGAACTGGCGCTGTTTACGATGGGTAAGGAAATCTACGCCCGTGAAGGGTATTGCTCCACCTGCCATCAATCGGATGGGAAAGGGCTATCTGCTTCGCTGTTTCCGCCACTTACCGGCACGAAATGGGTGTTGGGCAATGAAGATCGGCTGATAAAATTAGCGTTAAAAGGACTCATGGGACCCATTGAGGTGGCAGGCAGGACCTACCCCGGCCAAGTGCCTATGACGCCATTCGGCGGTTTGTTGAAAGACAACGAGATAGCCGCCGTGTTAACGTACGTCAGGAATTCGTTTGGCAACAAGGCCCCGGCGATTCGTCCCGACAAAGTTAAGCAAGTGAGAGCCGCTACCGACAGCAAAAAAGACCTCTATTCGTCCGAACAGTTGTTGAAGGAACATCCAATGGAGAAGTGATAATCAGTCGGTGAGTTGGCCAGGCAGTGAGTTGGTCAGTAGCTGGCCGACTCATCGACTTACCGACTAAAAAACTTGTTTTTATGCCTATTGGATTTAACCTGTTAGTCTGGACGGCCGCCATCTCCGAAAAAATGAATCCGATTGCGGACCGTCTTAAAGAAATTGGCTACGACGGCGTCGAATGTTTTATCGACACGCAGGATGTTGCTGTTTATCAGAAGTTTGGTGCTCATCTTAACCAGTTGGGTTTGCAAAGCACCTGCGTTACGGTAGTAGGACCGGACGAAAACCCGGCCAGCGATTCGGTCAGCGTACGTGAACGGGCGGTAACGCATCTGAAGGGAGTCGTCGACCGCGCGCACGCGATGGGCGCAACGGTAATTTGCGGTCCGTTTCACTCCACCTTTGCTCAGTTCAGCCGCCGGGAGCCGCAACCCGATGAATACGCCCACAGCGCCGAAGTACTCCACGCCGTCGGCGACTACGCGAAACAGGCTGGCATTGTGGTGACGCTGGAAGCCCTGAACCGTTTTGAGTGTTACCTGTGCAACACGATGGTGCAGTTGTCGGACTTAGTACGCCGGGCCGATCACCCAAACGTGCGGGCCATGTTCGATACGCACCACGCCAACATGGAAGAAAAACGCTTTCCCGATGCGATCAGGACGATTGCACCGTATCTGGCGCACGTTCACATTAGTGAAAACGACCGGGGAACGCCCGGCGATGGACACATTCCCTGGGACGACACCTTCCGAACGCTGGCCGAGGTGAAGTACAACGGCTGGATGACGATTGAAGCGTTCACGCGCAACGACATTGACTTCGCCAACTCCATCAACGTCTGGCGTGAGTTCAGCAAGCCCTGGGACATCGCCGAAAACGGCCTCAAATTCATCAAAGCCATGCAGGCTAAATATACATAGTTTGTAGTTTAACTAAGTTTCCCATGCCCTTCCCTTTCCGCTTCGGCGCCGAAGCCTACACCTGGTTCATGAACAACAACGGTCAAACCCACGCCAATCGGCTGGGGCATATGATCGACATTACGGCGCAGGCGGGTTTTGCGGGTATCGAACCCATTCACAACTGGATGGGCGACCTGCCCGATGCTGAATCGCTGGCCCAGAAATTGGCCGAACAGCGCGTTGAATTAGCCGCCATTGCGCTCGCTTTAGACTGGAACGGCACCGATGAAACCGAGCAGGAGCGCTACGAAGCCGACCGGTGCATTGCGCTGCTCAAACACTTTCCGGGTGCCCTGCTTTGCACCGTTCAGAAACCAACGGGGCGGCACGATCTCGAAACGCGCCGACAAAATCTGGTGAACATCGTCAACCGGGTGTCGCGCCGGGCGGTCGATCAGGGCGTGCCGTGTACATTTCACCCGAATTCGCCCCATTCGTCCATTACCCGCACGGAAGAAGATTACCGCGTGATTATCGAGTCGCTCGACGAGTCGGTGACGGGCTGGACCCCCGACGTGGGCCACCTCATCAACGGCGGCATGGACCCGCTGACGAAAATGAAAGAGTACGCGTCGCTCATTAATCTGGTTCATTTTAAAGACTGGAACGGGGAGCCTGAATTTGCCCTGCTGGGCAAGGGAAAGGTCGATTTTGTGAACATCACCCAATGGCTGATTGAGCAGCAGTACGGCGGCTGGATCATCTGCGAAGACGAAGGCCCCGAAGCGATGGACGACCCCGACGGTGTGACGCTGCACGACGGACGCTGGGTGTACGAAACACTATTACCTTCATTTAAAGGGTGAAAGAGTGAATGAGCGAAAATCCGCCGGATGACTTCGCTCATTCACTCTTTCGCTCATTCACTCTTTTAAATATGCCATTCGTCCAAACCAACGGCATCAACCTGTATTACGATGAGTGTGGGTCGGGAGAACCCTTGCTGTTGATTATGGGCATCACGGCCCCCGGCTCCGTCTGGGAAAAACACGCCGACGACTGGCAGCATCATTTCCGCTGCATCATGGGCGATAACCGGGGCGTGGGGCAGTCCGATAAGCCAGCGGGACCGTACACCACTGCGCAAATGGCCGACGATTATGCCGGACTGATCGACAAACTTGGGTTGAGAACCGTGCGGGTGGTGGGCGTGTCGATGGGTAGTACCATTGCTCAGCAGTTAGCGCTGCGGCATCCTGACAAAGTGCGCTCGATGGTGCTGATGTGTCCGTGGGCACGCTGCGACCGCACCGCCGAAGCCATTTTCCGGCACATGGCCACCATTAAAGCCCGGCTTCGCCCCGAAGAATTTGCAAACTATATTCAACTGTTGATTTATGCCAAGCGAAGCTGGGACGACGACGCCATTTTCGCCGGGCTACTGGCGGGTCGGCAGCAGGCGGCCGTTGATGCCCACCCCCAGCCTCTGCACGGCCTTGAAGGACAGGCCGAAGCCTGCATTACGCACAATACCCTGACCGATCTGGCCCAGATTGAGCAGCCTTGCTTCGTTGTCGGCGGGCGGCAGGATGTTTTCACCCCCGTCTGGATGAGTGAAGAAGTGGCCGGAGCCATTCCGAACAGTGAACTCCACTTGTATGAGAACGCCGGACACGCCTTTCACTGGGAGTGCATTGGAGACTTCAATCTCCGGGTGCGTAAATGGTTATTGTCGCATTAAATCAGCACGTTACCGGCCTGACAGGTAGCAATTAGGTGCGTTGTGAAGCACGGAGAAACAAACGCGTTACCATGACTTATCAGGAACCAGACAACTTAAACAGGAAGCGCTGGCACTGCCTTGTTGCGCTCAGCCATTAATCCATTGGGGCCACTCAATCAGTTGTCGGTTACTGGTCTTAACATTTTAGTAAAAAGAGGGTTTTACTGTATAGCTGATTCAGTCTGGTTAAGTTAAAACCGGGCTGTTTTTATGTACCCTCTCTTAATACTATTTATGAAAGTGCCCGATTCAACGCCCAACTCAACAGTTACTACCCGCTCCATTAGCCAACCGATTAGTACGGTGAACGGAGCCGGGTCCTTTTCAACCGGCGACGTTCATGACCTGGTGTGTTTTTCGCACCTGCGCTGGAACTTCGTCTACCAGCGTCCTCAACATCTGCTCGGCCGGGCTTCCAGGCAGTACCGGGTGTGGTTCATTGAGGAGCCAATTTGGGACAATGAATTACGAATGACTACTTGCCAGCAAACGGATGGATTAACCGTGCTGGTGCCTCACCTGCCCCACGGTACCAGCCCGGAGGATGTCCTGCGCTTACAACGTCAGCTAATTGATGAATTTTTGCAGCGTGAGCGCATCACCGACTTCATTGCCTGGTATTACACGCCGATGGCGCTGCAATTTACCGATCACCTGAAACCCCGGCTGACCGTCTACGATTGTATGGATGAGTTGTCCGCTTTCTGGGGAGCGCCCCGGCAACTATTAGAGCAGGAAAAGCAGTTGATGCATCGGGCCGGGATCGTATTCACGGGTGGCTATAGCCTGTATGAAGCAAAGCAAAACCGCCATCCCCACGTGTTTGCCTTTCCGAGCAGCATTGATTTCACCCATTTCTCGGCTGCCCGCAACCCGCAGCCTGACCCCGCCGACCAGCGTAGTCTTGCTAACCCGCGCATTGGATTCAGTGGCGTTATCGACGAGCGGTTCGATTATGAACTGCTGGGCGAAGTAGCCCGGCGTCGGCCCGAGTGGCAGTTTGTTATGATTGGCCCGGTGGTTAAGATAGACCGCGCTTTGCTGCCAAACAGTCCAAACGTGCATTACTTAGGCATGAAGGCTTACAAGGAGTTGCCCGCTTATTTCAGCAATTGGGATGCGGCCATTCTTCCCTTCGCGCTGAACGACTCAACGAAATACATCAGCCCAACCAAAACACCGGAATACTTAGCGGCTGGTTTACCCGTCGTATCGACGCCCATCCGCGATGTGGTACGTACGTACGGCAGTGAGGATTTTGTGCAGATTGCTGCAACGGCCGACGAGTTTGAAGCAGCCCTTGAGACGGCGCTGAACGGCAACCATCCCAGTAACTGGCCAGCCATCAATGCGTTCCTGGCCGAAAACTCCTGGAATCATACCTGGAGCGAAATGAACCGGCTCATGGTGGCTCAAATGCGGCTTGCTATTGAACAGTAGTTCATAGTAGTCGTAAGTCGTAGAGTCATAAAAGTCGTAAGTAGCTGACGCGAATGATGTTTCCGCGTCAGCCGCCTACGACTTTTATGACTCTACGACTTACGACTACTATCGATTTATTCTCCTCTCGGCACCACCATCACGACATCTTCTTTTTCGACAATAACCTGCCCTTCGGCTAATCCTTTTGGCTTGCGAACGAATTTTTTAGGCGTCACCGTCACCGGGCACAGGCTGTCGGTCCGGCGCTTGGAATACCAGGCTGCCAGTTCAGCCGCCCGTTCAATCACATTTTTCGGAAATGTTTTACCCGCTTTGTACTTCACAACCACGTGCGAACCGGCTACGTCGCGGGCGTGCAGCCACAAATCTTCTTTGTGGGTGTATTTCTTGGTCAGTAGATCGTTATTTTTTGCATTCCGACCAATCAGAATCCGGAAGTTATCAATCAACACTTCCTTAAATAGCTGAGCCTGCGTACCATCTGACGACGCCATCGACGGTGCATCCAGAAGCAGATTGGCCTGTTTCACGTACCGACGAAGTTCCTTGAGCGTGGTAATCGGTTCGAGTTCCATTCGTTGACGCTTCATCCGCTCAATTTCGGCTTCCCGCGCGGCTACCTGATTCGTCAGGTGTTCTTCTTCAATCTTCTCGTTTTTTGATTTGCGGTAATAGTTCTCCGCGTTTTTCTGAGGACTCAGATCCGGTTTGAGCTTAATCGTAATCGGCTGGTCCCGGTAGAAGTCGTATAGGGATACCCGTTCGGGCGACTTAGCACCCGGCGCTTCGGGAATGTTGTGCAGATTGGCCATCAGAATATGCCCCATCTCTTCGTGGCTGGCTCCTTCATCGCGGGCCACCAGCCGTTGCATGTTGCCTTCGATCTGGGCTTGTGCCCGCTTTCGGCGTTTGTCGAGGAGCCGCAGCCATTCAGCTTTTTCGTGTTCAAATGTGCTCAGGCCGTTATAGGCGATAAAGAAGCGGTTGGCAGCCTCGATTGGCTCGTCAAACTCCCGAATCGGCACTGGTTGGTCCGGGCCTTCCGGCTGCTCAACTGGTAACAGGCTAAGCGTAGGTTTGTGGTCGATACGAGTCAGGTAATAACGCGGCTGTTCGAGTTGGCGCAGCACATCCTGGATTAGCGCCCAGGTTACCGCCCCGTCCGGTTCCTTTTGCTCCTCCAGATACCGGTTCACCACTTTGCCAAACGTAGGAAACAGCTTCCGGTAGTCGGCCCCCGCCTGCTCGAAGGCTTCGTAGGACTGGTCGATGGGACGGTCGAGCGCACTGAGCGCGAGTTGCCAGTCGGACGTCAGATTATGGTTAAACAGATCAATAACGGTGTTGCCCCGGAACGCCAGCAGGTTGGGCCGGTTACCAAAAAACTTGAATAGCAGGGTGCACTCATCGTCCAGTAAAATAGCCAGACAGCGTTCATTCAGGAACGAGCGTACACCCACAACAGCGCGGCCCGGCCGGTCCCGCTCCGGCGTACCGGCCGGTACGGTGGATTCGCCCAGCGTGGATTCGCCCAGCGTGGATTCGCCCAGCGTGGATTCGCCCAGCGTGGATTCGCCCGGCCGGTCCTGAACCGGATCAGTTTGACCTGACTGATGTTCCTCCTGAGCAACCGGATTCGTGAGGTCATCGAACAGGTCGACGCTGTTGGCGCGGGCACGCTGCACCGTTTCGGGAAACGCCAGGCCCGAAAAGTCCGGTCGGAGCTGGGCCTTTATGTAGAACGGTTTGTAGTAGTTTAGTTTACCTTTTGCCTGAGCAAACACCAGCACGACTTCGTCACGATCCTGACTAAAGCAAGCCATGAACCGGAGGCCCGTCAGGCGGTTCGCAAGAGCGGGCGCAAGCTGACGCAGAAAGTAAAAATTAGTGTGCATACGTGGGTAAATATACCCGCTGATTCATAGTCACTGTTGATGCATCGTAATTTTAACGTATGGTATGAGCTAACTATCGGAGAATGAGTTGACTACGAAATAATTAAACAGTGCCAGTCAATTCATTAATTATCAATGTGTTAACAATCGTTAAAACAGTATTATTCTTAGATTAATCTCACTTTAAGTAAGTATGGAGTAAAGTTTGTATTAAAATTCCTTTTTGAAATATAATTTAAAACCCTTAATATTGATGCGTTTACTGTATTCTAAAACCTATATCACCCTATGAAAGCAATGCTCTACCGGTTCTTACAGACCGCTTTTCTGGGCGCATTCATGCTGCTGTTCAGCCTGAACGCATCCGCCCAGGACCGTCGTGTGACGGGTAAAATTATCGGTACCGATGGACCTCTTCCCGGTGCTAACGTCTTGCTGAAAGGCACCACCACGGGTACCTCCACCGACGCAAACGGCGATTTTACGCTGAATGTGCGCGGAGCTAACCCGGTTCTTGTTATCTCGGCCATTGGGTCCAAGACGCAGGAAGTAACTGTCGGCAACCGCTCAACCATCAGTGTGACCTTGGCTGACGACGCCACCGCACTGGACGAAGTTATCGTAACGGGCTATACCACCGACACAAAGCGTGACAACACGGGGTCTGTCTCGACGGTAAAAGCCAAAGATCTGGCAGCCATCCCATCGGGTAACGTAGAACAGCAGTTACAAGGTCGCGTATCCGGCGTAACTGTTATCACCAATGGTCAGCCTGGCACAACCAGTATTGTCCGGGTGCGGGGCTTTGGGGCCTTTGGCGGTAACGAGCCGCTGTACGTTGTTGATGGCGTGCCGACGGGAGCAATCAATTTCGTGGCACCCGATGATGTTGAGTCGACAACGGTACTCAAAGATGCTGCCGCTGCCTCTATCTATGGTGCGCGGGCCGCTAACGGCGTAATTGTTATCACGACCAAAAAAGGGCAACGCCGGGCACAGAAGCTAAGCGTTAGCTACGATGGTCTGTATGGCTTCACTGATCCGGGCAAAGGCCAGACGATTTTGAATCCCCAGGAGCAGGCCGATTATACCTGGCAGGCAATTCGGAACACGGCACTTGCCAATGGCGTTGCCCCTGACTTCAGCAACGTGGCCGGTGGTCAGTACGGTAAAGGAGAGACGCCCGTTCTACCGGATTTCATCAACGTCGGTGGCGTCGGTGGTATCGTGGGTAACATTGATCTGGCGGCTGCGCAGGCTAAGTACAATACGAATCAAAGTAATGGGGCCATTTATCAAGTTGTGCGGGCCAACAAGCAGGGCACCGACTGGTATGATGCCATTACGCGCGTGGCGCCCATTCTCCGGCAGACGCTCGGTTTCTCGGGCGGCACCGAGAGCAGCCGGTACTATGTAAGCCTGGGCATGCAGAACTTGCAGGGAATCCTGTTGAATAACAGCCAGTCGCGCTACAATTTCCGGGTTAACACGGAGTTCGACGTCACCAAAAAGCTGCGATTTGGTCAGAATTTGCAGCTTACCTACCTGTCTAACAAAGGCATAACGGGTGGCGATGGTGGCCGGGGCGTATCGAGCGATGAGAACGATGTGCTGCAAGCGTTCCGGATGCCGCCGATCATTCCGGTGTACGACGAGTTTGGTGGATATGCGGGTACGGCTGCTCCCGGCTTTAACAACCCCCGCAACCCGGTGGCCAACCGCGACCGGATAAAAAACAACGGCAACTTCAACACGCTGGGTTTTGGTAACTTTTACTTAGAGTATGATGTGATTCCGGGCCTGACCCTGCGTAGCAATGTTGGTTTGCAGTATGGAAACTTCTACTTCAACAGCTACGGCCCAAGACAATACGAAAACTCGGAGAACAACACGACGTATACCTTCAGCGAAGGGTCGGGCTATTTCCTGGGATACACGTTCACGAATCAGGCGCAGTATAAGAAGAAATTTGGTATTCACGAGATCGACCTGTTAGGGGGTATAGAAGCGTTGAACACCGGAAAGGGCCGTCAATTATTTGGCAACGGTACGAATCCATTTTCGGAAGACATCTCCTACGTAACGCTTAGCAATCTGGCAACCACGGGTCGTCAGGCGAACAGCGATTTGTTCAATGGAGTGAATTTTTATTCCATATTTGGGCGGGTCAACTACATCTTTAACGACAAATACATTCTGACGGGGGTTGTTCGGCGCGATGGTTCGTCGCGTTTTGGCGCTAACAACCGGTACGGCGTGTTCCCGGCCGTTTCGGCCGCCTGGCGTCTTTCGTCGGAGAATTTCATGAAAAATCTGCCGTGGGTGACGGACCTAAAAGTTCGGGGTGGTTATGGCCTGATGGGTAACTCAAACAACGTTAACCCCAACAACCAGTACAGCCTGTTTGCGTCCAATCCGGGCAATGGCTACGATATCAACGGAGCCAACACATCCATCAGCCCTGGTTTCTTCCGGAGTCGGATTGGTAACGTAGACGCTAAATGGGAAACCAGTACTACGACCAATTTCGGTATCGACGGTGCGTTCCTGAATAACCGGTTAGAAGTTATTTTCGACCTGTGGCGGAAAGATACCCGTGACCTGTTATATACGGTTCCGCTCGCCGGGGTAGTTGGTGTGCGGGCCAGTGCACCGGCTGTGAACATCGCCAGTATGCGTAACCAGGGGATCGACATTCAGGTCATCACCCGGGGTAAGGTCGTCAATGATCTGACGTATGAACTCAATGCCACGGGCGGCTTCCTGCAAAATAAGATTCAGTCGCTGGCCCCTGGTTCACCGTATTTTGACGTGGGCGGTACTCGCTTGAGCACAAACGTTGTCCGCAACCAGCCTGGTCAGTCGATCTCGTCGTTCTTCGGCTATAAAGTGCTTGGCCTGTTTAACACCAAAGAAGAAGTTGCTGCTGCGCCCACGCAGGAAGGAGCCGGTGTAGGTCGCTTCCGCTACGCGGACATTAATGGCGACGGAAAAATTTCGGCGGATGACCGTACGTTCTTAGGTAGCCCGGTTCCGAAATTCAATGGTGGCGTAACCTTGACGCTACGTTATAAGGGCTTCGATTTCAGCACCTATGCGTACACCTCGTTGGGCAACAAGATTTTCAATAACTCGAAATGGTTCACTGACTTCTACCCCTCCTTCACCGGGGCGGCCGTTAGTGCCCGTGTGAAAGATTCGTGGACACCTACGAACATGAACACGGACATCCCCATTTTTGAAGGTGTCTCGAACTTCAGCACGAACACACAGGCAAACTCGTATTACGTTGAAAATGGTTCGTACCTGCGCTTGCAGAATATCTCGGTTGGGTACAACCTGCCAGCCAATATGTTGAGTGCTATTGGTTTGCAGCGGGTTCGTGTATCGGCTTCGGCAAACAACATATTGACGATCAGTGGCTATACTGGTTTAGATCCGGCCGTTGGCGGTGCTGCTGATCAGAACTTCGGTATCGATGTAGGTAACTATCCCGTAACCCGGAGCTATAACGTTGGCTTAAGCATTGGCTTTTAATTAATGAACAGCGTTGGGCCGAAGGGGTAATTAATAGATTACCCCTTCGCCTAACCTAATTCTGGTTTCGTTAATAATTCGTAAACTTCAAAAATGAGAAACACGATAAAAAAAGGAGCGGGCCTGATTGTAGTGCTCACCTGTATCACATTTGCTTGTAAAGACAAGTTTCTGGAGGTACAACCCACCGGCCAATTAGCCGGTTCGCAATTGACATCGGCGGCTGGTCTGGAAGGCCTTCTGCTTTCATCGTATTCCCAGCTAAACGCAAGGGGGTTCACTCAATCGGCCAGTTCGAACAACTGGCTACGGGGTAGTATTTCGGGCGGGGAAGCCAATAAAGGCTCTAACTCGGGTGACTTCAATGCGCTGACTCCATTTCAACGCTACGAGGTTGAAGCTGCCAGTGGGCAGGTCAACGGGAAGTGGCAAGCTATGTACGAAGGTATTAGCCGGGCAAACTCTACCTTGCGGACATTAGCCACGGCCGGTGCTGACGTCTCGGCTGATATCAAGAAGCGCATCGAAGGTGAAGCTCGTTTTTTGCGGGCACACTACTACTTTGAGTTGAAGCGCGACTTCAACATGATTCCTTACGTGGACGAGACTGTGGACTACGGCGCTGGCATTGACAAAGTAGCGAACAATGCAGACATCTGGCCTAAGATAGAAGCCGATTTCAAGTTCGCTTATGATAACTTAGCTGAATTGCCGGGTGCTGCCGGACGTGCTAACAAATGGGCCGCTGCTTCGTATTTGGCAAAGGCTTACATGTATCAGAAGAAGTTTGCCCAAGCAAAAGCCCTTTTCGACTTGATTATTGCCGGTGGAAAAACTGCGAACGGTAAGAAGTACGCGCTGGTGCAAAAGTATTCGAACTTGTTTAACGCTGAGTTTGATAACAACGAGGAATCGATATTCGCGATTCAGGCTGCGGCAAACGCCGGTAGCTCGGACAACGCTAACCCTGATCTGGTTCTGAACTTTCCGTATAACACGGGTTCAAACGGTCCGGCGGGTTGCTGCGGTTTCTTCCAGCCCAGCTTTGAATTGGCCAACTCGTTCCGCACCAGCGCAAGTGGCTTGCCGCTGCTGGACGGTTCGTACAACGTAGGCGCCAATCAGTTGGTGACGGATCAGGGCGTTAAGTCCGCCGATGCGTTCACACCCGATGCTGGTCCGGTTGACCCACGTTTGGATCACTCTATCGGTCGCCGGGGTATCCAATATTTGGATTGGCAGCCTCACCCCGGCCTCGACTGGATTCGGGATCAGGGCTTCGGCGGACCCTACGCGCCCAAGAAGTTTGTCTTCTACAAAACGCAGAGTAAAGTGTTGACCGATGGTAGCTCTTGGACGGATGGTTACTCGGCCATTAACTACAACATTATTCGCTACGCCGACGTATTGCTAATGGCCGCCGAAGCCGAAGTTGAAGTAGGTACTTTAGCAAAAGCACTTGAATATGTCAACTTGGTTCGGGCGCGGGCGGCTGACCCAGCAGGATTCGTTCAACAGGGTGGCAAAGCGGCTGCTAACTACGTCATCAGCCCGTACCCTGCTTTCGCCAGCAAAGAAGCAGCCCGAGCGGCTGTTTATTTCGAGCGTAAGCTGGAACTGTCGGGCGAAGGCCACCGGTTCTATGACTTGGTTCGCTGGGGTATTGCCGACACGGTGCTTAACGCGTATTTAGCGTATGAGTCGCCTAAACTACCGACGGGCTTCTTAGGCGCTAAGTTCACGAAAGGTCAGGATGAATACCTGCCAATTCCACAAACGCAGATTGACATCCAGGGTAAGGACGTACTGACGCAGAATCCTGGGTATTAATTTCTCCGGAGTGTTAAAGTAGATAAAAAGGGGGGTCAGTTCTGAATTCAGAACTGACCCCCCTTTTTGCGTTTTGTGCTAAGTCGTAGTAATAATTGACAGACCGCATTAAAAACTCTTTACCCTGCAGTCGCGACCTGTTTACCTGAGCAGTTCGGTGCGGGTGGCCCGCTTACGCCGTCTCGTGG
The DNA here is from genome assembly GCF_054779955.1 of Spirosoma arcticum. NCBI lineage: Bacteria > Pseudomonadati > Bacteroidota > Cytophagia > Cytophagales > Cytophagaceae > Spirosoma > Spirosoma arcticum. The sequence continues at coordinate 593,012 of NZ_BAAGXG010000001.1, forward strand.
ATCATTGGTGAAACCAACCCAACTGGGATTGGCCGTTGGCCCTGCGCGTCCGGTTGCTGGGGCAGCGCGTTTAATTCCTGCGTGAGTCCTTTGTAAATGCCCGGATTAAACGGAGCCATAAATTCTTTTACCGGATTCCCCGTACGGCGGGTCTTCAGGCGCATGTCCCGCATCAACTCATCGGCGTGGTGGAACGAGAAGGGAATTACGCACGTACCCGACGAATGGCCGTGCGGAGCGCGTTTGAGCAGCCACGCCTGATGGCGGGCGATTTCGTCCTTCATGTCATCAGCACTGGGTAAGTTGAGTTGCCCCTTAATGTATTGAGCCGAATACTGCGCGGCCAGTTCGGAGGTAAACGGCGTAAACAGCGACGGATTGTAGCCAACGAACGACAAGTTAGGAACATCGACCGGCAGTACGTTGCGGTACAACTGAAACCAGCCTTTCGGGTTGCGGAGTTGACGGCTAACGCTGGGGTCGAAGAAGGGCACTGTTTGCCGGAAGCCCGTTGCAAAAACAACGATGTCCGCCGTTATTTTTTTGCCGTTGGTCAGCACCACACCATCGCTGTCAAAACGGGCGATTTCGCCTTTTTCAAGCTGGATATCGCCGGTGGCTGCCCGCTCATAAAACTGGTCGGAGGTTAGGCCAATGGAGCAGTTGGCGATGCTGTCGAACGGCTTGTCGGGCAGCAATCCGCTTTTTTTGAGCTTTAATTGAGCCGCAACTAAGTTGCCAATCCCTTTCACTAACAGATTGGTGACCGGTTTGCCCAGCGGTCCGTGCAGAAACTTGTGGATGCCAAACAGCGTCCGGTACGGAAACAGCGATTCGCCGAAGCGGTGGAGCAGCAGGTACTTAAAATTAAGGCCCCAGAAAATACGCGGCATCTTCCACTTGGCTTCTCGATAGATGCAGACCGGCTTCTCAGACACGTTGCTCACCTGCGACAGAATATCGTGGGCTGACTTGGCAAACCCCACGACGGCCACTTTCTGGTGCTTAGCCGCTTCGAGGTGCTCCGGCCGAAACTGGGTGCTGTGCATCACCTGACCCGTAAACTGATCCCGGCCCTGAATTTGGGGCATGTTTGGCTCGCTGAATACCCCGTTGCAGACCACCAGAAAATCAACCGATAGGGTAGTTGTATTGCCATCCTGCGCCGTGTGAATGACCCAGCCTCCGTGTCCACCATCAACCGGTTCGGCCCGCTCAACGGTGGTGTTAAACCGGATGAAGGGTAGAATGCCGAAATGACGGGCGTAGTTGGTGAGGTATTCCTGAACCTGCTGACCGGTGGGCCACTCGGCATAGTGTTTGGGCATCGGAAAGTCAGAGAACGTGTAGGTGTCGCGGGTGTTTTGCGTGGTCACGTTCGGGTAGCGCCGGGTAGTAGTCCAGACACCACCCAGTTCCGCTTCTTTCTCGAACATCACAACCGAAAAGCCGTGTTCGCGCATGGTTTTGGCCGTTACTAAGCCACTCACTCCGGCCCCGATGATTGCTACTGTCTTTGTCGTTTTCATACGAATTGGTTGGGTTTAACGAATTGGTTCGCAGTGGTTCAGGAGGTTGCTGCTGCGTTGGTTTGGTAGGACAAAGGTGGCGGATTGAGTAGGGCTGAATCCATACTAACTTGTTTGTATTTTCGGGTAGAGGTGCGTCTTTTCAGGCTATAAGGCCAATAGCGTATAATGGAGAAGGTTGTTTCTGGCTTACTGAACTATTCAGCGAAATACTTTGCATAAAAAAAGGCCCATAAGGGGCCTAAACAGCCTTACCGCAGCGGACCAGCTTTATATAACTACTTTGGTTACGTCACACGAAAAATAGGTGTCGATCAGGCGCATAACGCTTCCCCACCATGCGCGTCGTGCTGATCGACGTCAGCCCCGACGTACTCCGCCAACGTCTGACTGACCGGGGGTGCGAAACCCCCGCCGAGATTGAAGAGCGCATCGGCCGTTCGCAACAGATTGCGCCTGTTGCACATCCGAACCTGATTGTGCTGACTAACGATGACCCGTTGGCAGCGAGTGGCACGCGATTTGTGAAGGTGCTGGCGAGGTAAGTCCATTATCAATTATTCTTAATTGAATTGACCAACTATTCTATTCATCAGGGGCTGAAAGTGACAATACATTTTGTCATCGTTATTGCTTATCTATTATACATGCAACTTTTTTTTTACAAATGATACTACTGGTTCAATCCACACCTGATAGTTGCACGTATTATAGCCAAACAAGGTGTCGTCAATTCGTAAAGTCATGACCGAATATACATTGAACCGGCTGACCTCTAATCAATTAGCTGATTTTGCTGCCGCGTCAGCTACCTTTTTAGCTGTGGTAGTTCAGTCATCGGTTAAACTGGAGCTTTATTATACCCAGGGCCATTTCATAGAGATCAGTTACTGCGCAAAAGAGCGTCCTGGTCAGTCCACTCAGTGGCGGCTGTATTCAGCGAATCACTACCCCGATGTTCCGGCCAGCACTAAATACCTGAGCATCTATTTAACGTCTTTTAAGCTGCCCGTTTGTTAAACGTTACCCGTCTTTACTACAGAAATTCCACGCTCCCCACAACTTATAAAGCTTGAGAATACAACCGCCGGGTATCACCTGATACTAAAAAACGTTGTTTACCTTACTTACAAACTACACAGTATGACGCCACATGTACAACAAACCAAGGAACCCGTGTTCACCTCCAGCCGGGAAGTAGTCGCGCATTACACCTCGCTTATCGATGAACTTACCCCCCAATTGCAGGAGGATACGGGTAACGACAACCAATCCTTACGACTGGAAATCGCTCACCTGCGTCGACAATTTGTTAAGGATCTGGAAAATTTTGCTCCCAACCGGGTAGACGAGTATTTTAACGAGAAGATGGCCAATGCGGAATCGGATCAGGAGTATTTTGAGTTGAGTAATGCCTATGAGGCCATACTGCTGGCCGAGTTAGCCAACATTAAAAAGAAGCTGCACGTCCTGCGAACAGCCTGAACATTATCGTGTATTGACAGCTTAACCACGGCTGGTGCGTGGGTACTTAATTTTGCCAAAACAGCCGGACTATACAGGGCCCGGCTGTTTTGATAAGATCGACACGAAGGGCGAAGCCCCTAAAATGAATACCGCAATCCGAACTGCATCCGCCAGCGTGAGGTCAACTGCGTGTCATTGAAGAAGGTTGACCGCTGAGTCGTGTCGAAACTATAGATCGGTTCGCCTACGCCGTCCAGTTGCACACCCAACGGCTGGGCCAGTCCGCTATAGGAAGCCGTTTGCCGAACACCCCAGTTCGAATTGAGCAGGTTGCCCGCGTTGAGCAGGTCAACGCTAAACTGAATCACGTGCTTGTTGGCTAACCGGTAATCCTGCAACACCCGAACGTCCCAGTTCGAGTACCAGGGCGACAACGAAGCGTACCGTTCGGCGTACTGCCCCCGGCGGCTGCTCAGGTAATCATCCTGCGCAATGTAGCTTTTCAGACCCGCCCGCTGCGCCGTCCGGGCCGCGTCGTTACCGCTGAACCGCATCTGGTCGATCTGGGCATCGGTTGGAATGAAGAGCAGGTCGTTCAGGCCCGAGCCGTCGTTGTTCAAATCACCCGAATAGGTGTAACTGTAGCGGCCCCCTTTGGCGTACTCTGCCACGGCCGAAATCGTAGTGGCCCAGGCCCCGCCCGAGTAGGCAAAGCGCTTGGCTAATGACCCGACCACCCGGTGCGTGTTGCCCCACTGCGACGGAGCCAGTATCGGCGTGTTCGCGTGGCCAACGGTTGGCTGACGGTCGAAGGCGTCCGACGAGATCTCAGAGTCCGTCGATGAGGCATCCCTGGCGTTCAGGTAGTTATAGGCCAAACTGACGTAGGTACCATTGGCAAACGTCCGCTGCACCTGAGCGCTGGCGTTGAGCGAGTATCCTAAGCTGACGTTGGTGAAAACATACGCATTGGTTGGTCCGCCGAAGACGGTTGCGCGGTCAGAAGCCGTGTACACCGGCCGGTTGTCGACCCCCGTCAGGCGGCCCGAAGGGAGTTTAAGCCCGTAGTTCCGCACCATCATCGCGTTAATGTCTTTGTTGAACAGTAAATCGAGCGACGTAATCCAGCCACCCGCGAACTTGTGGTCGTAGCCGAGGCTGCTTTTCCAGACCTGCGGAAACCGGAAATCGGGGTCCGTTACGCAGTAGAAAAAGAAGTTTGGATTAGCCACCTGATTGCCGACCCACACGAACGGAAAGCGACCCGTGAACACGCCCGTGCCACCACGCAGTTTTCGGGTGCCCGTGCCGGTGATGTCGTAGTTGAAACCAAAGCGGGGTGAAAATAGGGGTGCCGTCGTGGGTAGTTGCCGCGAATCGAGCTTGACGGGCGTTCCCGCTTCGTTATAATATTGGATATCACCCATGTAGCCGCCATTGCTGCGGGCAATATTCTCCTCAATCTTTTGCTGCGTATCGAAATAAAGCGGCATGTCTACTTTAACCCCGACGGTCACATTCAGCTTTGGCGTAATTAAAAATTCATCCTGCGCGTAGAAACCCAACTGCCCCACGTTGGTCTCGGCCAGGGCCCAGTTTCCGGCTGCGTACGTACCGCGGGCTTTGGCAACGGCTTCCTTAAACTCGGGTGTGCTGGCGTCCGTCACGAAATCCGCTACCGATGCGTAGCCCGGCCCGAACGTGCCACCGTAGGCGTTGAGGTTGAACGAATTGTCAAAATCAAACTTCTCGAACGACGTACCGAGCGTGATGGTGTGCTTGCCCGCGTAGATGTTGAAATTGTCGGTAAACTGGTACACATCCTGATTCAACGTGTTGTTGATTGAGAACGGCTCATGACCGGCCACGATGTAGCGAACGCCGTCGCGGTTGATGTTAATGACCGGGAACGGAGCCGAAAACGGGTCGCGGGTGTCGCGGAACCGCGTGTAGCCGACCTGAAGCTTGTTGGCGAAACGGCCGTTGAAGTTGGAGTTCAGCTCGATGATGCCGCCCTGTAATTTGTTATTAATTCGGTAGCCGGAGTTTTGAAATTGCAGCGTCAGCAAATCCGGTCCCCGGCGACCAATGGCCGAGGGGTGGGCGGGCTTATCCCGAAAGGCGTCCAAGAAGTTATACAGCACCGACAGCTTATGGACCCGATTAATGTTCCAGTCGAGCTTGACGATGGACTTGGCGTTGCGCGTTTTGTAGGTGAAATTTTCGTACGGTCCGGTTTCGTAGCCGTACAGACTGCTCAGGGTGTTCGATACCAGCTCCAGATCGGCCGATTGAACGCGCGAGACGTTGGCGCCTTCCAGCCCACTCCGCCGGGCTACCCAGCCGTTGGTTCCCAACTCCGACCGCAGATCGGCTTCGGCGTTGATAAAGAAGAACAGCTTATTCTTGATGATCGGCCCGCCCAGGCTAAACCCGAACTGCGTCTGATCCGACTCCGGCACGAAAATATCGGTGCCTTTTACACGTTTGCCCGTTAGATCCTGATTCCGGTAAAAGCCGAACGCCGTACCGTGAAACTGGTTCGTGCCCGATTTAGTGACGGCATTGACGGCTGCCCCGGTGAAACCCGACTGCGTGACATCGAAGGGCGACAGCGCCACCTGCACCTGCTCAATGGCGTCTAATGAAACCGGCTGCGCATCGGACTGACCGCCCGGCGTGCTGGCATCCAGTCCGAAGGGGTTGTTAAAGATGGCCCCGTTGAGCGAAAAATTGTTGAAGCGGTTGAACCGTCCGCCGAACGTGCCGTCGTCACCGGCCTGCGGGTTCAGGCGGGTATAGTCGAACACGGAGCGCTTGATGGTCGGCAGCACGCGCAGTTGCTCGCTGCTGATGTTGGTTTGCGCCCCGGTGCGGTTGTTGTTGAGCACGTCGTTGGCGTTGGAGCGAATGACCACCTCACTCAGTTGCTGCGATTCGTTTTGCAGCGTCCGGTTCAGCGGTAATTTCTGGCCCAGGCTCAGAAACACGTTTTCGATGGTTTCGCTCTGGTAGCCCACGTACGAGATAACGACGCGGTAGGGGCCACCCACGCGCAGGTTCGGCAAGGTAAACTGCCCTTCGGCGCGGGTCGACACGCCGTACTGTGTGCCGGTGGGCAGGTGAATGGCCGATACGGTGGCACCGGGCAGGCCGTTACCGCTCCCGTCGCTGATGATACCCGCGATGGACGATGTGGTTACCTGAGCATGGACATGGCAATGCCCCATTCCCAGACACAGGAAAAGTACAAGTAGATGACGCATAAAAATGGGATGTAGTTTGTGTTAAGCTGTTGCCTATAAAAATAACGTGAAGTTCATCACCAAGCTTTCTCTTCTCTTTTTAATCGCAAAGATTCATGGCTGAATACATATTTAATGAGAAGTAGACCTCAGCGCTTCGTTAGTCAGTCGGCCTGTCTTCGATTCTTCGCGTTGCCAGAAGAGCAGGCTTCACCAATCATAATCGCGTTTGTATACACTTAGTCTGGTAAAGATGCGAAGCACTTACTCAGCGTACCGTTCAATAAAGCATATGAAGAAATTGGTTAAAAGGGCTTGATATTCAACCACTTTGCCGACTAACAGAGTTGGGCAGAGGTGCTGAGTATGTTTTGGCATCGTGTCTCATTCTGTGGTTCTCTCCTCACACTGCGCAACGTATGGAAACGGTAACTCACACTGACTTAGTGAACCAAATTTATCGGGAGCAGTATTGCCACGGTCATCAGATTCCGGGTCCCTTCGGTGAGCGCCTGATTACCTACGCCGATTATGTGGCTTCGGGGCAACCCCTGAAGTTCATTGAAAACTACCTTCGGGCGGTTGTTCTGCCGACTTACGCCAACACGCATACCGAAGCGTCTTTTACGGGACGGCAGACGGGCCATTACCGCGAAGAAGCCCGCCAACTGATTAAAAAATCTGTGAACGCCGGAGCCGATGACGTTCTGGTGTTTTGCGGGTCAGGCTCCACGGGAGCCATCGACAAAGTAGTTCGCCGACTGCAATGTGATCACCCGTCTCACCGGCCGGTGGTATTACTGGGTCCTTACGAGCATCACTCCAACATTTTGCCGTGGCGGGAGGGTGGTTTTGAGGTCATCGCGGTGCCTATAACGCAGGATGGTCTTGTTGATGTGGCATTTCTGGAAGAGAACCTTCACCGGTATCAACACACCCGGCCGATGATCGGTAGCTTTTCGGCCGCTTCCAACGTAACGGGCGTCATGTCGCCGGTGAATCTGATCACGGGCCTGCTTCACCAATACGGTGCTCTTTCGTTCTGGGACTATGCCGCCGGTGCTCCTTACATGAAAATTGATATGAATCCGGGTGGGAATACCAACAAGGATGCCATCTTCATGTCCGCCCATAAAGTAGCTGGGGGGCCAAGTACGCCCGGTATCTTAGTTGCCAAACGACACCTTTTCACCGAAAAAGTACCCACCGCTCCTGGTGGAGGAACCGTGCATTTCGTTACTAAAACTCAGCAGTGTTATTACGAAGCTGTTGAGGTTCGGGAGGAAGGCGGTACGCCGGCCATCGTTGATTCCATACGGGCGGGCCTGGTTTTTGGCTTAAAAGACGCCGTTGGTACCGAATACATTCAAATGCGGGAAAGCGATTACATCAGCCGGGCCATCAATCAGTTTAAGCAGCAGCCTGACCTGTATATCCTGGGCAACACCGATGTGGCCCGGCTGGGGATCGTGGCCTTTCACGTCCGCTGCGCGGGTCGTTTCCTGCATCATAATTTTGTGGTCGCTCTACTCAATGATCTGTTTGGTATTCAGGCAAGGGGCGGGTGTAGCTGCGCCGGGCCGTATGGTCATGACCTGATGGCGCTGAGCGAGGAAACGTCACGGGCGTACATGGTGGAACTGGCCACCGGAAACGTGGGCAGTAAACCGGGCTGGGTGCGGTTAAATTTCAACTACTTTATTCCGGAAACTGAATTTCAGTTCATCGTCGACGCTGTGCTGTGGGTAGTCGCCAACGGCTGGAAACTGCTCAAGTACTACCAATTTGATGATCGGAATGCGCTCTGGCAGCCGCCGGGCTACGTTGCGCCGGTTGGTTCGCTTCGTACGTTTCTCCAGCCTGAACCAACATCAGCACGCGGGAACACCACTGAACCCGCCGTCGAATGCCGCACCTATCTCGACTGGGCCGACGACATTGCCCAATCAGCACTTGACGAATGGTGTGCCACGCCCTTGCAGACGTATCACTACGAGCAGGTGACCAATCCGCTGCGGTGGTACACCTTAGCCGATGACATTGACTATGGCAAACCGTGAAGTAACCAGGTTGCCTTATTTTGTTGTATTTGCGCGGAATACCACCGTGCTATGGACGAATCCCCTTCTTCTTTTTCTGCTGAACCGATTGAAGTTCGGTATGATTTCAACAGTGTCAGCGATACCAAACTTGTTAAAAAGATAGTCCGGTTGACCGAAACAAGCCTGCTGGATGTTTTCAACCTCGCCTTGCTGGACCTGCTCGACGATGGCTCCGAGAGCGACCTAAGCGTCACCGACAATAATGATTTGCGCACTGTGCTGGCGACCGTCATGCGAATTATCGACAATTTCCTGACTAAATTTCCCCAGAAGATTGTTACCGTCAGGGGAAGCGATAGGCGACGTACTCGGCTGTATCGAATCGTTATCGGTCGGGAGCTTAATGCGATTCGGCAACGGTTCATGGTCTTCGGTGAGTTTCAAGATGGTCAACTCGAACCCTTCAAACCAAATGCTGACTACGTACGATTTTTGATTTCACTTAAACGTTGAAAATATGGAAAGTTTGAAAGAAAATCCCCAAATTGTAGAAGGCAAACCCGTTGCCTCCGCTCGTTCGCAACGCTCACCAGTCGTTCAGAAGAAATTAGATCAGGCTAATGAAGATTTGGCCAAACTGAGCCAAGAATCACTCGATCTATTGTTTTCAAGAAATAAAGAAAAGAAGCAGTAATCACATCCGTAAATACCAGAAATCCGGTCTGTAGCCACTTGCTACAGACCGGATTTCTGCATTGATAGATTACACTAATCCGCTACCACAATCAGGGGGGCTACCTCTTCGGGGTCGTTGTCGGCCGACGCTTTCTTGGGTTTGAAGGCTTTGCGGCCCGCTTTTTTCAGCGTCACGTCGTATAAATCCGTCCGGCGGTCCTTGAGCACCTGTACCGAGCCGTGTTCGTGGAGTTCCTTGAGCAGGCTCAGGTCGACGTCGGCAATGAGTACCATTTCCGTATTGGGCGTGGCTTCGGCTTTCACCGCGTTGGTTGGGAACTGGAAATCCGAGGGCGTGAACACCGCCGACTGCGCGAAGTTAATGTCCATGTTGTGCACCTTCGGCAGGTTGCCCACGCAACCCGAAATAGCCACGTAACATTCATTTTCAATAGCGCGGGCCTGGGCGCAGTGCCGCACCCGCGAGTAGCCATTTTGGGTGTCAGTCAGGAATGGCACGAACAGGATTTGCATGCCCTGCTGGGCTAAAATTCGGCCCAGTTCGGGGAATTCAACGTCGTAACAGATCATCATCCCGATCTTGCCGCAGTCGGTGTCGAACGCCCGGATTTCATTGCCACCCACCATGCCGTAGTGCCGCACCTCATTCGGCGTAATATGAACCTTGCGGTATTCTTCGTAGGAGCCGTCGCGTCGGCACAGGTACGCCACGTTGTAGAGTTTACCGTCCTCATCCACAAGTGGCATACTGCCCCCCACAATGTTGACATTGTAGGAAATGGCTAATTCGCAGAGTTTATCACGGACCGGCTCGGTGAAGTCGGCTAATTTACGAATGGCCACCGGCTCGGGCAGATCGTTGAAGTCGGCCATCAGGGGCGTGTTAAAAAACTCCGGCAACACCATAAAATCGGCCCGGTAGTCGCTGACGGCGTTGGCGAAGAACTCGACCTGATCCAGAAACGAGTCTAAGTTCTTGAACAGACGCATCTGCCACTGAATCACCCCCAGCCGAATGATGGAGTCCGTATGCGGGCGTTTATCCTTTTCGGCAACGTAGTAAATGTTGATCCACTCCAGCAGCGTGGCGTACTCTTTCGACTCGCTGTCACCGGGTAAATAGCCGCGCAGGACCTTACGGACGTGGAAGTCGTTGGAGATTTGAAACGTCAGCGTCGGGTCGTAGATCTCTTTTTGCTTCACCTTCGCGATGTACTCGCGGGGCGACAGGTCGTCGGCAAACTTGTTGTAGTTCGGGATGCGCCCGCCCGCCAGAATACCCTTTAGATTCAGCGTTTCGCAGAGTTCCTTCCGGGCGTCATAGAGCCGCCGACCGAGCCGCAGGTCGCGGTAGTCGGGATGCACAAACACCTCAATGCCGTAGAGGTAATCCCCCGCGTCGTTGTGCGTTTTAAACGTGTAGCCGCCAGTGATTTCGTAGTACGTATGGTTGTCACCGAACTGATCGTATTTGACCCGGATGGCGAGCGCACAGGCCACGACTTTGCCGTCGACCTCCACGCAGAACTGACCTTCGGGAAAGATGTTGAGCAGTTTAGTAATCTTGCTTTTCTCCCAATAATCACCCCCAATGCCGCTATACACCTCAATCATGGCCTCTTTGAGGTCATGGTAATCGTCCTTTTGTAATGGTCTGGTTTGAATATGCATAAATAAGTCGGAACCAGGATTTTAAGGTGATTTAGACGATTAACGGGACTTGCTGTGCGCTATAAATCCTGTTAATCTACAAAATCACCTTAAAATCCTGGTTCAGAAGAGTTTCCATTTTTGTTAAGTGTTCATCCGTAAAATCTAAGTGCGTCACAAAGCGCACCAAATGCTTACCGAATGCAATACCCCGAATGCCCTTGGTTTCTAACTGAGCAACGTAGTCGGCGGCTAAGATGGTTTCGGGAAGCCGGAAAATGACGATGTTCGTGTCGATGGGCAGGATTTCTTCCACTTCGGGCAACCGTTCGAGGAGGGCACCGATTTTGCGGGCGCGGGCGTGGTCCATTTTCAGCCGGTCGATGTGGTGGTCGAGTGCATAGATGCCCGCAGCCGCCAGAAAACCCGCCTGCCGCCAGCCTCCACCCATCAGTTTGCGGTAGCGCCGGGCCTGCCGAATCATGTCCGCTTTGCCCAGCAGCAGCGATCCCACCGGGCAGCCTAATCCCTTCGACAGGCAGATGCTGATGGAGTCAAACAGTTGCCCGTAAGCCTCGGGGTGGTCGCCGGTTTCAACGAGGGCATTGAACAGCCGCGCCCCGTCTAAGTGCAGAATCAGATTGTGCTCGTCGCATACGCGCCGGATGGCCGCAATCTCCGGCACGGTATAGTAGCAACCTCCGCCCTTGTTCACCGTGTTTTCGAGCACCACCAGCCGCGACAGGGGTTTGTGCGGGTCGGCGGGAGGGTAAATCAACTCGCGGACGAGGTCGGGCGTGAGTTTGCCACGCTGCCCATGGGTCAGACTTACCGATGCCAGCGCATTGACTGAAATGCCTCCGCCTTCGTACTGATACACGTGCGAGAGGTAATCACAGATCACATCGTCGCCGGGGCGCGTGTGGGTACGGATGGCGAGTTGGTTGGTCATCGTGCCCGACGCACAGAACAAGGACGCTTCCATCCCGAACAGCGTGGCGGCTTTGGCTTCGAGGGCATTAACGGTTGGGTCGTCGCCGAGAACGTCGTCGCCCAGCGGGGCCGAAAACATAGCCTCGCGCATGGCGGGCGTGGGTTGCGTAACGGTGTCGCTACGGAGGTCGATAAGCATGAAAAAGGGGTAATTTATTCTCCCGGATTGCGGATGCCAAAGTAGGCGAGTTCGAGCACCTCGCCCGGTGCAATGTAAGTAGACGTGGACCCGTGCTTAATTTCAAACTGCTGGATAATATCTTTCCACATCGGCTGATTCGCAAAGCTGATTTTATACGTATGCAGCTTGCCGTCGTTGGCAACAACCAGCGGAACCGACTGCTCCGACTGTTTACGGATACCTCTGGCAAACCGAATTCGGTTCTGATTGGGGTATTTATCGTCCGTGCCGTCGGGGGCCTGTCCGTTCAGCAGCCACACCAATTCCAGCGGCATTTGCGCCGGGGTGCCCGGCGGTCCCGAATACGCCATACGGATGTAAATGTCCCTGAATCCACTGGCGGGCCAGCAGCCGTAGGGTGAAATAAGTTTGGTGCCCTGGGCATTCACCGGGCCATTGTCGGCTTTGCCCGTGAACGTAACGCGCCAGTTATTGGTAGCAAATGGCTCTTTCTGATCAAAACCACCGTCCTGAATGAACCAGCCGTTGCGGCCGTTGAACGTATTAAAAATGAAGTCGGGGGTAGAGGATCGCTCCTGCGCATAGGCGTATTCGCGCACTTCGCGCTCCGAGCCAACGATGTACGTGTAGGACCGGTACCACGTATTGTCGCTGTCTAAGTGAATCATGGGCTGGTTGGCGGTGTAGGTATGCGTGCCGCCACCCTCCCAGTTTTCGCTCGCCGTAATGGCCGTCATATTGTAATTGGTCTTGAAAAAGCCGGGCGTGTATAAACCAATCATACGGGCTTCTCCGGCATTGGTCAGTCCGGCGGGTGTGGTGCCGATCTCCGTTCCAATCCAGGGTTCGGTCAGCGCAAACGACGTTCCCTGGTGGAGGACGTAGGAACCATCGGGCCGGGTCCCTTCGATGCCGTTGGTCACCGTCGTCGGGTCGTTGGTAAACGGGGCTGAGCCGTTGTAAAAATGGACCTTTCCAGCCCCATTAACCATCATCATGGGCCATTCCTGCGATTCGGCTTCGTAAAACGTCTTGTCGGGCCGCTGGTGCGTCAGCCGAACGTGGACGTGTACTTTGTTGCCGTCCACGCGTGCCCACTGCTCATAAAAAAACGGCAGTCGGCGGGCATCCCGGTGTGCCCACGACAGGCACTGCGCTTTGGTGTAAATCCAGCCGTCGACGAAGCCGTGGAACAGAATGGGGGAAGGGTTGTGCCCATCGTCGCCCGCCTGCAGCGGATTGTAGCCGATGCCTTTCCACTTGGGCGAATCGTCGGCGAAACTGCGGGGACCCCCGTACGAACTCATGCCCGACTCGTTGCCGAGGTCGTTGAAGTTGAAGAGCGACTGTTTGGTGGCTTTGTCATAAATCTGAATCGAAGCGCCGTATTCTTTGCGGACTTCGATCCGCAGCATGGTCGATTCCTGAACCGATATGTCGCCTATTGCCCGGTTATGAATGAGATACCCGTTATAGGCCGACCAGGGCGATTGCGCAGTTGGCACCTGGTAAATAAACGGCTGGCGGCTGGGCGGGAGCGTCGGCAGCGTAGGTTTAGGCGCGGTGGGTGAATCGATGGTTGGCCGGACCCCTTCCCGGTACTGACAGGTCAGCAGGCCGCTGGTCAGCAGGAAGGAGTAGAAAAGCGGCCGTATTGCCTGGTGGCGATGCATAACGTGGTGGATGGGGTAACGGAGGATGATCGGAAAACAAAGATAAATAAGCCCGGCCCTTGTTCCCAAAGCATCCGCCGAAGATAACTGGTTTTAGCTGGGCGTAGTAGTCGTTGTTGCTGAGGCTGAGATGCCGGGGTTCTTGTATTTATGCGACATACTTGTATTTTTGGGCAATCGAAGACCGCCCATTCGACCGCCCGGAACTGCGCTGGTCGGGCACCAGGGCCGCGTCAAACCCCTTAACTTTCTCCATACGGTATGTTCTCCTCAAAAACACCCTGGATTATCCTGCTGGCGGTATGGATGATGGGCGCAACCTGGTGGCACGTTTGCCAGATTAAGCAGCTATGTAGCGATGCAACCCCCCAAACCAGCTCGTCGGTGAATGATGGCAAGGTGCCTTCACTGCTCATCACCGACGGCAACGAGTTTCGGCTGGCGCTGCCCGGTGATTTCAGCTTTGCCCAATCGGGTGCCAACGCCAATATGAACACCCTGATGGGGTCGCTCGATTCGCTGACTGCTTATCTGAAAGGCAGCGGTCCGTCGTCACGGCCCGGCATGAAGGTGCCCGGCATGGAGGTGCCCGGCCGCACACTAACCATCACGGGCTACTACGCCACCGACGAAACCAACAGCACCTCGTTCGCTAATCTGGGCCTGGCCCGCGCCGAGGGTGTAAAGCAATACTTAGTGCAGCAGGGTGTTCCGGTCGCGTCGATCACAACCAAAGGGGCTGTCCGCTCCAAATACACCGGCCTGACCTTCACCCCGAAAGGGGATTCGCTCTACGGGGCTTTAGACTTTGCTTTTGCCGGAGCAGCCGGTACGCCAATGGCCAGCATGACGGTTGCTCAATCAGCAGCAGCCGTCACCCCGCTACCCGCCACCGAAGAAGGATTGGCGGCTGCCGAGCGATACACCTCGGTTTTTGAGCCAATCAACCTGTATTTTCCGTTGGGAGAAGCCAACTACATCCAAACGCCGGAGACGACGAAATTTTTTGACGAAGCAACGAAATATTTAGCCACCCACACCGATAAAAAACTGCTTTTGACGGGCCATACCGACAACTCCGGCCCGGATGCCGTTAACCTGCGGCTCTCGCGCGACCGGGCGAACGACGTTAAAGTCAAACTCCGCAGGTCGGGAATCGGCCAGAACCAGATCGTTGTGGAGGCTAAAGGTGAAACCGCTCCGAAAGTCCCCAACAACACCCGCGAAGGCCGCCGGGCCAACCGGCGCGTAACGGTAGTCGTACAGTGAAACCGCGCCGGCGACCCGGCACAAACGTAAGAAACCATGTTCGACATGAATCCTCTTAACCTGCCCGATGCTCAGCTACAGCAGTTAATTATGCTGTTTGTGGCTGGCACGCTGGGCTTTATCATTGGCTACGTTTCCCGTCAGCGAACCGCCCGTCATCTCGAAGGCGATCTGGCCAGCACCACCCGCGAACTGGACGACTGCCACCGCTCGTTGGCGACTCCAGTGGTAATTGGAGGCAATAACGAAGAGACTGCCGTGTTAAGCCGGGTTGCCAGCCGTGCCAGCCAACTGAATTTCGACCGGATCGGTTATGCATCGGCTGCTGAAGCCGACGACCTGAAAGACATCGTGGGCGTCGGTCCGTTTCTGGAAAAGAAACTTCACGCCATTGGCATTTATACGTTTCGGCAGGTTGCAAACTTCAACGAGGACGACATCGACCAGGTAAATGATGTAATTGAGTATTTCCCCGGCCGCATCGAACGCGAAAACTGGGTTGGACAGGCGGCAGAATTAGCCAAAGATAAGTAGTTCTAAATCGCTAAAAATCATGTTTGGATTGGATCCGTTGAGTCGGCCCGTTGCCATTGCCGAAATGCTGTTGCTACTGGCGTTTGCGGCCTTTGTGGGCTGGTTATTGAGCCGGTTGGTGCTGAACGGCCGCATCAACGCGCTTCGGGCGTCGGTCGCCGGTAAGGAAGCTGAACTGGACGACTGCCGCCGGTCGAAAACGACTCAGGCGGGCGTAAATCACTCAGAAGCGGCTGTCGATCCGGCTCTTAACACACCAATAGCGCCAATCGCCTTCAGTTCCGAACCGGTGATTGAGACGCCTGTAGCCTACGTACCGGCCGATCCGCTGTTACCCGCTTACAGCCATGACGATACGCCTGACCAGATTCCAGTTGCCGATGAATTACTAATGAACCCGGTGGTCGCTGAGCGGTCCAACGATTCGGTACCCGGTCATAGCGACGGACCGATAGGGGTGCCGTCGATTCTGTCGCCCGCCGTAGATTCGCCCGTGCCTCCTGAAGTGCCGATGGTGGGGAATTCGGAAGCGGCCGTGCTGAGTCGCATTGCGGCCCGTGCCAACGAAATTAATTTTGACCGGATCGGTTACGCGTCGGCCGCTGAAGCCGACGATCTAAAGGATATTATTGGTGTAGGTCCATTTCTGGAGCGTAAACTCCATAGTCTTGGTATCTACACATTTCGGCAGATTGCCAATTTCACGAAAGAAGACGTAGACAAGGTAAATAGCATTATTGAGTTTTTCCCCGGCCGCATCGAGCGCGACAACTGGGTCGATCAGGCCAAAGTCTTCTACGAGAAGAAGCACGGCAAGCGTGATTAAGAAACCCACGAATAAATTCGTGGGCTGATACAAAGATACTGTTGGGGGTTCCCTTCTGAATACTAAGTTCGGACAACCACCCGCATCCAAAATCATGTATCCACAAATCTCTTTGTATCAGCCCACCAATTTATTGGTGGGCTTTTTTGGTGTGCTGCTCAACACCGCCTTGCCGCCCGACTGGTAGAAATCGCACATGTCCCGCAGCACACACTCCCCGCACTTTGGTGAATACCAGGTGCAAATTCGCTGCCCGTGCCAGTAGAAATGCTTGTGAAAATTGAACAACACGGTTGCGTCAGGAGGTAAGCAGGCCAGCAGAATGGCGTGGGCTTTCTCAGCGCTCACCCTGGGGCCGATGACGCCAATGCGCTGGGTAACCCGGTGAACGTGCGTATCGACCGGCAAAACGGGTTTCTGAAAGTTGAAAAGCAACAGTAAGGTTGCCGTCTTTAGGCCAATGCCGGGCAAATCGGTAAGCCACTTCATAGCAGCCTCGGTCGACAGCTCACGCAGAAAGTCGATGTTGGCCGCGCCGGTTTCGCGAATCAGGTGCGTGAGCAGATTCTGAATGTAGGGTGCTTTGACTTCGGGGTAGTTGGCCGTTTTTATGGCGTCGATCAAATCGGGGAGGGTCGCGTCACGCACGGCTTCCCAGGTTGGAAATCGTTCGCGCATGGTGCGGTACGCGGTTACTTCGTTGGCATGGGTGGTGCGGTGCGACAGAATCGTGCCGATCAGTTCGTGCATCGGGTCAACGCGGCCGTAAATGGCCTGAACGCCGTAGTGCTCGTTCAGCCGCTCATGGGCGTCAAGCGTTTTAGCGGCTAAATTGGGAATAGGGGCGGGGTTCATAAAAAAGACCGCGCTCAACGGCCAACAGGAAACGTTCCTGTTGAACCTCAATAGTCGGAAAAAGTTGCGGAGTAGTCCATTGGGCTTAGTTCACAACCGGCAGCTTTGCGCTTTGCCACGCCTGAAGGCCGCCATCCAGATGCCGGACATCCCGAAACCCAAGTTTTTGCAGCACGGGCAGGGCTTTTGTGCTTCGTCCACCCACGGCGCAGTGCAGCAGATACGGTTTCGCTTTGTCCAATTTGGCCAGTTGCTGCTCAAAATCAGGTGCGGTATAATCGATATTAACCGCATTTTTAAGGTGCCCCGTCCGGAATTCGGCTGGCGTACGAACGTCCAGCACAACAACGTTTTTATCAGTCTTTAACCACTGCGCAGCCTGCTGGGCGGGTAAGTGTCTGGAATCGGTTTGCGCCTGCGCCAATAGACTTACCCAAACCAGCAATGCTGTGATTGTCAGAATTTTAATCGTCTGCATGGCCACTTAGTTTAACGTGAATACAGAATTAAATTTGTTAATTTTCAAGTGGTTAAGTGCCGTACCTACGCGATCAAACTGATACCGTATTCACGTTAGTTCAGTAAACAAAATTGGCTATTTATTGCTGAATATAATGATAGGTTTGCTTGTCAAACCTGTCATTATATTCAGTCGGTTATGGCAGCGGCTGTCTTATTGAATCGTCACGGTAAATCGGGTATCCAGGTCGGTCGTGCCGGGCGAAGCGGTACCGTTCTTTGCATTCGGCTGGTGTTTAAGCACCACGTTTAATTGACCCGTTCCGGCGGCTCCGGTTCTGACCTGAGTGGTTAAGCCGATTGGATACGGCCCCGGCGCGGGGTTGGTATCTGTATCCGTTGCCGTCACGGTCATGGATGTCGGCGAACCCGTCGCGGGTGTAAACGTATAAACAAACAGGTGCTCATTGGCTTCGCTCTTCACCTCCGCCGACACGTCGAACGCTGGCGTTTTGGTTTTATCCAGCAACGTTATCGCGCCCGTGTAGGTTGTGTTGGCCCGCAGGGTTAGGGTGGCCCGGCTTAAGTCAGCAGTC
This sequence comes from Spirosoma arcticum, assembly GCF_054779955.1. Classification (NCBI taxonomy): domain Bacteria; kingdom Pseudomonadati; phylum Bacteroidota; class Cytophagia; order Cytophagales; family Cytophagaceae; genus Spirosoma; species Spirosoma arcticum. The sequence continues at coordinate 610,988 of NZ_BAAGXG010000001.1, forward strand.
ATATTCAGGTTCTCAACGGTCGCCGTCACGGTCTGTACCGGCGTCGTTTGGCTTGTCAGGGTCAGCGTAGCCGTCGTGATAGCTTCGTTTTCCTCAGTTGGGGCGGGGGTTTCTTCATCGTTGTTACAGGCTCCGGCCAGTAGCGAAACGGCTACTACGAACCACAGGTTTTGCTTAAATACGCGCATAGCATTCAGATTGATTTGATGGAAGATGAGTTCATGCCTAAAACGGCGTTACGTGCAACGTTGTTGCAAAAATATCAATTTAGTCTTGGTTGTCGATAAAATTCTTTACTATTTGCAACATAGTTGCATTGAAGCCATCCGGCATTCGTTCACCTGCTCGTTCAACGAGTTGCATTCAGGGTATGAAAATCGCTCAACTCAAGCAAAAAGCAGATTATGTCGGCATCGTTGGCTCGGTACTCTGTATTATCCACTGCCTCGTTACACCTGTATTGGTAATGACCTCCACACTACTCAATCACGCTACCGTCCGGGTGAGCTTTCTAAGCCTTGACTACCTGTTTATCGGTGTCAACATCGCAGCGGTCTGGTCGGCCTCACGGCACACATCCCACCGGATTGCCATGACTCTGTGGAGTTTTCTGATCCTGTTTGCCACTGGGCTGCTACTCGAAGACGTACACGCAGGGTTCGAGTATTTAGCCTACGCAGCATCGCTGGGGTTGGTCGTTACGCACGTTGTTAACATTTCATTCTGCCGTACTCAACACGCTCATTAATAGCAACCTAATTCTGCTTACCATGTCCCCAATTCGTCATGCTCAGGCATTTCTGCTGACCGGCTACCTGTTATTTGCCTGTTCATCGTCCGACGAAAAAGATCCGTTACTGAACGAAGCGGCCCGTTACCATAACGAAGCTACCAAAATTCAGACCGTCGTAGAGCCGAAAATCGAACAGATCGACTCACTTAAGTCGGTGTTTTTGGCTCGCAAAACGCCCGTTGCTCAGGCCACTGTTACCACGCTTGACAGCTTGAAAACGGCTTTTGAGGTATGGGAAGAGAACTTAGTCGAAGTGCCGGGAATGCCGCACAACCATTCGCATCGCACCGGGATGCCGGACCACGGCAAGGGTCAACATCATAATCACAGTGATGCCACCCTGAAGGATCTGCCCGCTGAACAGATGCGCGACTTGCAGCGCGAAACGCTGAACAGCATTCGCCAGATTCAGGCTCGGCTCAATGCCGTAACTAACTCACGTTTGTAACAGCGGGGTTAGCGTTAGTGAGAATTTTATACAATCAAACGTCAATGAAACAGTCATTTACGATTTTGCTCCTGCTCAGTTCGCTCTATTTACGGGCGCAGACCATCACCGGAAACGTATCGGATGCTAACACGGGCCAACCCATCGTGGGTGCATCGGTACGGTTACTCGACAGCGAACGGGGCACCATCACCGACTCGGTCGGCCGGTTTTCGCTGGACGGTCAGGGTACTGTTCGGGTGTCGTTTCTGGGCTACAAACCGGTCAGCGTAAAGTCGAAGGCCCGCGTCCTGACCGTTACCCTGATACCCGAAACGACTGAATTACAGACCGTTGAGGTAGTAGGCCGGGTGGCGAAGGATTATAACAGCGAATACTCGTTTTCGGCCACCAAGATTGCTGCCCTGACCAAAGACATTCCGCAGTCTATCGGCACGGTAACCAAAGAACTGATTGCCGACCGGCAGGCGTTTCAGTTGGCCGATGCCGTAAAAATCGTCAGTGGCGTGATTCCGTCGAGCTTCTACAATCAATACGCCATCCGGGGCATCAGCCAAAACGAAGAAGGGCAGATTATCAACGGAATGCGGACCCGGCAGTACTATTTCCTGCAACCGCTGACCACCAACATCGAGCGGGTCGAAGTCATCAAAGGACCCGCCACTGCCTCGTTCTCGTCGGTCGATCCGGGCGGGAGCATCAATTTGGTTACCAAAAAACCGCTGGCTGTCAACCGGCGGGAAGTGGGTTTAAGTGTGGGCAGTTTCAGTACGATTCGGGGAACGCTGGATTTTACGGGGCCGCTCAACGACGCTAAAACGCTGCTCTACCGGGTGAACGGGGCCTATCAGGAAGCCAAAAGCTACCGCGATTTAGTGCGCAACAACTCTTTTTTGTTCTCGCCCTCGTTCACCTATCTCCCCAACGACAAAACCGCCATCAACGCCGAACTGATCGTGAGCAACATGGCGGGTAACCTCGACCGGGGCCAGCCCATTTTTGGGGCCGTCGCCGGAGCAACCGACCTCAACAGTACGCCGATTAGCCTGAATCTGGGCGCATCGAACGACTTTTTTCGCTCGAAAGAACTCATCATCACGGGAAACGTAGCCCACCGTTTCTCTAACCACATCCGTTTCAACACGGCGTACATGAAGCAAACCTGGACGGAAGATTTGCAGGAGCACCGCACCACCAATGCCTTCGCAATGGACCTCACGGGTAAGCCCATGACCTCATTAGCGGCCATGCAGTTTGTGCAGCGTCAGCAGTCCTGGAACATCGACAACCTGAGCAGCTATTTCAACATTGACGGTAACACGGGGCGGCTCAATCACAAGCTCGTGCTGGGGTATGACCTGCACCGCTGGCAAAAGCGGAAAGGCGGGGGGCAAAATGCCGCCCGTGGCTTTTTGCTGCGCGACGGGTCGGTGGCGGGTACGTTCGTGCTGGCCAACGCGGCCAACTACCAGACTCAGACGGTGGCGGGCGTCGTGATTCCCCGGCCCAACGTAGCGCATTTCGACTTAGCGAACTCGAATTACACCATCCGCAACGTCAACGACTACGTGCTCAACGTCCGTACCGCCCTGCAACCAGCCCTGACCACGACGAATGCGATCTACGTGCAGGAACAACTGAAATGGAACAAACTGACGCTGCTGCTGGGCTTGCGGCAGGAGTGGTTTGAAGACGTCACCAACTACGAAGCGCCTAATCCCATCGTGGTCAATAAGTCGGCTCTGCTGCCCCGCTTAGGCATTACGTGCGCCGTGAATCAGAACGTTAGCGTCTACGGCACGTACCTGCGCGGGTACCAGCCCCAGTCGAACACCGTGACGCTGCTGCCCGTAGCGGCCCCGGCGGGCAGCACGTTCGACCCGCTCGAAAGCGACCTCAAAGAAGTGGGCGTGAAAGCGGATCTGTTCGGGGGGCGGTTCCGCATTACGTCGGCGATCTACGAAATTAACCAGCGCAACCTGCTCATGAACGCCAATGACCCGGCTAACCCCGATCTGTTAGTGACGCGCGGGGCCGAACGCAGCCGGGGCTTCGAGCTTGACGCGGCTGGCTACTTGACGCCCAACTGGCAGATCAATGCGTCGTACAGCTACATCGATGCGATTATCGTCAACGACCGCGAAGCGGGTCTGATTGGTGCCAGAAAGCAGAACACGCCCGTGAACAGTGCCAACCTGTGGACGCGCTATAATTTCGCGCCGAACTCTGCCTTGGCCGATCTGGGCATCGGATTGGGCTTCCAGCACAGCGGCAGCAAAATTCCCTGGTTCACGCGGGCTTTCGAAGTGCCCGCCTACACCACCCTCGACATGGCCCTGTACTACACGCCCGCCCAGAGCAACGTGCAGGTGGCCCTGAACGTCAACAACCTGACCAATCAAACCTACTGGGTGGGTGCTCAAAATTACCTCCGGCTGTTTCCGGGTGCCCCGCGCAACACCATGCTTACGCTTACGTATCGTTTTTGATTCGCAATTATGCGCCTACGAACCGAACGACTCTTAGCCAGCCACGTCTGGCGAACAGCCGGGCCACGAATGGCCTTCCAAAACCGGGCCGTTTTCGGGCTGACGGGGTGCATTGGCCTGTTGCTGGCTTACGCGGCCGTCACGGGCTGGACAACCTTCCGAACGCAAAACGCAATCCGGGCCAACTACCAGCAGCAGGCCCGGCAGGACTGGCTGGGCAACCCCGACAAGCACCCGCACCGCATGGCCCACTACGGCCACTTCGCGTTCCGGCCCAAATCGCCGTTAAGCCTGTTCGATTTCGGAATGGAGAGCTTCCTGGGGAGCACAATTTACTTAGAAGCCCACAAGCAGAACGCGGTCAACTTCTCAGAAGCCGGTTTCTCGACCGGGCTGCTGCGGTTTGGCGAAATCAGCCTGGCCATGGTGCTGCAAATCCTCCTGCCCCTGCTCATCTTTTTTTTGGGCTTCGGCACCATTGCCGCCGACCGCGAGAACGGAACGCTGAAAATCATCCTGAGCCAGGGCGTAAGCTGGCGACAACTGATCGTGGGCAAAAGCGCGGGCCTGCTGGCGGTGACGATGACCTCGTTCGTGCCGGTCGTGCTCGTTACCGGCCTGCTCCGGGTAGTGGTGGGCGGACCCATTACCGGGAATGAAACGGCCCGGCTACTGCTGCTCATGCTGGCTTATTTCGGGTATCTGACCATTTTCTGCGTGCTGGCGGTGCTTGTTTCCGCCGTCAGCCGGACGGCAAAAACCGCCTTAGTCTCGCTGATTGGCCTGTGGCTGATGCTGACGATTGTGCTGCCGAGAGCGTCGCAGGCACTGGGGTCGTATCTGTATCCGGCCCCATCGAAGGTGAAGTTCTTCGCCGACATTCAACGCGATATTTTAAAAGCGGGCGACAGCCACAACGCCAGCGACCCGCATTACAAAGCCCTCAAGGATTCAGTGCTGGCCACGTACAGAATTAACTCGGTGCAGCAACTGCCGTTCAATTTCAGTGGGTTCATCATGGCCGAAGGCGAACGGATCAGCGCGAGTATCTACAACCGGCATTTTAGGAATGTCCTGGCGATTCATGCCCGGCAAAACAGCTTCTCAAAGGCGATGGCATTTGTGAACCCGTTCATGGCCATCAAAAACCTGTCGATGGCCCTGTCTGGCACCGACTACGCCAGTTACATTGATTTTCAGCAGCAGGCCGAACAGTACCGGTATGACATGGCCCAGAAAATGAACGGCTTGCAGATGGAATTTATCTCAAATCAGAAGCCGGAACCAACGGACAAACCGTATCAGATTGACAAAAAACACTGGGAAGACGTACCCCAATTTACGTATCAGCCGTCGGGCGTTTCGTCGGTGCTGCGCGGTGAGTGGATTTCGCTGCTGGCGTTTGTTTTCTGGCTCGTGGGGTTGGGATTCGGGATTCGGATGTTGGCCAAAACTTTAAAAGCCGCATAAGATGTTCGCACTCGTATTCCGCAATTTTGTCCGATCCGGCGGGGTAAAAATCGGACTGCTGTTTTTGCTGGCGGCCGGGGTAGCCAGCCTGTTGGTGGGCCGACAATTTATCGACCGTCAGCGACAAATGGCCACCGAAGCCCGCGCTGTCCAGCGCAACGAATTTGTGCGCACGGCCGCCGTTCATGCCGACGATCTGGGACTCCTCTTGTATTACCTGAAATTCTCGCTGGTTAACGAAACGGTGCCGCTCAGCAGCTTAGTCATTGGTCAGCGCGACGTGAACCCGTCGATTCAGAGCGTCACGATCCGGGCGCTGGAAGCCCAGAAATACGATGCCGACCTGACGAATCCCACGAATCTGCTACTGGGTAATCTCGACTTCAGCTTCGTCCTGATCTACCTGTTTCCGCTGCTGATTATCGCCTTCACGTACAATATTATTTCGGAAGAGAGAGAAAACGGCACCTGGCGAATCGTGGCCGTGCAGAGTACCAATTTAGTTGCCCATATCCGGCAACTATTCGCTGTTCGGGTGGCGGTTGTACTGGGCGTTTTGGGAGTAATCAGTGGGCTGGCCATTCCGTGGCTGGGCATCCCGCCCGACGGGGCTTTTTGGGCTTTCATAGCTACGTCGGTACTGTATTTGCTTTTCTGGTTCAGCGTTTGCTTCTGGGTGGCTTCGCAGCAGCAGAGTTCCAGCGACAACGCCATCCTGCTGGTTGCTATCTGGCTGGGTCTGATCGTGATTCTACCGGCGGCCGTCAACAATTACATCGTTACCCGCTACCCCGTCCCCGAAGCGCTGGCCACCACGCTGAAACAACGAAAAGGCTACCACGAAAAATGGGACATGGACAAGCGAGCAACGGTTGAAAAGTTTTACGCCCATTACCCACAGTTCCGGCAGAATCCGCCCACCGACACCCCTTCCGAGTGGCGGTGGTACTACGCCATGCAGCAATTGGGCGATGACGAGTCGGCGCGGGAGTCGGCCGACCTGCGGGCAAAGTTAGGGCAGCGGGAAGCCGCCAGCCGTATGATTGCTCACTTTATTCCCACGCTGCACACCCAGCTCCAACTCAATGAACTGGCCCGGTCGGGACTGGGCAATCAGCTACGCTTTCTGGATGAAACAACCCGGTTTCACGAGAAAATACGGCTTTATTTCTACCCCAAAATATTCAGCAACGCGCCCGTCAAGGCCGAAAAGTGGGCCGACTTCCCCGTCGACACCTTCCGCGACGACCAGCCCATCGACTACGCGGCCCGGCTGCTGCCGTTGTTAGCCTTCATCGGTCTGTTTGCCGGTATGAGCTGGGTCAGGCTGCGCCGAACTCTCTATCAACTGTAAACCAACGACTGCTATGCTGCAAGCCCAAAATTTGACCAAACGCTACACGCCTGAACGCGGAACCATCGACGTTCCGGATCGCCGGACCGCACCCGCTCTCGATACCCTCAACCTGACCGTTCAGCCGGGCGAGATTTTCTGTCTGCTGGGCCAGAACGGGGCGGGCAAAACCACCACGATTAATCTATTCTTAGGCTTTCTCAAACCGACTTCCGGGCAGGCCCTCATCAATGGCTTGAACGTGGCCGAACACCCGCTCGAAACCAAGAAGTTCCTGGCTTACCTGCCCGAAACGGTCATGCTTTACCCCAACCTGACGGGGTTAGAAAACCTCCGGTTTTTCTCGTCGCTGGCCGGTTTTCGCTACGATGATACCGAACTGGTGCAGTGCCTGAGCTTAGCCGGTCTGCAAGCCGATGCGCACCGCAACCGGGTGGGTGCCTATTCAAAAGGGATGCGCCAAAAAGTGGGGATCGCCATTGCCCTGGCCAAACGGGCGAAGGTGCTGCTCCTCGACGAACCCACCAGCGGGCTGGACCCCAAAGCGGCCAACGAATTCTCGGACATTCTGCGGACGCTGAGTGCGGGCGGAGCTGCCATTCTAATGGCCACGCACGACATTTTCCGGGCTAAAGAAGTGGGTACCCGAATCGGCATCATGCGGGCGGGGCGGTTGGTTGAAACCCTGCCCACGACCGAGTTGACGGCCAACGAACTCGAAGCGATTTACCTGCAAACGGTGTGATTAGGCCTGTTCAATAAAAGCCCGCGCGGTGATGATCGGAATGCCCCCAAACGGATTCAGGTCAAGCAGGTCTTTATCGCCCGAAACAATGAGTGTGACGTTGGCAGCCTTCGCGACATCAAGGAATTTATCATCTTTTGGGTCGCGGCAAACACGAATGGATAGTTCTACTGGAATAAGCTGACAATGGGCAATGGCGGCTTCGAGTAAGGCTAACCGGGCTTCGAGTGGTTTGAGCTTGTCGCACTTCGATCGGTGAATCACTTCCATCCATTCGTCGAGAATGGGGGAAGAGACGACAATAGTTTCGGCCTGGGCTTTTCGGAAGGCTAAGGCGGGAGAAGGCTAAGGCGGGAATTGAATCCGGCCAGAAGGGTGCGCTTATCAGGGTATTTGTATCTAAAACGTAAGTTTTAGGCATGAGTGGCAACCCAGTTTCGGGCCGACAGATAATCAGCCCCAAACGTCAGAAGCATATCCTCATCGGTCATCTGCATGGCTTCCTGAAAAGCGGTCAGATGTTCCGATGTGGTAGCTGCCAGACCAAGTTCCTGCTCCAGCAGGGCCGCCACCTTGATTTTCAGGAGCGCCTGCTTGGGCTTGGGCAATTGCTGAAATCGCTCGATTGCCGGTTCGCTTAATGGAATTTGTACCGCGTTCATCTTAACCTCAATCAGTTGACTATTTATCAAAAATATGAAAAATATAATCGCCCGCAATGAATTTACCCAGGCCCTGCGCGACCGCCGGTTTGTGATGGCCGGTGGGGTCGTGTTGCTGCTGCTGTTCGTGGCTATCTGGACGGGCTTCCGCAACTACCAGTCGCTGGCCGACAAACGCGAAAGAGCCAACCGGACAGCGCGGGCGGGCTGGCTCGGCCAACCCGAAAAGAATCCGCACTCGGCGGCTCACTACGGCACCTTTGCCTTCCGGCCCAAATCGGACCTGAGCTTTCTGGATTTTGGCCTCGATACCTACACCGGAGCCAGCATCTATCTGGAAGGACACCGGCAAAACGATGCTAGATTCAGTGCCGCTGAAGACGCGACGGTGCTGATTCGGTTCGGCGAAATGACCGTGGCGTTTGTACTACAACTGCTCATTCCGCTGCTTATCATCTTTCTCTGTTTCAGCACGTTCACTCGTGAGCGCGAAGAAAACACGCTGAAGCTGCTGGTTAGTCAGGGCGCGTCGATGGCGAATTTATACTGGGGTAAAGTACTGGGATACAGTCGGATTGTTGGGTTAGTGGTGGGTCCGGCCCTGTTGCTGGCGGCTGGGCTGCTGTTTGCTCAGACGGGCTTTCAGGCCACCATCGATACCGTGTTGCGGCTGACGTTGTTTGCGGTCATCTACGCCCTGTATTTCTTTCTGTTCGTGGCCGGGAGCGTGTTCGTCTCGGCGCGGAGCGCGAGTTCGCGGGGTAGCTTGCTGACGCTGTTGGGCGTGTGGATTGTGGCCTGCGTGATCCTGCCCAAAGCCACCGCCAACCTCGGCGAAAGCCTGTTCAGCGTGCCCTCGAACTACGCCTTCAACCGGCAGATTCACGAAGATGAGGAAAAAGGCATCGACGGACATAACCCCTCGAACGCCCGCGCCAAAGAGCTGGAGAAAAAGATTCTGGCCCAATACGGCGTGGATTCGGTGTCGAAACTGCCCGTTAATTTTGATGGGATTGTGATGCAGGAAGGCGAGAAATACACCAGTAGGGTCTACCAAAAACACTTCGGAGCCTTGCAGAATCAGTTTCAACGGCAGAACAGTCTGGCCACCGTTGCTGGGTTTGTGAATCCGTTTCTGGCCGTGCGGGACTTGTCGATGGGCCTGTCAGGGTCTGATTACGCCCATTATCTGGACTTCAAGGGCAAGGCCGAACAGTACCGGTTTGAGCTGGTGGAAAGGTTGAACAACCACATGAAAACCTTCTCTAAAACCGGCGATTGGGAGAAAACCGTATCCCGCGATTTCTGGGCCAAAACGCCTGATTTTGCTTACCAGCTTCCGTCGGTGGGCTGGGCGTTGCGTCGCCACGTAGGGTCAATACTGGCGTTGCTGCTGTTCGGCGGGGTGCTCATCTGGGCCATCCAGCGGGGCTTAAAAACGATTACGGTTGTTTAACCTCCCTACCATGAACGTATTTTTACTAATTCTGAAAAACGACTGGTTGCTGCTGCTGCGGGGCCGGTCGCTGAAACTACTCGCGGGTCTGGCCCTGCTGTCAGGGCTGTATGCACTGGTGTACGGCCAAACCTTTGTCCGTCGGCAACAGACCACCATCGCCGAACTGAAGCTGGATGAACGTACCCGGCTCGACTCGCTGGCGGCCTGGGCGCGGCTTGATACGAGCATCGCGGGCAATAAAGAAAAGTGGGCTAAAGCTACCAGCGCCTACGAGGTGAACGTACCCGAAGGCTACCGCTTCGCCGTGCACGAACCGTCGGCCCTGACCCCGCTCTCGCTCGGTATGCGCGATTTGTTTCCGTATTATCAGGACGTGTGGGGCCGGGCTATTTTCCGGCAGGTATTTCAGCAGGAAATCGCTAACCCGCAAAAGCTCTCGGTTGGGCACTTTGACTGGGCGTTTGTCGTCATTTTTCTTCTCCCGCTGCTCCTGATTGCCCTGTCATACAATCTTTTATCATCAGAGAACGAACTGGGAACTTACGCGCTGCTACGGTCGCAACCCGTCACACTCCGGCAGATTGTACTAGCTAAACTATCGCTTCGGCTTTTGTTAGTGTTGGGCTTTTTGGTGGGCATTACCCTGCTGGCTGTGCCGGTATTAGGCACTAATCTGGCCGAAAACGGCGGATTGCTCGCCCGGTTTCTCCTTGTTTCGGTAGCCTACGGACTGTTTTGGGGAGCGGTCATTTTCGCGGTGGTATCGTTTCAGAAAACCTCGGCATTCAACGCGCTGACCCTGCTGGGTTGCTGGCTCGTGCTGGTGCTGGCCTTACCCACACTCCTGCAACAGGTACTCACGGTCAGCCAGCCCATCGACCGGACGACGTTCGAGAACCTCGTGCGCGACGAATATAGTCAGGACCAACCCGATTCGGTGGTGCTGAAACCTTACTACGCCCGCCATCCGACCTATTATTTCCCCGAAAATAAGCCCAAACCGCCCCGGCAGACCGGACCACCTGACTTACGCCCCTACTACGCCCGTAACGAGCAGGTTGACCTCACGCTGGCCCCGCTGGTTGGGCAATACGAAGCGGCCGTAACGGCCCGCGAAGCTACCGTCTCGCGCTGGAACTGGCTGCTACCCGCCGTTAATGCACTGGAACTGTTTAACGGGCTGGCGGGTACATCGGCAGCGGCCCACCGCGATTATATCCGGCAGATTCGGGCTTTTCATGGCCGTTGGAACGACTTTTTTCTGCCCAAAGTTTTTAAAAATGAGTTGCTTACTCCCAGCGATTATCCCCGTTTTCCCGCCTGGCGGTTTCAGTCCACCGCGCCCGGTTTTTCGGTGGGCGGGGGGCTATTGAAATTGTTGCTGCTAATGGGGGTGGTGTTTGGGATGGGATGGGTTCGGCTACGATAGCGAAAACAGATGGCAAACTTGAGGCACTGTACCAGCCTATACATGAAGCAGTTGATCAATACCTGGAAAACGGGATTTTTCACGGTTGGGTTTGGGCTAACAAGTTCGGCACTTCACGCCCAAACGCCCGATCCCTCCATCTTCCAGCCGGTGCAGCCGCCCAAACAAATCCACGCCGTGCGGGCCACCGGGCCGCTGACCATCGACGGGCGGCTCAATGAAGCCGACTGGCAGGGGGCACCGGCAACAACGGGCTTCTTTCAGGCTCAGCCCGAGCAGGGCAAAATACCCACCAACGACACCCGAATCCGGGTAATGTTCGACAACAAAAATATCTATATCGGCGCGTTCTGCCCCGATTCGCTGGGCCGCAGAGCCTTGCGCGTCCCCGACCTCCGGCGCGATTTTGACTACTTCGCCAACGACCTCGTTGGTGTGAGCTTCGACCCGTTCCGCGACCAGCGCAACGCGCAGGCCTTCCAAACCAACCCATTTGGGGCACAACGCGACTTGCTTTGCGCCGATGATGCACTCTTCGACCGGGACTGGGACGGGTTCTGGAAAGTGCGCACCACCCGCACCGACAGCGGTTGGGTAGCCGAGATGCAACTGCCCTGGGTCACGCTGCGCTACCCCCGCCCCGACAGTACGGCCCAAAGCTGGGGCGTTAATTTTGTTCGCATCAGTCGTCGCATTAACGAGCAAACCTACTGGTCGCCCGTGCCAAGGGCCTACACCGTGTACCGGATGACTTACGCGGGCCTGCTCACGGGCCTGACACCGCCCCCGCCGTCGGCCAACATCCGGGTGCAGCCGTATGTGCTGTATGAGTACAACCGCACGCTCCGCAACGGAGCAACGCTTGCGCAAAACCCGCGCGTTACATTCGGCGGGGAACTCAAATGGGCCATTACGCCCCAGACCGTCCTCGACCTGACGGCCAATACCGACTTTGCCCAAGCTGATGCTGACCGGCAGGTGCAGAACCTGACCCGTTTCTCCGTGTTTTTCCCCGAACGACGCCAGTTTTTCTTGGAAAACGCCAGTTTGTTCGGGGTGGGGCAGGAAGGGGCCATTCAGCCATTTTTCAGTCGCCGAATTGGATTGTCGGATGCCGGTACGCCCATTCCGCTCGATGCTGGGTTGCGGCTCGTCAGCCGGACACTGAAACAAAACGTGGGAGCCTTGCTGGTGCGGCAGCGGGCTACTGGCCTGACTCCGGCAGCGAGTTTTGCGGTGGGCCGCTTCAGCCGCAACTACGGCGAACAGAACCGGATCGGAGGGTTAATCACGGCCCGCTTTGATGAAGGGGTAACAGAACAAAACCAACCGGCCAGCACCAACCTGACGGCGTCGGTGGACGGTTTTGTGCGCATCAATCAGTCGCTGTCGTGGAGCTACATGGTTAGCGGATCAACGGGCCGCGACGGGGCCGAGAATGGGGTATCGGCGGTAAGTCAGCTTAATTTTACCAATAATCAGTGGGTGGCGTTGTACAATCAGACGCTCATCAGCGAACGCTACACGCCGGGGGCGGGCTTTATCTACGCCCCCAACCTGATTAATACTTATTTTGAAGGGTACCGGATGCTGCGACCGCGCTGGCGACCGAAAGGAGTGCGGCAGGCCGACCCCGGTGCCACCTTTGGTATGTACCACCGCACCAGCGACCGGGCTTTTCAGCAGGCCGAACTACGGATTTTTCCGCTGTACGTGATCGGCGTAACGGGCTGGGTGGCATCGGCTTACGTCGTTCCCACTTGGCAGCGGCTCGATGAAGGCTTTGCCCCGCTGGGTATCGACGTAGCCGCCGGGCGGTATTACTATACCCGTTACCAGCTCAATTTCACGGCCGACCAATCGAAGAAATTTTCTTACGAACTGTTCAACGAGTGGGGCGGGTATTACAACGGCCGGTTACGGTCCCATACGGCGTCAGTGCGCTATTCGCCCGTGCCGCAGGCTTCATTTGCGCTGGATTATACCCGTAACATCGCCAACGGGCTGGGTATCGAACAACAAGACCGCGTCACGGAACTCATCACCCCCAACATTCGGCTGGCCCTGAACCCCCGGTTGCAACTGATTGGTTTCTACCAGAAAAATACGGCCTCCCAGCGCGACGTGTGGAACGTGCGGCTGGCGTGTGAGTTTCAGCCGTTGTCGTTTTTGTACATCGTCTACAACAGCAACGCCCAGCAACAACTCCAGAACAGTGGTTTGCGCCCCGACCTCAACCGCGCTGAGCAGGTGATTGGCAAACTGACGTATCTAAAGCAGTTCTGACCTGGATGAGATAAACTGGTCAACTCAATATGACCAGTTCATTGAGCTGCTAAGATCAAATCCAAATTCGTCCCGAACTCACACGTGACCCGATAAAAGCTGTTCGGCTAATCGCGTCAGGCCGACCGTGGCGGGTTCGGCAATGAACGTTACGTTCGCTTTCTGGTGCATGATCGGGGTGTTTGGATCAACGACGTAAATGGGCACGCCCGCCCGAACGGCGTAAACAAGTCCGGCCGCCGGGTACACGTTCAGCGACGTACCGACCACAATCAGAATGTCCGCTTCATTGGTGGTTTCCAGTGCCACGTCCATCATCGGCACAGCCTCCCCAAACCAGACGATGTGCGGGCGCAGTTGGGAGCCTTTTTCGCAGGAGTCGCCTTCTTTGATTTCCCAACCGTCGATGTCGTACACTAACGATTCGTCGGTTGTGCTGCGTGACTTGAAGAGTTCGCCGTGGAGGTGAATCACGTAGGACGACCCTGCTTTTTCGTGCAGGTTATCGACGTTCTGGGTAATCACCGTTACATCATATTGTTCTTCTAATTTCACTAAGGCTAAGTGACCCGCATTAGGCTGAACGCTCAGCGCCTGTTTCCGGCGCTGGTTATAAAAATCCTGTACCAGATCGGGGTTGCGCTGCCAGGCTTCGGGCGTGGCTACGTCCTCAATGCGGTGATTTTCCCACAGTCCGTCCGATGCGCGAAACGTGGGAATGCCGCTCTCCGCACTGATGCCCGCCCCCGACAGGACGACTACTTTCTGACGTGTTTTCATAGGGAAAAGATACAAAAAATGCGGACGCGAACCCGGCCAATTAAACGAATAATGCCGGTCAACGTTGGCAACGTTGACCGGCATTATTCACTTGTACATTTACTTCTTTTTAGCAACAACTTTCTTGGCGGTCGTGGCCGGTTTCTTCGCGGTTGCCACGGGCTTCCGGGTCGCCGTAGCTGCTTTCGCTTTTGCCGGAGCGGCCTTCTTAGCGGGTGCTTTCCCCGCTGCCGGAGTCGGCTCGCCACCGGCCAGCTCTAAGCACTGCTCCAGCGTGAGGGTGGCGGGGTCGGTATCCTTCGGGATTTTGACGTTGCGCTTGCCCACCGCCAGATACGGCCCGTATTGTCCATTGACAACTTTTACGGCCGGGTTTTCCGGAAACTCCTTAATGTATTTGTTGGCTTCAGCCTGCCGCTTTTGCTGAATCAACTCAATGGCCCGGTCGAGCGAGAGCGTCGCCAGCGACTCGTTGCGGGGAATGGATATGTACTTGTCGTTATGCTTTACATATGGTCCAAAACGACCCTTACCGGTGGCTACCAGCGTCCCTTCATACTCACCCAGCGCTTCACTCACCGACTCGGCCCGCTTCTGCTGAATGAGTTCGATGGCGCGTTCGGCGGGGATTGTATACGGATCATCTTCCTTCGTAAGCGATACGTATTTGTTGTCGTGCTTCACGTATGGCCCGAATTTACCGATGCCAATGGTCATGGCATGATCCTCAAAGAATCCTACTTCGCGCGGCAGCGAGAACAGGTTCAGCGCATCGTCCAGCGAAATGGTTTCAATCAGCATCCCGTCGCGGAGGTTGGCATATTGCGGCTTTTCGTCGTCGGTTGCTTCGCCGATTTGCGCGTAGGCCCCGTACTTGCCCAACCGCGCCGACACTTTCTTGCCCGAGCGCGGATCGAGTCCCAACTCGCGGGCACCCGTCTTAAACGACACGCCCGACGACCCCTGAACATCTTCAATGTTCTTATGAAAATCGCCGTAGAAGCCTTCCAGCATCGTCTGCCAGTTCATCTTGCCATCGGCAATTTCGTCGAAATCCTTCTCCACCGTCGCCGTAAACTTGAAATCGACGATGTCGGGGAAGTACTCGACCAGAAAATCGTTGACGACAATACCCGTGTTGGTCGGGAAGAGTTTAGCTTTCTCGGAACCGAAATTCTCTTTGCCGCTCGTCTCGCTGATCTGGTCGCGTTGCAGCGTGTACTCCACAAATTTGCGCTCGGTGCCGGGCTTATCCTGCTTCACCACGTAACCCCGGTTGATAATCGTAGAGATCGTTGGCGCGTAGGTCGACGGACGGCCAATGCCCATTTCCTCTAATTTTTTCACTAAAGACGCTTCGGCGTAGCGTGGCTGCGGACGGGTAAATTTCTCGGTGGCTTTCATCTGACCGAGGTTCAAATCCTGCCCAATCTTAAGCGGGGGCAGCATTCCTTTCGCATCTTCGTCTTCCTCGTCGTCTTTCGACTCAAAGTACACGCGTAAAAAACCGTCAAACTTAACGACCTCGCCCTGCGCGATCAGCTCGGTGGGGAAGCGCTTTGTCTCAGATAGCCTTTGGCTGTCGTTGATTTCGGCAAATGGGCTATCGTCAACCGAAGCATCTGCCTGAATCGTTGTCGTATTGCCGTTCGCGAACTTAATGCCAATTGTGACCGTCGTGCGTTCGAGCTGGGCATCGGCCATTTGGGACGCAATGGCGCGTTTCCAGATCAGTTCGTAGAGCCGTTTCTGGTCGCGGTCGCCCCCGGCGTTGCGGTCGTTGAAGTTCGTTGGGCGGATGGCTTCGTGGGCTTCCTGCGCCGACTCGTTCTTATTCTTGAAGTGTCGGGTTTGAATGTATTTATCACCGAATTCGGTCGAGATTTCGGCTACGGCCTTGTCAACGGCTTCCTGCGAGAGGTTCAGCGAGTCGGTCCGCATGTACGAAATCTTACCGGCTTCGTACAGCCCCTGGGCAATTCGCATGGTCCGGTCCACCGAGTAGCCGAGTTTGCGGGAGGCTTCCTGCTGGAGCGTCGACGTCGTAAACGGCGGAGCGGGCGTTTTCTTGGCGGGCTTCGTCTCTAAACTTTTAATAGTATAAATCGCGCCCTTGCACTGTTCCAAAAACGCACGAGCCTCACCCGACGTCGCGAAGTTTTTGGGCAGTTCGGCGTTGAGCACTTTGCTGCCGTCCACGATAAACTGCGCCGTTACTTTAAACGACGACTTCGACTGGTGGCTGTCGATTTCGCGTTCGCGCTCGACCACCAACCGCAGCGCCACCGACTGCACGCGGCCCGCCGACAGGCTCTGTCCGCCTTTAATTTTGCGCCACAGCACCGGCGAAAGTTCATAGCCAACCAAGCGGTCAAGCACGCGCCGGGCCTGCTGCGCGTTGACTAAGTCGACGTCGATGGTGCGGGGCGATTTGATGGCGTTGAGGATGGCTGTTTTCGTAATCTCCCGGAAAACAATGCGCTTGGTGTTGTCGCGCAGGCCGAGGGCTTCCTTCAGGTGCCACGAGATAGCTTCACCCTCGCGGTCATCGTCCGTTGCCAGCCACACTTCGTCGGCCCCTTTTGCCAGTGCTTTAAGTTCACTAACTAATTTCTTCTTGTCCGGCGACACTTCGTAGGATGGGCGGAATCCATTGGATACGTCAACGGCCAGCCCGTCTTTGGGTAAATCGCGAACGTGACCAAAACTGGACTTCACCGTGAAGTCTTTGCCCAAGTAACCTTCGATGGTCTTTGCCTTCGCCGGCGACTCTACAATGACTAAGTTTTTCGACATGTTGTGTGTTCAGGTTGATACGGGATCCGAACTCTTGTTCCACCGTAACGTACGTCCAGATTTGAAACCAGTTTGCGCTTATCTAATTCAGGCCGGGCCAATCCAGGCGGGGCCAAATATAGGCGCAAACAACTTGACTTATGCAAACGCATAAACTACGTACGACAGGAAAAGACCGGAGGATTGCTTGTGTATAAGTAACGCTGTATGCCGTGGCAACGTTCGTTTTGTGGTCGGTAAGCTGCGGGCAAATCACCGTTTAAACGCTTTATTCCGGGCATTTTAAAAATAAATGACGGGTTCTGTGCAACTTGCTCTGACCACGCATCAATGCATTATGAACAAAACTCTGACCCTCGTCTGCTGGCTTTTGCTTACCGCCTGCTCCAAACCGGAGCCGAATGATACCACCGGGGCACAAACCCTGGAGCAGGCTACCCAAAAACTGGCTGCTCCCGATCAGGAAGCCCCGCCACCGGCGGTGGACGAACTGGCTCCTGAACCGTCTGGGCAACCGCCGGGTCCGGTAGCCACCAACCGTAAAATCATTCGTAACGCCCAACTGCGCATTCGCGTGAGTGACTTTGCCGCATCGGGCCGGGCCATCGACCAGGCCGTTCGGCAGGTAGGTGGGCAGACTGCCAGCTCCAACGAAACCAAGTCGGACAATACCATTGAAAATAGCCTGACCATCCGCGTACCGGCCGCCCGATTGGATGCTTTCATTGGCCTTGTGTTGAAGGAATCTATTTATCAGGATACGAAAACCATTACGGCTGAGGACGTTACGCGCCGGTATGTGGATGTTGAAGCCCGCATTCGGAGCAAAAAGGTGACGGAAGAAACCTACCTGCGACTGCTTAAACAGGCCCGCAATGTGGAGGACGTGCTGAAGATAGAGGAGCAGTTGGGCCAGATTCGGGAGGAGCGCGAAGTGCAGGAGGCCGAACTTCGTCAACTGAAGGATGAGGTAGCGCTAAGCACGGTCAACCTGACCTACTACCAGCAAACCGAAGCCGCACTACAGCCCGAAGAACCGTTTTACCGGCAGATTGTGAACAACCTGACCGATGGCTTTCGGTTGGTTGGTAACCTGTTCGTTAACGTATTTTATCTGCTGCCCCTTGGTTTACTCGTTGCCGGTGTGGTCTGGCTCGTTACGCGCTGGCGACGAAATTCCGTGAAAAAGTAGCTCCGCAGGGCTTAACCACCAGGAGGACCAAACCAAGCCGGGTCATCTCACTACGAGATGACCCGGCTTGGTTTGGTCCAAGAAACGCAATGCAGTCCGCTACTTGATGTCCCCGCGAATTTCACCCGCCGGAAACATCGTTGTGTGCAGATTAGCGTAGTAGAAGCCGTTGAGCAAACTGTCAACTCGCCCGTTCGTTGTCAACGTAGTTGTGCCGGTAATGGGAGAGGCTAAACTGGCAAACGGTATTTCAACCGGGCCGTTGCCGACTGTTGAGTTGGGCGTAATCCGGTGCAGGTGACCCATAACGGGCGTCAAACCCGAATACGTCACCGTGTAACTCAGTACACGGGTGGCCGGGTCAACTACGCCCACAAACGCACCCGTAGCCGATGAGGGTACCGCCATTGGACGTTCGGCGGCCCCGCTCAGAGTGGCAGTTAACTTGATCGGTCCATTCACCCGGATATTGCCCCGAATTTCACCCGCCGGGTACGCTGTTGTGTGCAGGTTGGCGTAATAGAACCCATTGATGAGGCTATCCACCCGGCCCATCGTTGTCAGGGTAGTTGTGCCGGTGATTGGGGAGCCTAAACTGGCAAACGGTATTTCGACCGGGCCGTTGCCGACTGTTGAGTTGGGCGTAATCCGGTGCAGGTGACCCATAACGGGCGTTAAACCCGAATACGTCACGGTATAGCTCAACACGCGGGTAGCCCGGTCAATAACCCCGACAAACGAGCCCGTCGCGGCCGTCGGCACCGACGTTGGTCGCTCAGCGGCCCCGCTCAGGGTGGCCACCAGCGAAATTTTTGCGTCAGCCGGAAACGATTGGTGATCGTTGCAACTGGTGAGGGTCAGGCATAGCGCCAACAGCGCAGCCACGGACAGAAATGTAGTTTTTTGGCTCATTGGGTAAGGTTGTGAATTCGTAAAGTTGTGTAATGTACACAGTATGTACGTGAATAGTGATAGAATGGTTGCTTGGGCAGACTGGTTTTTGTGAATCGTTTTCGGTTCATCGTTCACAGAACTTCTAAAACGAGTGATAATCTTCTAATTTTGACCCGCGAACCGGAATTCATTCTCCCCGTTCGTGGGTTATTTTGGTAGATAACCTCATTCAGTAACCGTTATCCCTTTCTTATTATGGCTTTTGACTTGGATATGATTCAGCGTGTGTACGCCAATCTCGGCGAACGCGTAGACGCAGCCCGGCAGGCAGTGGGCAAACCGCTGACCTTATCGGAAAAGATTTTATATAGTCACCTCTTTGCAGGTCCCGAAACAACGGGGGGCGGTGGCGCCGTGTCCGGTGAGCCGAATCGGGCGCTGCCTACTCAGGCTTTTGAGCGGGGAAAAGCCTACGTGGATTTCGCGCCCGACCGGGTGGCTATGCAAGACGCTACGGCTCAGATGGCCCTGTTGCAGTTCATGCAGGCCGGTCGTCCGAAGGTGGCGGTACCCTCTACGGTTCACTGCGACCATCTGATTCAGGCCGAAGTAGGGGCTGTTGAGGATCTGGATGTTGCCCGGAACAAAAACCGGGAAGTATATGATTTTCTGGCGTCCGTATCCAATAAATACGGTATTGGCTTCTGGAAACCCGGCGGGGGCATCATTCACCAGGTAGTGCTGGAAAATTACGCCTTTCCGGGCGGCATGATGATCGGTACCGATTCGCACACACCCATGGCCGGCGGCTTGGGCATGATTGCCATTGGCGTTGGTGGGGCCGATGCCTGCGACGTGATGGCGGGGCTGGCCTGGGAGTTGAAAATGCCAAAACTAATCGGCGTTAAACTGATTGGTAAGCTGAGCGGCTGGTCGTCGGCCAAAGACGTGATTCTGCGGGTGGCCGGTATCCTGACCGTGAAAGGTGGTACGGGCTGCATTGTGGAGTACTTTGGCGAGGGTGCCGAAACCCTGTCGGCGGCCGGTAAAGGCACCATCTGCAACATGGGCGCTGAAATTGGCGCCACGACCTCTATCTTCGGCTACGATGAGAAGATGGCCGACTACCTGCGGGCTACCTCCCGCGCTGACATTGCCGACGCAGCCGATGCGGTGCGGGCGCATCTGCGCTCCGACGACGAGGTCTATTCCGACCCGGCCACGTACTATGACCAACTCATTGAAATTGACCTGTCCGAACTGGAGCCGCACGTTAATGGTCCCTTCACGCCTGACCTGGCGTGGCCGCTATCGAACTTTGCCAAAGCCGTTCGCGATAATAATTGGCCCGAGAAATTAGAAGTCGGTCTGATTGGTTCCTGCACCAACTCCAGCTACGAAGACCTGACCCGGTCGGCGTCGATAGCCGCTCAGGCCACGAGCAAAGGGCTGAAGGTGAAGTCGGAGTTCACCGTAACACCCGGTTCGGAACTGGTGCGGTTCACCGCTGAGCGCGATGGGCTGCTGGGCACGTTTGAAGAGATGGGAGGAGTCGTGCTGGCCAACGCCTGTGGTCCCTGTATTGGACAGTGGGCGCGGCACATGGACGACCCAACCCGTAAAAACTCCATCATCACCTCGTTCAACCGCAATTTCGCCAAACGCAACGACGGCAACGCCAGTACACATGCCTTCGTGGCGTCGCCCGAAATCGTGACGGCTTTTGCCATTGCCGGTGACCTGACGTTTAATCCCATGACCGACACGCTGACCAATGAAGCCGGGGAGCAGGTTATGCTCGACGAGCCGGTAGGCATTGAGCAGCCCGTGAAAGGCTACGCCGTCGATGATGCGGGCTATCAGGCTCCGGCCGAAGATGGCTCCGGCGTGAATGTGCTGGTTTCGCCCACCTCCGACCGGCTTCAACTACTGGCCCCATTCCTGGTTTGGGAGGGCACGGACCTGACGGGGCTGAAACTGCTCATCAAAGCCAAGGGCAAGTGTACCACCGACCATATTTCGATGGCCGGGCCGTGGCTGAAGTACCGCGGGCACTTAGACAACATCTCGAACAACATGCTGATTGGCGCGGTGAACTACTACACCGAAAAGACCAATAGCGTCAAAAACCAACTAACGGGCGAATATGGCGAAGTACCGGCCGTGCAGCGGGCTTACAAAGCGGCCGGAATTGGATCAGTCGTGGTGGGTGACGAGAACTACGGCGAAGGTTCCTCCCGCGAACACGCGGCCATGGAACCGCGTTTCCTCGGCGTTCGGGCCATACTGGTGCGGTCGTTCGCCCGGATTCACGAAACGAACCTGAAAAAGCAGGGCATGCTGGCCCTCACCTTTGCCAACCCCGCCGACTATGACAAGGTGCAAGAAGACGATACCATCGACATCGAGGGCCTGACGGAGTTCGCGCCGGGCCGCCCGCTCGAAATCGTGCTGCACCACGCCGATGGCAGCATGGACGAGTTTATGGTGAATCACACCTACAACGAAGGTCAGATCGAGTGGTTCAAAGCGGGTGCCGCCCTGAACATTATCCGGATGAAGCAAAGTGTGTAAGTGACTTTAGTAATGCTGACGGTATAAACCCGGCTGATTACCCATTGAGGGCGATTGGCCGGGTTTATTTACGATTAGACAACAAAAAAGCCACTCCGCAGGGCGAAGGGGCTTTCATCACTTTTTCTTAACCTAAATGCAGACCAACTGTACTTTGTTGGGATGTGACTACTCACTGAACTCAATGGTACGCACTGATTTCGGCGTAAACACACTAACTTGCTTCAGAATGCTACCCTCAGCCGACTTGATTTCCAGCGTGTAAATCCCGTCGTTCACCTCGCTCATGTCGAACAACAGGGCCGCTTTGTCGTCTTTCTTGGCAACGATACCGCTGAACAAAATGTGTTTCTTTTGATCCAGCAACTGCACCGATACGGTGCCGGGAACAGTTTTCTGCACGGCCAGTCTAATTTTTCCCTGCCGTGTTACAAAGACACTGGTATCGAACGAGGTGGGTTTGGTGGGAGCCTCCGGATTGGCAAAGAGCGTGGTGGCACTAATAAAGAGTCCACCGATCAGATTTTTGCAACCGGTTAACGCACTGGCTTGGGTAAGGAAGTTAATCATGGCTTTAGTTGTTTTTTGTTGTTTACTGTTCTTCCTTACTATGCCAAACGACGTGCCATAAAATCAACTGGTTGATTATCAGTAATGTGCTACATTTCGCGTTGTATTTTTTGTACGAAATCGGACAGCCATTGTTCGGAAATGAACGTTTTGTGCGGACACTCGCAAGCTAACCCGGACACAAACTGCCCCGCGAACCGAGGCTTCGCATAGTTCCTGGCCGAGAACTGCTGCATGACGTTTCAATTGGCTTAATTTTGTGCTGTCTGCTTACTAATCATTAGTACTCGTTTGATTCCCGCCGTCGACGCCCTGCTCAAAGACATCCGCAACAAGCGGATCGAACCCGTTTATCTCCTTCACGGCGACGAGCCGTTTTACCTCGACCGCATTGCCGACGAACTCGAAAAAGTGGCTGTGCCGGTAGCTGAGCGTGGATTCAACCAGTTTGTGTTATTTGGACGGGACACCGACGTTGGGGCCGTTATGAACTACGCCCGGCGCTATCCGTTCATGGCTGAGCGGCAGTTGGTGCTCGTTAAAGAAGCCCAGCAACTGACCGGCATCAACGATAAGTCGGCTCAGACGCTGCTCGAAGATTACGCCCTGAACCCGCTGTCCAGCACGATTCTGATGCTGTGCTTCACCAAAGAAGAAGGCAAGTCGGCTTTGGACGAACGCAAGGCCTGGGTGAAAGCCTTCGGAGCGAAGGGCAAACTATTAGGCGTCAAAAAACTCTACGACAATAAGATACCGGATTGGGTAGGGGAGTACTGCCGCGAGCAGGGCGCCAAAGTCAGTCCCAAAGCCTGCCAGCTCCTGGCCGATCACATCGGCAACGACCTCAAGCGGTTGGCCAGCGAGATCGACAAAATCCTGATTAACCTGCACGTCGGCGAGGAAATTTCGGCTGCTACGGTCGAGCGGCTGGTCGGTATCAGCAAAGAGTATAACGTGTTTGAACTGCAAAAAGCGCTCGTCCAGCGCGATGTGCTCAAAGCTAACCGTATCATTGACTATTTCGCCCGGAATGCCAAAGACAACCCGCTGGTCGTAATTCTGGCGCAGTTGTTCGGGTACTTCAGCAAGGTGTTGCAGGTGCAGGCCAGCAAAGACCAAACCGACAAGGGCCTGGCTCCGCTGCTGGGTGTGAACCCGTTTTTCGTGAAGGACTACCTGTCGGCGGCCCGCACGTTTCCGCTCCCCAAAGTAGCCGCTATTCTTCACGCCATCCGCATCGCCGACGCCCGCAGCAAGGGCATCGACGCCCCCACCATGACCGAGGGCGATATTCTGCGCGAGTTGGTGTTCGAGGTGCTGCACTAAACGGAAGGTGCGAAAAATGCGTTACCTTGTCGGCCAATGATGGAACCCACCGTTGATAAGCCCGATTACATTAAGGAACGTTTGAAGTTTGAAACTGAATTTTTCAAGCAATCAGCCACCCTGTTTTTGTTAGTTGGGTCTGGAACGACGCACTATTTTCGTTCGGTTTGTGAGCACGACAAATTGGCTTGACGGCTTGGTCATCCTCATTGGGACGTTAATTTCAGCCGCGATCGTTGCCGTTTTGCGTCGAAAGCACAGAGTAATTTATAGGTTGATTGATGATCTTAACCGGTTGTAATTATGAATGAGTTACTAATAGGTCAGGTGGTTGGTGTGAGCGGTTTGTTGGCAATGGCCGGGATCATTCTGTGGTTTCTGAGGGGCGTTGAGAAGGACGACCGCGAAATCAACAAGGATTGGTACAAGCGTCATAATATGTAGGCGTACGATGATAAACGAATGCCCGAAGCCGCTCCCAATAACTGGGGCGGCTTCGTTTGTTAAGGCAAACAGCCACCCAATGGGCTTGTCAGTACTGGTAAATAACCCATCGTTCGCGACAATTATCCCATTTTGTACTATTTTTGCAACTGTGTTGCACTGAACGGTGCGCTTTTGCAGTAGGTTATGAAACGAGTAGCGGTGTTTGTTGGTCAAATCTGCCTGGTCATTGCATTCATCATTAGCCACAACAGTCAGGCGCAAACGACCTGCTCAACGACCCTGACCGGCCAGATTGTGGCGCGGGATACCCACGAACCGCTCGTGGGCGCAACGGCCTCGATTCGCGGACTGACCACCGGTACCGTTGCCGACACGGCGGGGTACTTTCGGCTGCCTGCGCTCTGCCCCGGACAGTACATCGTCGACTACCAGTTTGTAGGCTATAAACCGACGTCTCAGGTAGTGACGGTTGGCGAATCCACCGCACCGGCGGACCGGCCGGGTGTCGATTCGGCGATGGTCCTGGCTCCCGTGCAATTGGTTGCGGATAATCAAACCTTGCAGGAAGTCGTCGTGACGGAGCGACGCTCGGAAGCGCAGCAGCTTCTTCAGGTGCAAACTTCCCTAACCGGCCCCGCGCTCGACGCCACGCGCGGGCAGTCGCTTGGGGAGAGCCTAAAGACGCTGCCCGGCTTATACACGATTCAAACGGGGCCGTCCATTTCTAAGCCTGTCATTCACGGACTGTACAGCAACCGGATCGTGACGCTTAACAACGGCGTTCGGCAGGAGGACCAGCAGTGGGGCAGCGAACACGCCCCGCAAATCGACCCATTTCTGGCGTCGCGGCTGACGGTTATCAAAGGCGCGGCCAGCATCCGCTACGGCTCCGATGCCATTGGCGGGGTAATTCTGGTGGAACCTAAAGCGATGCCGACGGTGCCCGGTCTTGGGGGCGAATTGAACGTTGTGGGTGGTACCAACGGGCGGCAGGGTACGTTGTCCGGTTACGTTGAGCAGGCGCTGACACGCGCACCGGGCCTGAGCTGGCGGTTACAGGGCACACTGAAACGCGCTGGCTACGCCAAAACGCCAAATTACTACCTCGAAAACAGCAGTTACCACGAGAACAACGTATCCGGTACGCTCAGCTACAGTCGCCATAGAATTGGCGCTGAGGTATTCTATTCGCAGTTCTACACTAAAGTTGGCTTGTTCAGCGGGGCGCAGGTTGGTAGTCTGGCTGATTTCTACGCAGCCATTGCCCGCTCCGAACCGCTCCGTCAGCCGGGTTTTTCCTACGCCCTGAACCGGCCCTACCAGCAGGTGCAGCATAATTTACTGAAGGTGCGGGCATTTATGCGGTTCGACCGGTGGGGAACGCTGACGGCTACCGTTGCGCGGCAGCAAAACCTCCGGCGCGAATACGACGTGCTGGCCTTTAGCCGCTCGACCGACCCGGAGCTGTATCTGAAATTAGTGACTCAAACCGCCGATCTGATGTGGGAGCACAGCCCCGTCAAGACCGCCGACGGAGACCCCCGGCACGTTGGTCGGTTTTCGGGCAGTGTTGGTTTCAATGGCATCACGCAGGGAAATGTCCGGCGGTTTCTGTTCCTGATCCCAAACTACCGTAACTACGGCGCGGGTCTCTTCGCCATTGAGCGGTACATCCGTAACCAGTGGACGGTTGAAGCTGGAATTCGATACGACTACCGCTGGCTGCGGGCGTTCTTTCTGGACCAGCCGACTAACACCGTAACCGCCCGCACCCGCAACTGGCGCAACGCGACGGGTTCGCTGGGGGCTACGTATCAAGTTAATGCGCAGCTATCCGTGTCGGGCAATCTCAGCACCGCCTGGCGGGCTCCCAACGTGAGTGATTTGTATTCCGATGGGCTGCATCAGAGCGCCGTTGCCTACGAACGGGGCAACCCGAATTTGAAACCCGAACAAGCGTATAACATGAACGTGTCGGTTGAATACACGAGTCAGCGGCTCTATGTAGACTTGAATCTGTACGCCAATCGGATCGAGAATTATATCTACCTCAAACCCGATTCGGTTCCCATCGTGCGGCAGCGGGGGGCATTCCCGGCGTATTCCTACCGCCAGGTGGCGGCTACCTTCCGGGGAGTTGATGCCACAATCCGCTATAAACTAACGAACCGGCTGACATTCAGTTCTAAAACGTCGCTGCTATTCGCTTACGATCATACAAACCGCGACTACTTAGTCTACATCCCCCCAAATCGCACGGATAATGGGCTGCGCTACGAGTTAGGTAACCGGCAGATAACCGGTGTAAAGCGCATATCAGGCCTTTTTATTAGCCTGACGAATCAGTATGTGGCACAACAGAATCGGGTGCCAACTGTGGCGCAGCAACAGGAGAACGGACGGATCATCTTTACGGGTGATTTTGCACCACCCCCGGCCGCCTATGCCCTTGTGGGGGCTGAAACTGGTTTCTCATGGCGAGTGAACCGCCAGTCGGTGAACGTCATTCTAACCGGCACAAACCTGCTCAACCGGGCCTACCGCGACTACTTGGATCGTTTCCGGTATTTCGCCGATGAGCCGGGGCGCACGGTTATGCTCATACTGAAGTGGCCGCTGGTGCTGGCCAACAGTCGCTGAATACCCTTGTCTACCAGTTCGAATTGACCATGAACATCAAAAGCTGCGCTTATCGCTAATTTTTGGCGTGAGTGGATATAACTATTGAAGGGGCTCCCCGAAACAGGCCAATAGGCTGTTTCGGGGAGCCCCTTCGTTTTTCACCAGTTAGTATCAACAAGCGAACCCTATTTGAAGCCACCCACAAGCAGAATACTTTACAGAGCATCCAAACTGTGTAACGCCATCGTCTGAGTCAGGAATTCTACCAATCATGCTTAAAATCAGGCTGCAAATGGAATTTAGGTTAATCAAAACTGATTTTGTGTGACTCCATGTTGACAAATATTCACACAACTATCAGAATTGTGAATAATCTTATGAAAAGTAGTATAATACTAAACCATAAATTATTAAATATAATAGTTTTTTTATGTTACTGTATATAATAATAAGTAAAATTATAGACTATATATAGTTCAATAAGTTATAGTTAGATTTACCAAATAATTTTATAGTAAAAACTCTAAAATCAATTTATCAATTAAAGATTGTGCGCAAACAGGCATAGCTCTAATATTATGTTGAAAAGGAAATAACAATGGTGCCACTAATTTAATTTTAATCGTATGTTATATATACGGTTATAACCTGATAAATGGATTTAATCCATATTATCTATTCAAAAAAACTAACTATAGTCACATTGGATATAATGGCTGTGTAAGTAACCAGGCGTTTATATAATAGTGTGATCAATTAATAGTCAATGTATTCAACTATGAATCAGACCGTTTAGCTGTCTAAACTGAGAAATTAATACTTATTAGATAAGTGTTAATTGAATTTATTGTTGAATAATTATAATCATCCAACTTAAAGATTGCGCTCATGATGACAGAGATGTATCCCAAAGCTCTATTCTCAATGTCAACTCCTTCAATTGTCTGGATGGAAGGAGACGGAAATTACACGCGTGTACACTTATCAACTGGAAGAGTTGAGTTGTTGCCCTGGACATTGAAAGTTTTATCCAGTAAATTACCTGATTTCGTGCGGGTTCATAAATCAAGCTTAGTAAATCCACAATACGTGGGTGAACTCAAGAGTAGAGGATACAGAGATTATTATGTAAGGTTGAGCAGTGGGCAGATATTGTCAGTTTCCCGAAAACGAATTCACCAAACTGCCGTGAAACTGAATATGCCTTTACCTGAATGCTGATAGTAAGGCAAAACGCGTACAAGGCTGATTTCGTACAAGGATCTTTTTAGACAAACCTGATCTTTCAGACGGGCTGTCAAGGTTATTTCGACTAATCGAAAGCTGATAGATTGAATAGTTGGTTTTTTGTAAAATCAATTAAAAAACACCTGAGAATCGATTGTTAAACAGATGATATAAAGAAATAGAATCGGATGACTGATTTGTCATCAGTGTTATCATCGTCAAGTAGCGTTTAACTATTCACGTTAATGCCCAAGAGAACTCGTTAACGAAAATTTTGCAGTTTTAAAGCAGCTACAAGTTTTCAACTAAAATTTGTAGCTAAACTCAACTAAGTTATAAAAATAGATTATGAAATTGTTTTTTACTCACTTAATTATCATAGTTAATCTCGTAGTTCAAATTACGACGATGGTTTACGGGCAAGGTCAGATCAATTGTAATTGTGATTTGACAATAACCAAAAGCGGCATCTATTCGGGAAAAGATACGGCAATACAACCTGGCCAGACCGTCTGCATTCAGGCAGGGACATACACCCATCTATACTTCAATAATTTCATCGGCACGGACAAAAAACCGATTCGCTTTGTGAACTGTGGTGGACAGGTAGTGCTAAATTCTGATAAACTTCCGGCAGGTCTTCAATTCTACGGTTGTAAGAATTTTGTTGTTTCCGGTGCCGGATCAGCCGAACATACGTATGGATTATTAATCGTAAAATCAGCACCGGGCACTCAGGCGCTTCGTGTAGAAAATAAAAGTACAGACTGTGAGATTGAACACGTAGAAATTGCCGGTGCCGGGTTTGCCGGAATAATGGTCAAAACTGACCCAACGTGTGACTCAACTACCTGGCGTGACCGCTTCATGATGCGCAACGTGGACATTCATCACAACTACATTCATGACACGGATGCTGAAGGGATGTATGTGGGTAGCGCGTTCTGGAATGAAGGCCACCAAACGAAATGCAACGGAGTTGATAAGCGGGTGCTTCCTCATAACATCTACGGGTTAAAAATTCATCATAACATCACGGAACGTACTGGTGCTGAGGGAATTCAGTATGCAGCGGCTTTTGATGCTGAAGTACACCATAACATTGTCAGGGCGAGTGGCCGGTCACCGTTTGCCACTTTTCAGAACAATGGAATACAGATAGGAGGAGGGGTAAGTGGCCGTTTCTACAACAACCAGATATTCGATACACCGGGCGTCGGAATTATATTAATAGGCAACTTGGGAAACACAAAGGTGTTTAACAACTTAGTCGTAAACAGCGGCACAAATGGTATTTTTTGTGACGACCGTCCCGGCTCGATTGTCAATGCACCAATGGAATTTCTGAACAACACGATTGTTAATTCCGGTGAAGAAGTAATAAAGCTGTATAATGAAATTAACAACAATATAATTTCAAACAATATCATGTCGGCTGTTGGCAAAGGTCGGAAATTTGTGAGTTTTAGTCAGGGCGCTACGGCTAAGCAAAATGCTAATTTTATGACCGCTGTTACTGATTCGGTGGGATTCGCTGATCGTAATAAAGGTGATTTTCGTCTGGCTAACACATCAGCACTAATAGACAAAGGTTCTGGCCAATTTGTCGACCAGCTTGCATTTGATCTCGACGGTAATCAACGACTTATTGGATCAAACGTTGACATTGGTGCCTACGAATATCATCCCGTAACAGATCAGATTTTCACACTGTACCCATCTCCCTGCGATGATCAGCTTTACGTATGGTCGAATCAGTTGTTAGATCAAATCTCCGTGTTCAACTTATCGGGTACAACGTTGATTCAATTTAATGTCTCACCTGCCGATGCGTTTAATTTATCACTACAGTCACTGCCCACTGGTGTATATATACTGCGTGCAAAAACAGCAACGGGATACGTCTCTAAACGTTTTGCCAAACGCTGATCAGGAGTAACAAGCATTTTTTAGTTGTCATTAATTAACAAAAAATTAAAATTTACACATCAACTCACCCTGAAAGATGAAACATTATTTCTCTTCTCAATCGTCGCTATTACAAACATTGTTGTTAGTTGATGAAGATCATTTTATTGCCCGTATTCTGGGTCAAACCCTAAATTCAGAGTTCAGAATTAAACACGCTCAGAATGGAATAGAAGCCATGCACTGGCTCGAACAGGGCAATTCGGCTAATGTAATAATCACGGAGTTAAACATGGCCCAGCTCGATGGTCGAAAGCTTATCAGGCTCATTCGGGATAGTACTTTCTTTAAAGATTTACCAATTATTGTTCTATCGGATAATGATGACAGCACTACCCGTATTGAGTGTCTTGAAAGTGGAGCCGATGGGTATTTGGCTAAACCATTTAATCCGCTCGAAGTGAAAGCAAAAGTCCGTGCCGTACTTCGTCGCTCTCAATCCGGCCTGTAAATTAGTTTGCATTGGTGCAGTACTTCTTCAACGTTGTGGGTGGCTGCCCGGTAACGTTGAACAAAAGCTGAATTATAATCCTCTCCTTATGAAAACCTACGGACTTCCATTATCAGCTACTAAATTCCTGATCGTTTATCTTGAGCAAAATCCCGCGCTCATCGCTCAGTTTGTATACAATTTTGGTCAACAGGCATCCATAATTCTGTTTGATACTACCGATGACACGTTAGAATGGATTCAGGCAGGTAATTGGGCTGATTTGGTAATTGCAAACAATCGTCTGGGAGGAATAGCGCTGCTCGAAAAAATGCAGACTGACGGCGGTTCTTATTTTCTGCCGGTTATCCTGACTGCTAAAATTGTGACGCCTGAGCTACAGGAGAGTGCTTACCGCCTACAGGCACTTGAGGTTTTTTCTCTCGAATCAGATACCGAAAAACTCAAGTTTCGGGTTGACTACTTAATTCAGAAAAAAGCATACTTCAACTCAGCAACGCAACTGGCCGATCTGGATTTACCGAAAGCACAAATGCCTTTTTGGAAACGGTTTTTGGACGTGGTCGTTTCACTGTCTGTTTTAACGGCCCTTTCTCCCGTATTAATTACGGCGGCAATGCTGATCTTCATTGAATCGCCTGGTCCGGTTTTATACCGTTCAAAACGAGTTGGCCGGGATTTTAAGGTATTCAATATGTACAAATTCCGCAGTATGCGACTTAA
Source organism: Spirosoma arcticum (assembly GCF_054779955.1). Lineage (NCBI taxonomy): Bacteria > Pseudomonadati > Bacteroidota > Cytophagia > Cytophagales > Cytophagaceae > Spirosoma > Spirosoma arcticum. Next base: position 641,693 of record NZ_BAAGXG010000001.1, read on the forward strand.
TGCGGACAAATTACTTTCGGGAATGGCTGCGCATAACATTTACAATTCCGCCGAACCCGCCATCGCTCCGAACACCCGCTGCGAAAATTGCCAGCGCCTGGATATACCGTGTCAGAATCCATTGTTCCTGCAGGAAACGCTGATTTGCGAGCGTGAGCATTTACGGGCCAAAAAAGCAGGGGCCGTGTTCGTTAAGTTTCGCAATGACCCCCGTATCACGCGTTTAGGGAGCATTTTGCGCAATAGCAGCATTGATGAACTGCCCCAGCTTTTCAATATTCTGCGGGGCGACATGTCGTTGGTTGGCAATCGTCCGCTGCCCTTTTATGAGGCCGAGCGGCTCACCATGGCCACCTGTGCGCAGCGCTTTGCGGCACCAGCCGGGCTAACGGGACTCTGGCAGGTGACAAAACGGGGTAAGTCGCAGGGTGTGGTATCCGATTCAGAGCGGGTTCAACTCGATATTAAATACGCCGAGCATTTCTCGTTTCGCACGGATTTAGACATCCTGTTTAAGACCGTAACGGCTGTTTGGCAGCGGGAAAACGTGTGAAAATGGTCACGCAAATTCTGCGAAAAATTTCGCGCAAAAGTAGGTGATATCGTGTGCTCTCCCCTGAAATTATTCCGGCATCAATACGCTAACTCTTATGCCACCATTGGTCTCTATTATCACCGTTAACTACGATCAGGCGCAAGTAACCTATGAGTTACTTAAATCGCTGCAACGTATTCAATACCCGAATATAGAAGTATTCGTAGTTGATAATGGCAGTCAGAATCAGACAATTGATGCTGTTAGTAGCCATTTTCCCACAGTTCGTTTCTTAAAGAGTGATACTAATCTTGGTTTTGCGGGCGGCAACAATCTGGCCGTTCGGGAGTGCCGGGGTAAGTACCTGCTTTTTCTTAACAACGATACTGAGGTGGCCCCCGATTTTCTACAGCCCTTAGTGGATTGTCTCGAGACGCAGCCCGACGCGGGGATGGTCAGCCCTAAAATCAAGTTTTTCCACGAGGAGAACCTCATTCAGTACGCCGGTTCAAGCGGCATAAACCCGTACACCGGCCGGGGGCATTTTATTGGTAATCGGCAGGTCGACGAAGGGCAATTTGACCAGACAACACTTACGCCTTTCGTGCATGGGGCGGCCATGCTGGTCTCCCGCAAACTGGTGGAAACGACGGGCCTGATGGACGAGCGGTTCTTTCTCTACTACGAGGAAGTCGACTGGTGCGCCCGCGCTCACCGGGACGGATTCAGGGCCTGGTACGTACCGCAGTCGGTTGTCTGGCACAAAGAGTCCGTGTCAACGGGTAAGCATAGTCCACTAAAAATGTACTACCACACCCGAAACCGGCTGTTTTTCATGCGCCGTAATTTTCCACTGGCCCAACGGCTGCTGTTCCTGAGCTTCTTCACGCTGGTTTCGGTTCCTAAAAATTCGCTTTCTTTTCTGCTCTCCCGTCGCTTCGATTACCTGAAAGCGTTCTGGAGTGGTCTCCTGTGGAATGTCACCCACAAATCATCGTTATCTAACTCCTCATTCTACCCATGAACATGGTCATCAACTGCTTACTGGTTTTCTTCGGAATAACCGCCGTCGAAACAATTTATCTGTTTGTTTTTGCCTTAGCCGGGCGGTTGGGACGGTTGCCTGCGCCCGCCGACTCCAGTAGCCGCTCCCCGTACTTCCGGCGAATGGCGGTGCTGGTGCCCGCTTACAAAGAAGATATGGTTATCGTCGACTCGGCGCAGCAGGCGCTTGGTCAGACGTACCCGCGTGCGTTCTACGATGTCATCATCATTGCCGATTCGCTGCAGGCGGCAACCTTACAAAAACTGTCCCGACTGCCCGTGCAGGTGGTGGAGGTGAGTTTTGAGGTCTCCACCAAAGCCAAAGCGCTCAACGCCACCTTAGACCGCCTTGAAAAAGACTACGACGTGGCGGTCGTGCTCGACGCGGACAACGTAATGGCGCCTGACTTCCTGACGCGCATCAATGCGGCCTTCGACCAGGGCTGGACGGTGATACAGGGGCACCGGGTGGCCAAGAATACGAACACCAGCATCGCCATTCTCGACGCGGTGAGCGAAGAAATAAACACGCATATTTTCCGGCGGGGGCACCGCGTGCTGGGGCTGTCGGGCAGCCTGATGGGATCGGGGATGGCGTTCGACTTCGGCCTGTTCAAACACCACATGAGTCAGATCAACACGACGGGTGGCTTCGACAAAGAACTCGAAATGCGGCTCATCCACGACGGCTTCAGGATCGACTACCTCGACGATGCCCTGTGCTACGACGAGAAAGTGCAGAGTTTAGCCGTGTTTGAGAAGCAGCGCACCCGCTGGATTGCCGCGCAGCTTAAGTACCTGCGCCGGAACCTGCCGTCGGGAATTGGCCAGTTGCTGCGGGGTAATTTCGACTACTTCGACAAGGTTTTTCTGACCCTGTTTCTGCCACGGGTAATCCTGCTGGGGTTTTTAAGCATCAGTTTGCTGGTGGCCCTGCTGCTGGGATCAGCGGAGTTGCTAGTTCTGATTGGTGCTCAACTCGGTATGCTGCTGTTTAGTTTTTACGTAGCCATTCCGGTTAGCCTCCTGAAATGCCTTACCTGGAAGGAAGTCAGTCAGGTGCCCGCCTTGTTTTTTCGATTTCTCCGCTCCATCACCCGCATTGGTGAAGCGGGTAAGCGGTTCATCAACACCCCGCACACCACCACCCGCACCGCGATTAACGAGGGGTGAAGAGCCGCCCATTTCACCACATCGCGTCGCTTCTCTCAATTGCTTCCTAATTAAACAACCCATAAAGTGATCAACTACGACTATCTGATTTTGACCGTGCAGTCCTGGGGGACGCCCATTGGCACCAACTCCCGCGACATTGCCCGCGCCCTGGCCCGAAAAAGCCGGGTCTTACTCATTGACCCGCCCCTCGACTGGGTATCAACACTGCGACGGAGTAATCAAAAAGCGGATAGTCAACGGGATGGTCTCCGCCAGAGTGGGGGTAAACGCCTGGTTGAGGTGGAGCCTAACATCTGGGTGTTTTATCCCCGAGTCGTGCTCACGTCCATCAACTGGCTGCCCGACAACGCCTTGTTCGACTGGCTCAATCAGCGTAACAACGTGCGGCTGGCCCAGGATATCCAATGGGCGCTTCGGCAACTGAACATGAACGACTACGTACTCTTCAACGACACCGAAATGTTTCGGGGGTTTTATCTGAAAGAACTGCTCAACCCGGCGCTGTATGTCTACTACATCCGCGACAACACGCTGGCCGTTGACTACTGGCGTCGGCACGGAGAGCGGCTCGAACCAATGCTGATTCAGAAATCTGATTTAACCGTCGCCAATTCGGCGTACCTGACTTCTATGGCGGCTCGCTACAGCGCCAACGCCGTGGACATTGGTCAGGGCTGCGATCTGTCGCAGTTCATGGCCGATGCCCCGTATGAGGAGCCAGCCGATCTGGTGGCTATTCCGTACCCGCGCATTGGCTACACGGGTGCCATCATCAGTATGCGGCTGGACATCGCCCTGCTCGAATCGGTTGCGCGGCAGCGCCCCGACTGGCATCTGGTGCTGGTTGGGCCTGAGGATGACGCGTTCCGCGCCAGTCGGCTGCACCAGTTGCCCAACGTGCATTTTTTGGGAACGAAGCCCATCGACGACGTGCCCGCCTACGTTCGGGCGTTCGACGTGTTGATTAACCCGCAGGTCGTCAACCCCATAACGATTGGTAATTACCCGCGCAAAGTAGATGAATACCTCGCGATGGGGAAGCCCGTGGTGGCGGTGCGAACCGAAGCGATGGCCATGTTCCGGGACCACGTGCTACTGGCTGATTCGCCCACGCAGTTTGTCGATTGCGTGGAGCGGGCGCTCACCAACCAGATGCCCTCTTCGGCGGAGCAGCGCATCCGGTTTGCCCAGGGGCATTCGTGGGAAAACTGCGTTGACGCTATCCACCAGGCCATTGAGCAGACCACAAACGCTACCTCCGGTAGTCCGGTTACGGCGTGACGGTTATTCGCGCCAAAAATAAATGTATCACTCTTGCTTCCTCTTTTGTGCATAATCAGGATTTCATTATCTGCGTAAGTCATACCTCCTGGGATGGGGGATACCAAAAGGCCGTCGTCCAGTTGATGACGGAGTTGGCTTCCCGTCATCAGGTGTTGTTTGTCGATTATCAGTATACGGTGAAAGATCTGGTGTTGGGTGTGCTGGGACGGGCAGACATTCCGGTGGGGGCGGTGCTTCGGCTGAAAAATCCGCTCGTCAAAAAGACGCTGGCCCATGGCGGGGAACTGCACGTTTGGGTGCCGCCAATGGCCTTGGTCGTTAACTGGATGCCGGATGCCTGGCACGACTACTTCATGAAGTGGAATACTGCTTGGCTGCTGAAGAGCCTGCGAAAAGCAGTGAGCCAGGTAGATGCCGACGCCAAACGCCCGCTCATCATCAACTCATTCAATCCCGTTTGGGGACTGTCCATGCTGGGGCAGCTCAACGAGCGGGGCACCATCTACTACTGCTACGATGAGATTACGGCTGAGAAGTGGATTGCCCGGCACGGCGGGCGGTGTGAGCGCGACTACCTGCCCAAAGTAGATGCGGTCGTGACAACGTCCGAAACGCTGCAGGCCGTGAAAGGACAATTGCAGCCCAACGCGTTTTGCGTGAAAAACGGGGCCAACTATGCGCTCTTCAACCAGGCCCGTCAATTAGCGCTTACGGCAGATCGGGAGCAGAAAATTGTCGGCTACCTCGGCACGGCTGACAACCGCCTTGATCTGAATTTGATCGAGTACTGTCTGAAAAACCTGCCCGATACGCTTTTTCAGTTCATTGGCCGGGTTACTGACCCGGCGGTGACCAACCGGCTGGCTCCGTATGCCAACGTGGAGTTTGTCAAACCCGTACCCCCGGATGAACTGCCGCCACTACTGGCCCGGCTGCGGGCCGGAATTATTCCGTTTGAATGCAATGAACATACGTACACGATTTACCCGCTGAAAATCAATGAGTATCTGGCGGCCGGTATTCCCGTCATCTCGACGCGGTTCTCGATCCTGACTGATTTTGACGGGTTAATTGAGCTTACCAACGACCCCGCCCAGTTCGTGGCGGGTATCCGTGCCGCCAGCACCGCCGTTAGCCCGGATCGCATTGAGCAGTTTACCCGGACCGCCGAAACAAATTCCTGGGTGCGCAGAGCACTGGAATTTGAGGAAGTGATTCAGCAGGTGCTCCAGTCCAAACCCGAAGAACGGGAGTGGCAAGCCGCCTTACACTAACAATACACAGTCTTTACGCCTATCTAACGCTTCTTTCTATGACCGCTTCTCAATTCATCAATCAGCATTCGACCCTCAAGCGTTGGGTGCATTATCTGCTCATTCCGCCCCGGCAGGCCCGTCCCCGGCTTTGGGTAAGCTGGTTCGTCAATCCGTTCGTGCATCACCGCCACCCAACGTCGGTCATCTGCCGAACGGTCCGGCTCGACGTGTTGCCCTTCCGGCTGTTCAAACTGGGAGCCGGGGCCACCATCGAAGACTACGTCACGGTTAACAATGGAGTGGGCGACGTGATCATCGGGGCCAATGCCCGCGTGGGTATCGGTTCGGTCGTCATCGGGCCAACCCATATCGGGGATCAGGTCATCATCGCCCAGAACGTGGTGATGTCGGGCCTGAACCACGATTATGAGGACATCGACGTGCCCATCCGGCTCCAGCCCGTCAGCACCAAGCCTATCGTGATTGAGGACGAATGCTGGATTGGGGCCAATGCCACCATTACGGCGGGCGTCCGGGTTGGCAAGCACTCCATCGTGGCCGGGGGTAGTGTGGTCACCAAAGATGTTCCGCCTTATTCGGTCGTGGCGGGTAATCCGGCCCGGATCATCAAACGGTACGATGCCGACCAAAAGATGTGGCTGCGCGTGAAAACGACCCCTGCCCTCGAAAAAGTAAGTTAAACGCACTATTTCAAAAACAGTACCTACGCGAAAGGACATGAAAAAATCGCTCTTTCTTCTGCTGATGGTAGTAATGGGCTGTCAGCGGGACCTGCCCCCGCCCGAAGTAAGTTTTGTGGCCGACGAAGATGGGAAAGGCTACGTTCGGTTCACCACCAAAGCGCTGAATGCCAGCAGCTACCTCTGGGATTTTGGGGATGGCAGTTCGACCAGTACGGAGAAAAATGCCGCCCACAGCTACAGTGCTAACGGGACTTATACCGTGAAACTCGAAGCCACCGGACCCTGGGGAGCCACCACCGTGACCAATCCACTCAGTGTAACAGGGGTGCGCGGGTCGGTCATGTTCTGGATGCCCAAAGGCTCCAACACCGTGGAGGTGTTCATGGGGGAGAACCGGGTGGGAACGATCTACAACTTTTTTCCGAACGGAGTCACCTACTGCGGCACCAATGGGTGCGTTCAGGCCAATAACCTGCGCGAGGGCGAACACACGTTTACCGCCCGCGAAACGGGATCTAACGATATTAAATGGAGTGGCACCGTCAATGTCGTGGGGGGGCAGTGCCTAAAGAAAGCCCTGACGTACTGACGGGCTGCGTTCAGCGGCCATCCTGCTCAATCAACTCGACTACTTTCAATCTGATGACGCATCTTTTAGCACGCAGGCAACTCATTCTTTGGGGATTTTTCAGTCTCAGCGCTTGCGCTGCCCTCCCCGGCCTGGCTCAGAAACCCCAACCGAAATCCAGTTCACCCGTTAACGTGGGTGCCTTAGTAAGCGACACCGCTTTCTTCGATCTCAATAAGGACATTACTGAACAGCTTGTTCCGTTCGAGACTATCTATCAGGCAGCGCTTCAGTATTCACCGGCCCTGCACGTTCAAAACGCGGTGGCTACTGGCAAGCTGGAAGCGTACCGGTACTCTAAAGTGCTGGTGCTGGATAATATTTATCCGTTCGTCAACTACGCGCAGGGCAACCAGACGCTCATTGCCACCGGCACCAACCCCAGCGACGCGCTTCAGTTGAGCAATGGAACCCGGTGGGGGTTCAACGTGCAGGTGCCGCTGTCGGCCATTCTGGGTCGGCGCAACCTGACCCAGCAGGCAAAAGCCGATTACCAGGTTACACTGGCCCAGAAAGACGTGATTGCCCTGAGCCTGAAGCGCGAACTCATCGTCATTTATCAGAACCTGGTGGTTAGCCAGCGCATCATGCTGGCCCGGTCGCGCGATGAGCAGGTGGCCCTGACGGCTTACCAGGTCGTGGAGGTCGAACTACAGCAGGGCAAGGCCGATCCGTCGCAGTTCGCTTTAGTCAGTAATAGTTACGCGCTGTCTAAAACCTTCGCCGAGCGGGCACGCGGGGATTTCATGATTAATTTCTACGATCTGGAAGCCCTGGTCGGGGTTCCGCTCCAGTCGCTGATGATTAAATGACAACGATAATAACGCACGCAACCCGACCGATACCAGGCACATGAAACTGGTTTTGTCCTTCTTTCCCAATTACTCGATTTCATCTATGAACGCGCAACTCCTCTTTCGCCTGCTTCGTCAGAATAGCCTATGGCTGCTCCTGATTCCGGCGTTAACCGCTGCTACGGCGTTTTACTTCACGCGTAATCAGATCCGCACCTACCAGTCATCGGCGGTTTTATACACGGGTCTGGCCTCGGGCTACTCCATCCTGAGCGACGACAAAAACGCCCGGGTTGATCATAATGCCGTGACGAACGCGTTCGAGAATCTGCTTTCTACCGTCACCTCGCGCCAAACGATTGCCGAGGTGGGGCTTCGGTTGCTGAGTCGTCACCTGCTGCTCAACCGGCCGGACTCGCTCGTGCTGGGCAGTCAGGGGTTCGCCCAACTCCAGCGGGCCATTCCGGCGGACCTGCGCCGGTCCCTGACGGTTGACCGGAACGAGCAGGCTGTTTATCAGCGCGTTGAGGCCCTGGCGCAGGCGGCCGGTGCGAATCCCGTGAAGACCCTGCTCAACAACCCGGCCTCGTGGTATGGCCCGGCGAAAATTAAGAAAGGATTGAAGGCCGTTCGCAAGAAAGACAGCGACATGCTCGAACTAAGCTACGAATCGGAGGATGCCGCCATTACCCACACCACGCTGACCGAACTGATTGCGGTGTTCAGCAATCGCTACGCCAGCCTTAAATCGTCGGAAACCAACCCGGTGGTGCGGTACTACAACGACGCCAATCGGAAGGCAACGCGTAAACTTCAGCAGGCGGAGATGCGCATAAAGGCGTTTGAAGAAGACAACAAAATCATTAATTACGACGAGGAAAGCCGGGCCATTGCCGTTGAAAAAGAGGACATACTCAACCAGTACAACGAAGAGCTGATGAAGTCCCGGGCGGCCAAAGCGTCGATGGAGACGCTGGGCAAACGCTTAGAAGATCGGATGACGGTGCTGAAGACCAATGACGAACTAATTGCCAAGCGCACCGAACTAACCACCGCAACCAACCAATTAGCGCAGGCGCAGGTACGCGGCCGGTCGCGGGAAAACATCGAGCAGCTTTCCGCCAAAGCGGCCCGGCTGTCGGACGAACTGAAAACGGCGGCTCAGAAATACTACAAAACCGGAAACAGCGTGGAGTCGCTGCCCCAGACCCGGTTGCTGGACGAGTGGCTCAATAAATTAGTGCAGTATGAGGAGTCGGCTGCGCGGCTGAACGTGTACGAAGACCGGCTGGAGAAGTTCAACGAAATGGCCGCGCGGTTTGCGCCATTGGGCACCACCCTCAGCCAGTTGAAGCGCGACGTGAGCGTGGCCGAGAAAGATTATTTAGCCAACTTAACGGCGCTGAACCAGGCCCAGACCCGCCAGAAAAACGCCGAGATGACCGGCCCGCTCCGGCTCCTCGATGCCCCCGAGTTTCCGCAGCAACCCTTGCCTTCCAAGCGCGGACTGCTGATTGGCGGGGCGCTGGGCGTTGGTCTGGTACTGGCCCTGCTGCTGCTGTTGATCCGGTATTTAGCCGACGGACGCCTGTACTCGCCCGCCCGGTTCACGACCGTGACGGGTCTGCCGGTGGCGGCTTCGTTTCCCACCGTTCCCCGGCGAATGCGGGGCCTCCGGGCGCGTGCCGTGGCGCAGTACATGCTGGAGCAGTTGCGGAGCACGGCGGCCATCGATAGCACGCCCGTACCGACCTACCGCCCCTATGAGTTGATCACCGTCTGGAGCACGCGTCCCCGGCAGGGAAAAACGTGGTTAGCCAATCAGTTGGCCGAACGCTACGGCTTAGCAGGCAAACGGGTCGCTTACCTGCATCCGCACCCGACCGGCAACGCGTTGACCCTGCCCGAAGAAGTAACCTCCATCGGCTACGCCATCCGAAGCGATTTTGCCTACACCAAACGGGTCGATGAACTCGTTGACGACCGGTTTAGCCCGGAGGATTACGACATCGTGCTGCTGGAACTGCCCGACCTGGGCGAGACCCCCATTGCCACTCATTTAGTGGCGCAGAGTAATCTCCTGTTGCTGATAACGAGTGCTAAAATCACCTGGAAGCCCCAAGATCAAAACTTGTATCAGCTTTACCGCAAAGCAACGAATGCGCCCATTCTGCCCGTTCTCAACCACGTTTCAACCGGTTTGATCGAGGTGAGCCAGCCGGTCAGCCATCCGTCACCGGTGGCGGTGACGGCGCCAAACGCGGCATCCACGGTCAGCACCACCCGAGAAACTGTTTAGCTAATGCTTCATCGAACTGTCACGATTTTCCAGGCGATTATGCGGAAAAATGCCGCCGTGTCGCTGGTGGGTAATGGGGTAGCCGCCGTCCTGTCGCTGCTTACCACCGGCCTGCTGGCCCGCTGGATTCCCCGCGAGTCGTTTGGGAACTGGATACTTTTTCTGGTCAGTTACACCCTCTTCGACACCCTGCGCTCGGGCTTGCTGCTGAATGGAATCATCCAGTACACCACCGACTTGCCCGCCGGGTCCGTCGAAAAAGAATCCGCCATGAACCGCTGGGAAGGGGCCGTCTGGCAGCTTGGTCTGTGTTTCACGCTCGGCGTGGGGCCGCTGCTGATTGGGTTGGTGCACTGGTTTCCCCTCCTCCGCGACTGGATTGGTAGTTCCGAGACGGTGGTCTGGTTCTGGATCATCAGCCTTGTTTCGTTACCCGCCAACATTGCCACCTGGTTTTTGCACGCCCGGTCCCGCTTTGGCCCCCTGCAGTGGGTGCGCATCCTGTCGCAGGCGCTGTTCCTGTTCCTGATTGTGCCGATTCACTGGCTGGGACGGCTGCCCGACTACAACCTGTACGTGTTGTATGCCTTCGCCAACGCCCTCGTCAGTGCCTGGACGGTGGTGAGCGGGTGGAGCCGCTGGCAATCCGTTCGCCGGGGAACGGTGGTCGAACGGTCGGCCCTGCTGCATTTCGGTAAATTCACCATCGGCACGCTGGTGGGGTCCAACCTGCTGCGCAGTGTCGACACGCTGCTGCTGGGCGCGGTGCTGGGGCCGGAAGCAGTGGCGGTGTACGCCATTCCGCGACGGCTCATGCAACTCCTCGACCTGCCCGTGCGGAGCGTGATTGTTACGGCCATGCCGCAGTTGGTTAAACTCCACAACCAGGGTCAGGTCAGTGCCTTCACGCCCTATTTCCAGCGGAGCGCCGGGCTGCTCTGGGTGGCGCTGCTGCCGTTGTCGGTTGCTGGGTTCGTCCTGGCCGAACCTTTGGTGCTGCTGTTGGGCGGTGGACAATACCGCGACGGGGCTACCCTCATGCGCTGCTTCATGATCTACGGCGCTTTTCTGCCCCTCGACCGCTATTCCGGGGCCGGGCTGGATGCCATTGGAAAGCCCGGTGCCAATCTGTTCAAAGTGCTGGTTATGCTCGTGGTTCAGGTGCTGGGGTCCCTGCTGGCCTTAGTGACCATCCAATCGACAACGGCGCTGGCCACCGTCAGTATTGTCACCTTCATGCTCGGTATGTTTATCGGATTTCGATTGATGAACCGGCACGTTCCGGTGTCCCTGACGGGCAGTGTTCAGGCTGGGTGGATCGAATTTGTGGGTCTTTTTAACCGACTTCGTCATGAATGGATACGTCCAGGAGTTAAGAGCGTCCATTGACCGGCAAACGGTGCTGTTCGCGTTGCTGGGAGCCGTTAGTGCGGTTGGGGCCGGGTTCATCATTGCGCATTCGGGCATGAAAGGAATTGGTTTGCTGCTGACCCTGCCCATTGTCGGTGTTGTGGTTGCCCTCTGCCTGTATCAACCCAAACTGGGCCTGTTTATTTACGTGCAGTTCTCGTTTGTGGTGAATGGCATCAGCCGTTTTTCACCCGTTCAGGCACCGTTCGGGCTGCTGGCCGACGGGCTGTTGGTGCTGGTTTTGCTGGGCGTTTTGCTGAACGCCCGCCGGTCGGAGTGGGGGCGGCTGCACAACCCCGTTTTTTACTTAGTGCTGCTCTGGTTCTTGTATACGCTGCTGGAATTGTTCAACCCGGAAGCCGCCTATCCAATGGCCTGGGTGTTTGGTATCCGGTTAATGTCATTTTACTGGATTCAGCTTACCATTCTTACCCTGTTGCTGATCCGAACAAAAAAGGACATCAATCAACTCATCAACCTGTGGCTGATCTGGTCGGTACTGGCCGCAGTATGGGCCTTCAAACAGCGCTACATTGGTCTGACGGGGGGCGAACAGGCCTGGCTTGATGAGGGGGCTGGCATCACGCACGTGCTGTTCGGGCACCTGCGCTGCTTTTCGTTCTACTCCGACGCCGGGCAGTTTGGCGTCGAGATGGCGTACGCTGCGCTGCTTTGCATCATCAAAGTGCTCGAAGACCGTTCGGTCACCCGTAAGTTCATTTTTCTGCTCATCGGCATCATCGTGTTTTGGGGCTACGCCCTGTCGGGTACGCGGGGTGCGTTGTTCGTCGTGCTGGTTGGCTTTCCCGTCTACCTGCTCTTACGGCGTAATCTTCTTATTCTGAGCGTAGGAGTCCTTGTTGGGGTGGCCGGGTTTGGCCTGCTGAAGTACACGTCGGCGGGCAGCGGCTCTTACGACATCAACCGGATGCGTTCAGCGCTTAATCCTGAGGAGAGTTCGTTTCAGGTCCGGTTGGATAACCAGAAAAAGTTAGCCGATTATTTAGCCACCCGCCCCTTTGGCTGCGGCATCGGCAGTTCCAGTGATTTGGCAAAACGGTTCACGCCGGGTTCGTTCCTCGCTCAAACGCCACCCGATAGCTGGTTCGTAAAAGTCTGGACCGAAACCGGCATTGTGGGATTACTGTTGCATATCGGTTCGCTGCTGTACTTTTTTGGGGTAGGCGCTTACCGAACTATGCGGGTATCCGACCCGGATCTCCAGTCGATGCTGCTGGCGCTCCTGTGCGGATATGTGGGCGTGTTGGCGGCCAGTTACGGCAACCCGGTTTTCGGGCAGTTTCCAACCAACTCCATCATGTCCGTCAGTATCGTCCTGCTGTGTACGGGCGGGCTTGTGGAGCGTAAAGGTGGATGAGTGTGTGGGTGTTTAGGCGTAAGGGCTTATGTATCAGCAACGTACCTACCAATACAATCACACACCCACACTCCAAACCACTAAACCAGTTTTTACCGGTTAAACCAAACCTCCGCATGGCAGAATTATTCTTTTGGATTGCTTTTCTCATCGGGGGATACACCGCCATCAATACGCTGTACCTGTTTGTGTGGTCGGTTGCGGGCCTGTTTGGCCGGGCCGACGACGTACAAACTCCCATTGGGCCGGACGACGCACTCAGCGCTGGAACACCGCGTGTGCTCCGGCGCATTCTGGTGCTGATTCCGGCCTACAAAGAAGATGCGGTCATTATCGACTCGGTGCGGGCTAATCTGAAACAGGACTACCCCCGCCATCTGTACGATCTGGCCGTGATTGCCGACTCTTTTAAGCCGGACACGATTCAGCAGCTCCATCAGCTACCCGTGACCGTGATCGAAGTGTCTTGGGTTATCTCCACCGTCAGCAAAGCGCTGAAGGCTGGTTTGCGGTTGTTTCCCGATGAGGCTTATGATGTAGTGATCGTTTCGGATGCCGACAATCACATGGCGCCCGATTTTCTAAGGCGCGTCAATGATGCCTTTACCGTTGGGTGGCGGGCGGTTCAGGGACATCGGGTGGCTAAAAATATGAATACCCCTGTCGCCATCCTCGACGCCATCAGTGAAGAAATCAACAACCATCTGTTTCGCAAAGGGCACCGGGCACTGGGCTTTTCGGCCGCGCTGATCGGGTCGGGTATGGCCTTTGAATTTGGCCTGTTGAAAAAGCACCTGCTGTCGATTGATACCATTAGTGGATACGATAAAGAGCTGGAGATGAGATTATTACTGAACAAAGTGCGGATTGGCTACTTAGAACATGCCTACATCTTCGACGAAAAAGTGCAAACGTCATTCATGTTCCAGCACCAGCGCACCCGCTGGGTCGAAGCGCAGATCAGGCAGGCGCAGCTACACTGGCGGCAGGGTATCCGTCAGTTGCTAAACCGGAATTTTGATTACGCCGAAAAAGTGTTTCAGACGCTTATGTTGCCCCGAATTTTATTGCTGGGTTCATTAGTACTTGGGTTTGGGGTAAGTCTACTGCTACACTCCGGTTGGTTTTCTCAGTTCCTGGGCGGGCAGTTGCTTCTGTTAATTGTTACGCTCGCCATTACGCTGCCCGCCTATCTACGGCGGTTTATCGGGGTGGATGTTTTGCTGATGATCCCCGTGTTGTTTGTTCATTTCTCCCGGTCAGTCCTCCATTTTCGTCGGGCGCGTAAGCAGTTTTTGCACACGTCGCACGGGAACAGTTCTGAATCCATCATCTGACACAATCAGGTTGTCAGCCGCCTGACGATGTGCTTTATCTACTTTTTTTAATGCCATGATCCAACAAACCGTGTACCTCGAACTCCAGAAAATACGCGAGCAGCGCCCCGATGAGGGTGTTTTGCTGGCTTTTCTTAAACGGCTGCTTGATGGCGGCACCCGCTACCTGACTACCCGCTATGTCCTGCGCCGTTGTGCGCAGGTGGGGGCGATGACCTTGGTGAAGGGGTGGCCCTGGGTGCACGGAAAGGGAAGAATCAGCATCGGTAAAAACGTTAAAATCTGGTCGCACCTCGGCACGACCGAAATTTATGCGTCGTCCGGGGCTTCCATCGAAATTGGGGACGACACGTTCATCAATACCGCCTGCGTCCTATCGGCCGGTAAACTGATTCAAATTGGGCGTAACTGTCAGATTGCCAATCAGGTCATTCTCATGGACACGGACTATCACGATGCGGCCGATCATCAGCGGGCCGCCAAGCCGGGGTCCATTATTGTGGAAGATAACGTTTGGTTAGCTACCCGCTGCACGGTGCTGAAAGGCGTTCGTATTGGCGAAGGGGCCGTCGTAGCGGCCGGGTCCGTGGTCACGAAAGACGTGGCTCCGTACACGATGGTGGGTGGCGTACCGGCTAAATTTATTAAATCACTGCGCCCGTCGTCATGAAAGCTGGTATCGAAATCGTGTTCTGGGTCCTATTGTTGGCCGTTTTTTACACCTACCTCGGCTACGGTCTCCTGATTTTTGGATTGGTGAAACTACGGCGGCTAACGGGACGGGTTCGGGCTAAACCGGCTGACTCCACGTTTCTGCCCGAGGTCATGCTGGTTATACCGGCCTACAACGAACGGGACTGCATCGCCGAAAAGCTGCGCAATTCGCTCACGCTCGACTACCCATCCGACAAACTTCGGTTGCTTTTCGTAACCGAAGGGTCCACCGACGGCACGACCGAGCTACTCCAGCAGCAGGCGCTGGCGAACCCGCAAATTCTGGTGATGGGCGGGCAGCAGCGGCTCGGCAAAATTGAGGCCATGAACCGGGCGATGCGCCAAATCGACGCGCCTTTCGTGGTATTTACCGATGCCAACACGACGCTGAACCCCGAAGCTATCCGGCGTATTATCCGGCATTTTGCCGACCCCCAGGTTGGTGCCGTAGCGGGTGAAAAACGCATTCAGGTGTTAAGCAGCGAAGCGGCTGCCGGGTCGGGTGAGGGGTTGTACTGGCGGTACGAATCGTTCCTGAAAAAGCTCGACACCGAATTGCACAGCGTGGTGGGAGCCGCCGGTGAGCTGTTTGCCGTGCGCACCGAACTCTACGAACCCGTTGAAAAAGACACCCTGCTCGACGACTTCGTGATTTCACTGCGCATTGCCGAACAGGGGTATCGGGTGGTGTATGAGCCGGAAGCTTACGCGCTGGAGCGGCCTTCGTTTTCGGTAAGCGAGGAGAAAAAGCGAAAGGTGCGGATTGCGGCCGGCGGCTTCCAGGCCATTGCCCGGCTGCACCCGCTGCTGAACATCGTTCGCCACGGCTGGCTGTCTTTTCAGTACACCTCGCACCGGGTCATGCGGTGGGCAGTGGCCCCGTTTTGCCTGCCGCTCATTCTGCTGCTAAACGCCCTGCTGCTGCTGCCGGGAGCCGGTCTGTTTCCGTCCTGGCTGTACCAGGGCCTGCTGGTGGCGCAGGTCGTGTTCTACGCATCGGCACTCTTAGGTTACTACCTCGAAGACCGCCGTATCCGCGTCAAAATGCTGTTTGTACCCTACTATTTCTCCTTCATGAACGGGTGCGCCCTGCTGGGTTACCTGCGCTACCGGCGCGGCAACGACACCGGCATCTGGGACAAAGTGCGCCGGGCAACGTGAGGTACTCACGCCGATCATCAACATAAACCGTAGTGCAATGATTTTCAATAGTTTAGAGTTTTTGGTTTTCATAACTGTATTTCTACTGCTGTATTTCTCGCTGCACGGCCGGGCACGGCTGTGGCTTTGTTTGCTGGGGAGTTATCTTTTCTACGGGTGGTGGGACTGGCGTTTTCTGGGACTTATTGCGCTCACGACGCTCATGGATTATTCGCTGGGTATCCTGATGGAACGTGCCACCGACGAGCGCGACCGCAAACGGCTGATTTACTTTAGCGTGACCATTAACCTGCTGTTTCTGGGGTTCTTTAAGTACTTCAACTTCTTCGCCGATTCATTTCGGAGCATGGTGGAACTGGCGGGTTTCCAGCCCAGCGATACCACGCTCAACATCATTCTGCCCATCGGCATTTCGTTTTATACATTCCAGTCGATGAGCTACACGGTCGATATCTACCGGCGCGAAATCGAACCCGAACGGGATCTGGTCCGGTTTGCCGCGTTCGTATCGCTGTTTCCGCAGTTGGTGGCCGGGCCGATTGTGCGGGCGCGGGATTTTTTGCCCCAGTTCCGTAGCGACAAGCCCTGGGACTGGGACCGGTTCATATCGGGCCTGACGCGCGTGCTGTGGGGATTTTTCAAAAAAGTAGCCATTGCCGACTCCCTCGCCCCGTTTGTTGAACATTGTTTCGCCATGCCCGCCACGGTCTCGTCGCTGCACATTTTCATTGGCATCTTCTTCTACTCGTTTCAGATCTACTGCGACTTTTCGGGCTATTCGGACATCGCCATTGGGCTGGCCCGCATCCTGGGGTTCACCTTCATCGAAAACTTCCAAACGCCTTACTTCTCGCGCAGTTTCACCGAATTCTGGACGCGCTGGCACATCTCGCTGTCTTCGTGGCTGCGCGATTACCTGTACATTCCACTGGGTGGCAACCGGGGCAGTAAACTCCGCATGTACCGCAACATCATGCTGACCATGCTCATTGGCGGGCTGTGGCACGGGGCCAACTGGACGTTTCTGTTCTGGGGATTTCTGCACGGGGCCTACCAGGTTGTTCAGCGAATGATTCAGCCCTACGCCCGGCAGATGTACGGGGCTTTGCGCTTTCCCCCGTTTTTGGGGCGGGGGCTGGATATACTCATCGTGTATTTGCTAACCTGCTTCGCCTGGATTTTCTTTCGCAGCCCCACGTTTGCCGTCGCCAACCAGGTAATCAGCACCTTGCTATCGTTTGAAAACGTTAACTGGGCGAGCGTAACCAACAAATTCATTGCCATCCGGGGCTTTTTGCTGATTGGAATCCTACTGCTGGTCGAGGTTACCAATTTCCGGTTTCACTACGCGCAGCTACTGGTTCAGCGGCCGGTTCTGCGACTTGTCGCCTACGCCTGTCTGTTCTGGCTCATCGCGCTGATGGGCACGTTTGGCTCGAGTTCATTTATTTATTTTCAGTTTTAACCGTAGTCTCTTCGCTTCCTCATCCTATGAAACATGCTCTCTGGATTATTGCACTCATTGGCGTTACCCTGCTCGGCGACCGCTTAGGCGGGGCGCTCCTTCGTCACGTTGTCGACGACAGTCAATTTCGCTATTCACGGCTGTATAATGGCCGGGCTGGGGCTGACATCGTATTCATGGGAAACTCGCGCGGGCTATCATTTTACGAGCCTCACGTACGTCAGCTTACCGGGCGCACGAGCTTCAACCTGAGCTACAACGCCATGCCGATGGATTTGGGCTATACCCTTTTTCAGGATTACCTCCGTCGCAATCCCGCCCCGAGTACGCTAATTATTGAAGTGTCCATGTGCAACCGGCTTAACAAAGAGCTGGTAGTAAGCTTCGGCTGCTACGCGCCTTATTCGCCGGAACTAACCCGGCTGATCAACGCCTATGATCGCAAAATGGGCGTTGCTGGCCAGGTAGTTAACCTGGTTCGCTACAACAGTGAGGTGTTTCAACGGGCTTTGTACCACCTCAAACGGTCCGATGAAAACTGGATAGTTAACCGCACTATTTCGAAGACTATGATTAATACGATTGGTTCGGTAAAACCGCACAACCTGAAAGTTGCTTCCAACGATATATTACAAAGTCTGGTGAAAACGGTGAAACTGGCTCAGTCGAAAGGTATTCGGGTGCACTTAGTCGTGAATCCGTACCAACCGGATTTTGTGGCTAAATTAGCTCATTTAGAGTCGTGGAAGGCACAGATCAGCAATGCTACCGGACTACCCATCACCGACTACTCAAATGCCGTGCAGGGTAATGAACAATTTGCTGATTATCAGCACCTCAACGTGAAAGGCAGCTATCAACTTATTTCGTTGTTGAAAAAGGAAGCTATTTTGGACTAACAAAGTCATTCACAGTTGATGCCGAAGCTAAACTTGACGAAGTAGCCGTTCAGCTCATACCAAGGCAGGCAACTAACCGATCAATGGGCTGCAGGATCTTGATTATGTTGCCCATAATGGAAACAGTGGGTAGGCAAAAATTCAGGAGCAGCAAACTAAAAATAACATAATTGCGATTGGTTTGGGTCATTTCGCTGCTATTTCTGTAGAATAGAAAAAAGCCCACTAATAATGAGATGAAGCTGTAGGATAAACTTCTTGTCAGGTCTTCCACCGAAAAACTTATTGTTGTAATAGCCAGTGTTCCCAAATTATATACTGCCAGAAGAAGCTTCGTTTTTCGTAACCACCACGCTGATAAAATGATTAAAAATCAGGCTAATTTATAAGTCAGCAGAAATCCTATTGCATTTATCAAAAATAGATGCCCGCATTTGAACCGGATAAATAAATCAACTCCGCTCTGGCTTCCGGAAGGCGTTGCTAATCCAAGGTGATAGGTAAGAGCGAACATGATTACACCATATAGTATAAATAATGCAATATAAGGAAAATCGCTAAAGGTTACCGACGAGTAGCGTTTAGCTGGATTAATGTTGACTACTTTCTGATATATGTAAACCAGTAGACCACCAAAAATAACCCATTCATCCGTAAAATAAGCACCGAGCAAACATAAGAGGATAAGCAGTGCGTTTCTGTTGGGTAAACTGGCGATAAAAAGCGTAAAAGCGACGCCATCATTCCATAAATACGTATCGTGGTAATACTTTTTCAGGTATACAATACCGCGAAATTAAACGCAACCAACGGACTGAATAGTTTATCGTCTGAGTAGGTGAACGCCAAACGGATAAGTAGTATGAAAAATATAAATCTTACACTATTATTGATTATGTAGAGACATAGCATTTTTATCGACAAGTTTTTCGCCGGAAGATATCGAATGAACAAGGTCGGTACGAATCGGAACGCTAATTTCGGCGAATGTGAATACATACTTACTTTTTGTGGCTCTAAGGAACGATTAGCCTATTTATCCAACGCCCGGTAGTTTTCGATTATAGACGAGTAATAGAGCGATTTTTTAACGAACTTTCGGAGAATTTTAAGTAGTTCGGTAAGGACCTGCTAATGCAGTAGACAACACAAATAAGAGAAACATTTATTTTCTAATGGCTTCGCTGTGTAATACTTAAAACTACCTTGCGCATAAGCACAAATAGCTTTTGAAGTAGATTGTTAATCTTGATAGTCTCAAAATCTATTAAAAACAATATTTGTTATAAAACGTTGACCATGAGTTGATTAAAAGGTTTGATTGAATCATTGTGGTACTTTTCATTGATAAATCTTCGCAGGCGTAAGAAGCTAATTTGTCGGGTAGTGTAAGCATGTTTAACTTCCGTCGACTAAAATTAGCTACTGACTTTGTTGCTCAACATGGGTCAAAACTCCCTTTTTAGTGAAGTATAAATCTAATCGCTTCAACTCTTTCTTAACCCGCATTAGATACGCTTTTGCCAAACCACCCGCTTCCATCAACCGTCGATCACTTGTCCAGGCTCGGGCATTAACAGAGCTAACTCGTTGAATTCGTCCTTTCGCCAATAAACAATAAGCCATCCAGCCATCTTCGCTGCGGCTGGTTACTTTACGATTCAGGTCATGCCGGTAGCCACCGACTGCTATTGCATCCTCCCGTCTAAACGCAAAGTTGAATCCCATAACATCAACGCATTCGCGATTTTTACGCTTGATTCGTTTAAATGTTTCGGAAGAGATTTCGTACAGACTTAGTGTAAAGCGACTATTTCCCGTACCTGGAATAAATGAGTACAAACCATAAGAACAGGAAACGTCTGCTTGCTGTAGCGGTTCAACAAGCGCGTCGAGCCAGGTGGGCGGATAAAGGCTGTCGGCGTCGGCATTAACGATATAACGACCCTTTGCCTTCTCAAGTCCGGCCTGCCGGGCGTAACTTATTCCCTGTTCAGCGACAAAAACAGACTTTACTCCACACAGGTCCAACAAGTGCTGCGTTTGGTCGGTTGAATTATTATTAGCAACAATCAGCTCCGTGCGATAGGAGGTTGTTAACGTAGCAATCGACGATAACGTGCGAAGGATGTTTTCTTCTTCATTATAAGCTGGAATAACAATTGACACTTCAGGATTTCGTATGTTAAAACGCTGCAAGTTTGTTTTTAGGTAATGTAGTGTATCCGCGTTTGTAGCAGACTCCGGTTTAAATATGGTATTGTGTGAACGTACCCAGGCTGGTATTGTGAAAAGACGCATTATAAACTATTTTTTAAGTGACAATTGACTTGTATTTCGACAAGCGAAAAGTAGATTTTATTACGGATTGAATAGAAAAACCAGTTGCTCCAATTAACCTGATCAATGTAGAATAAGTCAGTATAATTTCACGGCAATCGGCTATTCACTATAATATTAGGGACGTAACAAACAGGGTACAATAAGTACCGTGTTAATTGAGTCTAAGATTTTTGCGATGGAAGAATATGGTAATTATGTATTGTCTTGTATCGTTAAAGTGTTTACTTAGTTCATCTTTATTTTATATATGGTAACATGATATGGTCAGTTGTATAAGTACATTCAGTGCGTGAAAGTCATAGGTAGTTTTTCACGCATTGGGTTAGTAAACAGATCGTTTGGCGGAGCGCTTACCTGAGTTTGTCCATGGCCTGCTTCATGCTCACAAACTGCCGTTTCTTTTGGAGCACTGTTGGCGCTGCTACGCGTTCACGGCAGTCGAAAATGCCACAGCGTTCACACGCTTCGTTCACCACCCGAAACGGTACATCATTCGAGGCTGTAGTGAGAAATTTCATTTTGCTCCGCAGGGCGTCATTAACGGCGAAACACATCGACACGCTCATGTTCTGCTGAAGAGCCGGTTGAAACGGGTGGGCCACTGATATAATCAGGTACTGCTGACCCGAATCGGCGTATTCGGACAATTGCGCCCGACAAAGGGCACCATCAAATCCTTTGTTTTGCTGCAAAAACTGGAGTTCCTGCAAACTCGTCAGGGCGATCCACCGGCGGCAGTAATGCTCATCGACAATGCCGCGAGGCCCCTGCTGCCGCGACAGGTGCATTTCCTTCGTCAACTGAAAAGTGGTTTGCCCGGCGGTGTGATTAAATCGGTAAAAGAATAACTGGTCAATGCCGAACTGACTGGGCAGCACGTTACTCAGCCGGTAAAAGAACCGTTCGGGGGTGGCCTCAAAGGCCGTAACCAGATTCAGAAACGCGTCGTTACTCCAGGTAGGACGGGCGAACAGCTCGGTCAGTTTGGCCACTAAGTCGTCGCGCCGGATCAGGATAGCCCCGGCAAAGTAAGACGCCTTGTAATTATTAAGAATCTGCTCGAACGACTCAGCCTCGACCCATGAATAGGTGTAAGGCCGATTCTTGAGACTCATAAACTGGAAACCCACTTCGCGGGCCAGGATAAACGACCGCTGCTCGGCCGACAGCCCGGCGTTCAGGTGCAGCGTCTTCTTCCCCAGCCGATACACCGAGCGCAGCGCCGTCAGTTCGGGTTGGGTGAGGGGATCAAACGACTCGATGCGGACATCGTAACGCGTTTTAAGAAGATTCGTTAATAAACTCTCGTTCACCACTTGTTTTTGTCCGGCAAACTCGTCCAGAAACCGGTCGGCGTCAGCTTCAATATCAGGAAAATAATTGTCGTGCATTTCCTGATACGACCGTAGCATTGTCAGGTACAATCGCTCCACACTCATGTTGTAAGTAAGCGCAATGTCCATGAACGTTCGGAGCATGGCGCTCACTTTAGCCGGTGCTTCAACTAACAATTCGAGCAGATCGGACGGATCAATGCCGAAAAGTTCGAGGGGAATTTCAGTCAGAAATTTAGAGCGTAGGAAGTCAGAAATAGGCTCTAATTTCTTGCTCAATTTCAGCGATACCAATGAGTCGTAATCGACTTGCATGGCATTAGCCAAAGCCGATATTTTATCGGCTTTGGGGTATTTTCGCCCTTTTTCGATTTCCGTAACGTACGAAACAGACAGGCCCGACTGCTGAGCGAGTTCGCTAACGGACAAGCCTTTATCGAGTCGTAACTGGCGAAGTTTCAGACCAAACAGCAGGCGAATATGATCGGCAGGAAGAGTCAAATGAAGGAAATTATAAGCCAGTGCAACAACGGCTATGTTGTGCTATTATGCGGTCTTTCACCCGTGTTTTTTCACTTATTCAATACTGTTTTAAGCAAAAGTTCACCGAAAATGCTTCATACGTTACGCCCCAATCTCATTGGTTTTGGGTTTGCGTCCGCGCGGTTTTCCCGTATAGGCAGGCTTAGGAGCCGAATCGTTCAATTGCAGCTCGTAGCCCGATACACCATCCTCATACGTAAACGGTTTGATGGTGAACATGTATTTCGCTTTGGCGTAATCAATGCCGCTTTTCTGTAGAATAAGGGCCAGTGAAATGGTATAACTTTTGGCGGCTTTCACCATCTCGAACGTCTCCGCCGAATCGTCATCGGCGGGAACTAAGTATAGCGATTTTATCTTTCGCTTACCTTCCTGCGTGCCAATTTTAAAGCGCGTTGTGTCGGGATTGAAATCCAGTTGGCTTACTGTCTTGGCCGGAAATACTAATTTACCGGCTGGTGACAGATAACCCGTGAGCGTTACGGATTTCGGCGCACTTTTCGCCTTTTGTTCACTATTATCCTGAGGAGAAAAAAAACGGAGTGATGTTGCTTTCATGATATAGAAATTATAGATGTTGGTAAACAATGCAAATCTATACTATAAATTTTGTTTTTTTTCTCACCAATAATTTCATACCGTTTATTTTTACAAACGAATACGACAAGTAGTTGGCATGAAGCAGGGTTTAATTGTTTCTTTAATTGTCTATAGAATAAATAGAGGTTAATGGCAGGAAGAATAAAGCGCAGCTAAATTATCCCTAAAAACATAAAACTTTATGAAGGTACTGAATAAGGCACAAAACAGAATTGTACATCGTCGTCGTAGTTCGTCTACTAGGATCGCCAGAAATAATAAAATAAAGTAAGAGTATAGATAAACTATCGAATATAGCACCACGAGTATAAAAAAGAAAGCCCTCAGGACATTGTGTCCTGAGGGCTTTCTTTTTTGCAGAGAGCGAGGGATTCGAACCCCCGGACCTGTTACAGTCTTCGGTTTTCAAGACCGACGCAATCGACCACTCTGCCAGCTCTCTTGATGGTGCAAATATACGAGCGTTTGGAGATTTGTCAACCCACGCCGGGCCAGTTTAGGCCAAAAACCGTAGTTTTGCGCTATAATCAATGGGTGAATGAGTGAACTGTGAATGAGCGACGGTCCGGCGTTCCGGTGAGCGAACAGACGAATTGACTCTACCCCTCACCGGAACGCCGGACCGTCGCTCAACGGAACGCCGGACCGTCGCTCATTCACAATTCGCCCTTCTCGCTCCTTATGGATACGCTCGAATCTCTCCCTACGCTTGAAACTGCCCAGAAATTGGGCCTGCTGCCTGACGAATTCGACCGAATTGGTCAGATTCTGGGTCGACAGCCCAACTTTACCGAACTGAGCATTTTCTCGGTGATGTGGTCGGAGCACTGCTCCTACAAAAACTCCATCGTCTGGCTCAAAACCCTGCCCCGCGATTCGGACCGGATGCTGGCTAAAGCAGGCGATGAAAACGCGGGTTTGGTCGATATCGGCGATGGGCTGGCGTGCTCGTTCAAAATTGAATCTCACAACCACCCGTCCGCGCTGGAGCCGTATCAGGGTGCGGCAACGGGCGTTGGTGGTATTAACCGCGACATTTTCACGATGGGTGCCCGGCCCATTGCCCAGCTTAATTCACTGCGTTTCGGTAGTCTCGATCTGCCCAAAACGAAGCGGCTGCTCCGGGGCGTTGTGAAAGGGATTGGCGACTACGGCAACGCGTTTGGTATTCCAACCGTGGGTGGCGAGCTCTATTTCGATGAAAGTTACAATACCAACCCGCTCGTGAATGCCTTCTCGGCGGGGATTGTGGAGGTGGGCAAAGTGGCCAAAGCAACCAGCTACGGCGTGGGTAATCCGGTGTTCATCGTTGGTTCGGCAACGGGCAAAGACGGTATCCACGGGGCCACGTTCGCGTCGGAAGATATCTCAGCGGCTTCGACCGATAAACTCCCCGCCGTGCAGGTGGGTGACCCGTTCATGGAGAAACTGCTGCTCGAAGCAACGCTGGAAATCATCGCCACGGGTTACGTCATTGGCATTCAAGACATGGGCGCGGCAGGCATCATCTGCTCCACTTCAGAAATGAGCGCCAAAGGAGAGCACGGCATGATTATCGACCTCGACAAAGTGCCGACCCGCCAACCCAACATGGCTCCGTTCGAGATTCTGCTGTCGGAATCGCAGGAGCGGATGCTGGTTGTCATTGAGAAAGGTAAGGAACACATTATTCAGGGGATTTTTGATAAGTGGGACCTGAACTGCGCCCAGATCGGCGAGGTGACGGCAGGGGGCAAAAACGATCTGGGCCGTCTGCATTTCTACCGCTACGGCCAGCTCGTGGCCGACGTGCCCGCTTACGATCTCGTGCTGGGCGGGGGTGCCCCTCAGTACCACCGCGAGTATCGCGAACCGGCCTATATTAAGGAATACGCCAAATTCGACCCGTCGGACGTAGACGATCTTGACATAAATGAGGTTAGGAAAGTAGCGCAACACCTGCTGGCGCACCCCAACATCTGTTCCCGGCGGTGGGTCTATGAACAATACGATTCGATGGTGGGCACGGCAAACCGCAGCACCAACGCGCCCTCCGACGCGGCTGTGGTGCGGGTGAAAGCGCCGGGAATTGGTATGCCCGCTACTGACAAATCCATCGTGATTACGGTCGACTGCAACGGCCGCTACGTGAACGCTAACCCGCGCCAGGGGGCAATGATTGCCGTGGCCGAAGCTGCCCGTAACATCGTCTGCTCCGGGGGCGAACCGATTGCCGTTACCAACAACCTCAATTTTGGTAATCCCTACGTGCCGGAGGTGTACTGGCAGTTTGTGGAGGCCGTGCAGGGCATGGGTGAGGCTTGTCTCAAATTCAGTACACCCGTTACGGGTGGCAACGTAAGCTTTTATAATCAGTCGTCCGACGACGGGCCGGTGTTTCCCACGCCGACTATTGGGATGCTGGGGCTGATGGAAAACCCGGACCACTGCATGACGCTCAATTTCAAAGCCGAAGGCGACGCGATTTATCTGATTGGCCCGTCGACTAATGATATTGCTTCGTCGGAGTACCTGTATTCGTACCGGGGCATCAAGGCATCGCCCGCGCCGAACTACGATTTTGAGACCGAATGGCACGTGCAGGAGTGTATCAAAACCATGATCCGCAACGGCTGGCTCCAGTCGGCGCACGACGTGTCGGACGGGGGGCTGTTTGTGACGCTGGCTGAATCGGCGATGGCGGGTGATAAAGGATTTTCGATTGTACCCGATGACCGCTACCGCGCGGACGCGTTTTTATTCGGTGAGAGCCAGAGCCGGGTCGTCATTTCGGTAGCGGACGCGTATCGCAACGAGGTTGAGTCGTACCTGACAGAAGGCACTCCGTTCGCACACTTGGGCACCGTAACGGCGTCTGACTTTGTCGTGGACGGCGTTTCAGTTCTGACAACGGATGAGGCTAAAGATCTGTATGACAACGCACTGGGAAAAATAATGGCCTGACATATGACTCAAAACCTATCCGCCCTTACCCGCGAAATTGCTGCCATCGCCACCGATGCCGGGGCGTTTCTGCTCCAAGAACGCAGCCGCTTTCGGCGTGACGCCATCGAATATAAGGGCCTGAATAATCTTGTTTCCTACGTCGATAAAGAAACCGAGAAGCAGTTGGTCGAGCGGCTGGGTAAACTGCTTTCCGAAGCCGGTTTCATCACCGAAGAAGGCACCACCGGAACCGAAGCCGACCCCACCGCCCTCAACTGGATCATCGACCCGCTCGATGGAACGGCAAATTTCATCCACAACCTGCCCGTCTTTTCGGTGAGTATCGGCTTAGCGCAGGGCAAAACACCTATCGCTGGCGTGGTGTATGACCCTAACCGCAACGAGTGCTTTTCGGCCTGGCAGGGTGGGGGAGCCTACTGCAACGGCGACCGCATTCGGGTATCGCCCGCCACCCAGTTGGGCGAGAGCCTGATTGCAACGGGCTTTCCCTACTACACCTTTGAGCAGATGCCCCAGTATCTGCGCATCCTGGAGTCGCTCATGCAGCAGACCCACGGCCTGCGCCGGATGGGGTCGGCGGCTATCGACTTGGCCTACGTGGCGGCCGGGCGGTTCGAGGCCTTTTACGAGTACAACCTCCACTCGTGGGACATGGCTGCCGGGGTGCTGCTCGTTCGCGAAGCGGGCGGCATCGTTACCGATTTCACGGGGGGCGACGAATTTCTGTTCCGGGGCGACGTGATTGCCGGTTGTGGCGTCCATCCCGAACTGATTCGGGTGATTCAGGAATACTGGACAAAAAAGTTGATGAGTCAGTGAGTTGGTCAGTTTGTAGTTGGCTGACCGCACCGGCGGACCGGCTTCAACCTGGAAGCGTCAGCTAACCACAAACCCTTAAACTACAAACCAGTCTAACCCATGCAAGACCTCGATATTCTCCGGTATCCGCTCGGCAACTTCAATTTCGATCAGTCATTTTCGATTGCCGACACCAAACAGCACATTGTAGCCATCGACGAGTTTCCCATTAAGCTCACCGAACTCGTTGGCAAGTGGGGCGACGACCGGCTCGATACGCCGTACCGTCCCGAAGGCTGGACGGTCCGGCAGTTGGTGCATCACGTGGCCGACAGCCACCTGAACGGCTACGTCCGCACCAAACTGGCCCTGACCGAAGACAACCCGAGCATAAAACCCTACGAAGAAGGCGAGTGGGCTAACCTGCCCGACTCCCAGCTTGACGTGGCCCCGTCATTAGTGATCCTGCGTAACCTGCACCAGCGCTGGGTGGTCGTGCTCAACTCGCTTACCGAGAGTGATTTGCAACGTACATTCCTACATCCCGGCAGTGGGCGCACGTTTACGCTTGCCGAGCACGTGGCCCACTACGCCTGGCATGGCGAACACCACTACCAGCACATCTACCGGCTTGCCGGGCGGAACGGATGGTTAATGAATAATGTATAATGATTAATGAAGAATGAATAATGGATACTCAATCGGGAACCCCATTCTTCATTAACCATTATACATTCTCTACGTCATGCAGGAACTAATCATACTGCTGGTTTTCGCCCTTGCGGTTGCTTACCTCGGCAATCGGGCTTACCGGAGCTTCTCGAAGAAAGAGGCCGGGTGTGGAAAAGGCTGTGGTTGTGAGGCCGATTCTAAGGCGGCAAAACTGCCGATAATAAAAAACCTATAAGTTAAGTAGGCTAACATTTTGCCAATCCGGTCGTTAGTTTAGCAGTGAACGCGCAACAAATCACCGGTTTTTTGTTTTTTCTCGCGGCCCTGACCGGTGCCGTCAGTTGCCAGCGCGTCAAAACGGAGACGCCCGCTACGCAGAGTTTTGACCCGGCCATTGCCGACCCCGTGTCGTTTGTGTCGGCCGACGTTACCTTCAACATCCGGGATCTGGAGCATAAGATCAACAAAGCCCTGAATCCGGTGCTCGTTACGGAAGAAACGTTCGAGGGGAAAAAAGGCGAGGCCTGGCGGTTGCGGGTCGAACGTACCGGACCCGTGCGCGTTCGGTATGCGAACCGAAAAGTATCGTTTTCCGCGCCGTTGCAAGTGTGGTATAGCAATCCAATTGGCCTGCGCAAAGACAAAAAGAGCCGCCCCCTCTGTGCCCTCGCCGTTAACTTCGTTAGTCCCCTGAGTGTTGCTGCCAACTGGCGGCTTACAACACGGGTTAGCCTACAGGATTATCGCTGGATAAAGGAGCCAACCGTTCGGCTGATTGGACTGAAGATCAGCGTGAAAAAAATGGCGGAGAACCTCCTCGATAAACGGCGGGCCGATATTGAGCTGGCCATTGACAAAGCGGTGCATGAGGAACTGCGGCTCGACACCGAGGTGCGCCGTATCTGGCGGGACATGCAGAAGCCCCTGCGCCTGAACAAAACACCTGAAGAGATCTGGCTGATTCCCCGTCCATTCAGTGTGGCGGTAGCTCCCGTTTATGGCAACGCCCGGCGCATCACGCTACCCATTCAGGTTGCCTTTCGGGTCGATACCCGATTTGGAGCAATGCCGGTTGTGGAGCGTATTGAGCGGTTGCCCCGCCTGCTTCGTCGCGACCGGTTGCCCGATGCATCGCGCTTGCAGGTGCTGGCCCGCGTACCCTACGCCGACCTGAACCGGGTGCTGGCCCGGCAGCTTAACCAGCAAAAACTCGATTTGGCAGGAGGAACCATCCGCATCAAAAACGCGACGGTGTACGGGGGCGGGCGGTCATTAGTGTTGAAAGCCGACGTGGGCGGGTCGGTCAATGGGACGCTCTATTTCCGGGGATTGCCGACCTACGACACGCTTACCAACACCCTGCGCGTTCAGAACGTCGATTTCGACGTGGTGACCAAAGAGCGCCTGTTTGCCACGGCTGACTGGCTCCTCCACGATCACCTCCGCGACACGCTTCAGTCGGTGCTGGTGGTGCCGCTGCGCTACGAGGTCGACACACTGCCCGAAAAGATTGAATCGGCGTTTGCGCGGGGAAAAGCCGGTAAAAAAACCGCCCTCGACGTCGACGCGTTTCGGTTGGTACCCCTGCGGATCGTGGTCCGACCCGAAGGCATCGAGATCCTCATCAAAGTAGAATCGAAAGTCGATTTGGCCGTTAAGCGGTTATGAAAAAAGTTTGTGGTTTTTGAGTTTATGGTTTGTAGTTTCGGTTCCCCGCCGGGACTGACGCACGCAAGCCAGATGCGTCAGTCCCGGCGGGGAACCGAAACTACAAACCATAAACTCAAAAACCACAAATTTAAACTGGCTTCCACCGCCACAAATACCGGCTGGCGGTGGTGCGGTAGGGCCGCCAGGTATCGGCAATCTCCTGTAACACGTTATATAAGGCTTTGCCGGTCAGATTGTTGGTTCGGTCGGGATAGGCGAGCATCATGCGCTGGCGGATTACCAGATCGTCGATGGGAAACACGTCGGGCCGGTCGAGCACGAACATCAGCAGCATTTCCACCGTCCAGCGGCCAACGCCTTTGATCGGAATCAGGTACTGAACGATTTCTTCGTCGGTCATCGGGTCGAAGAACGGTCTGTCGAGCCGGTGGGTCAGCGAAAAATCGGCAACGCTCTGCACGTATTTCACTTTCTGACCCGACAGCCCCGCGCCCCGCAACTCATCGAAGGACAGGGCCAGCAGCGCATCGGGTTTGGGGTAGTTATTGGGGAACAGGCCGCACAGCCGGGCGAAAATGGCATCGGCCGCTTTCACCGAAATCTGCTGCGACACGATGCTTTCGAGCAGGGCCAGATACACGTCATTCTCGTAATCGGTGAAAATTTTAGGATTAGGCGTTTCGGCAATCAGGCGGGCCATCACGGGGTCCTGAGCGAGGTGAACAAGGGCGTGGGAAAGATTGGAGTCGGCGGGTTGCATGGCGCGAAGGTACGTAATCGTTGTTGCCAACTGTTCGTTCACGCCGAGTACTGCCCGTCCGTAGTTCTTGGAGGGCCACCGGGGCCGGAACTTTCCAGGGGCGTGCCGAAAACTGCGCGAACAGTACTCTCCGACCAACGGGGTTGCCGGTCGGTACGGGCAGAACGGATTGCAGGCCGTTGACGAGTTGGGCCGACAGCCGAACGGACTGGAAAAGAAGGGAATTTCGCAACTCTGCCAGAAACTACCCGGATCGAGCGATGCCATTGCGCCGAGTATTCTGCATAGATGGCCGCTTCAAAAAGGTGAGCCTTCCTGTGAGCACACAGAGCGTAGAAACAGGGGCCGATGGGCTGCTTTGTCGAGGGCTGGTATTTTGGATATATTTGTGCAATACCCTACAGATTTCCCGAATGGCTGATCTCATCCATTTGCTGACGACCGGCAGCTTGGTCCTAACCGCTTTCCTATTGTTCGCCAAACCGCGTTACACGAACCGGTACGCTAACCGCTGGCTCGCTGTTTTTCTGTGGTCACTGAGTGCCGTTTTTTTAGATGAAGGCTTCAGTATTCTGCATCTTACTCAGGAGATTCCATTCTCGTCCGAGTTTCTGGGTCTGTTCATGTTAATCGTTGGGCCTACCTTCTACTTAAGTGTGCGTTCGTTTACGCACCCACAACCCATCCGACTCCGGGCTGCTTTTTTTCATTTTTTACCATTCCTGATCCTCAGCATGCTTATTGTCTCCCTTGTATTTGTGGAGGATCAGCTAACCTTCCTGAAAACGCAGTTGAGTACCATTGGTGGAGATCTGGTTACCCTGTTGATGCTGACGTTCAACGTGGGTCAGCTCATCGTGTATTGCTTTTCATGCCTTCGCTTACTCAATAAACACCGGCAAACGCTAACTGCCTTTGTTTCGTCTCCTGAGTTGGTAGATCTGTTGTGGCTACGCTATTTTCTCTTTGGCGTGTGTTTCTTCGTGGGCGTGTGGCTTATAACGTTGTTTTTTCCGCTGCTCACTGGCTACATGTCCGTCTTTTATTTCGCCGGGGTATTTTACTTAGCTTATTTTGCCCTGAATCAGCGCGAGCTATTTCCGTTCTCGGAGGTTGAAAAAATGGCGATTGCCGACGTACTTGCCGAAGCCACGAATCCATCGGCCAATGAAGAGACAAAAAAGGCGTTGTTGCTCCCCCACGAACGGCACGAAGCTAAAGAACGCCTGATGGCAGCGATGCTCACCGACAAACGTTACTTAGACAATGAGTTAACGCTGCCGAAATTAGCCGAAGTGACTCAGTTGAGCATCCACAAATTATCGTATCTGCTCAACAACGATTTCGGTCTGAATTTTTACCAGTTCGTCAACGGCTTCCGAATCGAGGAGGCAAAAAGTCTCCTCAGTGACCCCAAAAAGAGCCATTTAAGCATGGAAGGCATTGCCTACGAAGCCGGGTTCAACTCCAAAACCGTCTTCAACACCACGTTCAAAAAAATGACCGGATTGTCGCCTTCCGGATTCAAAACCAAGCCGTTGGCTCCTGTGTCTCCTGCCTGAACGGATCGTTTTTGCCCGACTTTATAAACACGAACGGCCTTTTTCAGCGTAGTTGTTCGGCTGGATAAGTCAGAACGCGGCTTCGGTCGAGGGGCGCGAACATTGCAGCAGATTTTAAAACTAATCGCTGTACTGTCATGAAAACACTATTTTGTTCCCTGTTTTTGCTGGTCTTCTTTTTCGCTTGTCGGCAGGAATCTACTGTCCCGTCTGACAGCATGACCAGTTCGTTGTCGGCTGCCTACACAAACCGGCTGAATGTTGTCTTCGACAGTACCTGTCAACAATTACAGTTGAAGGGGGCGGTGGCGGCTGTGCTGGTGCCCAACGTTGGCCTTTGGAAAAGGGCTTACGGCGTTTCGCACCAGGGCGTGCCGATTGCCACCGATATGGCCTTTACCATCGGCAGCAATACGAAAACGTACGTGGCTACGCTTATGCTCAAACTTCAGGAAAATGGCGTTTTAAGCCTGAATGATACCATTGGTACGTGGCTCAAAAACAAGCCCTACGTCAATGGGAAAGTCACGATCAGACAACTCCTGAATCACACCAGTGGCTTCGGTGATTTTAGCTTCAACCCCGCCTTTATTGAGGCCATCAAAGGCGATTTCAACCGGGTGTGGCAGGCCGAAGAGATGTACCAGTTTTTCGCTCCGCCTACCTTCTCAACACCGGGCAGCAGCTATGCGTACTCCGACCAGAATACGGTGTTGGCTGGTTTGGTCATCAGGGCAGCCACCAACAAACCCGTTGAGGCTTCGCTTCGCGATTTAGTGCTTAAACCATTGGCCCTCAATAATACCGTTTACTATCCTTTTGAGAATACATCGCTGATTATGCCTCATTCCTGGTCAGCGGATTACAACGATGCCGGAAAACTGGAAGACTTAGATGCAACGTATGGCTATTCAAGAAGGGCATTTTGCAGTGCCGATAATGCGGCAGGCGGTATGGTTAGTACGGCCGAAGAAAACGTCCGTTTCTGGGATGGTTTAATGCAGGGCCGGATTATAAATCGGAATTCGCTGGCGTTGATGAAACAGTTTATGCCGACGGGCTTTCCGAATGAAAGCTACGGATTATGTCTGTTGCAACAGGTTAATAAATACAATGGCCGAACGGTGTTTTCGCACAACGGCTATGTCCCCGGTAGTGTCAACGATAATGCCTACGATCCGCAATCGGGAGTATGCCTGACAATTCTTACCAATCAGGATAAAGTGAAGGACTTCGCACTGGTGTTGGACGCCCTGCATAAGGTGTCACTTCAGTATAAATAAAGCCATGTTCTGACCATAATTGATCTCTTTGATCTAGAGCGTACGGTATCGGAAGAACAATTTCCTGTTTTTTTTCAATGCTCTGTCCGGTTTACGGAAACTCATTCGTCTTAATGGCAAATCAGTTAATTTATCACGTAAACCAAATCAATCATCATGGAAAAGTTCATGCTCATTTTTCACTCAACCCAGGATCAGGGAACGGCTTATCTACAATCGCCCGAAGAAATACAGGCTGAAATGCAAAAGTGGAACCACTGGATCGGCGGCATTGCGGCCCAGAGCAAAATGCTCGGTACGGAAGCGCTCATGCCGTTTGGTAAAATCATGAGCAAAGGCGGGGAGGTCGTTACGGATGGACCCTACACGGAGGGAAAAGAGATTATCGGCGGCTACGCCCTTGTCAGTGCGGCTCATCTTGATGAAGCGGTTGAGCTGGCTAACGGATGCCCCATTTTCGCTATGAATGGGTCGGTGGAAGTCCGGCCAATTGTTAACTTTGGGTAAACCATCCGCATTCCCTCCGGCTCGCCGGAGGGAGCTTTTATGCCTGCTCCGAATGAATCCAACCACTTAGTTAACCACCTGTTCCGCCACGAAGCGGGCCGGATGGCGTCGGTGCTGACTTGTATGCTGGGTTTCGACCGGCTCGATCTGGCCGAAGACATCGTCCACGATGCGATGGTGCAGGCGCTGCAAAGCTGGCCGTTTCAGGGTATTCCCGATAACCCCCAGGCCTGGCTCTACCGGGTAGCCAAAAATAAGGCGCTGGATGTGGTCCGGCGCGAAAACCGGTTTCGGCAAATTAGTTCAGACGCCGATTATCTGCATCAGCAGGAGGCAACCGACGCGATGAATCAGTCACTTTTCTTCGACGAGGACATCACCGACAGTCAGTTACGGATGCTATTCGCCATCTGCCACCCGGCCATTGCGCCGGAGTCGCAGATGGCGATGTGCCTCAAGATTCTGTGCGGTCTAAGCGTTCGCGAGATTGCCGGGGCATTTCTGACCAGCGAAGAAACGATTACGAAGCGGCTCTACCGGGCGAAGGAGAAAATCAGGCAGGACGGCATCCTGCTCGAAGTGCCGGGTGGTCCGCACCTGTTCAGTCGCTTAGACGGCGTACTAAAAAGCATTTACCTGCTCTTTAACGAAGGGTATAATTCGCTGCATCCCGACACGCTCATCCGGCGCGATTTGTGCGAAGAAGCCATTCGGCTGGCGTTGTTGCTAACCCAGACGCCCCGCACGCAGGCCCCCGCCGTCGATGCCCTGCTGGCGCTGATGTGCTTTCAGTCGGCCCGTTTCGACGCCCGCATCGATGAGAGCGGGGCCATTGTCCTGCTGGCCGATCAGGACCGCAGCCGCTGGAACCCCGACCTGATCCAGAAAGGGCATGATTACCTGAACCGCTCGGCCGGGGGCGATGCCCTGAGTGAATACCACCTCGAAGCGGGTATCGCCCGGCTCCACTGCCTTGCGCCAACCCACGCGGCCACCGACTGGCCGACCGTGCTGCTGTATTACGACCTGCTGCTGGCCCAAAAGTCTTCGGCTGTGGTGGCTCTGCACCGGGCGGTAGCGCTGGCGGAGGTGGACGGTCCGTTAACGGCCATCGTAGCGGTAACGAACCTGCCCGGATTAGACAAAAATCACTATTACCACGCCATCCTGGGTGATCTGTACGAACGAAATCACCAGCCCGACTCCGCCCGGCAGCATTATGAGCAGGCGTGGCACCTGACCCCATCCACGGCCGAAAAAAAATTGCTGAACCGAAAGCTGGAGCGGTTGTGAGGGAGCGTGTGCATGGGTACTGTCCACGACACTAATTCGTATATTCTTTTAGCTGTCTTTCAATTCAACTCCTCCAACTCATTCATGGTCAATACGCTAACTCCCATCCGGTACTGCGGGCTGTCTCCGCCGTAGAGTAACGTCAGTGCGGTTGCTGGGGCTAATTTGCCAAAATACTGAAGCCCTTTAAAAAAGTCGGTTTGGATAGTTTTACTCGATTTGATTTCTACGGCGGTCAGGCTCGTTCCCCGGTCGATGAGTAAATCGACTTCGTGGTTCGACTGATCCGACCAGAAATAAAACGGCGGTCGCTGACCCCCGGTTCAGCCAGTTCTTAGTCAACTCGTTAATCATCAGGTTCTCGAACAGCGATCCCCGCGCAAAATGAACGGCCAGATCAGCCACCGACCGAATGCCCAGTAAATAAGTTGCCAAACCCGTATCGTAAAAATAAACTTTCGGCGTTTTCACAATCCGCTTGCTGAAATTCTGGTAGTAAGGCGGTAACCGGTACGCAATAAACGACGTTTCGAGGACCGATAACCAGGCATTCACGGTCTTGTTATCGACGCCCAACTCAACGGCCAGACTCTGCTGATTGAACAACTGCCCAATCCGCCCCGCCAGTAACTGGATGAATCGCTGAAGCAGGCCCAGGTTCAGAATGTTCTTCACCTGACGCACGTCGCGCTCCACGTAGGTTTGCAGATAGCTGTCGTAAAAACCCGTTGGATCAATGTCCTGCACGATTCGGCGCGGGTAGCTTCCACCCACTAAATGAGTTTCCCAAGCTGTTGGCACGTAGGCTGTTCCGCGTAACTCAGCCCACGACAGGGGCAGCAAATTGAACACGGCTACCCGTCCGGCCAGCGATTGGGTGATCTGTTCCATGAGCAGAAAATTCTGCGAACCGGTCAGGATGTATT
This sequence comes from Spirosoma arcticum, assembly GCF_054779955.1. Lineage (NCBI taxonomy): Bacteria > Pseudomonadati > Bacteroidota > Cytophagia > Cytophagales > Cytophagaceae > Spirosoma > Spirosoma arcticum. The sequence goes on from NZ_BAAGXG010000001.1 coordinate 677,015, forward strand.
CGCCGGTACGCTGCCGCTCGTCGGTTACCACCTGTAGGTATGAGAATAGTTCAGGCACGTATTGCACTTCATCCGAAATGACGCCATGCTGGTAAGTTTCCAGAAATCCTTAGGGTCTTGCCGGGTAAAATTCCGCTCGACCGGGCTTTCCAGGCCGACATACCGGTAAGTGGGGCGGAGCAGCTTTGCCAGCGTAGTTTTCCTCGACTGACGTGGTCCTGTAATGGTAATGAGCGAGTATTTTTTGAGCAATTCGGAAGCTCGGTTAACTGACGGTCAGTCACGGTGCTTTTTCTTGACAATTTAGGAATTCAATTCCCCATTTGTCAAGAAACGGTCGCTAACTCGGAGATGATATACTATTCGATGATTCTATAGACAGTATTAAATCTTACTCGGCTGGATACATAACTGCATTTGAATCTTTACTCTGCCGGATGATGCACTCTCACATCGCCGGGTGGATGGGGCATATTACTTACCAAATGCTACGATTCTCCGGCGAGGGTCAATACGTGATTGAATAAGGATGAACCGATTCTGAATTTCGTGGTAGTGATTAAGGCTTCCACCTGCGTCTTTATTACTTCCAGCAGACCCAGTTGCTTGGCTATGAGCAGAATATCCAACGTTCCAATGACTGGTAACTGTAATTCGACGCTTTGGAACGCCCTTCCTGGTCATCCATCAGTAGTTTATCCGCTCCCGTTTCCAGCATCAGCACAATGGCTTCCGCTTCGCCTTCGTCCATGAAAACAAGCATATCCAGATACCGCTGACGGTCCTGTATCGACCGCACTACGAGCCAGTTGGGAAAGTTTTCCAGCCAATTGCGCATGAACGGATCGCGCAGCATTTCGTCACGTACCCGCTCCGGGACCAACACTTGCCGAAATAAAGCGGGCAGCAGGGCAATTTGACCAATCTTGTGAAGGGCGTTGAGCGATGATGTGTCACTGACGACAATCATGTCAACACAAGCGTTTTAAGATCTTCTTCAAGCATCTCGACGGTGTACTCCTGCCCTAAGCCCCGCTCGCCAAGTTCGTTGGCGAAGGCAATACGATCCAGATTCGTAAGTAGCCGGGCCTGTGCTTTGGTTAGCTGTCCAGTGGCATAAAGTTGCACGGCCAGCGCCAGTCGGAGTTGGTCATCCGTCAGGCCGGTACTGTTGATAATCGTGTCATCGAGTCCGAGCTGCATGATTGCCAGGCGGTTTTGAATCACTAAAGTATAAAGAAGATCGATTGATAAACGACCATCATCAATCCCGCTCGTACCGCTTTCGTAATCGCCGACCTACGTCGCTGGCCAGGTCGTCGCGCATACTGGTGTAGAGTGACCAGCGCGAGGGCGGGAACATATCGGCCGATTTCAGGCTGCTGCCATTCAGAGCGCGGTCGTCGCCACTGAACGTTTGCCACTCAGTCGTCCAGCTTTCGCGCTCCCAAACGCTGTCGTTCCACAACTCGCGCCCACTCTGAATGTCGACGGCGTGCATCCGCAGGGTCAGACTGGCGCTGATTTCCCGGCGGTAGGTCGTCAGCGTTCCCTTTGCTTTTTCCATAATGTCCACTTTGGTGGAATCATTGATCTTCTTCTCGCCGACTTTATATTCCTGACTGCTTTCGACCGACGTGCTGGACGATGACGTGTGATCGTTGTAGGAGTCGTAGTCCGTGACCTGCATCTGAATGGCCTGGTGAAGGGGATAGCCATCACCCGCGTCTTCGGTGGGGGCATAGAGCCGCACGAACGCCGACGGTGCCGGGTTTCGGCCAATGTGTTGCAGAATCAGCCCTTCCAACTGGATATTATCTTCGGGGCTGATCTGCCCCGTTGGGCCGAGTGGCTCCACCACCACGCGCAGGATGGCAAACGGCAGGGCGTCTTCCGACTTGGCGAGGGTCTGCCGGTAGTTAGGGATCCATTCGGCGGCCTTTCGGTAGTTCAGGTAGGCGTCTTTAGCCGCCAGCCGGTCGGTTTCGCGGTACGGAAAGGCCAGTTCGGCCGCTTCGTAGCGGTCGGCAGCGGCCAGTTCGCGGGTGTCGCGCTGGCGGTCGTGGTAGGAGATTGGGTAAGGGGCTAACCAATCGGCGCAGGTGGGGCACTTCAGGGCATCGTCGGTCAGGGTTTGCAGCGCTTGGTACTCAGCGTGAACGGCTTCCCACCGGAACGGCAGCGGGTTGGTGGTCGCCGACAGCCGCCGGATGCTGGCCTGATGCTGCTCGTAGCCCCGAACAAACGCCCGCTGCAACACCCAAGAGGCCGTGCCATGGCCGCGTTTCGACAGGCCGGGGGGCTGGTTAAGGCGCTCGGCGGCTTTTTTTACGGCTACGTCATAATTACCCTGCATGAGGGCGGTTTTGCCGCTGCTGCACGCCGTTAGCAGCAGCACGGGGAGGTTGATGAAAAGAAGGAAGCGGATCATGGTGATACCGGTTTTAAGCGCTCAACAGGCATATGCACTACGGTTGCCAGCCCTATTAATACCCATCAGGAAAGCGCTGATAAGATACGAATTTCTGAACATTCGACAACGAACGTGGTATTCCGTTTATCTTTGACTACTTCTTTTTTTGTGATCCGCATGTCAAAAAAGCAACGTTATCGTTCGGCCGAGAAAAACCTCGGTACCTCGCCCGGAACGCTTACCTACGTGGGTGAGGAAATTGAACACGCGATCAAAATCAAACGCATCGAATACAACGTTACCGACTACCACGTCGATGAGAGCAGCAAACTGAGCGCCTGCCAGTTGCCTCACGCCGGAACACCCTATGTCAACTGGCTCAATGTCGACGGTATTCACGATCCGAAAGTGATAGCCGCATTGGGGCAGCAATACCACCTGCACCCCCTGCTGCTGGAAGACGTAATGAACACCGGGCAGAAACCTAAAATTGACCTGTATGACGATACGCCGACGCCACCCGTCGAATCTGCCAACGGTAATGGTGTCAGTACGAATTATCCCGTCGGTAAGACCGAGCCGGTGGTGTATGTGACCCTTAAGATGCTGCACCACAGCCGACAGCGCCAGGAAATTGATCCAGAACACGTTAGCTTAGTGCTGGGCGAAAACTACCTGATTTCGTTTCAGGAGGAGCGGACGAAAGATATTTTCGAGCCGGTGATCGAGCGCATCAAAGCGTCGGCGGGTAAAACCCGGCGCAACGGACCCGATTACCTCATGTATGCGCTGATGGACGTGATCGTTGACCATTACTTTGTGATTGCCGAACGGATTGGCGAAAAGGCAGACGAACTGGAGGAGCAGATCGTTCAGCAGCGGGCCAATCAGCAAACGCTCGCCGTCCTCTACATCCTGAAGCGCGAACTGGCGACCATCCGACGAATGGTTAACCCCCTGCGCGACGTGGTGGGCACGTTGCTGCGCGAAGAATCCGACCTGATTCAGAAAACGACGGTGCCTTACCTGCGCGACCTGGCCGACCACATCAACCAAATTATCGAAACCCTCGATTCACAGCGCGAACTCATTGCCGGGCTGATGGATGTGTATTACTCTATCGTCAACAACCGGATGAACTCCGTTATGAAAACGTTGACTATCATATCGGCCATTTTTATTCCGCTGACGTTTATCGCCGGTATCTACGGCATGAACTTCGATAACATGCCCGAACTGCGCACCCCAACCGGGTACTTCTGGACGTTGGGCGCGATGGCTGCCATTGCCGTTGGCGAGATCATCTATTTCAAGCGACGCGGCTGGATGTGATGCCATGACCAACCCCCAACAGCTAATGGCTAATTTGCGGTGGCTGACCGACTCCCGGCAAACGCTCTCTGCCGAACAGGCAGCTAACAGTGTATTCTTCGCCATTAAAGGTGAACACCACGACGGTCACGCCTTTATCGGTGAATTGTACCGGAAAGGCGTTCGGCAATTTGTGGTCGAACGGGACGCCCTCACCGGACCCGCACGGGCCAATGCCGCACCGGCCGACGCGCGGTTTATTGATGTTGACAGCAGCCTGCAAGCCCTGCAAACCCTGGCTGCTCAGCACCGGCAGCAGTTTTCGATTCCGGTGGTGGGTATTACGGGCAGCAATGGCAAAACCATCGTGAAAGAGTGGCTGGCACAGTTGCTGTCGGATGAATTCGTGATCGCCAAAAGCCCCAAAAGCTACAACTCGCAACTGGGCGTGCCGCTGTCGGTGCATGAACTGAGTGAGCAGCATACGCTGGGAATTTTTGAGGCCGGTATTTCCAAACCGGGCGAGATGGCCGCGCTGGAGGCCGTTATTCGCCCAACGCTCGGCATTTTTACCAACATTGGCACCGCCCACGACGAAGGATTCCGGAGCCGAAAACAGAAAATTGCCGAAAAACTCCGGCTCTTCACCCACGCCGATGCGCTTATCTACTGCGCCGATTACGCCGATATTGATGAGGAGGCCCGGCTGCTGCTGCCCGCCGTTAACCCCGCCCTACGGCTCATTACCTGGTCGCTGACGGGTCGGGTCCCGGCGGGGCACCGCACGAAAGGCCGGGATGCCGAGTACCAAATTGAGCGAAATGGCACTTTTTTACAGATAAAAACGGGCCAGGAAAAGGCAGTAATTGAAACATACAAACTGCCGTTTGATGATGCAGCCTCGGTCGAAAACCTGATTCATTGCCTGATTGCGGTTAAAACCCTGACGACACCCAATGTTCGAGCGGTGCAAAACAGCCTGAATCGACTTCGGCCGGTGTCGATGCGGCTCGAACTGAAAGAAGGCATTAATAACTGCGTCCTGATCGACGATTCGTACAACAACGACGTGGCGGGGCTGCAACTCGCCCTTGGTTTTCTGAATCAGCAAACCACGCGTACCCGGACGGTTGTCATTCTGTCCGACGTGTTGCAGTCGGGTCAGCGCGAAGACGAACTCTATGGGCAGGTGGCCGATCTGATGCGTTCGGGGCGGGTGGCTCAGTTTGTTGGTATTGGCCCGGTGGTGAGCCGAAACGCCCGGTTCTTCGCCAGCGACAGTCAGTTCTACCCCAACACCAACGCGTTTTTGACCCAGTTTCCGGTTGCTGACCTGCGCGATGCGGCCGTGCTGGTGAAGGGTGCCCGGTCGTTCTCGTTCGAGCGTATTGTGAGCCGACTACAGCGGAAAGCCCACGGTACGGTTCTCGAAATTAACCTCGACGCGCTGACCAACAATCTGAATTACTACCGCGAAAAAGTGGGGCCGCAAACGAAAATTATGGTCATGGTAAAAGCGTTCGCGTATGGCAGCGGAAGCGCGGAAGTGGCCCAGCTACTCCAGTTCCACCGGGTAGACTACCTCGCCGTCGCTTACGCCGACGAGGGCGTATCGTTGCGCCAAAATGGTATTACGCTGCCCATAATGGTCATGAACCCGGCCCAGGAAACGTTTGCCACGCTGCTCGAATACGGCTTAGAACCGGAACTCTACAGCCTGAAGATCCTGCGGGAATGGGGGCGGTTTTTAGACGAGAGAGGAGAGGAGGAGCAACATCTTCCTTGCCAGATCCACCTCAAAATTGACACGGGGATGCACCGGCTGGGATTTTTGGAAAGTGAACTGCCCGACGTGATTGCCTACCTTAACGATCACCCGAACCTGCGCGTGGCCACCGTGTTCAGCCATTTGGTGGGGGCCGACGAAGCGCAGTTCAACAATTTCTCGCAGCAGCAATACCAGACGTTCCTGAGGAGTACGGCCGTGCTCGAAGCGGGTTTGGGCTACCGGCCGACGCGTCACCTGCTCAACTCAGCCGGTATCGTGCGCTTCCCGGACTACAGATTAGATATGGTCCGGCTGGGCATTGGGCTGTATGGCGTGGAGCCGAGCCGGATCGACAAAGCCGCCGTGCAGCCCGTGGGAACACTCAGAACCATCATCAGCCAGCTCAAAACCGTACCGGCGGGCGAATCGGTGGGCTACAGCCGCCGGGGTCTGCTCGACCATGATGCCCGCATTGCCACGCTGGCCATTGGCTATGCAGATGGCTTCGACCGGCGACTCGGCAACGGCGTCGGTCAGGTTTGGGTCAACGGAACACGCTGCCCCACCGTCGGCAGCGTGTGCATGGACATGACGATGGTCGACGTGACGGGGGCATCGGCTGCGGAAGGGGATGACGTCATCATCTTCGGCCCCGAACTACCCATCACCGAACTGGCCCAGCAGATGGGCACCATTCCCTACGAAATCCTAACCGGCGTCAGCGAACGGGTGAAGCGGGTGTTTTTTAAGGAAGGGAACTGACTAACTCACCGACTGCCTTACTCTTTCTTCGTCTTCACCGCTTCGACGTTGGCTTTGCGGTTTTCCAATTCGGTGAGGGCGTTGGCCTGGTCGGTTTTGTTGGCTTCGAGGTCTTTTTCGAGCTTCTCCAGTTCCTTTCCGTTGTCTTCAATGCGTTTCAGCAGGCGCTCTTTTTCTTTGGCGTTCTGCTCAATCTCCTGCCGAAGGCGCTCCCCCGTTTTCACCATCCGCTGGTGTTTTTTCTGGGCGTCCTCAAAACCACCCTCGGCGGTGCGTACTTCCTGCCCGAACAGACTTTTGTTGGCGAAATCTTTCAGCATCTGCTCGGCTGCAGAGTAGCCCGTGCCGCCCGGCGTTATAAAATTGCCGCTGCCCAGATCGAAGCCCGCGAAGATTGTGGCCGAGTTGCGCGACGATTTCACGGTGCTGGCAACGTTGATCGGCTCCGGTGAAATGGCTTGAATGTTCGCATTGGGCACCCGGTAAAGACCGCGCGACGCGGTTAACCGACCGTACGTTTTGAGTTGCGCTTCCCAGTCTTTTTCAATTTGTTTTCCGTCGCCCTGGATTGTCAGATAGAGACCCGGCATTTTGGTTTTTTCGATGGTGTTCTCGCCCGCGTAAACGGTTTGGGCGTGCGCTGCGCTGGTTAGCCCAATTAGGCAAATCAGGACTGTAAGGTGTTTCACGTTTCTCATAGACTTCATGGGTTTTACCACTTAATGGCAAGCTTACGGGGTATCCGTTTTGCGGCAAATCAACAGGCGTTTGTCGCCGTTCAGTAAGGTTGTGGCAAACAGGTAGCAGTCGCCCCCGTCCTGTAGGCCCAGCTTTTTCCGCAACTCGGCCACCGACTGCGGAAAGTTACGCACGGTTAGGTTCGCTTTCATCGTGGGCAGGAGCGACTGCACCGTTTTACGGTCCGGTTTGAGACTATTCTCACAAACGAAAATCCGGCCCGGAAAGTCTGACCGCAGCGCGTTGCTGGTGTACAGATGACTGTTCGGCGCGAGTTTGGTCAGCCCAAACCGACTACCGACCAGCCGAAATGCGCCCGCTTTCAGCACGGCTGCGTTAGGTTCGTAGAGGTACCGCTGCGGATCGCCAAACGGCGCGTTGGCGGCTTGTTCATCCGTCCCGGTAAACGCAAACCGGTCTTCCCGATCAGGGAGTATATTGACGGCGGTAAATTCAGTTTGCTGTTCGGGCGTCCGGTCAGCGTTCAGCACGACCAGTACCTCTTTCACCTCACCCTGAACGGCTACCACGTGAATCTGCGCCGGGTTCAGCAGCCGACCTACCTGCTTCAGGTCGATCATGGGCGATACCTTCAGCAGCAGGTGTCGGCTTTTCTGGGTCAGCACGGGTAGAACGTCCAGCACGTTCGGCTCGCAATCTTCCAGCCGCACAACTTTACTGCCCTGCCCGTCGCGCCGGTGTGGATCGAGGTAAATCCAGTCGGTGGGCTGCGTCAGTTCTTCCACTACGGCTAAGCCATCCCCCGCCCGAACTGTTACGTTGGCGACGCCCATGGCCGGGAGGTTATGGGTGGCCAGTTCTGCTAAGTCGGGCTGGTGCTCTACGTACATCACCTGCTCCACGCGCTGCGCAAACGCCCACACATCAACGCCCATGCCCCCCGTGAGGTCGAAAAGCCGCTGACCACTGACCAGGGCCGCTTTGTAGTGGGCCGTCCACTCCGACGACGCCTGCTCCACCGACAGCGCGGGCGGGAACAGCACGTGCTCATTCGCGTACCAAGAGGGGAGTTTGTCGCGGGCTTTCTGGCGGGCTACGAGCTGACCCGCCAGCTTTCGGACGTCGATTCCGGCGGGGTGAGTGCGCAGGACCACCTGACGCACGTCGTCGGTCAGGTGGTCCTGAATAAACTGCTTTTCGGTTGGCGTGAGCAAAATCAAGGTGATGGCTATTAATTTGTTTTCACAGTCTTCACTATTTTTACGCAACGCAACACCTCACTTTTACGTTGTCAAACCTGTATAACCGCCAAGAAAACACCCTTTTATGCAACGAGTTAACCCGCTTCAAACCCTTGCTTCTTACAAAGCTGCCTGGCTTCGTCAGGACATCCCGGCCGGTCTATCCGTCTTTCTGGTAGCGTTGCCCCTCTGCTTAGGCATCGCGCTTGCGTCGGGAGCACCCTTGTTTTCGGGCTTGGTGGCCGGCATAATCGGTGGTATTGTTGTCGGGCTGCTATCTGGTTCCGAAGTCAGCGTGAGTGGCCCGGCGGCTGGTTTAGCCGTGATCGTGGCCGACGCCATCGCAAAAATAGGGTCGTATGAGGCATTTCTGGTAGCGGTCGTGCTGGCGGGTATCATGCAGTTGATTCTGGGCCTGATCAAAGCGGGCCGGTTCAGCAGTTTTTTCCCCGACAGCGTCATTAAGGGAATGCTGGTGGCCATTGGTCTGGTTATCATCCTGAAGCAGATTCCGCACGCCCTCGGCCGCGATAATGATTACGAAGGTGAGTTTGAATTTCAGCAGTTAGCCGACGGTGAGAATACAATTTCTGAAATTTACCGGGCTGTCGAAACGGCCAGTACCGGGGCGGTTATTATCAGCGCCGTGTCGCTGGCGTTTCTCATCATCTGGGAGCGCACGGCGGGGCGCAGTACCCGCGCCTTCTTCAAAAATTTTCCGGGTGCGCTGGTCGTCGTCCTTATCGGAATCGCCTTAAACGAATTTTTCCGGGTCAGCGTACCGGCCTTTTATCTGGGCGACACGGCCAATCAGCACATGGTTCAGGTGCCGACGATTGCCCCCGGCAAGAGTCTGTTTTCGATTTTCGACTTCCCGAATTTCAGCGTCCTCAACAACCCGCAGATTTACGTCATTGCCGCTACCATCGCCATCGTAGCCAGCTTAGAAACGCTGTTAAACCTCGAAGCGTCTGACCGGCTCGATTCCGGCAAGCGGGTGTCGTCGACCAATCAGGAACTGATTGCGCAGGGTGTGGGCAACACGCTCTCCGGCCTGATTGGTGGTTTGCCCATCACCTCGGTCGTGGTGCGGACATCGGCGAATGTGTATGGCGGGGCCAAAACGCGGGTATCGGCGGTTGCCCACGGTGTGCTCCTGCTGGTGGCCGTTTTCCTTGGTGGACCGCTGCTAAACCTGATTCCGCTTTCGTGTCTGGCGGCTGTGCTGATTATGGTGGGCTACAAATTAGCTAAACCGAGCATCTTCAAAAAAATATACAAAGACGGCTGGGATCAGTTCGTGCCGTTCATTGTGACGGTGCTGGGCATCATTTTCACCGACCTGCTGAAAGGTATTGTACTGGGAACTGTAATCGGTATTATTTACGTGCTGTACACAAATTTCCAAACCACGTTTCGCATGGTCCGCGATGGCCGCTTAGTGACGATTGAGTTTGAAAAAGATTTGTTTTTCCTGAGCAAACCTCAGTTGAAAGAAGCCCTCGGAACGCTCCAGCCCGGCGATGAGGTCATCGTCGACGGGTCGAAAGCCCGGTTCATCGACCACGACATTTACAATATGCTGCACGACTACAAAGAAATCGCTGAGGTGCAGGGTATCAAGTATGAACTGCGGAATGTGCTGCTGAACCGGCGCAAACAAAAGAGAAATCTCCAGGCGCAGCCCGACAAAGTAGTAAGTTAATCAGAGGGTGGTGACTAACCGGTTAACCACCTGAATAAACCAACAGAGCCAGAATACACGGTGTATTCTGGCTCTGTTGGTTTATTCAGGTGGCCATGCCTACCGGAAACCCTGCTGCTGCAGGTGCCGGGCATCTTCCTCATCGCGGGGCTGCACACCCATCACAATGCCGCCCTGTTTGATGCCCGATTCATATTCCTTCGCGTGTTCATCGGGTATGCCAGAACCGACCAGCGCACCGATCAGGCCACCCGTCAGCCCGCCTGCACCCGCACCGGCCAAGCCCGCTGCCAGCGGACCGGCCACCACCAATCCTAAGCCCGGCAGGATCAGGTTGGAGCCAATAGCCGCAATAGCGGCTGCCACGGCACCTACCGTACCGCCAATGGCCGAGCCAATGCCCGCTTTTTCCATTGCCTTATTGCCCAACTCCGTGTCGTCGCTGTCGTGCTGACGAGCAAAATGCTTGTCACGCGTTTCGTCGGACATGAGCAGGTTAATGTCTTTGTCGGTGTATCCCCGGCCCTGCAGGGTTGAGTAACCACGCTCGGCACTATCGCGGTCGTTGTACATCGTGGTCATAATCCGTTGAGATTGACCTGCTGACGTTGTGTTAGTGGAGGATTGATCTGTGTACTCTGCCATGGTTTTGTTGGTTTGAGTTAAAAATTAATAGGCCATCCGTGTAGTCGGAGGACGGTAATTCAACGGCATGCGGTAACGATTGTTCAGCATATTGAGTGAGTGGCATTACGGAATTGTTAGCTGCCTTTTCACCGGATCCCGTTTAATAAATATCCCGATCAGCTCACGAACAGAGTGCGGACGGTGCACCATGACGGTGGTTATTTTTATAGGCAGGCGACGGTAATTCAATTCGTAACCTGTCCCGAACAAAGGCTTTTTTACTCAACTTATGCACTCATGCAACCTGTTCATTTATTGATTGGAGTCCTGTCAAACCTGTTTACGCTGGCGCTGCTGGGCACCGATGTTTATTTATTTCGGGAATGGTACCGGCTCAAAGACAGTCCGTATGACTACGCCCGCGACGACGCTCAGCGGTATCTGATCTGGGCTATCGGCTTGGTTGTGCTCGCTCTTCTGGGCGGATTCATTATTAAGTTTTTGTTAGGTAAGTCCGGTTCCGACGAGCCGACTATGGAACGAAGTGAGGAAACAACCACACTCGACCGGCCGGAAGGCCACAAGCTGTTTATCGAATTCGCGGGTCCCAAAGATGCGCAGCCCCTCATTTTGATTCACGGCTGGAGCAGCGACAGTACGCAGTGGTATTACCTTAAAAAGCGGCTGTCTCAATCCTACCGGCTTATGCTGATGGACCTGCCGGGTCTGGGCAAGTCGGGGAAACCCGAAAACAAGGATTACTCGCTCGATAAGTTTGCCCGCGACCTCGATGCGGTCATTGATCTGGCTGGCTCCCGCAAGCCAATTGTGCTGGGTCACAGCATTGGCGGCATGACCATTCTTACGTACTGCAAGCAGTTGAGTGCCCGGTTGTCAGATCGGGTGGCGGGCTTAGTTCTGGTTCATACGACGTTCACCAACCCGGTCAAAACGTCCATACTAAGCGGCCTGCTGACGGCGTTGGAGCGGCCCGTTCTGCGGCCGTTGTGCCGGTTACTCATCTGGTTTGCCCCGCTGGTGCAAATCAGTAACTACATGAAATACCTGAACGGCTCCCAGCACTTGACGAATCACTTCACCGGTTTTGCTGGTACGGAAACGCGGGGGCAGCTGGATCACGTGTCGCGGTTGAGCGCCAGTAGTCCGGTGGGCGTTATTGCCCGGGGTATGCTAGCCATGTTCGACTACGACGCCACGGCCGTGCTGCCGACGATCAACGTACCGGTACTGGTTATTGCTGCTGCTCAGGACCGGCTTACCAAACGGGAGGCCAGCGAGTACATTGCTCAGCACGTACCAAACGCTCAACTAATTGTTCTCCAGCCCAGTGGTCACATGGGTGCGCTGGAACGGGGTAACGAAATGGCTGAAGCCGTTGACCAGTTTGGGCAGGCAATAAATGTAGCTGAGGTCACGATTTAGTGAGGTTTGTTCCGAAAGCAGTTGTACTGATGCATGAACCGACACGAGCCGACGCACGTCTGATTAAAAAGCTTGATTTTAACAATTTCTAAATTATGTTCTATAAAACGTCAGTATTACCATGTTGTGAAATAAATTACTGGCTTATATAAGGTTGCTCAAGTAGTATGCTCCTTTTCTGACGATCAAATGGAATAGGTTTGCCTGACCAATGATCTGCGTAATGAGAATACATGTGCTTCTTGCTTTATCCTCCCTTTTAACAGTTAACGTTTTCGCTCAATCCTGCAATTGTAATGTCACTATAACAAAAGAGGGTATCTACGATGGCACTTATTTAGGCTGGAAAGCCGGGCAAACGATTTGTATAAAAGCAGGCAATTATAAATACCTGTATTTTAAAAATATTGTAGCCGCAGTTGCCCAGCCCATTAAACTAATTAATTGTGGTGGGCAAGTAACGGTAGGCACGGAAACCGGACAAAATGGAATTCGATTTAACGACTGTAAATACGTACAATTAACTGGTAGTGGGGATAGTCGATACAAATACGGTTTTAGGGTTAACAAAACACCAGCCAATCATTCGGGTATAGTAGTGACGGGCTTCAGTACCGATTTTGACATTGAAAAAGTAGAGGTTTCGGGAACCGGTTTTGCCGGTATATTAATTAAACAGGATCCCAATTGTGACCCGGCCACCTGGCAACATGCGTTTGCTATGCATAATATACTGGTTCACGATAATTACGCGCACGATACCGGTGGCGAAGGAATATACATTGGCAGTTCATTTTGGAACAACGGAATGACGCTTATCTGTCAGGGCGCGGCCACCAAAGTCTATCCACATACTATATACGGCTTAAAAATATACAATAACAGGACGGAGCGCACAGGCTGCGAAGGTATTCAGTACGCCTGCGCTCCGGAGGCTGAAGTGTACAATAACGTTGTTAAATTTTCGGGCGTTTCACCCTTTGACATTTACCAGAACAATGGCATTCAGGCGTCGGGTAACGTAAGTGGCCGCCTGTATAATAACATGATTCAGCACGTTCCCGGTAGTGGGATCATTATTATGGGTCACTCAGGTTCAAATCTGATCTATAACAACCTGATTACCAATGTAGGAGAAGCCGGTATACTGTGTGATGATCGCCCCCGAACGCCCCGTGGCAACACGATTATTTTTACCAATAATACAATCGTCAATTGTGGTTCGGATGGATTTGTTTTGTACAATGACCCCGACGTAATCACGCTGACGAATAACGCTGTCATTCAGGCGGGTACGGGGAAACTGGTACGTCATTTTCCGGGCATGCAGGTTACTCAGGAAGCAAATTATTACCACGATTGGCTCGGCAATGCGTTGACCAATAAAGTCATTGATGCTGCGTATAAACCTCTACCCGGATCACCGTTGGTTGATCGGGGAATGGTTAATCAGTACTGGCGGATTAATGCCGATCTTCAGGGTAAATCGCGTCCTCAGGGAGGTGGTATGGATATCGGGGCCTACGAGTATCAATCATGGGGTAACGCCCGCTCGGCCGCACCAGCAGACAGCGGGACCAGTTGGACTATTGATCCGGTTACTGGTGGCGACGAAGCTGACCTGATTGGACTTCATTCGTTTCCCTCGCCCTGCACCGATAACTTGTCGATTAGGATTGGGGATGATTCGGGTATTTCGGAAGTTGGAATTTACACCCTGCAAGGGGTCCGGTTGCTGCACGTTACCCCCCCGCTTTCTACGCGTGGCGTTACGCTGCAAACCAGCCACATAGCCACTGGAGCGTACCTGATTCGGGTGGTTACGGCTAATTCAAAAGTTCTGTCGGGACGGTTTACTAAGCAATAATAATTGTCTCAGGATAGCATACACTACCTAAGTCGGCTCGTTAATAAATTAATTTCTCCAATCTGATTTTTCTGCTTAACCTTGCTATCAACTGTAGATTTGTAGTGAAATGGACGTACTTTCATTTTTTGAAAAATCTACTTAAATAGGCCATAATTGATTAAAGAATAATAAGGTTTATATGAAATAATTTAGCCTGAATTTATAGTAATTAACGGCTGTTAATAAAATTATTTTTTCACTACCTATTTAAAATATACTACCAACAGCACTAAAAATTAAAATCTTCACTGACGTCTAATTTACTGAATTAGCTGTGATGACAGATCATTTTAATCCATTCGTTCGAGGTTTAGCATACACTTTATTATGGTCAATCGTACCGACGTTTGCGCTGGCTACGCACATCGTCGGGGGGCAGCTTGAGATGGTTGCGGTTAGCGATAAGCCCGGTCATTTCAGCGTTATCATGACCTATTATTACAACGAAGCGCAGACCGCCAATCGGCCCTTAGCCAGTAGTGACGTCGTGATTTTTCGTAAATCGGACGGGAAGCAAATGGCTCAGTTTACGCTGCCCAACACGACCCTGACCAATCGACCAGCCGTTGCTTTTACTAATCCAGACTGCGCCCGGCAAAATAACCTGCAGGTTAGTCAGGTGGTCTATAAAGCCGACATTCAACTTGACCCCAATGAGTACACCGATCCGCAGGGGTATTACTTAATTCAACAAAACTGCTGCCGGAATGCAACCATTGCTAACCTGATTAATCCGCAGACTACCCCGTTTTTATTTTATCTCGAATTTCCCGCCTTGCTCATTACGGGTCAGGTCGTTGTTAATTCATCGCCCGTTTTTCTGCCTCTCACCGGCGATTATATATGCGTGGGGAGTCCCTTCACGTTCTCGACCGCTGCCCGCGATGCGGATGGCGATGCGCTGCGTTATTCGTTGGTATCGCCACTGGCGGGAACATTCACCGCCAATACGGCAGTCATAAAGCCAGCCCCTTACCCAGCGGTTAACTGGCGGGCGGGCTTCAACGCGCAGCAGGCAATACCGGGCAACCCGGCCCTGGCAATAGACGCCCGCACCGGCTTGCTTTCGGTGAAGGCCAGCCAACAGGGGTTATTTGCGTTCTCGGTGCGGGTGGAGGAGTTGCGCAATGGGGTGAAAATTGGCGAGGTTCGGCGCGATCTTCAACTGCTGGTTATTGACTGCCCCACCACTGCGTTATCGACGCCAATTATTCAGATCCAAAATCAACCCGTTGGCACCACCGAAGCCCTGTTGTGCGCGGGCAAACCGGTTATGCTGCAAACCACGGCCAACGCGGACTGGACGTATCAATGGGATAAAAACGGTATTCCGATCAACAGGGCGACTAATTCTGAATTGAGTGTACTCGAACCGGGCGAGTATGGCGTAACCGTAGCGTTGGCAAGCGGGTGCAGTCAACGGCTGCGTTCGGGGAACGTGCGCATCAATGACGCGTCAGCGAGCACCCCAATAACCTTCGACTCAATCCCCCGGTTTTGTGGTGCCGATCAGCCACCGGTCCAACTGAAAGGAACCCCCGCCGGTGGTGTATTTTCGGGTAAGGGTATCGAGGGCGACCTGTTTTACCCGGACGTGGCGGGCGTGGGTACGCATGAATTAGCCTATACCCTGCAAAGTACCGCGAATCAGTGCTACAGTGGAAGGGCTCAGCGCCGGGCTGTAATCGGATCAGCACCAATCGTTGAGTTACCCGCCGAACTGACGGTTGACAAAGGGGGCAGTGTGGACCTGCAACCTACGATGACCGGTCAGCCGGTGCGTTTTTTGTGGGAGCCAGCCATTTACCTGACCGCTTCTGACCAGCCTGCTGTTCGGGCGGTCAGCGTGGACACTGATGTCCTGTACACGTTGACCGCCACCGACGAAGCCGGTTGCCGGGGCATGGATTCGGTACGGGTTCGGGTGTTCCAGCGCCTTTGGGTGCCGGACGCGTTCAGCCCCAATGGCGACGGGCTAAACGACACCTGGCAACTGACCGGCATTGAAGCGTATCCGCAGGCCCGGCTAATCGTCTATAACCGATGGGGGCAGGCTGTGTACCAGTCGGTGGGATACGACCGCCCGTTCGATGGTACCAACAGCGGAAAGTCGCTACCAATGGGCACGTATCCCTATGTATTGCATCCAGCGCCCAACAGCCCGTCCCTGAAAGGTTCCGTGCTGCTGATCCGGTGAGTTGCTGCGTAGCATCGCTTCACTGTTTTGCCTGCCCGTCAGTCGCGGCTGAGTTTTCCGCCAGCCGCCAGGCCACTGGGTACGCTGGTCGAGACGGATTTGTCGAAGCTCTCGTCGGTGAGGGCGTGTAGAAACTGCACTAAGTCATTACTCTGGGTTACGCGGGGCCGCAGCAGCGAATCCAATTGGCTGACGGATACATTCGGGTTGAGTTGGTCGCCGTCTTTTACGACATCGTAGAAATTCAGCACATCAGCCAGCGACTGCTGCTTGCCGCTGTGCATATACGGCGCGGTCAATTCGATGTTTCGCAGCGTAGGTGTTCGGAAGGCGTACTTGCCTTTTTCTCCTTTGTCGGTGGAACTTAGTTTCTCGTTATCCACCACGCCCAGCACGTGCGTTTTGTAGTCGCTGAACATGGGGCCGTTGTGGCAGGTAGCGCAGCCGTTTTGAATGAACAGCACCATGCCGCGTTTCTGCGCTTCGGTCATCGCCGATTTGTCGCCCCGCCGGTAGCGGTCGAAGGGGGCGTTGTTGGCCAGCAGCGTCCGCTCGTAAGCCGCGATAGTTTTCCCCAGATTCTGGGCCGTCACGGCGTTCGCTCCACCAAAAATTTGGCTAAACTGAGTTCGGTACGCTGGAATGGCGCGTAGCCGGGCCAGCACGCTGTCGATGGCATTGGCTTCCGAGAACACGTCGCCCCGCATTTCCTCAAACTGGGCAATGGGCATCAGCGACTGGGCTTCCAGCGATTTTGCCCGCAAATCGTAG
Source organism: Spirosoma arcticum (assembly GCF_054779955.1). Taxonomy (NCBI): domain Bacteria; kingdom Pseudomonadati; phylum Bacteroidota; class Cytophagia; order Cytophagales; family Cytophagaceae; genus Spirosoma; species Spirosoma arcticum. The sequence continues at coordinate 693,861 of NZ_BAAGXG010000001.1, forward strand.
AACATGGGGGCGGTGGCTGGGTTATAGCTGCCGTGTACGTCGATGCCGTTGAATGCCACATTGAGCAGGGTAGGGGCATTGCGGTTGGTCAGTGTACCATTGTTCGTCGGCCGGAAGCGTCGGTTAATGCCTTGCCCTTCGCCCCCCACGCCGATAGGTAGGTCCAGGCCGTCGGTATAGCCGAAGGTAGGGTGGTGGCAGGTGGCGCAGGCTACGTCTTTGTTACCCGACAGCACCGGGTCGTAGAACAGCAGTTTGCCCAGGGCCACTTTTTCCGGCGTACGGGGGTTGTCGGCCGGGTCGATCACGGTTTGGGGTAAGGCCCCAAAATTCTCGGCTGGGTTCACGTCCAAATCCGTCGGCTGGCAGGCATAGACCGTCAGCCCGAACACGAGGATGCTGGCGAACAGGGCGTATAGTTTGGGTGATTTCATGACGATTGAATTAAAAGGTGTACCCGACGGAAAGAGCGAGGGTATTGCGCAGGACAACTGTGCCGTTCTCGGGCTTAAACAGTCCCCGGTACTCAAAGCCAAGGGCGTAGCGCGGCTTCAGGCGAACGCCAACGCCGACGGTCGCACTGGGAATGAGGTTATTAAACGTCTCGTTGAAGGTATAATCCGGGAAGCGAACCTGCATTCGTTCGCGCCAGTACTGCGCCCCGACGCCCACCGATGCCGTGAACGCCCTGCGCGACTGGTAGCGGTAGCCGACGTTCACCAGACCGATGTCAGCGACGAAGGCACTGGTCGTTTTCTGAAAAAATCGGCCGTACCCAAGCTGCGCGAACAGCGCATTGCGGGAGTGGCGCAGTGGCTTGCTCACTTCAGCCCGCAGACCCGTTCCCAGCAAATAAAAGCTGGACTTCGGCAGTTGCGGGTTCACCAACCCATCCACCCAGACCGCAACGGCGGACCGCGCGTTCCTGAGCGGTTGCTGAGCCATCACCGGTACTCCGGTGGCTACAAGAAGAAAGAAAAGGAAAATCGTTTTCATCAGAATAGTTGATTAAACAGGGCACGAGCAATCCCAAACAGCGCGTTGAGCCGCCTGCGAAGTGTGTTTCAGTAAGATGTTGGGTGGGGTAATTAACCTACCCGTCTAACCAGGCTTTAAAAGCCGGGGCTTTTTCGCGGCTGACGAGCACTTCCTGGGTCGTTTCGGGGCGGAGTTCGACTTTGAGCTTGCCGTTAAAATACGTATGGATCTTTTGAATGGCCGTTACCTGGGCGATGAACTGCCGGTTGAGCCGGAAGAAATGGAGCGGGTCCACCAGCGACTCCAACTCCTCCAGCGTGTAGTCGACTAAGTACTGCCGTCCGTCGCGTCCGACTAAGCAGGCTAATTCGTTGGCCGTGTAGAAATAAGCCACCTGATCCTGCCCGATGGGAATGAGCTGTTCGCCGTTTTTAACCAAAAAACGGGTTTTGTGCGTCCGGCGGCTCATCTCCAGACTGTCTAACAGCGACTCTATTTTACGGGCGTATACCTGGGGCGAAAACTCCTGCTTCAGTTCCTGGTACTTTCGGATAGCGTCAGCCAGTTCGGGCAATTTTATGGGTTTCAGGAGGTAGTCGATGCTTTTGACCCGGAATGCTTTGATGGCATATTCATCGTATGAAGTGGTAAAAATGATGGGGCTGTGGGCCGGGAAGGCTTCAAAAATCTGAAAGCTCAACCCGTCGGAGAGTTGAATGTCCGAAAAGATCAGGTCAACCGACTGGCCCGTGGCAAACCACCGCTTGGCCGACTCCACGCTTTCGAGCACTCCGGCAATTTCAACGCGGGGGTCGAGCTTGCGGATGAGCTTTTCGAGCCGCTCAGCCGCCGGATACTCGTCTTCGATGATGAGGGCTTTCATGGGTGAAGGGTGAAGAGCGAAGAGTGAAGGGTGAGGAGTGAAGGGTGAGGAGTGCTTGCTTTCGCTCCGCACCGGCGGCCCGGTTTCACTATTCGCCATTCACTAATTAAGTAAGAGTGGAATCTTAACGGTAAATAAATCGGCGTTGCGGATAACCTCTACCTGCCGGTCGGTGAGCAGGCTGTAGCGGTTGATAATGTTCTGCAAACCCACCCGCGTCGACTTTTCCAGAATCGTTTTCTCCTGAATGTTATTTTCGATCACTAAATACCCGTTGTCCTGCTGATGAATCTTAATTTTCAGCGGATTTTCCTTCGAGACAACGTTGTGCTTGATGGCGTTTTCGATGAGCATTTGCAAACTCAACGGAGTGACGTACTGGCGGTAGGCATCCGGCGAAAGCTTCGTTTCGACCTGCAGATTATCGCGGAACCGGATTTTGTTTAAGTACACGTAGGCATCCAGAAACGCAATTTCTTCCTCCAGCGGCACCGTGTTCTTGCTGCGGCTGACGAGCACGTAGCGGTACACGTCCGACAGGCGTTCGAGGTATTGCTGGGCATCGTTGTTCTCATCGTCGATCAGGGCCGCCAGCGTGTTCATGCTGTTGAACAAAAAATGCGGATCGAGCTGGTTTTTGAGCACATCCAACTGCGACTGCACACTCTCGCGGGCCAGCGACTCGGTTTTGCGGACGTTCATTTTCCAGGCCTCGAAGAAATACACGGCTTCGTACACCAGGTAAACGACGATCATGGGAATGATGCTGATGCGAAATCCCGTGAACAGAGCCAGGTTCTTGCCAAGAATAGCCTTACAAATCACTTCATCCAGTATGTAGGTAGCCACGAACGTGTATAAGAAGCCAAGCGCCGTTTGATAGACCAGACGTCGGGTAGTTTGATTATAAGCGGGCAGTGACCGGCGCATTTTGAGAATGACGTACCGGTTGCCTTCCCACACAATAAGCGTCGTGCACAGGCCGATGAGCCAGTTGGTGGCGAACGCCGTGTTAAACTGCCGGAAGTCGTCGAAATGCATCGTGGCCGGGATCACAATGCTGAGTAGCGGTATCCCAATCAGCCGAATCCGGCTGTCGTTGAGTGTGTAGGGCGTAGCGTCCATTGGTTCAGGTAATAAAGCGTTTGAGTGGGCTGGCACTGAAAGATACCACTTTCCGGGGGTATTGCTCAATCTTTGCGCCAGCCAAACGTGTAGCCAATCGTTACGTTGGCCAGCAGACCATTGGTGCCCGGAAAACCCTGCGGGGCAGCTTTGTACGTCTCCCTGCGGTTCGTCGCTTTGTTAAGGTAGGTCAGTTTGTCATTCTCCAGCGAACTCCACACGTTGGGCCAGAAGCGCACACTCGGCAGAATCAAAATACCCGCCAGCCCATTGTTCGCTTTGCGGAACGGGTAGTAGCGGTAGTAAGCGCCCAGCCCAAGGGTCGCGGTTCGGTAGCTCGTGAGCCGACTGGTTCCAGCCTCGGTCTGCCCATTGTAGTTCACCTCGTAAAAGTGAAGTTTGGGTTCAACCCGAATGTCAAACGCGGGTGTGATGCGGTAGCCAAAGCCGATTCCCAACGTTGATACTAACTTCTCGTTAAGCTGCTGATCCTGAGCGGTCAGCGACGCAGTTTGCCCGTTCAGGTTGATGTTGAACCCGTGCGAATAATCGAACACCAGTCGCCGGGTGGTGTATTCGGCCTGCACGTTGAAGCCGCCCAGTAGCAGTTGACTAATGCCCCCGCCGAGCGTAAAACGGTTGGAATACGGGAACTCCGTCCGGCGGGTGGGCTGATCCTGCGCGAATGCGGCTGAACCAGCGCTGATGGCCACGAGGGCGACGAGGGTAATTGTGTTTCTCATGATGTGTATGCCGTTTGATTGAACTGTTTTTATCCGTTGACGAATCAAAACTGGCGGATGAATGAGCGCAACCAAAGTCGTTCGGGGGCGAAACGTCGGAGTGCCGGGGGCGAAGCGTTGGGAAAGGAAGGGCCAGCCGAAACCTTCTGGACGGAAGTGAATCGTCAGCAGGCGGCAGAAATGGGTCCCGGCCGACGGCGTAAATCAATATTAAAGGGCCGTAGGGGTAAAACCACGCTGCCACTTTTGGGCAATGGCCACCGCCGTTTCCAGCATGGCGGATTCCCAATGCTCAACGTTCCAGGCCGAATGGGCTAAACTGGACGCTGCCAGCCGGGTTTGTGCCTGCTTGTAGTCGCTGGCCGTTTCCAGAATAATCGAAAGCTCCCGCTGCTGGCTATAAAGATGAGCGTCTTCCGGCGGACAGGAGTTGGGCAACAAAGACGCTGGCGGTTCAAACGGGTTAGGCAGGTGGGTTGGCAATGCCCCATTTTTAGCCTGTACAATACCGTCCATCGTCAGAAAATCGGCGCCAAATGCGCGTTGGTCCTCTTCCGTTGTCAGCCCACTTCCTAACTGCTCCAGCACTACGTATTTTAGATTTGGACAGCGGTCTATGGCGCTCGGTAACCACGCAAACACATCGGCAGGTACGGCATCATCGTGCGTATCCCGCCGGATTGTCCGGGTTGGTGTGCTGACCGACGAACTCCAGCTTCCCCCGGATACGTGCATTTCGCGGACCCGGTTCAGTGGGTACATGGCCAGTAAGTCATCCCCACTCAGGTCGAAATTCTGGCTCTGACAGTATAGGTTGTGCAGATCCAGAATGATAAAGCCGTTGACTGGCTCTAATAGCTGATGCAGAAAATCGCCCTGCCGCTTTACGTCATCGAGCGAGTAAGCGAAGGCCAGATTCTCCAATCCAACCGGACAGCGACACGCTTCCTGAATACGCGCCAACCGGTCCTGACCAATGGCCAACGTGGACTGGGTGAGGGGAATGCTCAGGGGAGCACCCGTGTGGAAATCGGCCCCGGTCATGAAACCGAAATGCTCGGTAATGTGGTCGAACTGATAGGTGGACGACAGCGATGTCAACTGACGTAGCCACGCCTGCTGATCGGGCGTCCACCGGCCCGAAAAGAGCGAGAAGAACACACCGTGGCCGATCAGCCGACCCGCTTCGCCGAATGTTCGCAACAGTTCGTCAAACCAGCCGGGAAGCTCCTGGTGGGTAAAGAGCGAATCGAAAGCCCATTCGATGGCCTGTATCTCTTCGGACTCAAACAGGGGCAAACAGGCCCGCATACTGTTCGGGTCGGCGTTGCAGGCCACCGACGAGCGAATAGAAGCCATAGGTTCGGTGCGTTATCAGCCCATACCACAACCCGGACAACTGTACGGCTGCTGGTCTTTTTCGGGTTCCTTTTTCTTGGGTTTAATCACATCGAGACTACTGCACGACGAACTGACCGTTGTGACCGCCACCGCCACGGCAATGGTCTGGAGCAGGGTTTTAGAAATTTTCATGATCTACTGATTAAACGATAGCTTTTCTCCGCTAAGTAGATCCTGTTAATGGGCAAACCGTTGGAACGGTCGGAAAGGATTTTTTCGCGGCTTCGGCAGGGATCAAAGGCGCTACGTCAATTCTTTTTGATCAGGAGCCGCTGAGCGTGGTGCTGACCGTCGCGCAGCAGGTGCAGCATGTACAAACCATTGGTCAGCGTGGGGGGTAGGGGCGTTGTCTGGGGTTGATTGGCGGTTGCCGAAACGGTTTGCTGCCACACAAGCCGTCCGGTTAGGTCCCGTAGTTGATAATTCCAGACGCCAGAGCGGGGCAGTCGCACCGTTAGCGAGCGGCCGTCATTGGGGTTGGGGTAGATGACCGGTGCCGGGACCGGTTCATTTGGCAGGGCCAGTATCAGGGCGTTGTCGTTGCTGAACTGAACCCGGCCGTTTGGCGACTCCAGCCGAATCCGGTACACATTCTCGCCAGAGCGGGCCACGGGGTCTTTGAAGGCGTACAGGTGCGACAACTGGCCATCCGTGGGGGCGACTAAACTGCCGACCGGCTGGAAATTGCCCGCGTCGTCACGCCGTTCGATACTGAAGCGCGAATTAGGCGGCTCCTGAGCCGACAGCCAGTAGACCTGCACGGTGGAGTCGATGCGTTCACTCTGCACGTCGATAAAGGGCCGGATGTCGCGCCACGACGCCGTTGCCCGAAACGGTAACGACGGCACACCCGCCAGCACTGGCGCTGTCGCCACAACGCGCAGCCGATACAGTCCTGTCGATAGCGTATCGGGAAGTTTGACCCGCAGGGGGGCGTTAGTCCAGCCTTTTCCTACCTCGGAGACGTACCAGCCCCGTTCGTTAAGTAATTGGATAACAACCGGCGACGGGGCCGTGAAACCAAGTGTTTCAAAGGGAACGGCGACTTCCGTACCCACCGGAATTTCGCTGGGCACCAGTCCGGTCTGGATAAACTGGCGGGGTTGGTGAGGCTGCGACTGCTCGAAGAACGCGCTGGTCAGGTTGCGATTCCAGGCGTCGGCAACGGTGGAGATGCCCTGAATACCCCCAGCGATGTTCTCGAAGTGGCCGTGTTCGGGTCGGGGCGACTGGATAACATCGGTGTTGGGGCCGAGCCACACGTTGTTGCCGGGCAACTGGGCGAGTTGCACCTGCGCACCCACAACGGCCATGCTGGAAACGGGACCTTTGGGCGAGATGGAACACTGCGCTACTACCCACGTCAGATTGCGGCCAAAATCGGCCCGGCTATGGTCGATGGTCTCCTGCACATACCGACGATAATCTGCCTGCTCGGTGCGGAGTGGCACCGCGTCCGATTCGCCGTGGTGCCACAACACGGCCCGGATACCGAACAGATTGTGGTAATACTGAAGCGCGTTGCGCAGGTTCGAGTAGGGCTGGAGGAACGGCCAGGGCTTGCTGACAAAGATGTTGACGGCGGTCTTGCCATTCGCGGTGCTGCTCCAGTTTTCGGCCACCGTTGCGGGCATAGCCACGTTGAAAAAAGCCACCGGCACGTTGTAGCGGTCGGCTATGTGATCGCCCAGTTCACCCCAGCACCAGGCCGTTTCGCCGGTCGGAAACATCAGGTTGGTAGCCGCTAAGGGCGAAAAGGTGGGATGAGGAAATGGGTTGTCCGACGATTCAAACACGTCATTTTTGTTCCAGAAGCGGTTCCAGGCGTTAAACGACACGACCCGGTCGGTAGCACTTTTGGCTCCCAGTTTAGGAATACCCATGGCATTGGACTGTCCGGCCACCAGAAACACCTCGCCCACACCCACCTGCGTCACCGACGTCGTGCTGACGGTCTGATTGTCGCGCACGCCCCGCACGTCTAAGCGAAAGAAACCCGCCGGGGCCGTCAGCACCCCCCGAAACTGTCCATTTCTCGGGCGGTCCTGCACCAGCATCCAGTCGGCCGGGCGATTGTCGGCCGCCTGGTTGGGGACCGACGATAAGCGCACCAACCGGGCTTCCACCCGGTCAACGGGTAATGAAAAGAAACCCGCAATGTAAAGGGGAGCCTGATTTTGCCGGTCACGCTGGATAACCATGTGCGGCAGGGGATAGGATACGCTCAACTGCGCCCACACCGATGGGGATAAAAGAAGCCAACAGGAAAGGGAAAGTAGTCGTTGCGTCGATAGGGGCATGGGGGATAAATGTGCGTTAATCAATGACTAACCTGACCACAAAGCTAAGCATTTGTCCCTGAATGACCAGCTAAAACCCAGTCCGTCAAGGGTGAACACCCTGAAAACAGGAATTTGACAGAGGTGTTTGCAACAGGCCGGGCAGGATTAGCGTAATGAGTATAAAAACAAAACAACCATGAAAAAATTAATTTTAGCGGGCCTGATCGCCTTGTTTGGCGCTGGCCTATGGAGTTGCAATCAAAATGAAGCCGTCTCTGTCGATGCTGATTCTACCATCAATGCGGCCCGGCTGGGTTCCGACACGACCGGCTTTTTCTGCCGCGACAGCCTGACGAGAATTGATGTTGCCACGTTACCCGCTACCGTGACCAGCTATATTTCGACGAGCTACGCCGGTGCCACTGTCAACTACGCTGCTAAGGACGATGCGGGCAACTTCCTGGTTGCCATTACGCAGAACAGCCAGCGGAAAGCGTTGCTGTTTAACGCCGACGGTACCTTTAATCGGGAGTTGTCGTTGCGCGGAGGTGGTAAAGGGCACGGTGGCGGTCATGGACACCGGGGCGGCCGGGACAGCCTGACGGTCATAGCCGTGGCTAACTTGCCAGCGGCCATCACGAGCTACATCACGACCAACTACGCCAGCGCGACCATTACGGCAGCGGCCCTGGACGCCACGCGCGGCTACTTCGTCATGATTACGCAGAACAGCCAGCGGCAAACGCTGTTGTTCAACGCCGACGGTACATTTAACCAGGCGATTGTGCGGGCCCTGAAAGGAAACTACACGGCGGTAGCGGCCAGTGCATTACCAGCCGCCATCACCAGCTATATCACGACCAACTACGCCGGAGCTACCATCCGGGCGGCTGGCACCAACGCCACCGGGCAGTTTAAAGTAATTGTGCAGCCCACCACGGGCCGACACGTCGAACTGCTGTTTGCCGCCGACGGCACGTTTGTGCAGGCAAGAACCCGGCGGTAATTGGCCGCTGTAAGCCGCCTGCAATTTGTTCAATGGGTAGTCCGATTATTCCTGTCAGCCGCCCGACTGGGCGGCTGACGTAGTTTGCAGTCAGTAGCTGGCTGAACTTGATTAGGCTCAGTATCTTACTGTAAAAACCAGTGCCCGGCTGACTGAACGGCCGGGCACTGGTTTTCTTTGCCTGATAGATCAAGAATAACGCCTTCGCGTTCATACCGGCAGATTCGGATTCGTTGGAATGTTACTGCTCCTGCTCAAAGATGGCCATTGCCTGGTCAATCGTCTCATCATCCACCCCATCCACGATCAGCTCGTTGTCATTGTCGACGTTGCTGATGACCGTTACCTGATCCATTTCCAGGCCCGGATCAACCGTGAACAGAGCGGCCCGAAAGCGCTCTTCAATCTTGCGGTTCAGCGCCTGGGTGTACTCCTCGGCCACCTGCTTAGCCACCTGTTCTTCATTAAGATTAGCATTCATACCTGAGTACGCAGTTTATAGGTTCTGACGCAAAACAGCCAATACACTGATTAGTAGTATATTGGCTGTGGATACGGGTAGCGGGGAGCAGGATCGAACTGCCGACCTTAGGGTTATGAATCCTACGCTCTAACCATCTGAGCTACCCCGCCGGGTCGATGCCACAAAAGTACGCAAAAATTGACCCGGCGCAAAAAAGTGCGTTGACATTCGCAAAAATTTTCGTTTACCTTTGCCCATGACCCTTTGCCACCAGAATCGCTATGGAGAAACTAAAATTTGTTGCTGAATACGAACTGCGGGCGTCTCCAAAAATGCTCTTTCCGTACATCAGCACCGCATCCGGGCTGTCGCAGTGGTTCGCCAGTAAGGTCAATACCATGCCCGAACAGCGGTTCGACTTTCAGTGGGACAATGAAAGCCACGTGGCCCGGCAGGTCTCTATGCGGCAAAATAAGGGGGTCCGGTTCGAGTTTTTAGACACGGCCGAAAATGGCCACGACAACAACTACGTCGAGTTCCGCGTCGACCAGTCTGAGCTTACCCAGTCTACCTACCTGCGCGTTACGGACTACTCCTCCACCAGCGACGAAGACGAACTCAAAGACCTCTGGGACGGTTTAATGGATAAGCTCAAGGAGATCGTTGGCAGTTAAAAAAGGTTAATGAATAATGCCCAATGAAGAATGAATAAGGGAGCGAACGTTATAGCAGCGTGCACACTCATTATACATTGGTCATTAGCCATTATACATTGTAATGAAGAAAATTGACAAATTAGTACTTGGCTCGTTCTGGGGGCCGTTTTTTCTGACACTTGGCGTCGTTATCTTTATCTTCCTGATGCGGCTGTTGATGTTCTACATCGACGAGTTCGTTTCCAAAGACCTTGACCTGGCCACGTTCGGCCGCCTTCTCTTTTACTTCGCCCTGCTCACCGTTCCAACCGCGCTGCCGCTGGCCGTGCTGCTGTCGTCATTGATGACGTTTGGTAACCTCGGTGAGTTTTTTGAGCTGACCGCTCTCAAAAGCGCCGGTATCTCGCTTACCCGTGCCATGCGTCCGCTGCTGATCGTCGCGGTGTTTATCAGTGCCTTTTCGTTTTGGTTCAACAACAACGTTTCGCCCTGGGCTAACCTCAAAGGATACAGCCTGCTGTATGACATAAAAACGGCTAAGGCCACCCTGAACTTGAAAGAAGGTATCTTTTATAACGATCTGCCGGGCTATAGCATCAAGGTCGACCGGAAAGTAAAGGCCGCCGAAGGCAGCGTAACGGGTGACCTGCTCAAAGGATTAGTCATCTACAAACACCCGACGAGTGGTATCGAAACGGGCAACCGTGAAATTATCCTGGCCGACTCCGGGCGGATGTACACCAGCAAGGATCGCAGCTACCTGGTCTTCGAGCTTTTTAACGGCAACGATTACCAGGAATACTCGGACAACGGCAGCACCAGTTACGCCAGCAGCGGAGGGCAGCAACGGAGTTCTCAGTTCATGCGTAATGGGTTTAAAGACTACCGGTTGGTTATCAGCTTAGAGTCGTTTGGGCTGAAGCGCACCGACGAAAATCAGTTCGAGTACCATGAGTATATGAAGAACCTGACGGAGCTATCTACGCTGACTGACTCCCTGCGTAAAGATTATAAAAACACCAGCCTCAGCGTGGCCAGTACGTCGCGGCAGTACTACAATTACCAGTTCAAGGCTGACCTTGCGGTTTCCCAAAAGAAGGTGACGGATGGAAAATGGATCGATGCCGTATTGAAAAAACAGGAGGTGAACCGGCCGGACCTGACCCAGGCGGCCCTGAGTCAGGCGCAGGGTATTCTCTCTTACGCTACCTCTAACGTGTCGTATTTGACGGAGAAGGAAAAAAACGTGTGGAAATACCAGTTGGAAACACACCACAAGTTTACGCAGGCGATTGCCATTTTTGTCATGTTCCTGATTGGCGCGTCCATGGGGGCCATTATCAAGAAGGGGGGATTTGGTTTGCCGGTGCTGATTGCCATTGTATTCTTTATTTTTCTGTATGTCCTGACCATCGCGGGCGACAAATATGCGAAGGATGGCGTACTGTGGGTGCCAATTGGTGCGTGGTTGGCCAACATCGTACTGTTTCCGGTTGGCTTGTTCCTCATGCAACGCGCCCGTCACGATTCGCGGCTGTTCGACAAAGACGTGTACATCATCGCGTGGGAGCGGTGGAAGAAAAAAGTGGTAAGTAAGGGAAGGGAGTCGTAAGTCGTAAGTGGCTGACGCATCCTACGCTTACGCGTCAGCCACTTACGACTTACGACTCCCTTCCCTTACTTATCCACTTTTTTCCTTATCTTTGCACCCAAATTCATTTTTTCATTAAATTAAGCTGTCTGAAGATGTATCTAACGACCGAAAAGAAGCAGGAGATATTCTCCACCTCGGGCCACGCCAAAAGCGCAACGGACACCGGGTCGGCCGAATCCCAGATCGCGCTGTTTACCTACCGGATCAGTCACCTGACTGAGCACCTCAAAGTTCACAAGCACGACTACGGCACTCAGTTGGGATTATTAAAATTAGTTGGTAAGCGTCGGCGTTTGCTGAATTACCTGCTCAAGACCGACATCATGCGGTACCGAGCTATTTTGGCCGCGCTTGGATTACGGAAATAATTGACCGGTTACACGAAGGGAATCTGCCAATCTGCCAGTTCAGGCCGGGTAGATTCCCTCATTTTTGTGGTTTCCTTGCTGAAACGGTGATTGCTGCGGTAAGAGCGGTAGACGAGGGGATTTTTGCTGTTTTAAAGCTGTACGAGGGCGTATCTAATAATCTACTGTATGTTTGAAATTACCACGCAATCCGTTGCGCTGCCCGACGGGCGGGAAATTACCATCGAAACCGGCAAACTGGCCCGTCAGGCCGACGGAGCGGTGGTTGTACGGTTGGGCGACACCATGCTGTTGGCCACCGTCGTATCGAGTAAAGACGCAAAGGAAGGCGTCGATTTTCTTCCCTTATCAGTTGATTACCAAGAGAAGTTCGCGTCGGCCGGTCGCATTCCCGGTAGTTTCCAACGGCGCGAAGGTCGGTTGGGCGACCACGAAATCCTGATCAGTCGTTTGGTCGACCGTGCGCTGCGGCCCATTTTCCCCAATGATTACCACGCCGACACGCAGGTGATGATTACACTCATCTCGGCTGATCCTGAGGTGCAGCCCGACGCCCTGGCTGCCTTAGCCGCTTCGTCGGCAATCGCCGTATCGAACATTCCGTTCAACGGGCCGATTTCGGAAGTGCGCGTGGCTAAAATCGACGGGCAGTATAAGATCAACCCGAAAACGTCGGAACTCGAACGCGCCACGCTCGATCTGATTGTAGCCGCGACTGAGAAAGATATTTGCATGGTGGAAGGCGAAATGAGTGAATGCCAGGAGAGCGAAATGCTTGAAGCGCTCAAGATAGCCCACGAAGCCATCAAGGTGCAGTGCCGGGCGCAAAAAGAACTCGAAGCTAACGTAGGAAAGACTGAAAAGCGCCAGTACAGCCACGAAACGCACGATGAAGAACTGCGGGCGGCCGTTCGGGCGTACTGCTACGATAAAATTTACGAAGTAGCCCGTCGCCAGAACCCCAATAAAAAAGGAAGATCGGACGCTTTCAAAGCCATTCGCGATGAGTACATCGCCACGTTCCCCGAAGGTTCCGGCGTGAATGTTGGCTTGATTAAAACGTATTTTCACGATTTGCAGTCAGAAGCGTCGCGTCGGCTGGTGCTCGACGAGCGTGCCCGTCTGGACGGTCGGGCGCTGGATGAGATCCGTCCCATCTTGGCCGAAGCGGGTTATTTGCCCGGTCCGCACGGGTCGGCGCTGTTCACGCGGGGCGAAACCCAGTCGCTGACGACCGTAACGCTCGGCACCAAAACCGACGAGCAGATTGTGGATCAGACGATGTATCAGGGCTACAGCAAATTTTTGCTGCACTATAACTTTCCCGGCTTTTCGACGGGCGAGGTGAAGCCCAACCGGGGAGCCGGTCGGCGCGAGATTGGTCACGGGAACTTAGCCCACCGGTCGCTCAAGAAGGTGTTGCCGTCGGGCGAGGATAATCCGTACACCATTCGGATCGTGTCGGACATTCTAGAGTCGAACGGCTCATCGTCGATGGCGACGGTCTGCGCCGGTACGATGGCTCTGATGGACGCTGGTATCAAAATTAAGGCACCCGTGGCCGGTATTGCGATGGGTCTGATCTCGGACGCGGACGGTGCCAAGTTTGCCGTGCTGTCGGACATTCTGGGCGACGAAGATCACCTCGGCGACATGGACTTCAAAGTGACGGGTACTGAGAAAGGCATTGTTGCCTGCCAGATGGACCTGAAAGTCGAAGGCTTATCGTACGACGTGCTGGCGCAGGCGCTTGAGCAGGCCCGGGCGGGTCGGCTGCACATTCTGGGTGAGATGAAAAAGGGCATTGCTGAGGTACGCAGTGACCTGAAACCACACGCCCCCCGCGCCGTCGTTATCCGCATCGACACCAATCAGATTGGCGCCGTTATCGGGCCCGGCGGTAAAGTTGTGCAGGACATCCAGAAGGATTCGGGTGCCGTGGTCAACATCGACGAACACGACAACGCGGGTTGGGTCAGCATTTTTGCGACCAGCAAAGAAAGCATGGATAAGGCCGTGTCGCGCGTGAAAGGCATCGTAGCCGTGCCCGAAGTGGGTGAAGTGTACGTGGGCAAAGTGAAGACGATTCAGCCCTTTGGCGCGTTCGTTGAGTTCATGCCGGGTAAAGACGGACTTTTGCACATTTCCGAGATTAAGTGGGAGCGGCTGGAAACGATGGACGGGGTATTACAGGTGGGTGAAGAAATAACGGTTAAGTTGGTGGATGTGGATAAAAAGACGGGAAAGTACCGCTTGTCACGTAAAGTTCTGCTGCTAAAGCCGGAGAACAAAACTGCATAGGGCATTGTTACTTTTTTGTGTAATGCAACGTCATACCTGAGCGTTATACAATTACTCCACCGGCAAAACGGATCATGAGACAGCTAAAAATATCGAAACAAATTACCAACCGCGAGAGCCAGTCGTTAGACAAGTACTTGCAGGAAATTGGTAAAGTGGATCTGCTTACCCCCGATGAAGAGGTAACGCTGGCCCAGAAAATTCGGGAGGGCGACCAACTCTCCCTGGAACGCCTGACAAAAGCTAACCTGCGCTTTGTGGTGTCGGTGGCTAAGCAATATCAGAATCAGGGACTCTCGCTGGGTGATCTGATCAACGAAGGAAATCTCGGTTTGATTAAAGCGGCCCAGCGGTTTGATGAAACGCGGGGCTTTAAGTTCATCTCCTACGCGGTATGGTGGATTCGTCAGTCGATTTTGCAGGCGCTCGCCGAGCAATCCCGAATCGTGCGCCTGCCACTCAACCGGGTTGGTTCGCTGAACAAGATTTCCAAGACGTTCTCCGACCTTGAGCAGAAGTTCGAGCGGGAGCCGTCGCCGGAAGAGCTGGCGGCTGTGCTGGAAATTTCGGCCGCTGAAGTAGTCGACACGCTGAAAATTTCGGGTCGGCACGTGTCGATGGACGCACCGTTTGTGCAGGGTGAAGAAAACAGCCTGCTCGACGTGCTTGAGAACGACGGTGAAGACAAGCCGGATTCGGGTTTGATTAACGACTCGCTGCGGAAAGAAGTACAACGGGCGCTCTCGACACTGACCCAGCGTGAGGCCGACGTGATCACATTGTACTTTGGTTTGAACGGCGAACATGCCATGACGCTCGAAGAGATCGGTGAGAAATTTAACCTGACCCGCGAACGGGTTCGGCAGATCAAAGAGAAAGCCATTCGTCGGCTGCGCCATACCTCCCGGTCGAAGGCGCTCAAGACGTACTTAGGCTAACAAGTTGACTCTGTTTGTCTGCAACAAAAACGGCTCCTGCGAAAGTAGAAGCCGTTTTTGTTAGTGGCTACAGTAGAGTAATTGCCTGCTTGCCTTATATTTGTCTTATAGTCAATAATACGTAGTAGCTTATGAGTAATAATAACTATTTACAGTTGATGGTCGGCTAATGCATAGAGCACAGCTATTCTTAATTCGTACGGATGGGTTTCCTATTAGTTGATACAGACCATTTCGATATGGTACGTGCATGTTTGTTGTTACTTCTGATAACCTCCCTGACGCAGGGAGTCGCACAACCGTACCCATTTCCCAATCGCTCGGCAGTGAACGACCAGCCGATCACCAATCAATTTGAGTACCTGTCTGTAAAGAACGGTCTATCCAATAATTCAGTCACGTGCATCTTGCAGGACCGCGAAGGGTTTATGTGGATCGGCACCACCGACGGTCTCAATAAATACGATGGGCATACGGTTACCATTCTTCAACATGATCCGAACAGCCCCGATTCTTCCCTTCACAGTAATCACGTTTTAGACCTGCATGAAGATCGCTCGGGTAAACTTTGGGTAACGACCGTGAGCGGCATAATGGGTGGGGGAGGGGGCCTGCACCAGGTGAATAAACGGACGGGTATCGCTACGCCGGTGGGGATAAAGGTCCCCTCGGTCGAGTGGACCCAGACATTAGTTATTCATGAAGATCGTCAGGGTATTTTATGGATTGGATCATGGGCCGGTTTGATGCGGTATAATCCAAAAACGGGGCGGTATGTGTTATATCCGTTTCCCCAAATAAACGCGGAGGTTATCTGTATTCTTGAGGATACGCAAAATCAGTTTTGGGT
Organism: Spirosoma arcticum; assembly: GCF_054779955.1. NCBI lineage: Bacteria > Pseudomonadati > Bacteroidota > Cytophagia > Cytophagales > Cytophagaceae > Spirosoma > Spirosoma arcticum. The sequence continues at coordinate 709,509 of NZ_BAAGXG010000001.1, forward strand.
TGGCGGTAAGAAGGGCCTTTACCGATTTGATCGCCGGTCGGGACGGTTTACGCTGGTTCCACTTCAATCCGCTCCGGCCGGTTATCAGCCCTGGGTCAGTACCCTGTATCAGGATAAAGCGGGTAATCTGTGGGCAGGCACCAATAAGGATGGCCTGCTACAGATTAATCCCAGAGGCAAACCGGTCGGCCTTTTTCGGTATGCTGCCAGGAAGCCGATCAATCGCCACATCTTCACGAAAGCTATCCTTGAGAGTCAGGATGGACACTTGTTGCTTGGAACAGCCGAAGGGCTGCAACAGGTTGATACCCGAACCGGTGAGGTAATTACGTACCAGTCCAATCCGGGGTTACTCTCGGGACTAAGCAACGACCAGGTGCGGGTGGTCTATCACGACCGGTCCGGCACGCTCTGGCTCGGAACGGATCAGGGTGTCAATAAGCAAGTCGGTACATCAGCCCTATTTAACACGGTTCAGGTCGTATCCGCTTCTGGCGCGGACCCGCCGGTTGAGAACATCGTAACGGCTCTGCTTGAGGACCGTACAGGAATCATCTGGATTGGCTCCAACTACAGAAAGCTCTACCGATATGACCCCAAACAGGGGCGGATAACCTTTATTCCTGTTGACCCGGCAAACCCGGAGAGTCTGGCCGAACAGCATCAAGTTGAAACGATATACGAAGATCGTACCGGACAGTTGTGGGTTGGTACACTGGGTGGCCTGCTGCGCATGGACCGCGTAACCGGCGCTTTTGTCCGGTATTCTACCCGCATTCGCCGAATACGTTCCATCGCCGAAGACCCATCCGGCCTGCTCTGGCTGGGCGGAGAGGGTGGAATTGCCCGGCTTAACCCTAAAACCGGGCAGTTCAGGTATCATTTTTATCATCCCAAAGACACAACCGACCGGCGCGGCTCTGTGGAGCACCTGATGGTTAGCCGGGCTGGCCATGTATGGATGGCCATCAGGGGGATAGGAATCAGTCGGCTACAGCCCAAAACGGGTCGGTTCACCCGACACCACCCTGTTCTACCGGCACCAGCCGGTCAGTTGAATGAGACGTACGTGACGGCTTTTTACGAGGATACCGACGGCGTGGTATGGATTGGTACCAATAAAAGCGGCTTAAATTGGTATGATCCGGCTACCGGCCGGTTCGCGGCCCTGACCACCCGGCACGGTCTGCCCGACAATCACGTTTCGGCTATCATTAACGACCGGCACGGCCATTTGTGGATAAGCACCACGCGTGGCATCTGTCGGTTTAACCGGAAGACGAAAACATTCCATAATTATACCACCGATGACGGCCTGCCTCATAACTGGTTCAGGAGCCGAGCCTGCCACGGGCGTAATGGCGACCTTCTGTTCGGTAGCCTGAATGGGGTCGCCATTGTGCATCCCGACCGCATTTACAGCAGGGCTGCATTCCCGGTTTATATTTCAAAGTTCAGCGTACTCGACCAGAACCGTCCACTGACTGCCGACCGACTCAAACTCCGGCATGACGAGAATTTTATAGCGTTCGAATTTGTCGCCCTTTCCTACCAGTCACCCGAAAAGAATCAGTATGCGCATCAGCTCGTTGGGGTGGATAAGAACTGGGTCTACAGCGGAACACGCCAATTTGTTAGCTACACCGACTTGTCGCCGGGCACCTACACGTTCCGGGTCAAGGCGGCAAACAGCGATGGTGTCTGGAATGAAAAAGAAACCGCTGTCCAGTTACTGATTCAGCCGCCGTGGTGGGCAACCTGGTGGGCTTACAGTCTCTATGCGCTGTTGGTTGGCGGAGCCATTTGGGGCTACATTCGGGTTTATACCAATCGGGTCCGGCAGCAGCAGGCCCTGGAACTCAATCGGCGGGAAGCCCAGCAACTTAAAGCGGTTGATGAACTGAAAACCCGTTTTTTCTCTAACATAACCCATGAATTTCGGACGCCCTTATCACTAATTATATCGCCGGTTGAGAAACTGCTTCAGGAAAACCAGGTCAACGGGCCGACCCGCCGGACGCTGGCCTTAGTGCAGCGCAACGCTGACCAGCTACTTCGCCTGATTAATCAATTACTGGACCTTTCTAAACTGGAGGCAAACCACATGCTCGTATCGCTGATGCGGGGTGGGGTAACCGAATTCGTGAGCCACTTGGTTGAGTCATTTCATCAATTAGCTGAGCAGAAAGGAGTACGCCTGACGTATACGTATATAGGGGAGGGTTCGGCGCATGAATATTTATTTGATGCCGACAAATGGGAGAAAATTCTGACGAATCTCCTGTCGAACGCCCTGAAATTTACGGGCAGTGGTGGGCACGTAACCGTCACACTCACCGTCGATCCTGCCCCCGCGGTCAGCGATGGTTTTAGCGTAAGCATTCGTATTGCTGATTCCGGCATTGGCATTACCCCCGAAGACCTTCCTCATATTTTTAATCGGTTCTATCAGGTAGACACGTCCCATACCCGCGCTTATGAAGGCACGGGTATTGGACTGGCGCTGGTAAAGGAATTGATTGATCTGGTTGGCGGTGCCATCAGCGTTGACAGTCAGCCGGGCGTTGGCAGTACGTTTGTCGCGACGCTGCCCGTTCAGCCCGCGTCGGTCAATACCGAATCACCAAAAGTGGTCTTGTCCGGCAAAAAATCTGCCCTACTAACGCAATTACCTGCCTTGGACCTGTCGGGTAATCAGCCCATTGAAAATGGGCAAACGCCCCTGCTCCTCATTGTAGAAGATAATGCTGAACTAAGGGATTTTCTGGCAGACTCACTCTCGGCTACTTACCGGGTTTTGCAGGCGGCTGATGGTGAAGCGGGATGGCATCTGACACAAACGGAACTGCCGGATATCGTTGTTTCTGATGTGATGATGCCCCGCATGGATGGGTATGAACTAACGCATCGTATCAAAAACCATTCTGATACCGACCATATTGCGGTGATTATACTGTCGGCTAAAGCCGCTCACAGCAGCCGCATTGAAGGCCTACAGGAAGGTGCTGACGATTATATACCGAAACCCTTTCATCTGGACGAGCTACACCTGCGATTACGAAATCTGATGATCCGGCAGCAGAACCTGCGCGATCAGTATCGCCAGCAGTTTACTCAGCCCGATATGCCCAGCCCGATAAACCGGGTAGACGATGTGTTTCTGCGCCGGGTCTATGAACTCCTGGAGAGCCACCTCAACGACCCGTTACTTACCGTCGACTGGCTGGCCGATGAACTGGCCATGAGTCGTAAAACTCTGTACCGAAAAGTGCACAGTCTCGTGCAACTGAACCCGCACGAGTTAATTCGTCACTACCGGCTGCGCAAAGCCGCCGACCTGTTGCGGGCGGGCCACACCCCATCCCAAACGGCCCATCTGACGGGCTTCAAAACGCCTTCATATTTCACACTGGTTTTCAAAGAGTTTTACCACAAAACGCCAACTGAGTTTGCCGCCGGTGGCTTAAGTAAAGCCTAAACGGATTACCCCTGACTACTATTCATGATCCGAATTGCTGTCAGATCTGGGACTATTCCTGTCAGTTAGGGGACAATATGGTATACGGTAAGGTACCTGTTGCCCCAGTACGCTACCTTAGGCGCGTGGTCAGACTGGCCGGACTCTCACGTAAAAACAAACCACCTGTTACGATTTACAACTATGAAAAACTACTACCTACCGGTTACACAATGGACTTGGCTGGTCCTGCTCTGGACAGGCCTGCTCAGCCAAACGACCTGGGCACAGTCGGTGCCCGACAGTCAATTTGCGCGGCTCGGCACAACGCTGGCCATCACTACCGATGGCGGCTTCGTAACAACCGAAATAATTTCCAATCCCACCATTGGCCCTACGCGGTCAGGAAGTAATGTCATTAAATATTCCGTGCAGGGCGACCGACGCTGGCAGACGGGATTTTTGGAGGGAGGTTTCTTCATCGGTGGAAGAATACCGGGGTATAGTTATGAAGTAATTCAGGCCAGCCTGATCGCCCCAACCACAGACGGTGGCGTGGCGGTAGTCGGGAGAACATCGCTCAGAGGGGAAGAAGTAGTGACAAAAATCAGCGCAACGGGTGTCCCCAGACGGTGGGAGGAGACTGACCTTTTCAAGTTCCCGGATGGCATTACCTTCGACGATTTAGTCGGCACACCCGACGGGGGATTTTTACTGCTGGCTACCCGGGCGACGTACGGTGCCCAAACGACGGTATACCTACGGAAGTACAACGCTGATGTCAGCGTTGCCTGGACGAAAGAAATAGCGTACCCAACACCCAACCCCGCTACGCCGGACCGGAGCCTGACAAAGGGGGAAACCCTCATCAACACGCCCGATGGCGGCTTTCTGGTAGCGGGCCTGTACATACCCGAGTATAACAACACAATTGAATCCCTCGATGATCTGCTCCGGCAGAGCCTGACCCGCAATACAGCCTGGGTGGCCAAACTCGATGGGCAGGGCAACGTAAGCTGGCAGAAGCTGCTGACTAACCTGCCCATTGCGCCGGGGCCTAACGACCTCGCCTATAACGTATCAGTCGACCGTATGCTCACCGCTACCGACGCTACGCTGGCCGCCGACGGAAACGGGTATGCGCTCGTGGGAGCCGGTTACCCGGCCAGTACCCGGTTCACGCCCATCACCAGGAGTATTGTAGAATTAAATACGGATGGCAGCTTCAAACGGGCCAGAACAATTTTGGGGACAACCGCCGAGTCGTTTGTGACGTTATATACCGGCAGTGGTGGCCGGAGATACTATGCGGTCGGGAGCCGGTCACAAAATAGTGTCAATCCCGAGATTTCGCTCATCAATCCGGCACCGCTGCCGCTGACTGATCTGGATTTATTTAAGATTGAAGCCCGACGAACGTTCGACGGGCCGGACGACGGTACGCTACTCGCCATCGGCGTAGCGGGTGACGGTGGTCTGATATTCGCCAGTTCGGGCAATCAAGTGGTTAAACTCGCTCCGGAAACGGCTACCCCACCCCCTCCGACTGGTACGCTGGCCTTAATCCAGCCTACGTACAACTGCCAGACCGGAGCCATCACCTTCAACACCACGGGGGGCAACGGTTCGCCCATTACGTATAATGCTCCCGGTGTTATGCGCTCGTCAGCTACCAGCAACAGCGGCACCGTGGAGCCGGGCCTGCGGGGTGATCCTAAGCCCATCACCATCACCGCCACCCAGAACGGACAGACCGTCAGCTACACCTTTGACTTCGGGGCCTTCTGCACGGGCACCCCGCCCCCCGTTACCCCACCAGTCAACCCCCCACCAACTCCGCCCACGCCCCCCACGGGCGGTACGCTGGCCCTGACCCAGCCCACCTACAATTGCCAGACGGGAGCCATTGTCTTTAACACTACCGGGGGCGACGGCTCACCCATCACCTACAACGCCCCCGGCGTCAGCCGCTCGTCGGCCACCAGCAACAGCGGCACTGTGGAGCCGGGCCTGCGGGGTGATCCCAAGCCCCTCGTCATCACCGCCACCCAGAGCGGGCAGACTGCCAGCTACACTTTTGACTTCGGGGCCTTCTGCACGGGTACTCCCCCACCCGTTAACCCGCCGGTTAATCCACCTGCGCCCCCCCCCGGCGGAACGCTGGCGCTGCTGGCCCCCACCTACGACTGTGTCAGTGGTGCGTTCACCTTCCGCACCAGCGGGGGCAACGGCTCCTCCATCGAGTACATGGCTGTGGGCATCACGGGCTGGACGAGCAACCCCAACCAGTTTGTGGATCGGGACAGCCGCACGGCCAACGACGTGAAGCCCTTCACCTTGATGGCCCGCCAGAACGGGGTGGTGGTGAGCTACGAGTGGGATTTGAAAGTGGCCTGCGGGCGGAGCCAGGCCCGGTTGGGTGTTGCCGGTGAGCGGAAAGCCAGGTTGAGCGTCTCGGTGCTGGGTAACCCGGTCAGTGACGCTGTTACGGTAGAGATTCGGGGGGCAGAAAGTCAACCCTTAACCCTACGCTTGCTGGATATGAGAGGGCGGCTGGTGGAGAGCCGGTTCGTGAAGCAGGCCGGAGCGGCTGAGCAACAGATTTTCGATGTGGCTCAGCAGGGGCCGGGCCTGTTGTTGCTGCGGGTCGGCAGCGGCACCCAAATCCAAACGGTTAAGATCCTTAAGCAGTAACCTGACACGTAGCACCGGGAAAGGTGGGCTATCGTAATCCACTTTCCCCGGTGCTACGTCCTGATTTTGCCTTCTGGCCACTGACCTTATCGAGGTTCGTCCTATTCACAGAGGTCGACAGTTATCGACGAGTCTTCTATTCACACTTTTTTACTTTATTCGGATGAAAAATCACTGTGTACACGGAATACAACGGGTTTGGCTGGTTCTGCTCTGGGCGGGCCTAATAAGTCAAACGGGTAGGGCGCAGTCGGTTCCCGACAGTCAATTTGCGCGGCTCGGCACAACGCTGGCCATCACCACCGACGGCGGCATTGTAACAACCCGGCTGGTTACCGAACCCAATCCCTTCAATGGGCCTTCGCGAACAGGAAGTACTGTTTCAAAATACTCGACCCAAGGAGATTTGATCTGGAGTACGGGACCCATTCAGGGAGGTAACTACATCGGTGGACAGATACAGGGGTATAATTATGAGGTAATTCAGGTTTCTCATATAGCGGCCCTCTCAGACGGTGGCGTGGCCGTAGTGGGAAGAACATCGCTCAGAAACGTAAATGTGGTAACTAAAATCAGCGCAGCGGGTGTCGCCAGACGATGGTCGGACAGTGATGGCGTTGGGTTTTCCGGTGGCTTCGATGACTTAATCGGCACACCTGACGGGGGATTTCTGCTACTGGCTACCAATGCATCAAACGGCGGCAAGACCACGGTGTCCATTCGAAAGTATAACGCCGACGTCAGCGTTGCCTGGACGAGAGAAATAGCCTATCCAACGCCCAACCCCACTACGCCGGACCAGAGTTTAACGAAAGGAAAATCAGTAATCAATACACCGGACGGCGGCTATCTCATCGCGGGGTATTTTAACGCAAGCGGCAATAGCGGGGGTGAAGCAGGCTGGGTTGCCAAACTCGATGGGCAGGGGAATGTGGCCTGGCAAAAACTACTGAACGGTTTACCTCTTTCGATGAATATCAATGGCCCTCCTCCGGGATCAATCATACAAATGCGCTCCGTTACTGATGTTATAGTGGCGGCCGATGGGAATGGCTATGCGCTGGTTGGAACCGCTATTGGCCCCAGTGCCATGGCTGTTGGCCCCACCAGAGGAGCCATCCTCGAATTGAATCTTGATGGAAGTTTCAAAAGGGCCAGATCAACCGGGGAGCCACCTACCGAGTCCTTTATCACAACCTACACGGGCAGCGGTGTCAAAAAGTACTACGCAGTGGGTAATTCATCCCTGCAAAACGGGGTTGACCCACAAATTTTACTAATCGACCCGGCAAGTTTACCCCTGAGTGATCCCGCATTATTTAACGTTGCTGCCCGGCGAACATTCAATGGGCCAGACGATGGTAATTTAGTCGCCATTGGCGTAGCGGGTGATGGTGGTCTGGTGTTCGCCAGTACTGGAAATCAAGTGGTTAAACTCCTGCCGCAAATCATTGCACTCATTGAACCCACCTATAGCTGTCAGACCGGGGCTATCACCTTCAACACCATTGGGGGCGATGGGTCAACTATCACCTACAACGCTCCCGGCATCATACGATCCTCGGCCAGCAGTAACACCGGTACGGTGGAGCAGGGGCTGCGCAATGACCCCAAAATTATTCCAATCACAGCTACCCAAAACGGCATCAGTGCCACGTATGATTTCGACCTAAAAGCAGCCTGTAGCAGTATACCCGGCACCAAGCCGCCCGTGAGTTATCCTATCCCAAGTCAGTCCTATACAGTTGGTCAGTCGGTAGAACTTCTGTTAAGTCCTTACATTTTTGACCCAACAAGTACCAGTCCGAATTACAATCCGGGTTGGGTATTTAACGTGGAAGGGCTGCCAGATGGCCTGCGACTGGATTACGGCTTTTTTCCCTTCGGCGTTCCTAACATACGGATCCTGGGAAATCCACGCACAGCAGGTCTCTACACGGTGACCATTACGGCCAGTACGGCAGGGTATCGCGACTACCCCATTCGGACGACCTTCACAATCACTGTGACGCCGAATGGACAACCACCCGTTACCCCGCCACCGGTCAATCCCCCCACCCCGCCCGTTACCCCGCCCGGCTCGCTGGCCCTGACCCAGCCCACCTACAACTGCCAGAGTGGGGCCATCACCTTCAACACCACCGGGGGCGACGGCTCGCCCATCACCTACAATGCGCCCGGCGTCAGCCGCTCGTCGGCGACCAGCAACAGCGGTACGGTGGAGCCGGGCCTGCGGGGTGATCCCAAGCCCCTCACCATCACCGCCACCCAGAGCGGACAGACTGCCAGCTACACCTTTGACTTCGGGGCCTTCTGCACCGGCACCCCGCCACCGGTTACCCCGCCGGTCAATCCACCTACGCCCCCCCCCGGCGGAACGCTGACGTTGCTGCCCCCCACCTACGACTGTGCCAGTGGTGCGTTCACCTTTCGCACCAGCGGTGGCAACGGCTCCACCATCGAGTACATGGCTATCGGCATCACGGGCTGGACGAGCAACCCCAACCAGTTTGTGGATCGGGACAGCCGCACGGCCAACGACGTGAAGCCCTTCAGCTTGATGGCCCGCCAGAACGGGGTGGTGGTGAGCTACGAGTGGGACCTGAAAGCGGCCTGCGGGCGGACTCAGGCCCGGTTAGGTGTTGCCGGTGAGCGGGAAGCTACGTTGAGCGTTCTGGTACTGGGCAACCCCGTGCGTGACGCGGTTACGGTAGAGATTCGGGGAGCCGAGGGCCAGCCCTTGGTGCTGGGTTTGGTTGATCTACGGGGCCGGTTGGTGGAGAGCCGGTCGGTGGAGCAGGCCGGAGTGGTCGAGCAGCAGCGCTTTGAACTGCCTCAACAAGGGCCAGGCGTGTTGCTGCTGCGGGCCACCAGCGGCACTCAGACCAAAACGGTTAAGATTCTCAAGCAGTAGATCAATTGCGTAGCATCAGGAAAGGCGGGTCGTTGTGATCTGCTTTTCCTGATGCTACGTCATGTTTTGTTTTGGCCTTCGGGACAATGACCTTTTCACCCTTCATTCTATTTCTGGAAGTCGACAGGCAGCGACGGGTATTCTGTCCTCACTTTTTTTAACGTATCATGCACATGAAAAATAAGTATACAGGAATGGCTATCCGATGGGGGTTAGCCGTAGTATGGCTGCTGAGCCTGACGCTCTCCGCCCCGGCTCAAACAACGACGCCCCCGGTGCTCCAGTGGCAGCGGGCGCTTGAAGGTGATGTCAATTTTAATTCGACTATCTACGCAGCTAAGTCCACTACGGGTGAGTTTGGCGTATTGACCGGAACCACGCTAACCCGCCTGACCGCGTCGGGAGCCGTGAAAGGGTCGGGACTTATCGAAGGATCGGTTGTGCTGTCTACCACCCCACTGACGTATTCAACGGCACTGCGCACGTCGGGTCTGATTGCAACGCCGGATGGTAGTTTTCTGGTGCAGGCCAATGATGAAGCTAACCTGTATTTGATTAAGAAAGACGCAAACGGAAACCGGGTATGGAGTAAGGTTATAAATCCCATTATTGCGGGAGCAAGGCCGGGACTCAACGGGCTGGACTTGATTCAAACAGCCGATGGAGGTTATGTATCGTCCATTGGCTATTCTGAATTGGATGGCAGAGGCTACATGGTAGCGGTCAAACTCGATCAGGACGGTAATTTTGTCTGGATACGGTTCCTGGGAGCATTAGGCTCACCTTCAATAAATGGTTTGCCTCCGGCTAACAATCCAACCTACCGGCGTCTTGCCCTGCCCGATGGTGGATTTATACAGATTGGAGCCACTGATAATCTCAGTCCGGGAAATTTCTCTTCCTCGGCCACCATGACCCGACTTGACGCTCAGGGAAACGTGGTAACCGCCAGGAGGTATTCTACGACTATCTTTCGTGACATTATTTCTAACCCGGACGGAAGTGGTTCGTTCATTGTTACTACCGGTGATGGCGATAGATTTGCGCTTATTTTGCCGAATGGTGACTTAGTAAGTACGCTGGTTGGTCCCCAGTTTTCTCCTGCGCCCCACTTTCCGCCAACGCCGATCATGGCCAGCGACGGCACGGGCCAGCCGTTTTTCGTAACCTTAGCTACTGCGTTTACTTCAAATAGTGACTTTCTCCTGAGGGGCTACGATCAACAGAACCAGGTGGTCTGGACGCGAAGGCTGGGTGGCTCCGGCACCGACTCGCCCCAAACTGTTCTCGCCACCGGGGACGGCTACCTGTTGGTGGGAACGACTAATTCGACCGATGGTGACGTGCAGGGCAAACAAGGAAATGCGCTGGCGACCTGGGTGGTCAAATTAGCCAAAACTGCTACCGGCCTTGCCCTGACCCAGCCCACCTACAACTGCCAAACCGGAGCTATTACCTTCAACACTACCGGGGGCGACGGGTCAACTATCACGTACAGTGCCCCTGGCATCAGTCGCTCGTCGGCTACCAGCAACAGCGGTACCGTGGAGCCGGGCCTGCGGGGTGACCCCAAGGTGATTCCCATCACCGCTACTCAAAATGGTATCACCGTTACCTACAGCTTCGACCTGAAAGCGTTCTGTAGTGGTACCCCGCCCCCGATTGATCCGCCAACTCCACCCACGCCCCCCACGGGTGGTACGCTGGCGCTGACCCAGCCCACCTACAACTGCCAGACCGGAGCCATCACCTTTAACACTACCGGGGGCGATGGGTCAACCATTACGTATAATGCCCCCGGCATCATGCGCTCGTCGGCCACCAGCAACAGCGGCACCGTGGAGCCGGGCCTGCGGGGTGACCCCAAGCCCATCCTCATCACCGCCACCCAAAGCGGACAGACCGTCAGCTACACCTTTGACTTTGGGGCGTTCTGCACGGGCACCCCGCCCCCGGTCAACCCACCCACTCCACCCACGGGTGCTGCGCTAACGCTGCTGGCCCCCACCTACGACTGTGTCAGTGGTGCGTTCACCTTCCGCACCAGCGGGGGCAACGGCTCCTCCATCGAGTACCGGGCCGTACCGGGCATCACCGACTGGACGAGCAACCCCAACCAGTTTGTCGACAAGGATAGCCGCACGGCCAACGACGTGAAGCCCTTCACCTTGATGGCCCGCCAGAACGGGGTGATGGTGAGCTACGAGTGGGACCTGAAAGCGGCCTGCGGGCGGAGTCAGGCCCGGCTAGGGGCCGGTGAGCGGGAAGCCAGGTTGAGCGTCTCCGTGCTGGGCAATCCCGTAGAAGGTAACTCGGCTGAAATCGAAATCAGGGGTGCCGTTAATCAGGCCGTGCAAGTTGACCTCATCGACCTTCAGGGGCGAGTGCTCCACCGGCATTTTATCAATCAGGCCGGATCGGCCGAGCGAGTTAGGGTGCCCATCGGCAATGGCACCGGATTGTTCCTGCTGAACGTAAGCACGGCAACCCAGCGGCAGGAGGTGAAACTACTGAAGCTGTAATCGAATCAGTACAAACGCACCACGTAAAAAGGCCAGCCGAACCGGCTGGCCTTTTTACGTGGTGCGTTTGATGCTATTGACTAATTCTTATAAATCCAGGCTGCCGTACCCGCGATTCCGCTGACAGCGCTGACACCGGCCATCGCTTCTTCCCGATTGGCTGAACCCGCTGCGGCTACTTTATACAGTTGACCTTTCTGACTGGGTACAAGGATAAAGGCGTCCGCGTAACCCGCCTTTTGCAATTGACGCTTTAGCCGGAGGGCGTTACGTTTGCTCGAAAAACTACCGGCAATGACCGTGAAATAGGGCGTTGTCCGCGTCGATTTGGCAACGGCAGCCGGAGTAACCTCAACCGGTTTTTGGTTGACCGTGGTGACCACTGGTACTGGGGCTGCGGTCGCCGGTGCCGTTGGTTTGGGAACAGAGGCAACAATGACTGATTCCGGAACTTTTGCCACCGGTGTCGGCTTCCTGTCGGCTGTCGCTGTAGATGGCTTGACCGGCTTAACCGCTTTTGGTGCGCCAGCCGAACGCTCGAAGAACGAAGACGGTGCACGGAGCAGCGTTCCCGGATCGAGGCTGCTTTGCGATGGTTGCCCCGGCTTAATTACCGAAAAATAGCTGATCAGGCCCAGCGATCCAACCAGCAAAATAGCAGCCGCTGCATACCAATAAGGCCGTGACCGGGGCAGTGGTGTTAGTGTGGTTGCATCGTCCTGTACCAGAACCGGTCCCACCGCCGTCGACGCTGAAACAACGACCGCGTCGAGCGCCTGCGTCGTTAGCGATTGGGCCGAAATGGCGCTCATGCCGTAGGCTTCCCCAAAAAAGTTATGCCGCAGGCTGGGATCGAACTGCAATTTTCCTTCCTCGTTGCCCGTGAACGTACCAATGCCGTCGAGGTCAAACCGGCCCGCTTCCGTTACCTGCTGACGAAGTTCAGCCACAAACTGGCTGATGTGCTGTTGAGCGCCCTCGCGGGTAACTGGCTCATGGAGCATGATGTAATTGGCCAGAATGCCGTCGTCCAGCCGCAGTGCTTCGTTAAACGCAACGCGTTTGCGGGGGGGCAAAAACAGACCGCTCGATTCCGTAAACGAGGCCGACTGGTAGTTGGTCAGGAAAGCACCTAATTCAGGTACAACGACGCAGTCATACTGGTACAGCAGTTTTTTGAGGTAGTCTTTTACGGAAGCCATCGCAGCAGGCGGTTAGGGGTGGGTGATCAGAACGAATAACTGATTCCTCCGAGAAAGTTAAGCCCCTGCTGCTGATAATACAAATACCGCTGGTAATTCTGGCCAAAGATGTTGTTGATCGACACGAAAGCCGATACTTGCTTCCCTAAGAAATAGTCAATTTTTAGATTGGCGTCGTAGATAGGTTTCAGGGTGTAGGTGCGGTTGGAAACCAGGTTTCGGTTTTTGATACCCTCGTAAAAATACAAATCAGCCGTGACGAACAATTTTTTGTTCAGCATGTATGAATTGGTCCAGGTTCCGGCCAAACGCGGGCGCCCCCAGGCTTCGGGAAGGAGGTCGAGACCATAGCGGAAAAAGTCGCCTTTGAGCGTCGACCGGAATTTGTCTTTCTGGGCGTACGCCAACTGGGCCGAAATGGTCAGCACCCGCGAGGTGCCGCCGTCGTAAAGGATCGCGAATTTTGTGGTGTCGGGAATGCCGTTATTAAAGGTCGAGAAGTTCCGGTAGGTGGCGTAGGATACTTTGCCTTCGTAGGAAAAGCCGCCCCCCAGCGCGCCCTTCGAGCCGCCGTAAATATCCAGCGACTTAACGGTGTTACGCAATTGTATTTCGGGTGCAAGCCACTTGTTGTCAGTCAGAAACGAGCGCAGTGTGTTCCGGTTAATGTCGCCATCAACGCCCGCGAAAAAGTGAACATTGGCCACCGGGGCCACGTCAATATCAACCACCGGAAAGGCGCGGGTGCTGTTGACACCCCGCCGTTTGTCGGTCTCGTTCACCGCATTTAAACCCGCCGTGACCGTTAGCTTGGGCGACACGTACTTGAACGTTGGCTTTACCCGAAACAGGTTACGATTATCCACCAGCGGACCGTCGGACCGTTGCGTCACGTAGGCGTCGGCAGCTATCAGCGCGAACACGTTGTCGGTGATACTCAGGGACCCGGCGAAGTTGGTGCCCCAGTCGGTTTCGGATGCGTTGAAGAGGTCGCGCAGGTTCGTGATGCCAGTGCGGAGTGAGTAGTCGATGGCGTTGTCGCTGTTGGCGTTCTCGATGCCGAGCCGGAAGTTGACCGTGTTCAGTCGCTGCTTGATCGACTCTGGATTAAAACCCGGCCGTTCCGAAAATGCCCGGCTGTAGCCGTAGAACCGGTAGGCGTTGCGGTCGAAACCCAGATCGGCCTGAAACTTAAACGCGTCGGTTAAGTACTTGCCCGTTACCCGCGCCCGCGTGTCGCTCTGGGCCGAATTTTTTCCGTCGACTGGGCCGATTCCCGACGACAAATGCCGCAGCGAACCTTCCAGCGCCACATTCGACAGGGCGTTGTAGCCCACGAATCCTTCACCAAAAAATGAGCTGTAATTGCCCGCGCCCAGCTTTACGTAATTAGTATAGGCGGGTGTTTCGTCGGGTTGGGTTGTGGCGGGAGACAGCACCGTCGTGTTGATTCGTGGATCACCGATGGTCAGCTTCCGATCCTCAAATTCGTAGGTCAGTTTGCGCTGCTCGGCCGACGGTTTAACCGACGGAATCTTGTTGAACAGCCGGTTGGCGGGCGGCAGTTCGATTTTCCGGCTTTTCTCAACCGTGATTTCCTGATTATCGACTTCACCTTCTTTCACCGGGCGCGGCTGTTGCTGGGCAAGGAGGGATGTGGAAAAGATGAGAAGGGATAGGGTGGTTAGGGGACGTACAATCATAGTGGATGTAGGACGAATTTCTAATGATGAATTATGAATCGGGGCCGCCTGTGCGGATGAGTGATTGGCTGGCATCAGCCCAAATCACCTACCTGTTCATCATTCATCATTTAATTTTTAGCCACCAACCCCGCCAGCTTCTGCTTTGCTTCGGCGACGACGGTCTGGTCGGATGAGTTTTCGATGATTGAGTTAAGCACGGCTTTAGCCTGCGCCAGTTCGTCTAAAGCCACATTATTATCGGCGACGAGAATAAACGCTTTACCTTTCCAGTACTCGAAGTCGGCGAATAACTCATTAAATTTGAGTAGTGTAGCGACCGACTCCTTGTATTTTTTCTGTCGGAACAAGATGTCGCCGAGATAATACTGCGCTTCGGCTCCGTTCACATCCTTAGCCAGCGCGATGGTTTTTTCCAGTTCGGTCTGGGCAGTTTTGTAATCGGCCTTCCCGAACGCCACTTTGCCCAGCATCAACTGCGCCCGGTTCTGAGCGCCCGGCACCACGTTGCCAGCGGCCAGCACCTCGCGAGCTAAGGCAGCCGCCGAATCGGGTTTCGGGTAGACGAAATACGTATCCATCAAGCCCAACTGAGCCGCCACCTGCTCGGCTTTGTCATCCGCCTTGCTCAGAATAACTCCATAGTTTTGGATGGC
Organism: Spirosoma arcticum; assembly: GCF_054779955.1. Classification (NCBI taxonomy): domain Bacteria; kingdom Pseudomonadati; phylum Bacteroidota; class Cytophagia; order Cytophagales; family Cytophagaceae; genus Spirosoma; species Spirosoma arcticum. The sequence continues at coordinate 724,657 of NZ_BAAGXG010000001.1, forward strand.
GCGGGGGTAGTTTTTCTGCTTCGACTCCAGTTCTGCCGCCCGGGTAGCCGCCCGCACCAAAAAGTCGGACCGGTTGTCGGCTACGACCAGGTTGTAGTAACGCAGGGCATTGGCCGGGTCGTTGGTTTGCCGGTACGATTCGCCGAGGTAATACCGTGCTTCGTTCGTGCCCGGACTGCTGGGGTACTCCCGCATAAACGCCAGCAGCGACTGAATGGCCTGGGGGTATTTCTGGCTGAAATAAATGTTTCTGGCGTTCTCGAACTGAACCCGCTGCACGTCGGTGCTGCCCGGGTTTTCCTTTTTGTATTCACCCAGTACCTGCGAGAACTCTTCCGGCCGACCGGCATCGTTCAGCGTGTTCTGAATACCTAACAGGGCACTTTTTGCCTGCTCCGAATCGCCAAAGTCGTCAAGAATGCGTTTGTAGTCGGCTACGGCGGGGTCGTACTGCTGCAGGTTTCCGTAGGCAATAGCTCGTTTCAGCAGCGCGGCCGGGACGAGCGAACTGTTCGGTTTGTCCTGAATCAAGCGCGTGAATCCCCGGATGGCGACTGGATACGCGCCCTTCTCAAAATCGACATTGGCCGTCTGAAATATGGATTCGTCCACGAACCGCGAGTTCGGATACTGCCGCTGCACCTGATCAAACTGCGCTTTGGCTTCCACATCGCGCCCGACGTAACTCAGAATAACAGCTTTCTGATACGATGCATAATCCTTATCGGGCGCGTTCCGGGCAATCGCCTGATCGTAGTAGCGCATGGCATTCTCGTACTGCTTACCGGCAAAATAGGCGTCGGCCAGCCGGATCGTGGCATCCTGGACCTGCGCTACATCGTCCGTATCGTCACCCCCGCGACTCACAAAATCGCGGAAATAGGGGAGGGCGCGGGCGTAGTCTTTTTTATTGTAATACGCATAGCCAAGTGCGTAAAGGCTTTTGTTGGCGTACTCCGGCGAACTACTTTTGGAGATGCTGGCGTAGAGCGGAATGGCCGTATCATACTGTTTGCCCGCTGAGTACGACTCCGCTTTCCAGAACTGGGCCGCCTGTTGCAGGGTGTTGTCGACCGGAAACCGCAGCGACTTGTCCAGATTGGCCACCGCCTGCGGATACCGTTCGGCGTTGAAATCGTTGACGCCCTGGTTATACGTCAGCCGTTGATAGGTCGCGTTGATCTTAGGCGTCCGACGTTTTAATCCTTCAATGTAGGCAATAGCCGCCGGGTAGTTGTTCGACGCGAAATACGCTTCACCAACCAGCTCGTTGGCTTCGTTCTCAAATTTACTGTCGGGATATTGCTTCAGGAAAGTCGTCAGTTCGCGCACGGCCTCGGCCCCGTTGTTCTGGTCGACCTGTAGTTTGGCGTGGTTAAACTGCGCTTCCTCCTGAATGGCCCGGTTGAACGACAGCCGTCCCGCCTGATCAAACGCCGTCAGGGCGTAGGTCGGGTTTTGCGTTTGCAAATAGCTGACTCCCAGGGTGTAGGCTGCGTACTGGGCCGTGGTGTCTTTGCCGCCCGCTAATGGTTTTAACTGCGTGATGGCGTCGGCGTAGGCTCCGGTCCTGAACAGTGACTGCCCGTAGCGGAACTTCACGGCGTTGGGCGCTTTGGCACTGCCCGAACTGATATACTGTTTATAATACGGAATCGCTTTGGCGAACTGGTTCTGCCCGTAGAACACCTCAGCCGTAAACAGCGCCACTTCGCCCAAACTCGCACCGTTGTTTCGTTTGAGCAGTGGTTCCGTGTACGCCAGCAATTCGTCGTAACGTCCCTGCCGGTATAACGCCTGCGCAATCCAGTTGGGCACCTGGTTCTGGTAGATCGGATTGGTCGCCACGCGCCGGAAGTCAGCCACCGCTTCGTTGTAGTTCTTATTACGGAAGTTGATGACGCCCGCGTAGTACGACGCGGCTGGTGCATCCGTCGAATTAGGGTCTGTTTTAACCTCGTTCAGCAGCGGAAGCGCCTTCTGCAAATCCTGGGTGCTGTAATACGCGATGGCTAATTGGTATTTGTACGTTGTCTGGCGCGTGTTACTGCCGCCCTGTGCCACCGCTTTCTCTAAGAAGTCAATCGCTTTGGCGTAATCCTGACGGGTGTAATAGTACGTACCCAGATCGCCGTACAACTGCCCGGCTTTGGGGTGCTGGCTGTTGTTTTTAACGAAACGGTCGACCAGCAGTTCGGCCCCCGGCTCGTCGATGTACAGGCTCGTGAGGGCCACGTAGTATTCGGCTTCTACGGCGTTCTGATCGGTGGTGTTGAGCAATGTTCGGGAGCCGTCGCCCCGGCGGGGTTCGAGGTACTGCCGAAACTCGTAGCGGGCGGCTGCGTAATTGGCTTTCTCGAACAATTCAAGGCCGTTGCGGTAGTGGTAATCGGGTTCGGAGTAACTCAACGTCCGCTGGGCTAAAGCGGACCGCGAAAACAGCAACCCAAGGATCAGTACGCACAGCAACTGGTTAGCCAAAAAAGAAAGTAACGGGCACTGTCCTGATGGGTGTCGATCCGGCTGGGATTGAGAATGAGGCATAAACGAAATCAAGGGTTGTGAATGCTTGGAATGCGTCGTAGTTTCGCCGACTAATTGGCAGATTCCACGTCAAATCTGGACAAAAAACGAAGTTATTTACGTTTCCGTATGAAAAAAAACGCCCGGCTCCTGTATTTACTTACTGTCTGGACACTTTTTGCCCCCCACCGCTCGCCCGCTGCTACCATCCCACCCGACGACGATACACCCCCGGCTCCGTCGTCCGGCGTGACGTACGTACTCTCGATGCCGGAGCCGCAAACGCACTACTTTGAGGTAGAAATGCAGATCAAAAACAGTGCTGCCGCCAATGCTAAAAAGAATCCAGGGTACGTCGATATTAAAATGCCGGTTTGGACACCGGGTTCGTACCTGATTCGGGAATACGCCAAAAACGTGGAAGGCTTTACGGCCACCGCTGCGGGCAAACCCGTCGTGAGCGACAAAATCCGTAAAAATGCCTGGCGCGTGTATTCAGCCGACAATGACCTCACGATTCGCTACCGGGTCTACGCCAACGAACTGACCGTGCGCACGAGTTTTGTAGACGTTGACCACGGCTACGTGACGCCCGCCGGGGTGTTTATGTACGTCGATGCGCTCAAAAACGGGCCGCATCGGGTAGTAGTGCAGCCTTACAAAACCTGGAAGGCCGTCGCCACCGGTCTCAAACCCGTTGCCGGGTCCGGTTATACGTACGAAGCGCCGGACTACGACATTCTGGTCGATTCGCCCATCGAGATTGGGAACCATAAGACGTTTACGTTCACGGCCGCTAACGTGCCGCACACCGTGGCGATGTACGGCGACGTGGAGTATAATGAGCAGCGCCTGTCGGCTGACTACAAACGTGTGTGCGAAACGGCGGCTACGGTCGTCGGTGAACATCCCTGCACCGATTATACGTTTATTGTCCACCACATTCCGCCGGGTGGGGGCGGGCTGGAACACCTCAACTCGACCACGCTCGAAACCAACCGCTTAGCCTACATCTCCGAATCGAACTACAAGGGTTTTCTGACGCTGGTGGCGCACGAGTATTTCCATCTCTGGAACGTGAAGCGCATCCGGCCTATCGCCCTCGGTCCGTTCGATTACGAGACTGAAAACTACACGCACATGCTCTGGCTGTCGGAGGGCTGCACGTCGTTTTATGAAGATTATATTCTGCGTCGGGCTGGTTTTCACACGCCCGACGCCTACCTCGGCATCGTAGCTAACGACATCACGCAGATCGAAAATCAGCCCGGCAACCGTGTTCAGCCGGTAACCGAATCGAGCTGGGACGCGTGGATAAAGGCGTATCGCCCGAACGAGAACTCATCCAACACCACGATTTCGTACTACAGCAAGGGCAGTGTGCTCGGTAGCCTGCTGAACCTCGCGATTCTGGCGGGTAGCAACGGCGAACGCAGCATGGACGACCTGATGCGGTATTTGTATGCGGAATATTACAAGAAACAGAAGCGCGGTTTCACCGATGACGAGTTCCGGCGGGCGGCCGAGCAAATTGCGGGTCGCCCCCTGACCGACTTCTTCACCACTGCGCTCAACACCGCCGACCCAATCAACTACAACGCTTACTTTGAGCCGGTAGGTCTTCAATTGATCAACGTGGCCGCTAAAGCGCAGGATGGTTACCTCGGCGCTGCTACGAGTGTCGTCAACGGCAAAGTGACCGTTGCGGGCGTCCGGCGTGGCTCAGCCGCCTACACCGATGGGCTGAACGTGGGCGACGAGATTATTTCGGTCAACGGCTTCCGCGTCGGCGACGATCTGCTGCGGTTTATCAGCGGTCGGCGCGTGGGCGACGTGGTTAATCTGCTCATCAACCGTTCGGGCCAACTCCGCGAATTGCCCGTCAAACTCACGCAAAATCCATTAGTCAGCTACCGGCTGGAACCGCTGTCTACCCAAACCGAAGCGCAGAAGGCGTTGTATAAGCGGTGGTTGTATATCAAGTAGAGAAACACAACAGGCCCGGCGATTCGCCGGGCCTGACTCACATTATCCCAAATACCCGGCGGATTGATGCTTCAAGCACCACCAGTCCCCGATGCGTCAGCGGCTGGTTTGCAATCCGTCACGAGCAATTGAACGCCCAGCGTTTCCTCAATGTCAGATAGTGTGTCGATGGTGAAGTTTTGCGTACCGCTAAGCCGCTGATTCATGCGGGAGGCAAACTCGCTCTTGCTCCAGCCTTTAGCTTCCAAGGCGTCGGCTATGGACATTTGGTTCAAGGTACGGGCACGTTGTTGGGGCGCGATGCGAGCTGGAACCTGCCGACTGAGTTTCCCGCGTTTACGTTTTTCGGTTTCCATACGTTATTCAACTGCGAAGGTTTCTAAAGATTTTTATAAAGTGCTGTATAGTAGTAGCTTATCCTTACCTCACGCTGTTTGAAACAAACATGCCTCCCTTACAACAACCGACTCAGCAGCATTGTAAACCCTGCCAAAACGTCCTCGTCTGAGAGTGTTTTGTCGAAACCTTCAACGATTTGAATTTCTCCGTTGGCGCGGAAGATATGGGTTGTTTGTGACTTAGGGTCAATGAGCCACGCTAACCGACAGCCGTTCTGCATCCACACGTCGAGCATTTTTGCCTTAACCGTTTTGAGCGCGTCGGTTGCCGAGAGCAACTCAATTACAAAATCAGGGCAAAGGGGCGGAAACTGCTCCTGTTGCCGTTCGGTGAGGGCGTTCCAGCGGTCAAGCCGTACCCAGGCTACGTCGGGCGAACGGGTACTGCTGTCCGGGAGCCGGAATGCCGTTGATGAATCGAACATTTTACCACTCTGACTTTCTTCCAGCCAAGGAAAGAACAAGCTATAAGGCTTAAAATTGGTTTTCCAGTCTTACCGCCTGTATTGGGCACGACGGTTAGTTTCCCGTCGGGTTCGCGTTCAAAACGGAGGTCGGGATTGCGCTGGCAGAAGGCGTAGAACTCCTCGTCGGAGAAGGTGTTCCAGGCCATTACAGACGGTTCTTCGATTGCTTCCATCGAGTTGCTTTTTAGTTAAATATAACAAAAACGGCCCGGTCTCTTTCGAAACCGGGCCGTATACTACTTGTGGGTAACTTGTAAGCTGACCTGATCTTACATCATGCCACCCATACCGCCACCACCGCCGTGCATACCACCGCCACCGGCTGATGCTTCTTCCGGCTCGTCGGCAATGACGCACTCGGTAGTCAGCAACATACCCGCAATTGAGGCTGCGTTTTCCAGCGCCAGACGCGTTACTTTTTTCGGGTCAATGACACCGGCTGCAAACAGGTCTTCGTAGGTGTCGTTTTTGGCGTTGTAGCCATAACCGCCCGTACCTTCTTTTACCTTGTTCACCACCACTGAACCTTCGCCACCGGCGTTGGCAACAATCGTCCGCAGGGGCGACTCCAGCGCCTGCCGGATGATGTTAATACCCGTTTTCTCGTCTTCGTTGAGGGCGTTGATGCCGTCCAGCGACGAAATGGCGCGGATCAGGGCAATGCCACCACCGGTTACGATGCCTTCTTCCACAGCCGCACGGGTTGCGTGCAGGGCGTCGTCAACGCGGTCTTTCTTTTCTTTCATTTCTACTTCGGTAGCTGCACCGATGTAGAGAATGGCAACGCCACCCGACAACTTAGCCAGACGCTCCTGCAATTTCTCGCGGTCGTAGTCTGATGTCGTGTTTTCAATTTGCGCTTTGATCTGGTTCACGCGGCCTGTGATGTCCTCTTTCTCGCCGACGCCGTTCACAACCGTCGTGTTGTCTTTGTCGATCAGAATTTTCTCGGCCTGGCCTAAGTAATCAACCGTGGCGTTTTCGAGTTTGAACCCGCGCTCTTCCGAAATAACCTGGCCACCCGTCAGGGTTGCAATGTCTTCCAGCATCGCTTTCCGGCGATCGCCAAAGCCCGGCGCTTTCACGGCGGCTACTTTCAGGGCACCCCGGATCTTGTTCACCACCAGCGTAGCCAAGGCTTCGCCATCAACGTCTTCGGCGATGATCAGCAGCGGACGGCCCGTTTGAGCCACTTGCTCCAGCACCGGCAGCAGTTCTTTCATCGACGACACTTTCTTCTCCGAAATCAGGATGAACGGGCGCTCCAGTTCAACTTCCATCTTCTCGGTGTTCGTCACGAAATACGGCGACAGGTAACCCCGGTCGAACTGCATCCCTTCCACGGTTTTCACTTCCGTTTCGGTTCCGCGGGCTTCTTCCACTGTGATGACGCCTTCTTTGCCTACTTTCTGCATGGCTTCGGCGATCATAGTACCAATTTCCTCGTCGTAGTTGGCCGAAATGGTAGCAATCTGCGTGATTTTGCTGAAGTCGTCGCCAACGGTCTGCGCCTGCTCGGCCAGATTAGCCGTCACGGCTAATACGGCTTTGTCGATGCCCCGCTTCAGGTCCATCGGGTTAGCACCAGCGGCTACGTTTTTTGCACCAATCGAGTAGATCGCCTGCGCTAATACTGTTGCCGTCGTGGTGCCGTCACCTGCCGAATCGGCCGTTTTCGACGCCACTTCTTTCACCAACTGAGCGCCCATGTTTTCCATGGCGTCTTTCAGTTCAATTTCTTTAGCTACCGTCACACCATCTTTGGTGATCACCGGCGAGCCGAATTTCTTGTCCAGAATAACGTTCCGGCCTTTAGGTCCGAGCGTTACTTTAACGGCGTCGGCAAGGGTGTCAACGCCTTTCTTGATGCGCTCCCGCGCTTCGGTATCGAAAAATATTTTCTTAGCCATTGTAGCTTGGTTTTTAAAGTTGTTGGGTGATTCGTTTTTAAGTGGTTCGGTAATTGCAACGCAAAGACAAAAGCACTCGAAAACACAAAAGCTTTACAGGATTGCGAAAATGTCTGATTCGCGCATGATAAGATACTCTTTACCTTCGACGGTAATCTCGGTGCCGGCGTACTTGCCATACAATACCGTATCGCCGACCTGAACCGTCATTGGTTCATCTTTTTTGCCACTGCCAACGGCAATAACCGTCCCGCGTTGCGGCTTTTCTTTGGCCGTATCGGGGATGATGATGCCAAATGAGGTTTTTTCTTCAGCCGGAGCGGCTTCGACCAACACGCGGTCGGCAATCGGTTTCACGTTCACTTTAACGCTTTCCGTTTCTGCTACCATGATAATGAGATGATTAAGGTTAACATTTACTTGTGTAATGCATTACACGACAACGAACCGCCCGCCAATTACTGTGCCAACGCGCCGGACTGTCAAAATTTCCGGCTTTTACCTGACATACTGCCGTTCGACAAGTTTCCACCACTCCGTTCGGGTAATTATGCGTCCCTGCATAACATAATTTGGCAGATTGCCCGGCGTTCATTAAGTTGATCCTGTTAAACGCAGTTAAAGTGGCTTGCCTGAGTTATGAAAAAATTGCAGTCTGATTGGTTTACGCAAAACTGGCTCGACGCTGAGTATCAAAAATATGTCTTGATGGCATACTTACAGGCCGTTCAGCAGAACTTTACGGCTGATAAACTTTGCCCTGACTTGCCCGATCTGCGCAGTCATTATGCCGACGGTGTTCGTTTTTCGAGGGGCAAAGGTACGTTAAATGCTGCTTTCCCCAAGCGCGTGAGCAGGATTGCCGGGCCGCCACCCCGGATTGAGTACCAGCCGGAGGTAACCGACCCGGCGTTTATGACCGAAATGGATGCCATCATGGATTTTGCCCTGCCCCGTTTTCAGAAAATGCTCACGGAGGGTCAACAACGCTGGGCCGACATTGCCGGATCGCTGACACTCGCGCCGGTAGGGCTGATGCCGCTGCGCCCCGAAGAAGGCTATTTGCTGTTGTACGTAACCAATCAGTCCGAAGCGCAGGTGTATCAGTTTTCACTTACGCTTTATTCCGATCAGGAGCCGGGCGGTCGGATGGTGCAGCTTCGCTACGTGGAAGCAGTGCGCACGAGTTTGGTCAACACGTTCGAGAACATCAAACTCGACCTTATTCGTCGGCACCGCCAGTTGCCAAACCCGGCTACGTATCGGTTAGAAACAACGCGAACGTACCCCGTTCAGGAAACGCTGCTGCCCATTGCCCGGCAGTTGCTGGCGCAGGCCGTGGCGTAGGGGATGGGGGACATAACAGCATTCATTCACCGACGCTTCGCTGTCATGTCCCTACGGAACGATGGAATAGGAATGGGCACGTTTTCCTACCGACGCTTCGCTGTCACGTCCTTACGGGACTAACATCAACCTGAGTATAAAAAAGGCTCTGATACGATGTCAGAGCCTTTTTTTATCCTAATATAGTTGCTTACCGCTGGGGTGTTAACGCCGATGTCGAAACGCCGGATGTAGCAGCACTTGGAGCGGCCTGACTCGGTGCGGCCCCGTTTGTTGCGCTGGGCACTGGTGTTCCCGGTGTTCCGGCCGGAGTAGCCGCACCCGGTACTGGAGCCGGAGCAGCCGCACCGGGCAGCGTTTGGGTCTGCGCCCGGTCAACGTTAGCGCTGTTAATACCGGTGGCCTGATTGCGGTCGATTAGAATGTAGGATGTCAGTGAGAGTACCATAATGCCGATGCCCAGACCCCAGGTGATCTGTTCCAGCAGATCGGTCGTTTTCTTGACGCCCATGAGTTGATTGGAACCTAATCCACCAAATTCGCCCGTCAGCCCTCCGCCTTTGGAGTTTTGAATGAGCACAACCAGAATCAAGAGGACGGTGAGAATGCAAATAAGGACAATTACTGTCGTTACCATAGGGAAGTTTCTAAATGTTCGATTAATGCGTTTTTAGGAGGGAGAGAAACCTGAATCATTCAGGTGTTGAACGCTGACCGCCTGTTAATTCACTGATTTTTGCCGCAAAGTACGCCTTTTTATCGGGATTTTTTGCCATCAATTTCTCATAAATCTCACGGGCCTTGTCAACCTTACCCTGTTTAGCCAGGATCTTGGCGAAGCTTTCCGTCGCGAAACCACCCCCAGTCGGTTTGTTGCGCTTTGTGAGGTCCTCCTGTTGAAGCGGTTCGCCGGGTTTGGCCTGCACCGGCGGAATGCGTGGCTCCTTTTTGATGAAGCTGTCGATCAGGTCCAGTTGGCGCTGTCGTTCCAAGTCGGCTGGGGACAGCACTGGTGGCATAGTTTCGGCAATTTGCGCCAGATCGTTTCGCAGGTTGGTTTCGGACAGGGTAGGGTCTTCGGGCGTCGGAACGGTTTCGGCCGATTTTAACCTAACCGGTGCCTGACCGGGCAGACCCAGCAGCGATAGCCTCGGAAAACTGCTGCCAACCCCTGCTTTCAACTTAAAGAGCGCGTAGCTCTCCTGTTGGTAATCGTCGGGAATAGGCACGTGCTTAGCCGAAAGTTCGTTGAGTTTGATCAGCAGGTTTTCTGACCATTGAAATTCGTTGTCGATCAGCTTGCGCAGGGCGTTACGGCTCAGGGCGTGAGCCGCTGCCTGCCGCACAAACGGCACCGTCTGGCTTTTGAGGTGTACCGAAGCCGCTTTAGCCGTCAATGTATGCAGGGCCTGGCAGTACGGATACGTTTGCAGACTTTCCTGCAACTGCACGAAGTCAGTAGCACTTAGGTCGTCAGGATGGGTGACCCAGTAGGAAAACGTTTCTTTGTCGAGAGCCTGCATATCAGTGAACAGTTATCAGCCAACAGTCCCGGCGGGGAACCGCAGCAGTTGGTTTGCAAACCCAAAAGTAAAAAATAAGCCGGATTACTGTTCGCTGTTGGCTGATAACTGCTCACTGAAATCACCAGTCGGCGGCTGTTTTGTTAAATAAATCCAGCACAATCTGATCCAGGATTTTCGGGACTAACCGGCTTTCGTTCTGGCTGAGTGTTTGATTCTGCGGAAAATCCTGGTAGAACGAAAACGACTGTTCAAAGTTCTTGGTCTCGTCTTTATTATTGTAAAAGCGGGCCAGCACCGTGATTTGCAGCCGGTTAACCCCCGCCTGATCGGACGCCGTGGGCGCAACGGCCAACAGGTCGTAGCCGGTAATGTTGCCCTCGATCACCATGTCGCCGTTGTTTGGAACGACCTTCAGGCTCGTATAACGCTGGTAATATTCCTTTAGCTTCTCGTTGAACGTCAGCGGCAGGTTAGCCGGGCCACCGGCCGTTGCCAGTGTAAAGTTATTGACCGTTACGGTTTTAATATCCGGCGACAGGGTTGTGCCGGTGAAGGAGTACACTCCACAGCTAACAGTGAGCAGTGAGCAGCCAACAGCTATGAGTAAACTCATCCAGTTTCGAGTTGACAACCAGCTTACTGTTGGCTGCTCATTGTTAGCTGTTAACCGAAATCTATTCTTCATCAATTTCATACTGTTTGATCTTTCGGTATAACGTCCGCTCGGAGATGCCGAGTGCCTGAGCGGCATATTTGCGTTTATTGTTGTTGCGCCGGAGCGCCTTCAGAATCATTTCTTTCTCCTGCCGTTCGAGTGACAATGAATCGTCGTCTTCGGTTTCGTGGGTCACATCTTCCACGGTCACCTCGTTCACGTCGCCATCTACATCGTCATAAATTTGAACCGGTGGGTGACTACCGTACGTTTCAGTAGCCGGTGATACGGCTGTTCGGGCTTCCGGGTGGGGAACGCCGTTAGCAGGCGGCAGAAAACGCGTTACGCTGCCATCGCCCGGCTGACGAACCTCCCCGTCGGGTGGCATGGAGTCGAACAGGTCTTTGTGATTATTGAGAATCTGCCGACCGTCCTGCTCATTGCCCAGCACATCGCGAACGAGTTTTTTGAGGTCGTTCATGTCCCGGCGCATGTCGAACAGCACTTTATAGAGCAGTTCACGTTCCGAGAAATTCTCGGCACCGGGGCCGTGTGCCTGCGGAAAAAGCGCCAGCGACCGATTGGGCTGCTGCGATTGCGGCAGGTATTTGGCCAGCGTATCGGCTTCGAGAGGCTTATTCTGCTCCGATTCGAGAATGGATATTTGCTCGGCGATGTTCTTCAACTGCCGGATGTTGCCCGGAAATGGAAAACTAATCAGCAGTTCTTTAGCGCCCTCGGTGAGTTGGAGCGGCTTAATGCGGTATCGTTCGGCGAAATCGGTCGTGAACTTGCGAAACAGCAGTTCAATGTCGGTGCCGCGTTCGCGCAGGGGCGGCACAAAAATCGGTACCGTGTTGAGCCGGTAATACAGGTCTTCCCGAAATTTGCCCTTATCAACGGCGTCCATCAGGTTGACGTTGGTAGCGGCCACAACGCGCACATCGGTTTTCTGCGTTTTGGAGGAGCCAACGCGGATAAACTCGCCGTTTTCCAGTACCCGCAGTAACCGGGCCTGGGTGCCGAGCGGCATTTCGCCGATCTCGTCTAAGAATATCGTACCGCCGTTGGTCGTCTCGAAATAGCCCTTGCGGGAATCGACGGCCCCCGTAAACGAGCCTTTCTCATGGCCGAACAGTTCGGAGTCGATGGTGCCTTCGGGAATGGCCCCGCAGTTAATGGCAATAAACTGTCCGTGTTTGCGGGCGCTCAGGCTGTGAATAATCTTGGAAAATGATTCCTTACCACTGCCGCTTTCACCCGTGATGAGTACGGTGAGGTCGGTAGCGGCCACTTGCATGGCTACGTTGATGGCGTAGTTGAGGGCGGGCGCGTTCCCGATTATGCCGAAGCGCTGCTTAACGCTGAGTATTTCCTGGTTGTTCATAATTTCAGTGAGCAGTGAGCAGCCAACAACGAACAGGTCAACTATTCACTGTAGGTTACTCACTGTTATCTGTTGCAGTTCCCCGCTGGGACTGTTATTGGTTCACTGACTACCTCTCCCCGTAGCGTGGCCGATGAGCAGTTAGTGACTAACACGTTGACGTACTGCCCTTTTTGCAGGTTCCCTTTCGGAAACACGACCATTTTGTTCTGGTCATTTCGGCCGCTGAGGAAGTCGGCGGAGCGTTTGGAGGGACCTTCGATTAACACCCGTTGCACCTGCCCGACGTGGCGTTGATTACGCTCAGCGGAGTAGGCTAATTGCCGGTCGATGATTTCGGCCAGCCGCCGTTTTTTGGTGGCTTCCGGAATGTCGTCGGCATATTTTTTAGCTGCCAGCGTACCGGGGCGTTCCGAGTAGGCAAACATGTAGGCGTAATCGTAACGCACGAAATCCATCAGCGACAGCGAATCCTGGTGTTCGTCCTCGGTTTCGGAGCAGAACCCCGAAATCAGGTCGGTCGATATACCGCAGTTATCGCCTAAGATTCGGCGGATGCTGTTGATTTTCTCGATGTACCACGGCCGGTCATACGTCCGGTTCATCAATTTCAGCACCCGACTATTGCCGCTTTGAGCAGGCAGGTGAATATACTTGCAGATGTTGTCGTACCGGGCCATTGTGTGAAGCACGTCGTCCGTAATGTCCTTAGGGTGCGAGGTTGAGAACCGCACCCTAAGGTTGGGATGGATTTGAGCAACCTGTTCGAGGAGATGGGCGAAGGTGATCGCTTCCGACCCGTCGGACCGCCAGTTATAACTATCCACATTTTGCCCGAGCAGCGTGACTTCTCGGTAGCCCCGGTCGAAGAGGTCCTGCGCTTCGCGGATGATGCTGTGCGGGTCGCGGCTGCGCTCCCGGCCGCGCGTGAACGGCACGACGCAGAAACTGCACATGTTGTCGCAGCCCCGCATGATGGACACCAGCGCCGTAACGCCGTTGGAATGCAGGCGGATGGGCGAAATGTCGGCGTAGGTTTCCTCCCGCGACAGAAACACGTTCACCGCTTTCTGCCCGGATTCGGCTTCTTCCACCAATTTTGGAATGTCGCGATAGGCGTCAGGACCCGCCACAATGTCAACCACTTTCTCCTCCTCCAGCAATTGCGTTTTCAGGCGTTCGGCCATGCAACCAAGCATCCCAACCAGCAGACCGGGTTTCAGGCGTTTGAGACCGGCAAGGTGCTTAAGCCGGTGACGGACTTTCTGCTCGGCATTGTCGCGAATGGCGCAGGTGTTAAGAAAAATAAGGTCGGCATCTTCGGCAGTGGCCGTGGTAGCAAAGCCTGCATTGCGCATCACAGCCGCGACGATCTCGCTGTCGGCGAAGTTCATCTGGCAACCGTAACTTTCAATATAAAGTCGCTTCTTGCCCACGGCTACCTCATCTTCCGAAGTGCGCGGCAATTCAATCTGTTCCTTATCAGCGGGTTGGAGTATCGTTAATTCGGCGAAGCGTTCCATAAATAATGACGGTAAACAACGGGTGATGAACAGGTTATAACGAATGTCTCCGTCATAACCTGTTCATCATTCCGCTTTTTATAAGATGCAAATTTACGAAGAAAGGGCAAGAATGCTGTCATTTTGGCAGGAATGCGGTCGTTAAATTCTCTTAAACCGCGTTGCTAATTCCAGCGTATTTTTGTCAGAATGGGTAACCAATGCCAAAGTTGACAACCATTGGATTAGGTCCGCGCGATAGTCGACGCAGTGAAAACTGGGGTAGAATGAATCGGTCATCAACTATCTGGCCGTCCTGTTCACGTACATACCGATGGGCGGGGTCCCAAACTTTAATACCACCGTCAAGCCGAATCAGGATGAACGAGAAATCGAGCCGTAGCCCAACGCCCGTTCCAACGGCGATTTGAGACACAAACGAATCGAACCGGAACGTACTTTTTGTACTACTTGCGCTGTAAGGTAGTCGCCATACGTTGCCTGCATCAACAAAAATGGCTCCATTCACGTCAGTCAGCAGGTGAAACAGTCGGCCACGCAATTCAATTGAACCTTCCAGCAGAAAGTCGCCGGGCTTCTCAAACGTATACAGGAATTGTTCCGCCCGGGTCGGGTCGGTATTAAATGCTGGCCCACTGGGATTTGTTGATGACGGTTGGGGATAATCGGCGCCGGGGCCTAACCGACGTGGTAGCCAAGCCCGAATGCTGTTGCTGCCACCCGCAAAGAAAAGCTTTTCATAAGGAGCCGTTCGGTTCTGTCCGTAGCTGTATACTAACCCAGTATTGACTCGAAAAGCAAGCGTAGCATATGTCCGAATTGGGACGTAATGCCGATAGTCGATGTTGAATCGAAGGTATTTGTAATACTGTAGCCCGGTTGGATCGGCTGAACGAAAGAATTGGCGCAATTGCGACTCTGAGAACAAATTCAGCGTTGTTCCGCCCGACTCAACTACTGTTCGGAAAAAATTGGCCCGGCGATTTTGTCCGATCAGGTTGGTATTGTATGTATAAGCGAAACTAACACCTGAAGCAAACGACCGCCTGAAACTAAGTCCAATTGTGTTGCCTAAATTAGTCAGCGAATCTAATTGCCGTTTGAAAAGAGCGCCAAGTTCCGTGTCGAAATTGGCGTTAATCAGGTTAACATCAGCAATGAGGAAACTAAATTGTTTCGCAGGAGTAGTTTGCCAATTGTAGGCCATTGTTGCCCGCAGTAATGATCGGCGGAAATCGGGTCGGAATGTATTATTAAAGCTTACACTAATTTGGGTACGGGGATTGTAGCGGTTGAAGTTGAAACGAAAACGTCCCGGAAAGAGAATTTGGGGAAAAGTAATCGAACTGATGATACCCAGTTCCTGAGATGTGTAAACGTACTTGTTCGTATTGGCACTGTTGGCAAAACCAGTTTGGGCTTCCAAGCCGTAGCGCCCTGAAATCTCAAACGTTTCCAGACCCCCAAACATGTTTCTCATTCGAAAAATGAGACTGCCAAAACCGCCGGGGAAAGGTTTGCCTTCGTAGAGCAAACCTGTAAGACCCCCTTCCGCCGTAGCTTCGTATTTGTCTAAGGGCGTAGCCGTAATGAGTGTTCGGAGTTGCCGGTTGGTCGTATCGATAAAGTTTAGGTTAACGAACTTGAATTGATTGAGCAGGAATAACTGGCGTTGCGTGTCGCGGTAATTCGTTTGGCTGTACAGCGCACCCGGTCGCAGGGTGATCTTGCCGTCCAGCAGCCGCGAGGATATACTACGGCCACCCAGCAGGTACATCACGCCATTGCGACGCACGGTGTCCACCCCGGTTGCTACTGCTGTTGGCTGCGGTTCATCGGCGGTAACGCGCACTTCTACGTCACCGATTCGATAAAGTGGGTGCGCGGCCCGGCCGGGTGGGTTTCTGATGGCCAGGTATAAATCGACCGGTCGGCGGAGGGAGTCGGTTGTTAACTGACGCTCGCTGCTTCGGCGGCTTGTGTCCACATCCGGGTTGGGTATGTACTGCCGCGAGAACGCATAATAACCCTTGTCGCGCAAAGCAGTTTCGATCCGCACTTTTTCGGCGGCTATTTTTTGGGAATCATACCGGTCACCGGCAGTCAGCGTCGACTGGGACAGTGACTGCCGCACGAGCGAGTCGATGCGCGGATCGTTGATTTCGTAGGCGATGGTTCGCAGGTAAAACCCCGCATTTTCGGTGATGATGTAGCTAACCCGAATCTGGTTATTTCTCAGTGTATCGAGCGTGTAGGCCGTTTGTGCGTTAAAAAAACCCTTATCCGACAGGTAACGCTGCATTTTAGCTGCGTTGGTGCGGGCGTCCTGTTCGGAAAAATAAGCCGGGGGTTCGCCCAGGTTACGCATCGTCCCATTGCCCTCCTCTATCTCCAGGCGCAGCCGTTTGGCCCGGCGGGCGAAGCGTCGGTTCAGTTGTTTGAGGGCTTTGGGCTGATTGGCGAGTTGCTGACTTTGCTGCTCGAATTCATTAGTTTTAGCCGCCAATTCACGAACGGCCGCATCCCGGTCAAACCGGCGTGCTCCCACCTGATACCACCAGAGCTTAGGTGTGATGGGCAGGCCCAAAAATCGGCTGTTGGGTTTTTGCGGAATCAGGCTTTCAAGTTCTGCGGTCGTAATGGTCCGGTTTCCCCGAATAACCTGCGCCGTTAGGATCGGATCAACGGGTTGCAGGCGTTGCGAGGTTAGACAACCGGATGAGGAAAGTAATAGCGCAATGGCGACACATTTGACCCATGTATGATGGATGATGTATAGTATATAACCGGTAAGATTATCATACATCATACATCGTATATCATATAGTATCTTCATGCTTTCCAAAAATCAGGTCAAATACATTCAGTCGCTGCACCAGAAAAAATACCGGCAGCAGCACGGCGCGTTTTTAGTCGAAGGAGCCAAGAGCGTTCAGGAGGTGCTCCAATCCGACTTCCAGACGGAGTTGGTCGTGGCGACCGACGCGTTCTACAAAGAAAACAGTCGGCTGACAGATCCCCAACGAACACCGGTCGAAATCGCGTCAGTGGCCGACCTCGAACGCATCGGTACGCTCGACAGCAATAACGCGGCCCTCGCTGTGGTCAGAACGAAAGAAAACTGCCCTTTAGTGGCCGGTCCGGGCGAAATAGCCCTGATCCTGGACGATATCCGCGATCCGGGCAACCTCGGCACCATCCTCCGCATCGCCGACTGGTACGGTATCCGCACAATTCTTTGCTCCGAAACCACAGCCGACGTGTATAACCCGAAAGTCATTTCGGCCAGCAAAGGCTCGTTCACGCGGGTGCAGTGGTGGTATGGTGACGTAGGTGAGTTTTTGAGTCGGTCGGTCAGTCAGTTGGCAAGTCGGGTTCCGGTATACGGTGCGTTTTTAGATGGGGCCGACGTACACACGCTGTCGTTTGAGCCGTCGGGCTATTTAGTGATGGGTAACGAGTCGAACGGCATCAGCCCGGTGGTGGAACAATATGTTACGCAACGGGTCACGATACCGCGCTATGGAAATGCCGAGTCGTTGAATGTGGGTATTGCTACGGCTGTGCTGCTGGACAACTGGCGGAGGGCATTTCCCTTCACATAAATGAACTCATGGCTGACTCATTAGCCAGTTCTTCGGCGTGTTCTTTGCCCAGATACCGGTCAATGAAATAGTGGGCTGCATACAGCACCGGAGTTAGCAGTACGGCTGTCGTCGCTTTGTACAGGTAATTGATAATACCAACGGCCAATACCTGCGCCAGCGACCAGTTACCGAAAACGTAGAAGGCGATGCCCAGCACCACGAACGAATCGACTAACTGCGAAATGAGCGTCGACCCCGTAGCCCGCAGCCAGATCTTGCGACTACCGGTGATTTTGCGCAGGTACTGAAACACCGACGCATCCAGAATCTGCCCAATCAGAAACGCCGTTAGTGAGCCGATGATAATGCCGAGTCCCTGCCGGAAAATCATGCCGAACGCATTGTTGATGTTGATGGCGTTACCGGCCGCGTCTTTGGCGTTGACATCGAGCCAGAACTGCGCGGGAGGCAACGTGGTAACGGCGTAGATAATCAGAAAACTATACGCCACAAATCCGGCCGTCAGAAACGAAATGCGCCGGACACCCGCCTTGCCGTAATACTCGTTGATGATGTCGGAGGTGATAAACACGAACGGCCAGATCACCGCCCCCGCCGTCAGGTTAAAATCCAACACAAAGTCGCTGAAGAGGTGAATCTGGGCGGGTTGGGTGCCGAGCAGCGTTTCGACCGAAAAGATTTTCACCCCGATAATCTCGGCAATCAGCGCGTTGGTCAGGAATACAGCACTCAGGAAGACGTAGAGGCTGGTGCGTTTGTTGGTAAAGGCGTGGGCGGGCATGATAAAAAGTGCTTGGTTATTGAGTTTTTAGGTGTGCATGTGTTTGAACCGGGGAAGGTACTTAAACACCCACACACCTAAAAACTCAAACGCTCATTTCCGTTTATACACCCCCGCCACAGCGGTTTTTTCGTAGCGGACGGCTAAGGCGGGGGCACGCTGAAACAGCTTCTCAACAACGTTTTCGTGGTCAACGATGTAGTCGGGTGGGTCCTGTCGGAAATGGTCGAACACGTTGATAACGGCCTCGTAATTGTCTAAGTTATCGAGATCATACTTAGCCAGATCCCAGTTCAGGTAGGGTGTGGCGGGGTAATTGTGTCGGTAGGCACTCAAATCCTCACCGATAATCAGGATGTGCCGGTTTCGGATGTCGGTGGGCAGGGGTGATGTCTTTACCTGTAGGCTGCTCAGGCGTCCCAGCTCCGCCCGGGGAATCAGCCCGACCGCACCCTGGTAAAATAGCAGCAACATCAGTCCAAACGCCACCGAAAAGCCGGCTTCGGCCAGCCACTCTTTTTTGGTATTCTCGAAGTAATAGACGCTGAAATAAGCCATCGGCGGCACAAAGCTGAGAAACGCCATCGGGGCCAGAAACGGCATCAGCGCAATGGTCAGCACGGCCGTTCCGAACCAAAGCATCATAATCTGCTGGATGCGCTGTTGGAAATTGACGTATCGGCTCGTGGTGTTGAACAAACTCAAAAATCCTAAAACGCCCAGCCCCAGCGGAATCAGCAGGGCCGCAATCAGCGACTGAAAGTCGGATAGCGAATATTGCCGCACCCGAAATACCGACGCCAGCAGGTTTCGGTTGAAATCGTCGAGGCTGTCGTTGAGGTAATAAAACAGGACCGTAACGGCAACGGGAAACAGAAACCCGAACAATGACAGCGAATGCTGCCGGAATGTAGCGCCCGTGTAGAGCAGCAGCGACAGGGCCGCCCACAGGATGAACAGCGCCGACGGCAGGTAGAACAAAGCCGCGATGCCGATGTAAAAGCCTACTTCAAATACTTCGTCGGTGGCACCCCGGCGTTCCATCTGTTTGATGAGCGTTCCGAACGCCAGCAGCAAAAAACTCGTTGACATCAGCACCGGCGACAGCGTCAGGCAGTCGAACGAAAGGTGCAGGAACAGCATATAAATTAAACCCGGCCAGAACGTGCGGTCCGAGTACACGTCGCGGTTGTTGGTCAGGTAATTGAAATAGACAATCTGAAAAATTGATACAAGGGTAGCCGCCCCGTGCAGGGCCAGCAACGACCGGCCAAACACAAGATTCAGTCCCCAGTAGATCAGACCCGACAGTGGGCTGACGCTGTCCCAGACATCGCGGTACAGCAAATTTCCCCGGCTCATCTGCTCCCCAACCAGCAGCCAGTTTAGTTCAGGAATCAGCAGCGGCATTGGGTGCAGGAGCAGCGGTAGCCGGATGAGCAGCAACAGGGCCAGCAGACTGATGTACTGATACGGAAAGTAAGAGCGAAAAAAACTAAGCAAAACTCAGTGAACAGTTAGCAACCAACAGCCAGCAGTTTATTTAACCGAGACCACTGCTGGCTGTTGGTTGCTAACTGTTCACTGTTTGCCAAAATTACGGTCAATTTCGGCAGAACGGAAAAAGGTACGGATATTTGCACATAGGGCCGTGACCGCCGGGAGCCGGTTACCCCTAACAACGCGTTAACCGGCGGGGACTTTACCGGTGACACTCAGCCACAGACAGCTATTATGGAATCGAAACGACAGCAGAAAGTAGCCCGGCAGCTACAGAAAGACCTGAGTGAAATTTTTCAGCGCGAGGTGCCGCACTTGTTTGGTGGTGCGTTCATCACCGTCACCAGCGTACGCATTTCGCCCGATTTGAGCGTAGCCCGCGTATACCTGAGTTTTCTGGCGACCAAGAACAAGGATATGTTGCTGGAAAGCATCCAGGAAAAAAGCAAAGTGATCCGCCAGCACCTCGGTGACCGCGTCCGGCACCAACTCCGGATTGTGCCGGATGTGAGCTTCTATTTGGACGATACGGTCGAATATGCCGACAAGATGGATAAGCTTTTCCACGGTCTGGACATTCCGCCCGCCCCGGCCGAGGACGAAGAGGATAATTAGTGAATGGGTGAATGAGCGAATAGCCAACAAAGTAGCTGTCGACCATTCGCTAATTCAATCATTCAGTCATTCACTCATTAAGACATGAACCTCCCCACCTGGATTGCCCGTCGGTATTTTTTTTCGAAGAAGAAGCGCAGTTTCATCAGTTGGCTGTCGATCCTGTCCATGCTCGGCGTGGGCGTGGGCACGATGGCGCTGGTTGTTGTGCTGTCGGTGTTCAACGGGATGGAAGAGTTGAACCGGCAGATTTTCAAGACGTTCGAGTCCGACATGACTATTTCCCCGAAGCAGGGAAAACGGTTTATGGCCTCGCCTGAGTTGCTGTCGCGCCTGCGCCAGACGCCCGGCGTGTCGTTGCTGACGGCCATCGCGCAGGACAATGCGCTGGCCAAATACGACGACCGGCAAACAGTGGTGCGGCTCAAAGGCGTGGATGATAACTACCTACAGCGCCAGCAACTCGACTCCGCCCTGCTCGAAGGCAAGCTGCTGTTGCGCCGGGATGGCGTCAACTACGCGATGGTGGCCGATGGCATCCGCAGTGACCTGACCATCTCGCTGATCGACATTCTGACCCCGCTGCAAGTTCTCTACCCCCAAAGCGGGAAGTCGTTTAGTGTGCTCAATCCCGATGCGTTCAGCAGTGAGTCGCTGACGGTAGCGGGTGTCTTTTTCATTGAGTCGCGCTACGACAATTTTGTGCTGGCACCGCTGGCCACGGCGCGGGAACTGTTTGGTTACGAAGCCAACGAGGTAACGAGTTTAGAGCTACAGCTCCGGCCCGGCACCGACGAAGACGCGGCCAAAAGGGCCTTGCAAACCGCAGCGGGCGATCAACTGCTGGTGCAAAGCCGCGACGACCTGAACACCGACCTGTACCGGGCCATTCGGGTTGAGAAACTCTTCGTGGCGCTGACGCTGGGGTTCATTATCCTGATTGCGTCCATCAATATTTTCTTCTCGCTGTCGATGCTGGTGATCGAAAAGAAGGAAGACATCAAGATCCTGTTTGCGATGGGTGCCACAACGGGCCTGGTGCGCCGGATTTTCCTGACCGAAGGCGCCATTATCGCTCTGACGGGGGCCGTTGCGGGTTTGGTACTGGGCATCGTAATTTGCGTGGCGCAGGAGCGGTATGGCTTTATCCGAATGGGCACGGTCAGCTCCATCATCGACGCTTACCCAGTTCGTTTGTCCAGCCGGGATATTGTACTGACGGGCGTTCTGGTCATTCTGATTACCATCCTGACATCGTGGCTTCCGGCGCAGCGAGCGGCTAAAAGCGGGCAAGTATAGCAAACCAAATGGTTCAGTCTACGGCACGGAACGGCATTTTCGTACCAGCGTTCCGTGCCGTAGACTGAACTCGGAACGATCAGGCATTCCCCCCGTTTACGTCCAGCAAACTACCCGTAATGTAGCTGCCATCCGTGGAGGCCAGCAGCACGTAGGCCGGAGCCAGTTCTTCGGGCTGACCGGGGCGTTGCAGAATCGTTTTAGCGGCTGCCTGCTCAACGCCTTCGGGTTCCATACCGGCTCCCGGCAGGAACGGCGTGTAAATGGGCCCCGGCAGCACGGCATTCACCCGGATTTTGCGTTCGCCAAGCTGAGCCGCCAGCGACAGGGTAAAGGCGTGATTGGCCCCTTTGGTGGACGCGTAGTCGACCAGGATGGGTGCCCCCATCTTGCCCACAATACTGCCCGTGTTGATGATGGAGTCGCCTTCGTGCAGGTGCGGCAGGGCGGCCTGAACCATGAAAAAGTATCCGTAAATGTTGGTCTCGAACGTCCGGCGCAACTGCTCCTCGGTGATGTCCTCAATCTTCTGCTGAATGTGCTGATAAGCCGCGTTGTTGACTAGGATATTCAATTTCCCGAACTCGGCAACCGTCTGTTCAACGGCTTCGCGGCACTTTTCCGGTTGCCGTACATCCGACGGAATCGTCAGGCAACGGGTGCCAAACTGCTCCGCCAGCCGTTTGGTTTCCTGCGCGTCCTCTTCTTCCTCCGCCAAATATACAATGGCGACGTTAGCGCCTTCTTTGGCAAAGGCGACGGCTACCGCCCGGCCAATGCCCGAATCGCCACCGGTGACGATGGCTACTTTGTCGGTTAGCTTACCAGCCGCCTTGTAATTTGACAGATCGCTGTCGGGTTCGGGCGTCATTTTGGCTTGAATCGCCGGAAACTCCTGTACGTCCGTTTTGAGTTGGTCGGCTGTTGGCCGAAATTCTTGTCCTTCCATTCGTTCGTTATGATTAACGTTGATACCACGTAGTAAATAGCGAAATGGAAGGAATTTGTTTGGTAATATGAGCGAAAGCTATAAAGTGGTTCATTGTTGCTTTACACCATTACCAGTCCGTCTTTTTGTGGCCCGACACCGCGTAATAAAGGATAAACGCGAACAGGGGGAGCAACAGGGCGTATGCTATTTTGGGGCTAACGGTATCGGTCAGGTAGCCGTGTAGCAGCGGGAGCAGGGCACCGCCCGAAATACCCATAATGAGCAGCGCCGAGCCTATTTTGGTGAATTTGCCGAGCCGGTTCAGCGCCAGTGGCCACACGGCAGGCCACATGGGCGAAATGGCAAAACCCAGCAATGCCACGCACAGGATGGACGCAAAGCCGTCGGTTAGGATAGCGCCTACCGTTAGCACCAGCGCCAGAATTGACCCGACCCGCAGGGCCATCTGCTGCGAGATAAATCGGGGAATGGCGATGATACCGAGTATGTACCCTGCCAGCAGACCGTAGAGTGTGTAGGTTGTGAAGTATTTGGATTCGTCGTTGGTGAAGCCAATAGCCCTGCCGTAGTTGATGATTGTGTCGCCCGCAATGACTTCCGCCCCAACGTAGCAGAACAGCGCCACAACCCCCAGCACAAGGTTTGGGAACTGCCAGACGCTGGTGCGCAGGGTTGCCCCGGCGGGTACGTCGTCCTGCTCTTCGGACACTTCGGGCAAGTTCGAGAACCGGATCAGGACCGCCAGCACCACCAGCACACCGGTCAGAATCAGATAGGGCGTTACCACTTTTTCCAGCGTGGCGGTGCCCGAAACCGCATTGGCACCCGTCAGCAGCAGGCCGCCAAAAATGAACTGACTAATGATGCCCGCCAATTTGTTGGCTACTCCCAGGAAACTAATGCGCTGGGCGGCACTCTCTCGGGGGCCGAGGATGGTGGCGTAGGGATTCGAGGCTGTTTGCAACACCGTCAGGCCAATGCCGATCAGGAACAGACCCACCAGGAAGAGCGGGTAAGAAAGTGCCCTGGCCGCGGGTACAAAAATAATCGTGCCGACTGCCATCACGAGCAAACCCATTGACATCCCATTTTTAAAGCCCGTCCGCTTCAGCAGCGCCGACGACGGGATGGCCATCATCGTGTACGAGATGAAGAACGCAAAAGCGACTAAGTTGGACCCGACGGTACTCAGGTTGAAGGCCTGCTTGAAAAAAGCGATCAGCACGCTGTTGACCCACGTAACGAAGCCAAAAACAAAGAAAAGCGCACCGATAATGAGCAGCGGGCCAGTATAGGAGCGGGTTTTGGGAGGGGCGGAGACCATGTTTGGTTAATGAATAATGGCTGATGTACAATGAATAATGGACTCACGAGGGTAGTTAGGGATAACGCAAATAGCTGAAAAGCGGGCACTGTATGCATTTTTCATTCAGGGCCGCCCGCGCGGTACATTATCCATTAATAAACGTCGTTCAGTCCGAAAATAGGCTTGTTCGTCTTCCACTTGCCCCGAGTGAAATCGGGAATGTCAATAGCCTTGCTGTTGCCCGCAATGCTCTGCTCAGACAGGGGACTGATGGCGCTCCACGCGGCCGCGTCATACACGTCGATGGGCACGGGGCCTTTGGCTTTGACCGCTTCGATAAAGCCCCGCAGCACGAAAAAGTCGATGCCGCCGTGACCGGCATTTTCGGCCGTTTGAACGTGCCGTTTCCAGAGCGGGTGGTCGTACTTGTCCTGATACGCGGCAAACGGCTCCCACGTGTGTGGTTTGGCGGACTTGCCTTCCAAGTAAATCATATCATTGTCATCCATCCAGATTCCTTCCGTGCCCTGCGCCCGGAATCCCAGCGAGTAGGGGCGGGGCGAGTTGGTATCGTGGATAATCATTATGTTCTCCCCGTTCGCACACTCGATCATAGTCGTCACTACGTCGCCAAGTTTGAAGTTGACCTTCGCATTCGGGTGGTCGGCCCCGCCTTTGTCCACGACGTATTTGTGCAGGCCCCGGCTTTTAGTGGCCATGCTGGTGAGCCGCACGAACTGATTGCCCCGGTTGATGTTGAGCCAGTGCGCCACCGGGCCGAGGCCGTGCGTCGGATACAGATCACCGTTGCGGTCGACGGAGTGCTGCGTCCGCCACCGGGCTTCGGATTGGCCTTTCGCGCCGAATTCGACACCCCCTCCGTAGGTTTGGCTGCCGCTGTTGAACTTCACTTCGCGCAGGTCGTGCTGGTAGCCGCAGTGGGCGTAGGTCATCTCGCCGAACAGACCCTGCCGCACCATATTCAGCACCGCCAGCACGTCGCGCCGGTAGCACACGTTTTCCAGAATCATGCACGGCATTTTGGTTTTTTCCGAGGTATTAACCAAGTCCCAGGATTCCTGCAGCTTGACCGTCGCCGAAACTTCCACGGCCGCGTATTTACCCGCTTTCATGGTGGCTACGGCCATGGGCACGTGCCACTCCCAGGGCGTAGAAATAACCACGCCGTCGAGATCGTCGCGCTTCAGCATCTGCAAAAATGCTTCGTCGCCGTTGGCGTATGCTTCGGGCAGTTTGTGGCCCGCTTTCTGAATCAGCGCGTTGGTTTTGGCAATGCTGTCGGCCGACACGTCGCAAATGGCGGGAATCACGACATCGTCGCGGTAGAGCGCCTGCCGAACGTGGCTGCGCCCCCGCTCACCCACGCCGATGAACCCTAAGCGAACGTTCGGGTCGGCAGGCTGAGCATTCGTCAGAAACTTGGGAAAAACAGACGTTGCCGCGCCGGTGAGGGCGGCCGTACGGATAAATCGACGTCGGGTAGGATGACTCATAGCAGTGCTGGAATTTGGACGACAATATAGCGCAAAAAACAACGGACCGGAAGCAGATGCCTCCGGTCCGTTGTTTAAAATCAACTATTCGCTTGTACGTTTTTTGTTCCTACGTGTTTGACTGACAGGGTAACTAACGCACCAAAACACCCAAACACATGCACACACCAACTTAAGCTGGTCCGCTTATGCCAGTTTCGCTTCGAGCGTGATGGGCAGCGCCGATAGCGCCTGCGACACGGGGCAGACCGTTTTAGCTTCGTTGGCGAGTTGGTCAAACTGCTCGGCCGAAATGCCCGGAACATTGCCTTCGACCACTAATTTGATGCCCGAAATTTTAAAACCAGCGCCCGCCTGCTCCATCTCGACGGATGATTTCGCGTTGAGCGACGTAGGCGCGAAGCCCGCGCCGGTGAGCATAAAGCTCAGTTGCATCGCGAAGCAACCGGCGTGGGCGGCTGCAATCAGTTCTTCGGGATTAGTGCCTGCTTTACCGTCTTCGTTCTGAAAACGGGCCTTGAATGAATACGGAGTCTGACTCAGCACACCGCTCGTTGAGGAGAGAGTGCCACTGCCTTCCATGCCCGTGCCGTTCCAGACAGCTTCGGACGTACGCTTGATTCCTGCCATGATTGTTGGGTTGTTAACGTTACTTAAACGGGTTACTGATTACTTTTCCGATAAGACCTTTTGGCCGGTTTTTGTTTCAGAACCCCACCACACCGCCCGTGGGTAAGCTGTTCCAATCACGACCGGCTCACCAATTTTTGGCGTCGTTACCAGCAGTTCTTCCGTTGCTGCGCTTTCTACAAGCCGTTGAATGGGTTCGTTCCAGGCGTGGTAGGCCAGCGCAAATTTACCCCAGTGCACAGGCAAAAGGGCTTTGGCCCGCAGGTCCTGTGCAGCCGTAACGACTTGTTCGGGAAACATGTGAATTAGCGGCCAGTCATCGCCGTATTGCCCGCATTCGAGAATCGCCAGATCGAAAGGGCCGTATTTGGCTCCGATCTCGGCAAAATGCGTGTCGTAACCCGAGTCACCACCGAGGTACAGCGTATAACCGTGAATGTTGAGCACGAAGGAGGCCCAGAGCGTTTTGCCCCGCGCGAAACTGCGGCCCGAAAAGTGCCGTGCGGGCGTGGCCGTCAGGCGGATACTGTCGCTAACAGGCTGGCTTTCCCACCAGTCGAACTCCACAATTCGGTCGGGCGGGACGCCCCAGCGTTCGAGGTGGGCACCGACACCGAGGGCCGTGTAGAACTTCTTTACCTTGGGAATGAGCTGCGTAATCGTCTTGTAGTCAAGATGGTCGTAGTGGTCGTGCGAGAGAATGAGCAGGTCGATCGCTGGCATGTCGGCTGCGCTATAGACATCTGAACCCGGGAACGACTTGCCAAAAAACGTTACGGGTGATGCGTTGCCACTGAATACCGGGTCCACCAGCACCGTGACGCCTTTCGACTTAATGAGGTGGGATGAGTGGCCAAACCACACAACTGTAAGTTTGTCATCGGGCAGGGCGAGCAAATCAGTTCGTACGGACGGAAGGGGAGCGGACGGGACGTTGGCGGGCGATTTGTTCACGTAGTCGCGCATCATCTTGACCGGTGATACACCGGGGCGGGTTACTTCCGTCGGCGACAGGTTCTGGAACGATCCGTCCCGATAGTTTTTCGACTGAGTAATTTGGGCCAGGCGGGTAGTCGCTGGATTAGCTCCAAAAACACCCTGCTGCAAAAATAAATAAGTCAGAAAAGCGAGCGTCAACAGGATAAGTACGGTGGTGATCATCAGTCGTTTTAAAAACTTCATACCTGGCAAACTACGGGTCGGTATATCCGGTTCCTTCGGCGCGGAACCAACCCAAAGGGCTGGACGTTCTATCAGTTAATACCGTAAAGTCTGTTTAACAATTATGTGGATAAAGTTGAACAAACTGAGCTGGATTGAGGTTATTCAATCCACAATCGCACACGAATGAGCGCTTAAGCTCCACGCTCTTCCGTCTGCCTGTGTTGTACACAAACTTTGTAACGACAGGTTGATCGAACCCTTTTTCGATTCCCCACTGTATGATGAATACTCCCAGAGTGGATGCTCCCGGAGTGGATCTTTCCCCGCCCGACGCACCACGCGTGGCCGTATTTCGTAAAGAACATTTCAATGCGGCACATCGATTAAACAATCCGAACTGGTCCGACGAAAAAAACACCCGCGTCTACGGTAAGTGTAACAACCCGAATTACCACGGCCATAACTACGACCTGATTGTTCAGATAACCGGTCCAGTTGATCCCGAAACGGGTTACGTTATTGACATGAAGTACCTTGGCGACATCATCAAGGAACACGTCACGAACCGCTTCGACCACAAAAATCTGAACCTCGACACCGATGAGTTTGCGGATCTGAACCCTTCGGCCGAAAACATTGCCATCGTTATTCACAATATTCTACGCAATCAGCTAAGCCCCGCCTTAGATCTCAAAGTAAAACTGTATGAAACTGAACGGAACTTCGTCGAATATCCCGTCTAACGACGCCCCGCCTAACGGCAAAGATCATAACGGCACGAACGTGGACCACTTGCTAATCGACGAAATGGGCGATGACCACCACACCTCGTCCATCGACACGCCCATGCGCCCCGACGCGTTCGACCTGGACGACGACCTCAAGATTGACCTGATCGAAGAGCATTTTCGGGAAATTATGAACGTTTTAGGTCTCGACCTGACCGATGACAGCCTGAAAGGATCGCCCCGGCGCGTGGCCAAGATGTACGTAAAAGAAATTTTTCGAGGTCTGAATCCCGACAGCAAACCGTCGGCTACGTTGTTCGACAACAAGTTTCGGTACAACGAAATGCTGGTGGAGAAAGACATCACCGTTCAGACCTACTGCGAGCATCACTTTGTCCCCATCATTGGCAAGGCGCACGTGGCCTACATCTCCAGCGGTAAAGTCATTGGCTTGTCGAAACTGAACCGGATTGTCGACTATTTCGCCAAGCGGCCGCAAGTGCAGGAACGCCTGACGGTGCAGATCGCTGAGGAGTTGAAAAAAGTGCTCGAAACCGAAGACGTGGCCGTCATCATCGACGCCAAGCACTTGTGCGTTTCGATGCGGGGTGTTCACGACATCAACAGCGCCACCGTTACCTCGTCCTACGGCGGCAAGTTTGAAAACGATGCCACCCGGCAGGAACTACTGCGCTACATTTCCTCGTCGGACGTAACCATATAAGGAGTTTGTGGTTTGTGAGTTTGTGACGGTCCCGCACCGGCGTACCGGCCGTTGCGGTTCCTTCGGCTGCGATAACCACAAACTTACAAACCACAAACCAATCTCATGCAAGGCAAGAATATTCTCATCGTTGGGGCGAGTTCGGGCATTGGTCACGCGCTGGCTGAGTCACTTCAGGCACAGGGTGCCACCTTATTCACCGCAGGCCGCACCCAGCCCGAAGGCATTCAATCGACCCACATGATGTGGGACGTTACGCGGACGCCCGCCGTCGATGTGCTTACTCAACTGCCCGATATGCTGCACGGCATTGTCTATTGCCCCGGTACCATCAACCTCAAACCTTTCCAGCGACTCACGGTCGACGATTACCGCAACGATCTGGAAATTAATGTGTTGGGTGCGGTTGCTACGATTCATGCCTGTTACGCGGCCATCAAGAAATCAAAAGCCGGGAGCATTGTGCTATTCAGTACCGTAGCCGCCAAATTAGGCATGGGAATGCACTCGTCGGTGTCGGTGGCGAAGTCGGCGGTTGAAGGTCTGACTAAATCGCTCGCGGCCGAACTGGCCCCGTTCAACGTGCGCGTTAACGCCGTTGCTCCCTCGCTGACAGATACGCCAATGGCGCAGTTTCTGCTCGCCGACGACACCAAGCGCGACGCGGCCAACAAACGCCATCCGCTCAGCCGCTACGGCTCCCCGCAGGACATCGCCGGTATGGCCGCTTACTTACTTTCCGATCAGGCTGCGTGGATTACGGGCCAGATTATTGGCGTCGACGGGGGCATGGGAACGCTGAAATAAGGTGATAACTGCTTGCTTCGTGAGACGATATGTCTTGCCGAGAACCTACTCTATAAAAATGACCGCTTAGTAGTAGGCGGTCATTTTTGTTTATTGATTTGCCATCCTGCACGAACCGCAAAATAAGTTACCCTCTTTTCTTGAGGGACAAATCGAGTTTGAACGACAGGAACCGTATCGCCTGATATCTTTATGCTCACTCAACTCGATCCGGTAGCGGCAGCTAAACATTCCATCTCAGCGACCGGGCTTCCTACGCCTTCGCGGTGGTGTCGGCCGCGGTGGGGTTAGAACTGGACGGCGATACGATAAAAGATGTCCGAATCGCGCTCGGCGGGGTGGCTCACAAGCCGTGGCGTAAGCCCGACGCCAAAGCGTTACTTGTGGGGAAAACGGCCACCAAAGAGAACTTCCGGCCCGTTGCCGACAACCTGTTGGAAGGTGCCATCGGCTACGGCAACAACACGTTCAAAATTGAACTGGCACACCGCGCCATCATCCGCGCCTTGGGTCAGGTAGCCCTAAAGATATATGATCGGGGCTGCCCGTGCGCTATGATATAGGGTGTAGATTCACCTATGCCCTCTACCATATATCATACATCATGAATAACGTCATTGGAAAAACCCATCCCCGCGTCGATAGTCCCGAAAAAGTAACGGGAGCCGCGAAGTATGCTGCCGAGTTCAACGTGCCGGACCTCACGTACGGCTATGTGGTGTCGAACAGTATTGCCAAGGGGAAAATCACGAACATCGATGCGGCCGACGCACTCGCGCTCGACGGTGTTTTGCAGGTGTTTACGCACGAAAATCGCCCCCACACGGCCTGATTCGACATTAGCTACAAAGACCAGGATGCCCCACCCGGTTCGCCGTTTCGACCTTTGCACGACGAAACGATCAGGTACAGCGGTCAGCCCGTTGCACTGGTTGTGGCCGAAACGTTTGAAATGATCCGGTATGCAGCTTCGCTGGTGCGGGTTGCCTACGAGGAGGAACCACACAAAACGGATCTGGAAGCGCGTCTGTCCGAAGCCCGCGACCCCGACATCATGAACCCGCTGAAGCCGTTGCCTCCCAAGCCGCGTGGTGATGCCCGGAAAGCATGAGCCGAGGCTCCGGCGCGGATGTCGGCGCAGTACGTCCACGGGGCGCAGCACCACAACCCAATTGAAATGTTTGGCACCACGGTGGAATATGATAATAGGGGTGGCAAACCGACGATCTATGATAAGACGCAAGGCGCACTCAATAGCCAGTTGTACATCACCCAAACTTTTAATATGCCATTCAGCGACGTGCGCGTTGTTTCGCCCTACGTGGGTGGCGGGTTTGGGTCCGGGCTGCGGCCGCAATACCAGTTGTTTCTGGCCGTGATGGCCGCCCGTGAACTCAAACGCTCGGTGCGCGTGACGCTCACCCGGCAGCAGATGTGTACATTTGGCCACCGCCCGGCTACGGTGCAGAACGTCCGCTTAGGCGCGTCGCCGGATGGGAAACTGACCGCTATGAACCACGAAGCGATTGCCGCCACCTCGCAGTTTGAAGATTATATGGAAACGGTGGTGAACTGGTCAAATAAACTGTATCCTTGCGACAACACGGCGCTGACGTATAAACTCAAATCGCTGGACCTTTACACGCCCCTCGACATGCGGGCACCGGGGGGCGTAACAGGAGTCCACGCCATTGAATGTGTGATGGATGAGTTGTGGTATGAACTCGGTATCGACCCGCTCGAACTGCGGCTGCGCAATTACGCCGAACGCGATCAGGCCGAAAACGATAAGCCTTTTTCGAGCAAGGAACTGCGCGAATGCTACCGGCAGGGAGCCGAACGGTTTGGCTGGAGCAAGCGCAGCCCCGCTCCCCGTTCAATGCGGGGCGAAGGGCATAACCTTATTGGATATGGCATGTGACCGGCATTTGGGACGCCAGTCACATGCCCGCCCGTGCCGAAGCGCTGCTAACCGTCAACGGCAAGTTGCGCGTTAGCAGTGCCACCGCCGACATTGGTACCGGCACCTACACGACTATGACCCAAATCGCTGCCGAAACATTGGGAATGCCCATTGAAGATGTTGTATTTCGGCTGGGTGACACCGACATGCCGCTCGCTCCAATTCAGGGCGGCTTCGACGGTGGGGTGGCGGTAAAAGCTGTCTGCGACGCGTTGGGTGACAAACTCCTGGCAATGGCTAAGAAAATGCCCGGCTCACCAGTGGCGAAGGTAAAGCGCGATGATGTGCTGTTTAGCGACGGCTTTATCCAGCTTAAAGTCGATCCGTCGATGCGCGTTTCCCTGTTGACTATCGTGGAGCAGAACGGGGGGCGGGCCGTTAGCGAAACGGCTACGTCGATTCCTAATATGCTGAAAAACAAGCAGTAATCGCGCAATGCCCATGCCGCTGCGTTCGTGGAGGTTCAGGTTGATGAGGATTTAGGCACGGTTAAAGTGACGCGGGCCGTTAGTGCCGTTGCGGCCGGGCGTATTCTCAACCCGCGCACGGCCCGCAGTCAGGTCATCGGTGGCATGGCATGGGGCATCGGTCACGCCTTGCAGGAAGAGAGCGCCATGGACCATCGCTTCGGCCGCTTCATGAACCATAATTTAGCCGAGTATCACGTCCCCGTATTCGCCGATGTTCACGATCTGGACGTGATTTTTACGGACGAGCACGACGATATTGTAAATCCGTTAGGCGTGAAGGGAGTGGGTGAGATTGGACTGGTTGCCATGCCAGCCGCCATCGCCAACGCTATTTTTCACGCCACCGGCAAGCGGGTCCACGACCTGCCCATTCGGTTGGATCGGCTGTTGTAGTGGGAATTTACTCCACCAGCAATGTCCGCAGGGCGGCTACGTTCGCACCTGCGTCAAAAACCGCTTTGATGGGAATGGTGAAGCCCGCTAACTGCTGACTGCCAACGGTTTGTCCCACGCGAAAAAGGCCAAGCAGCGCATAGGCTTCCGTGTCGGCGTCGAGGGCAAACACTTCAACAGTTTGGCGGGTGGGGTCAATGATCCAGTATTCGGCTACGTTGTGGGCTGCGTAGTCCTCAAACTTTACTTCCCGGTCGTTTTTCTGGGTGCTTTTTGACAGCACTTCTACGATCAGATCAGGCGCGGGATAATACAGCAACTCAGGCTGAATTGTTGCGGCTTTGGCAGGACCGAAGTAGCAGATGTCTGGTTCGTAGCTGTTACGTGTCAGTTCAACCAGCGCTTTCTCCACCCGAACTATTCCCAACTCTCGTGCGTCTACAAACACACTTAGCAGTGTACCAAGGCGAAGAACCACGGCATTATGTTTCTCCAAAGCCGGTGAATGTACAACAATTTCGCCGTTAATGAATTCGGCTTTCATGTCGCCGTCCATCCATTCGTAGAAAGCCTGACGTCGGTTCTTTTCGTCGTTCAGAATGGCCTGCACCTGCTGAATAATCTGCGGGGCTTTCGGTGATTCGAGCAGTTGGGCGGCTAATTCAGTCATGGACATTCATTCCAAAGTATTTACCCAAAGTTACGAAAAAGCGGCATCTATGCTTCCCCAATTAGCATTAGTGCCCCAACCGTTACGTTCGAGGTTTCGTCAATCAGGATGGCCCCGCCGGTTGCGCGGTTGTACGTGTACGGATCAAAACTGACGGGCTGGGCCGTGCGCAACACCACTTTCGCCAGGTCGTTTAGCTTCAGATTCTCAACGCCCTCGGTGTGTTCGTAGGTATTTACGTTCAGTTGGTAGGTGATTTTCCGTACCGAGCAGCGCGTTCGGGCCGTGCCGACCTGCAACACGTATTTGTTGCCAACTTTAAACTCCTTCGCGTCCATCCAGCACAGCATCGCTTCCACGGTTTGCCCCATGACTGGCAGGCTGTCGGAGCGCACAACCAGGTCGCCCCGGCTGATGTCGCGGTCGTCGGCGAGGTGAAGCACGACCGACATCGGCGCGGTGGCTTCGTCGTAGTGCTGATCGGCAATTTCAATGGCGTCGATGGTCGAGGTTTCACCGGAGGGCAGCACCGTTACCGCGTCGCCTTTGCGAAATGTACCACTGGTAATTTTGCCCGCGTAGCCCCGGTAATCGGGCCGGTCGGCCGTTTGCGGACGAATGACGTACTGCACCGGAAAGCGTCCCCCGTCCGCAACAATATCCGTAATTTCTACGGTCTCTAAATGCTCCAGCAACGTGGGGCCGTCGTACCACGGCATTGCACCGGACCGGTCGACCACATTGTCGCCGTTGAGCGCACTGAGCGGAATATACGTCACATTGGGAACGTTCAGGTTTTTGGCGAGTTCAGCGTACTGAATACAAATGTCTGAGAATACGTCCTGCGAATAGCCCATCAGGTCCATTTTATTAACCGCTACCACAATGTGCGGAATACCCAGCAAACTGGCAATGAGCGAGTGCCGCCGGGTTTGCTCCACCACGCCATGCCGCGCATCGACCAGCACGACCGCCAACTGGCAGTTCGACGCGCCCGTGACCATGTTGCGGGTGTATTGAATGTGCCCCGGCGCATCGACAATAATGAATTTGCGGGCGGGCGTCTGAAAGTACCGGTACGCCACGTCGATGGTGATGCCCTGCTCCCGTTCGGAACGGAGACCGTCGGTCAGCAGGGCGAGGTCAACCATACCATCCTCCCGGCCTTTGGTGGCGCGTTCGATGGCTTCGAGCTGATCGGCCAGAATGGATTTAGAGTCGTAGAGCAGCCGCCCGATGAGCGTGCTCTTGCCGTCGTCAACCGAACCGGCGGTTATAAATCGAAGAATGTCCAATTTAATTTACGAAACGGGTTCATTTATAGTTTGTACTAACTCTTTGCTCGTAGCAAATAACACGTCTGGGTCCAGGTCCAACGGTTGCCATCCCATATCACCCATGTCAATTAAGATACCCGCGAAGGCAACTGTGCCACTTTGGGCAAATACTGATTTGAATTTCTCTGGATTAGCTAACTGAGCTAATTCTTTGTTGCTATGTTTTTGCCAGCGGATAATTTCCTGCGTGAAATCATTGACCCGGATTTCTCCGTTCGACCATCGACAGATTATACGGAAAGGTTGAACGTCCAGCACCTCACGAACACGGATCATTTTGGGTTGTATTGTTTCCATCGGGCTAAGAGTTTTTCCTGATTAGTGGTCACGTATTGCTGCACTTGCTTTAATTGCCTGGCTGGTAGATACCCCGCAAACACGGCGAACTCTTGAATCGTTATCAACACTTCGTGTTCAGCGTGTTTGGCGTGAATATGAGGAGGTGCATGGTCGTTGAAATACATCTCGATTTTGAGACCATCGAGCAAGGCAATAACCGGCATTACGTTCTGAGTAGTTACGGATGAGCTGCCGCAAACGTACTCAAAAACTGATCAAAAATACCCGCCCTTCTTCCGGTCTTCCATGGCCGCTTCGCTGAGCTGATCGTCCATGCGGGTTTCCCCCCGTTCGGAGATGCGCGTGGCCTGAATCTCACCAATAACATCATCGAGCGTGTCCGCCTGCGACTCCGACGCGGCCGTGCAGGAAATGTCACCAACGGTTCGAAACCGGACCCGGCGCGTCACGATGTGGTCGTCGGCTTCGGGTTTGATAACGCCCCCGGCGGTGGCCATTAGCTTGCCGTCGCGCACGATCAGTTCGCGGTCGTGGGCAAAATAAATGCTGGGCAGGGCGATTTTCTCGCGCCGGATGTAGTTCCACACGTCGAGTTCGGTCCAGTTCGAGATGGGGAACACGCGCACGTTTTCGCCCTTGTGAATCCGGCCGTTGTAGAGGTTCCAGAGTTCGGGACGCTGGCGTTTGGGGTCCCACGAGCCAAACTCGTCGCGTACCGAAAACACCCGCTCTTTGGCCCGTGCTTTTTCCTCATCGCGCCGTGCCCCGCCAATGCAGGCGTCAAACTCGAACTCTTCGATGGCGTCGAGCAGGGTAAACGTTTGCAGGCCGTTGCGGGTGGCGTTGCGGCCGGTTGGTTCCTTCAGCTTCTTCTCGCGAATGGTGTCTTCAACGTAGCGAACGATGAGCTTTTCGCCGATCCGTTCTGCCAGATCATCCCGGTAATCAAGGGCTTCCTGAAAGTTGTGGCCCGTGTCGATATGCACGAGTGGAAATGGAAATTTGCCCGGCCGGAACGCTTTCAGGGCCAGATGCACGAGCGTAATGGAGTCTTTGCCGCCCGAGAACAGCAGCGCGGGCCGCTCAAACTGCCCGGCTACCTCCCGCATAATGTGGATGGCTTCGGATTCGAGCTGATCTAAATAATCGAGTTTCATTTGGTAATGAGTGAAAGAGCGAACCGGAACGCCGGACCGGAGCGAATGAGTGAATAAAGGGGGGTCCAGAACATTCGCTCATCATGGTTTAAATACTTCCTCGTGGCTGTGCAATCCGCACTCTTTATTCGAGTTGTCTTCCCACCACCAGCGCCCGGCGCGGAAATCCTCACCCGGCTGAATGGCGCGGGTGCAGGGCTGGCAACCGATGCTGACGAAACCCCGGTCGTGGAGCGGGTTATACGGCACGTTGTTATCACGAACGTACTGCTTCACGTCGTCGAACGTCCAGTCCATCAGCGGGTGGAACTTGAACAGGCTGTGCGCGTCGTCCCATTCGAGCTGGGTCATGGTCTGGCGGTTGGGCGACTGCTCGGCACGGATACCCGTAATCCAAACCTTCTGACCCGCCAACGCCCGGTTTAGTGGCTCCATCTTGCGGATGAAGCAGCACTCTTTCCGGTTTTCGACGGAGTCATACATGCTGTACGGTCCCTTGCCAGTCATCAGGCTTTCTTCGGCTGCCCTGTCCGGGAAAAACGCTTCGAGCTTCGTATCATAGCGGTCGTTCGTCTTTTTCCAGACCGAATACGTCTCCGCGAACATCCGTCCCGTATCGAGCGTGAAAATGCGAATGGGGACGTCATTGGCCAGAATCAGGTCGGTAATTACCTGATCTTCGTAGCCCAGACTGGTTGAGAAGATGACTTCGCCGGGAAACAGGTCGGCCAGCGTCCGCAGGGCATCTACGTTGTTCAAATTGCGCAACCGTTCGGCAAGCGACGCGAGGGTGTGTGAAGTAGGTTCGGCAATCATAGCTTTTGTTTCAACAATACGGCCTTACCCGTCTTTGCCGACTGGCGGGCCGCGTCTAAGATTTCCATGACAATCATGTT
Source organism: Spirosoma arcticum (assembly GCF_054779955.1). Classification (NCBI taxonomy): domain Bacteria; kingdom Pseudomonadati; phylum Bacteroidota; class Cytophagia; order Cytophagales; family Cytophagaceae; genus Spirosoma; species Spirosoma arcticum. Next base: position 761,193 of record NZ_BAAGXG010000001.1, read on the forward strand.
ATTTTCCAATGACGTCAGCGCGTCGGGTTTCGTTTCCTTGCGCAGCAGCCGGGCAAAGTACGCAAATGGGTCGGTGGCGGGGGCGTCGGCGGGCGTTGCATTGTCGGTGCGTTCGGTTTTATCGCCCTTCAGCCGAAGACGCATCCGCGTGCCGTCGATGGTGTGTACGTAGCCGGTTTGGCCGTACACTTCCATGTCTTTACGGGAGAACGGCCAGTTCCACGACGCCTGGATGATGGTCTGCGTTTTGGGGTACGTCAATATAATCGTGGCTTCGTCATCTACCTTTGGGTACACATCGGGTTTGATCTGCTGGGTTACGGCGAGCACCGAGGTTGGCCGCTGGTTATTCAGGAGCCAGGTTGAGAGGTTGGCCCCATAGCAGCCAAAGTCGAAGAGGGCACCCGCGCCGTTGGTGACAGGGTCGGTGAGCCAGCTTAGAAATTCGTCCGTCACGCCAATTTCTTTCGGACCCTCGTGCCCATCATGAACGACAATCTTGCGCAGATCGCCAATGGCTTTGTCATCATTAGCCAGCGCGTAAGCCTTATGGTTGCTGCCATACCAAGTTGTTTCATAGTTCGTCAGTAGTTGAACGCTGTGCTTCTTAGCCAGCGCTTCCATCTGCTTCGCCTGCTCAAAACTAATGGCCAGCGGTTTCTCAACCATGACGTGAATGCCACGCGGGGCGCAGGCCTTCACCGTTTGCAGGTGATCCACAATGCGGCCGAAATCGGTAACGGCTTCGGGCTTGGTCTTCTCCAGCATCTCGGCGATGGTTGGGTAGACTAAGCTCATCGGAAAGCCATACTGTTTGGCGTATCGTTCGGCGAGGGGGCGGTTTGGCTCGGCAATGCCCACAATGTCGATATCTTTCTGCCCCGCTTCTTTATAGGTCTTCCTGAGAATGCCGTGAACGTGCGTATGTACCAGCCCCACTACGCCCACCCGAAGCGGCTTTTGGGCAGTTTGGGCTGAACCTCCTCTGACATGAGCAATGATTAACAGAAGGAGTACTACAACAAAAATTGGGTGGACACGCATCTTATTCGCCAACGCTTTTGAGTATTTTAGTCAGTAAGGATTCACTGGCGCGAAAGTCGGTTTCTCTAATCTTAGCGACAATGGGAGCTACTTCCGCTATTTTCCCCAATGCTTTTGCCCGAACAAGTACACCTAATGTTCCGGTAAATCGCAGGTTAAACGATTCGGCTACTTTACGCGCCTTGTCATCATCCAGAATGAGCAAACAGTCTGGTAACTCGCCTGCCAACGCAATCACACTAATCTCACCGGGGTCAGCTAAAGTTGATATGCCCCTCAAATATGCTTTGTCGATCACCTCCCGGACCTGAACCCAATCCGGTAAACTAATGCCAAACTCGGCAGCTACGGTAGGCGTGGTATAAACAGCTCGGAAGCATTCCTTTAATAAAGCCAGTTCGTCTATTTTCTCAAGCAGAATAAAACAGGACGTGTCAGAAATGACGGCGTCAATTTCCAAGAGCGACTCTAATGTCATGTTCTAAGTCTTCTACCGAGTAATTAAACACCGAGAACCCGAACCGACCCATGATTTCCATAAACGCCCGCTTGCTGATGCCGACAATGTCGGCGGCCTGCCCAAGCGTGATTTTTCCTTTCGCGTGCAGTTGACCCGCGAAAAGCATTTTGGCCTCGAACTCCTCAATGTCGAGGTTATCGGGTAGGTTGATGGTCAGCGTTTTCATGGCGGTCTGATTTTAATGTAAAACCATTCAACTCATCAATTCATTCAAACGCGTTCCTTCAATAGCTCCGCACTTACTGTTATTGCCCGCGTAAAATCGTCAATCAGATCCTCGACGGCTTCCAGACCGACCGAAATGCGCACCAGTCCGGGCGTAATGCCGAGCGCGGCTTTTTCGTCGGGTTTGAGTTTGGCGTGAGTCGTGGTGTTTGGGTTGGTGACGATGGTGCGCGAGTCGCCGAGGTTAGACGACAGCGTCGCAATTTGCAACGCATCGAAAAACGCGCTGATCCGCTCAAAACCGCCTTCCAGTTCAATCGTGACAATGGCCCCGCCCGCCGACATCTGCGCCTTAGCCAAGTCATACTGCGGGTGGGAGGGCAGGAACGGGTACAGCACCCGCGCTACGTCCTCGTGCGCTTCTAAGGCTTCAGCTAGCGCCAGCGCGTTGCGGCAGTGGCGTTCCATGCGCAGGTCGAGCGTTTCCAGGCTCTTCGACAATACCCACGCGTTGAACGGCGACAGTGACGGTCCCGTGTGCCGGGCGAAGAATCGGATCGGCTGAATCAGGTCGGCCCGGCCCACAACAACGCCCCCCAGCACGCGCCCCTGACCGTCCATGAATTTGGTAGCCGAGTGAACGGATAAATCAGCGCCAAAATCAATTGGCGTTTGCAAAATCGGCGTGGCGAAGCAGTTGTCGACGTTCAGAATGAAGCCGTACTTTTCCTTCAACCGACCGAGCATCGCCAGATCGACCAGTTCGAGGCCGGGGTTAGAGGGCGTTTCCAAATACACCATGCGGGTGTTGGGCTGCATGGCGGCTTCCCATTCGGCTTCGGTGGCGGTAGCGTCGACGTAGGTGTGGGTGATTCCCCACTTGGGCAGAATCTGGGTGATGATCTGGTGGGCCGACCCAAACAAGGCGCGGCAGGCCACGAGGTGATCGCCCGATTTTAGCAGCGCGGCCATGCTGGCAAACACGGCCGCCATACCCGTACCTGTTGCGATGCCGTCTTCGGCTCCTTCCAGCATACATACCTTCTCGACAAACTCCGTCACGTTGGGGTTCGAAAAGCGCGAGTAGATATTGCCGTCTTCGGTTTCCTCAAACAGTGCTTTGCCCTGCTCGGCGCTGTCGAAGGCGAAACTCGACGTTAGGTACAGCGGTACGGAGTGCTCCCGGTTCTGCGACCGGTCGGCCTGGATGCGAATGGCTTTTGTTTGTTTTTTCATGCTATAGAGCCGAACCTGCGGGTTCGGGCGAGCCGTCAGGCTACTGAAATGAATAGTACCATCGCCGAACCCGGAGCGCCTGTGCGGTTCGGCATTACAAAAACAAGATTATCTTCCTCAAACTCACTGCAATGACAACGATGCCGACCAGCACCATCATCGTTTTAACGGGTAGCCGTTGTGCCAGGTGGGCGGCAATCGGGGCGGCAATCATACCGCCCAGAATCAGGCCCAGAATGACTAAGCCGTAATTGCCCAATCCGGCAAACAAAGCGAACACCACCGACGACGCAAACGATACAAAGAACTCGGCCAAGTTGACCGACCCAATGGTGTAACGCGGATGCCGACCAGCAGCAATCAGTGTTGAGTTGACGATAGGTCCCCAGCCGCCCCCGCCGATAGCATCGACAAAGCCGCCAAACCACGCCAGCAGGCCAATTCGGCGGACGGGCCGTTTCTTGATCCGTTTAGTTAAGGCTTTTTTAAGAATCAAAATTCCCAGAATAGCCGTATAAACCGAAATTGCCGGAGACATATACGTTGCTACGATATCCAGATCGGCTAATTTGGTGATCAGAAACGCCCCCAGCGCGGCTCCAATAACGCCGGGTATCAACACCGCTTTAAAGAGTCGGCTGTTGATGTTACCAAACTTAAGGTGCATATACCCCGACACGCCCGACGTGAAGATCTCGGAACTATGAACGCTGGCCGTAGCAAACAGCGGGCTGATGCCCACGCTCGTCAGAAACGTGGTGGCCGTTACGCCATACGCCATGCCCAGCGCCCCGTCGATTAACTGGGCCACGAAACCGGCCATGATAAAGTAAAAAATGTCAGGTGTGATATCTACAGAACTGGCCATCAGGGTCAGTCGGTCCAGCGTAAAATAGCTAAACAACAGGTGCCCCACCACCATCAGCGCCAGCGATGCGAAGACGTAGATGGCAATTTCGGTGCGGGTGCGACGCCGGAGCAGCGGGTTTGCCTTCTTAATGTCGGGGGTGATGATGTTGACGTGCGGGAAAGCCGCCCGAATGGCCGCAGCCTTCTCGGTAGCCTGAGTCTCATCGCCGGGTAAGCTGATCGTCAACCCGTTCAGGTCGAAAGGGAAGGGTGTTTGTAGCGGAACTTTCGCCACCGAACCGGTTGAAACGCCCTCATCTACTTGCATAGTGTTTATAGTATATCGACTTAATGGATTATTTTTTGTACGAAAAGCGGCACAGTCAAGTGCCGCCTATTTTGCCCGGTTACCGGTTCTGAACCGGACAAAGGTACGGCAGGAAGGGCTGCATATGCAAATTCGTTTCCTGAGGGCACCCATACTTACCGAATCAGGGCAATGCTACCCGACTGTTTCTGGTGCCGGTCGGCCTGCAACAGCACGTCGGCTTCGTAGGTATATTGCCCGGCGGGCATCGGAACGCCCCGGTTGGTGCCATCCCAGCATTCGCCCGGATTTTTGCTGTTGAGCGGTATGTCATACGCTTCAAAAATAACTTCGCCCCAGCGGTTCCAGATGCGCAGCCGCGCTACCCGCCCGATTCCTGCCTCACCGAAGAGCGTCCAGGTGTCACCCAATGCGTCGCCGTTGGGCGTAAACGCTTCCGGGGTGACGGCCTGGCACGAGAGCACCCGGAACGCATTGGCACGGCTGCTGGAATCGGCACAAACGCCCTGCTCATAACTGACGGTTAGTTTTACATCATACTGGCCGGGCGGCAAGGCTACTTCCGGTTTAGGTGCGGTAAACACACGCCCATTGCTCAGTGCCCAGCGAAACTGACTGGCGCTGGCGTCGGTCGCCACGAGTCGGACCGGGCCGGGGGCGCACACCTCTACGCCCCCCTCGATGGTGAAATCGGGTTTCGGAACCGGACGGATGCTAACGGGCTGGGCCAGCGTCGATGAGCAGCCGGGCGTGGCGCCAATAACGGTCAGGCTCACGATGGAACTTGGCGAATTACCCACAAAAACGTGCCGGGGCGAAAAATTAACCGAGTCGATGGGTGAGCCATCCCCAAAATTCCAGCGGAACTGATTAGCCGGATTACTGCGGTTGACGAGCGTAGCCGCTTGTCCGGTACAGATAAACGGTGCCGAAATACTGAACGAAACGGGTGGGGGGCTGGTCGTGGTCAGGCTGCGGGGCAGCGAACTATAGCCGCAGGGCGTGTAGGCCGTCAGTGTTACGGAATACACTTTGTTGGGTTCCGCAAAACGGTGCTGTGGGTTAGGCGTGGTTTCGGTGGTGCCATCGCTGAACTGCCACACCCAGGCCGTTGGGCGTGGCACGGTGGCGTCGGTGAACTGCACGAGTTCACCCGCGCAGGGCCGGGCGTTGGTCAGGTTAAACAACGGTCGGACGAGGTTGGGATACACCCGGATGCTGACGGCGTCGGTATCGCGCCCGCAACTGTTTTCCACAACCAGACTAACCCGGAACGTTCGGGCCGAATCGGTGGCCGAGAAACGGTGCAGTAGGGTGTCCTGCTGCGTTTGCCGGGTCGTGCCATCGCCAAAATTCCACTGGCTTGTCTGGCCTTCGCCCACGGAGCGGTTCGAAAAGCGAATCGTGGCCGGGGTACATCGGACATTGGTGGAGTCGACGCCAATTTCGGCAAAAGCCGACGGTCGAACCGTGAGGATAGTTGACTGGGCGGTGGTGCCGCAACTGTTAAAAGCGGTCAGGGTAGCGGTGTAGGTACGGGTAACCCGGCCGGGGTTGAGGTAGGTGTGCTGGCTGGCTGGAGCGGGGAGCGCCGTACTGCCGTCGCCATAATCCCAGCGGTAGGTAACGCCCCGCTGCCCCAGGCCCGCCACACCGAACGTAACGTTGAGGGGAGCGCAGCCCGCGATGGTGTTGGGCGTTACCGTTGGTGAAACGGGCGTGGCGGTGATAGTCACCGACCGGCTGAGGGTGTCCGCGCAGCCGCCCGACAGGGCCACCAGCTTAATTTGAACTTCACCGGTCGTAGGTGTCAGTTTCGGTTCCCGCTCAGCCGAGGTGGCCACGTTGTTCACGAACCACTGAAACGCACCCGCCCCGGTGGACTGATTGGCGAGCGTCAGGGGCGTTCCGGCGCAGGCATCGGCAACGGTGAACGCGGCTTTGGGTCGCCCGATGGTGACGGTGGCCGTGGTTTTGGCCGGGCAGCCCGCCGTACCAAAATTTAATTCGTACGTCAGCTCGACCTGCGCGGCCGTGATACCCGCCAGAAAAAGCGTGTCCCGGCGAACGGCACCGGGGAAGGCGGCACTGCTCCAGGTACCCCCTGCCGGGCTTCCCTGTAGTTTGACGAACCCGGTTTTGTCGCAGCTACTCACGCTCTGCGCCGTCACCTGCCCCCCATCGACGGTGATGCGAACCGTATCCGCGCGTCGGCATACGCCCGTTCCCCGGACGTAAATCAACTCGTACTGACCGACCGTCTTCGGGTTGAAAAACGAGTTGCCATTCTGCGTTTCAATCAGCGCTTTTCCTGAACCCTCCCACGAACCGCCCGGCAAGTTAGTCGTTAAGGGAACCCGCGCCGTGGCCACGCATAACGCGGACTGCCGGGCGGGGGTCATGATCTGCACGGTCGCCGGGGCCTGTACATAAAACGTGTCGGGCCGGGCTTGGGCAGGCCCACACTGGTTGCTCAAATCGCCCCGGACAACGTAGGGGCTGGCCGATACCGGCACCGCAACCGGCTGGTTCGGAACGAGCGTCTGGCTGTTGGGGCCATTATTGAGCGTATAAATGGCATTCGGCGTTGGATTGGTCAGCGTATAGGTTGTCGCTTCGCAGGCATCCAGCCGGGGCATAATCAGTACGGATGGCACATTGACAACGCGGTGCTTACAAATCATCGGGGCCGACGTGCCGCAGTCGTTGAGGGCCACTAACGTGATAGTGTAGTCGGTACTCTGCTCAAACTGGATTTTGACGACGGATGAACTGCTGTTGGTGTTGCCGATGAATTTATAGGTGCCGGGCGAAATTGTCCATCGGTAGCGGGATTCATCGAGCGAAATTGTGCCGTCGAGCGTAAGCGTACCGCCATTGTTCAGGCAAACGACGGTATCCTGATTGGTGATGGTGTAACCCGTAGTGGTATAATTGGCGACGGGCGTTTTTTTGATGGGTACGGAGACCTGTTTCGAGTCGGTGCCGCAGGTATTGGTGGCGCTCAGCGTGACGGTATAGGCGGGTTGGGTCGTGGGGAAGGTGTGCGATGGCGAGGGGCTGGCCGACGTTGTGCCGTCGCCAAACGTCCATAGGAACTTCATGTCGGGCGTGAGCGGGCAGGTGCCGTTTCGGAAGGAAGACACGCGCCTGGGGCTGGGGGCGCAGGTCGTTGGCGACTGGCAGGGCAACGCCTTCCGCACCACGCAGTTCAGCGGTCAGGCGTCGTACATACTGCATTGATGCAGGACGCCGACCGGGAAGCCCGGTTTATTTTTGGTTTGCAGGCGGCCTACATCGGCAGCCAGTTTACCCCCGGTGGGATGACCTTTGCCGACCAGTTCAACGTGGGCGGCCTCGTGAGCCAAACCACCGGCGATCCGCTGGCCACGGGCGGGTCGCTGTCCCGCAACAGCATCGATTTTTCGGGTGGAATGCTGTTTGAGCATGACCTCGGCGACAATTTGGCCAAATACTGGGCCGGGGTTGCCGTTCACCACATCTACCGGTCGCAGGTCCGGGGCGACTGGCTGGGGCAGCGCATCAGCGCGATGGCGGGTGTCCGGTTACCGTTTGAGGGGGGGCTGTGGAACAACGGGCTGGCCCATCAGCAAAACCGCGATCAGTCCATCGGGCTAACGGGCCTGCTCCAGCAGCAGGGCAACAGTCTTCAGTTGGACACGGGACTCAACCTGACCTACTCGCCCGTGATGGTGGGGCTGTGGTACCGGGGTATTCCCATTCGCCGATTCGACAAAACGTTCCAGAACGATGCCCTGATCGGCATTGTGGCGTTCCAGTTCGACCGGTTTCTGGTCGAGTACAGTTACGACATCACCGTTTCGGCCCTGCGCTATGCCACCGGCGGAGCGCACGAACTCAGTATCTGGTACGGCCTCGACTCGTTATTTCAGTTTAGCAGCACGAAGGGCCGCAGTGCCAAACGACAGCGCCGTTGCCAGAATTTTTAACACACGATGAGCAGAGTCCAGTTCTCTGGAGGGGCACTTCTTAATAACCACGTTGAGACAATGGACGCAAACGATGAACAGCACTATTGACACAAGAGAAACCTAAAATGCTGGAAATACACTATGAAATCAAAAGTAAAACTTCATTAAGAAGCTGCTAAGCAGGTTATTGGTCCAAAATAATATGGAGCTTCCGGGTAAAATACTAAAATACTATAGAGGCTTTCTGGTTATCTGCGAAACAAACGTTTAATTTGTGGCAAATTGAATTATAAAATTTAACTCACTTAAACGCAAATGAACAAAAAATTACTCATGTGCTTCTGTCTACTGATCGGCCTTGTGGGCACAGTGGCCGCACAAACTCAAACCCTGACGGGTAAAGTGACAGATGCCAGCGGCACGCCGTTGCCGGGCGTTTCGGTCGTTGTTCGGGGAACGAACCAGGGGGCCACAACGGATGCCAGCGGGAATTATCAGATATCGGCCCTGGCCAATGCGCGGTTAGGCTTTAGCTTCATCGGTTTCCTGAGCCGGGAAGTTGCCGTGGGCAACCAGACCACGGTCAATGTTACACTGGCTGAAGATACCCGGCAGTTGGAAGAAGTCGTCGTGTCAGGTTTGGCAACGACGGTTAAGCGCTCCAACCTCGCCAATGCCGTAACCCGGCTCGACGCGAAGGATTTGACCGGCGTAACCAGCCCCGTGACGACGGATGGTGCCCTGCAGGGAAAAATTGCCGGTGCCAACATTGTCTCGAACAGTTCGGTGCCGGGTGGTGGCTTCAACCTTCAGTTCCGGGGCGTTTCGACGCTGGGCGCGTCGGCTTCGCAGCCGCTGTTTATTGTCGATGGCGTCTACATCGACAATGGTCAGTATTCCAACGGCCGTTCGGCAGCTAATAAAGCAGCGGCCGGTTCGGCTGCCAGTTCCCAGGATAACAATGCCAACCGCTTAGCCGACCTCAACCCCGACGACATCGAAAGCCTCGAAGTACTGAAAGGCTCGTCGGCGGCCGCTATCTACGGAACCCGCGCCAACGCCGGGGTTGTCATTATCACGACCAAGCGCGGCAAAGGCGGCAAAACAACGGTCTCGTTCGGGCAGGATGTTGGTTTCAGCAAAGCGCTGAGCTACTTCGGCGGAGCCGACTGGACGGAGCAGAAACTAACCGATTATTTCTCGGCGGCTGATATCCCATTGCTGCAGGCCGCCAGAGCCAACGGCACCTATACCAATTGGGAGCGGGTTATTTACGGCGGCACGGGCGCTATTAAGAATACGCGGCTCGGCGTGACGGGCGGCAACGAGCGGACGAAATTTTACGTCAACGGCAGTATTTCGGACGAGACGGGTATCATCAAAAACACGGGTTTTCAGCGGTATTCGGTTCGGGCCAACATTGACCATAAACTCACCAACTGGCTCGACTTCGGCATTAGCTCGAACTATATCGTCAGCAACAACGACCGGGGCTGGACGGGTAACGACAACTCATACGTTAACTACGGCTACTCACTGCCCTACACGAAGCCGTATATCAACCTGTATCCCGATGCACAGGGGCGCTACCCCAACAACGGTTCCGGTGTGGGCGAAAACCCGCTGGCTATTCGCGACCGGGCCATCAACAACCAGAAAAACAACCGGGTTTTGCAGGGTTTTACGGTGAATGCCCGCGCCCTCAACACGGCCAAATCGTCGCTGACATTCCGGGTCAACGGTGGGCTTGATTATCAAAATGGCTTTGCCCTGATCTACCTGCCCGATGACCTGCAATCGCAGCAGGCTGAACCCAACCCCGGTTTTGCCCAGGATACCCGCACGGAAGTATTTAATTCAAACGTGCAGGTATCGGCCATTTACACCCAAGCGGCTCTGGATGGTCGTCTGAATCTGACCAGTTCTGTGGGTGCAGTTCGCCTGTACAAGTACCTGCGGGCGAATTACGTGCGCGGTACAGGTCTGCCAGCGGGCGTATCGAACCCGTCGCGTGCTCGGGTGGAAGACGGCTTCAGCGAGTTCCAGCGCAACACTGACGTGGGTGTGTTTGCTCAGCAGGACGCTAACTACGAAGATAAAATTATTGGCTCGGTGGGCATTCGTTTCGACAAATCGACGCTGAATTCTGACTTCGATAAGTTCTACGCATTCCCCCGTGCTTCACTGGCCGTTAACGCGGCCAAGTTTGGCTCCTGGGCCGGTAACACCTTCAGCCAACTGAAATTTCGCGTGGCCTACGGACAAACGGCGGGTCTGCCCACGTTTGGCACTACCTACTCACAGTTACAGGTCGAAGCCGTTGGCGGTTTGGGTGGTCTGGTTCCGTCGACTATTCTGGGTAATGCAGCCATCGGGCCTGAACGGGCTACTGAACTCGAATACGGCCTTGATTTCGGCTTATTCAACGGGCGGGTGTCGGGCGAATTTACGATCTACAACAAAAAGGTATTCGACCTGATTCAGCCGCTGACAACGGCCCCCACTACGGGCGTAACCTCCACGCAGATTAACGCGGCTGACCTCACCAACCGGGGCGTCGAGCTTTCGCTTGGGGCTGACGTGATACGGAGCAGTAACTTCAACTGGTTTGTGCAGCCAATTTTCTGGTTTAACCGCTCGGAAATCACCCGGTTAGCCATTCCAGAGCGGCTGGTGGGCGGCTTCGGTGCTACCTTTGGCCAGTGGCGCGTCAAAGAAGGTTTCTCACCAACCCAAATTGTGGGTCAGCCCCGGACGCTGCCAGCCACCGACCCCGGTTTTGCTACTTCTTGGACCACTTACGGCGACGCGCAGCCACGGTACGAGTTATCGCTTAATAACCGGATCACGTTCCTGAAAAACTTTGAGTTTTCGGCCCTCCTCAACTACCGGCACCGGTTCACAGTGGTATCACTGACGCGGCTACTGTGGGACGAGGGTGGCAACACATCTGACTGGAGCGAAACCGACGATTTAGGGAACGACGGTACAAAGCCCAACGGTGTATACCGGCAGGGCGCAAACGGTCGGGATGGAGAAGACAAGTTAGGCACTCCCAAGCCGGGCGTAAACCCCGGCATCTACAGCTTCCTGAAACTGCGCGAGGTGTCGTTGTATTACCGCCTTCCAGCGGCTGTGACCAAGAGCGCGTTCCGTAACGTGGTGAGCAGCATCCGGGTGGGCGTGTCAGGTAATAACGTGCTGCGCTGGACCGATTATACGGCGGGTTACGACCCCGAAAACTCGAACTTTGGTTCGCTGGCTCTGGGTGGTGGCGTCGACCTTGGCTCGACGCCGGCCGTTCGCCGGATGATGTTCCACGTAGCCGTTGATTTTTAACTTGTTAAGACACTTGTCGTTTTGTTCTATCGTTAGTATAGAGATGAAAAACATGAAAAAACATACCCAAATTTTGCTCACCAGCCTGCTGGTGGGTGGCTTTACGGCCTGTAATCCGTTACAAACGGAAGAGGTCATTGACCCTAACTTTCCGAGTGTGGGTGCGGTTACCAACAATGCCTCCAAATCGCAGTTGGATGCCCTTTCCATCGGTCAGTTTTCGCTTATTCGCGACGGAATTCAAACGTATCTGTGGGTAACGGGCACGGTCGGGAAAGAACTGTTCAACTTCAACGGCACCGAATCGCGCTGGATGACGGAGTTAAACGGCGTACGCCCGATTGACAACTCGGCTTTCTACAACGGCGCGACCACGGCATTCGGCTTGCCGGTGCGTCAGGCGAACATCACGCTGGCGTCCTTAGACAACACCTCTTCGGTGACGGACGCACAAAAGAACGGCTACCGAGGCATTGCCAACACTATGAAAGCCCTGTCATACCTGTATATGCTTAATGTACAGGGAAAAAACGGCGTCCGGCTGAATGTGGAAGACCCGTTCAAACCCAGCAAAGCGGTCGGCTACGCCGAGTCGCTGGCGGGTATTGCCAAGTTTCTGGATGACGGAGCCGCGCAGTTAGACCAGGCCGGTGCCGAGTTTCCCTATACGCTGCCGAGCGGCTTTGCCGGTTTCAACACGCCCGCTGCATTCAAGCGGTTTAACCGGGCCATTGCCCTGCGCGTGGCGATCTACCAGGCCGACTGGGCTAAAGCGGCTACGTTGCTGCCTCAGACGTTCTACAACGCTGCCGGTGATCTGGCTGTTGGTCCGCGTCACACCTTCAGCGCAACGCCCCCCGACCGCCCTAACTCGTTGCTGAACACATCATCAAGCCAGATTGTAGGCGCGAAAGAGTTGTGGGATACCGCCGAAGCGGGCGACCGGCGTCTGTCGAAAGTAACAAAGCAGGCAGCGCCACTTAATTACACGTCGGGCATAACGTACAGTTCGCCGTACCTAACCAACATCTACAGGCTGGCGAATGATCCGGTGCCCATTATTCGGAACGAAGAACTGGTCCTGATTGCAGCTGAGATTGCGGCCCAGCAGGGCAACGCGGCCGAAGCAACCCGGAATATCAACATCGTCCGGACGGCGGCTGGCTTACCGAATTATGCGGGTGCCACCACGAAAGACGCGCTCGTCAACGCCATCCTGAAAGAGCGGAGTTTTTCGCTGTTCTACGAAGGCCACCGCTGGGTTGATATGCGTCGGTACAGCAAACTGGGCGAAATCGTGGTCCCCGCCGGCATGAAAGTGCTGGAGCAACTCGAACCCCCGCTTGCCGAAGTGAACTGGGATACCTTTAATCCGTAGATTTATCACTGGTTTCAAATAAAAAAGGTGCGGACTTGATCCGCACCTTTTTTATTTGAAATAACTGGCTCCGCATTACCAGATAAAGTAATACACGTAGACTATCACTACTAACTGTACTAATATAACGCTCCCCCAGATGATCAGCCCCTTTCTTTTACTTTTTAACACGAGACACGCCAAACGTAGCGTGATCAGGTTAACGATCACGCTGCCAGGTATTATAAAGTACAAAAGCGGGAAGTCGGCGAGCGGGTTTTTCATCAGTAGGACATCTTCCGGCAACCAAGTTCGGCAACGTTTAAAACATTACCAAAGTTGATTGACGCAACGTTATTCCCCCGCCACCGGGTCGGCTTTGCCATCGGGGTCGCCGGTGACGAAGCCGCGCGTGGGGAGATTGCTGCCCCGAATTAGCAACAACCCGGCCACGTGGGGTGCCGCCATGCTGGTGCCGCTCAGCGTGGCGTACCGGCCATCTTTATAGGTAGATGAGATGCGTACGCCGTAAGCGGCCACGTCGACGCTGGAGCCGAAATTAGAGAAACTGGCAAACTGATTGGTACGGTCCATGGCCGAGACGGTAAACACGTTTGGGTGGTTCACCCGCGCCGGGGAGTAATTGTCGCTGTTTTCGCCTTCGTTTCCAGCCGCAATGGCGAACAGAATACCCGCGTCGGCCGCCTGCCGGATAACCCGGTCCAGCGTAGCCGAAGTACCCTCACCGCCCAAACTCAGGTTTACCACGTCGCCCGCACGGCCGTTCTGCACTACGTAATTCACCGCCTGAATAATACCAGATAGCCGACCTTCGCCCAACTGATTCAACACTTTCAGCGCTACCAACCGCGCCCCGGATGCCACGCCCGTCACGCCGACCGTGTTATTTCTTGCGCCGATAATGCCCGCCACGTGCGTTCCATGACCATTCTCATCCTCCACCGAGGTCTGGCCGCTGACGAATGAACGGCTGCGCTGCGTATCGACATTCAGGTCGGGGTGGTCGGTGTCGACGCCCGTGTCGATAACCCAGGCGGTTTTTGTGGTTTGCAGATCGCCCCGGCCAAAGCCCGTCTGCTTAATATTCCAGAGCAGCGTACCCGACGTTGCCACATCGACGCAGCTACAGATCGACATCACCCGGTCGGGTTCGACCATCGCCACGGCGGGGTCCTGCTGCAGTTCGGCAGCTTGCCCGGCGGTTAGGTGTGCGAGGAAACTGGTCTGTTCGTCGGTAGCGAGTAGTTCGGCCTGGTCGTCGGTGATGCGGTGGCGCGTCAGCAACTGCGCGATTGCAGTTTCGGCCGCAGCAACCCGACCAGTGGGCGATGCTGTCGCTGGTGACGTCGGCTGGTAGGTAACAATGTAAGCACCGGCAATGGTCTGGCCGTTATTAGCCGATGCTTTGACCAAACAGTCGGCGGCAAGACTGGTGGGCAGTACGTCGCGGTCGGCCTGACAACCGAATAAACTAAATCCGATAATAGCGACGTTCGTAAGCGTGGCGAACGGAATAAATTGACGCATAACGTGGGTACGAGAAACAATAGATGAAAATGGTAAATCGTAGAACGTTACACCATGTGCTGATCGGGGGAGTGCGTTTAGTAACTATACGTTGAAAACGAAGTAGCTGTTGCATCTCTTACATTGTCAACCTATTTTTTGGGATGAAGGGGAATAAACACGACCCGCCCCGCAGCCGGGAACCGGGTTTCGGCAATGGGTGAGCCATATCGCTGGTAAAATCCGGCCGTTTGTTTGGCTGTCAGCAGGTCAGGGTATACGTTGATCCCGGCGAAGTTGTTTTTCCGCAGAAACGTGTCCAGAAATTGCCAGTCCTGAGCGGTAAACGCCCGGCCCGGCGTCAGCAGCCGGGGCCAGCCGTCGCGCAGGAACGGCTTAATCTGGTCGGGGTGAAGCCGCCCGAAATACTGCCCAACGACACTCTTGTCGTAGAACCGCCGGAACGTGAATACCGCGTTCTGCTGCTTGTAGTAGGGGCAAAGGCCTTCCTGCATCCCTACACCGTCGGCTCCCACGGTGCAGAACGGAAAGTCGAGCACGGCCGCACCGGGTTGCTGCCGGACAACGGCGCAGTAGCGCAGCAGGTCGGCGGAGGCCACGTTAACGGGTAAACTGATCCGTAACCGAAGCGCGTGGGTCCATTCGCTCATCATTAGCAGCGCCAGTCCGCACACGGCTATAATCCCAACCCGACTGGATGACCCTCCAGTCGGGGAACCCCGAATAGGTAATGCCAGCAGCACCAGCAGCACCGGATACACCAAACTGGCCCGGCCCCCGTGCCGGTTAAACGTAAACCATGGGAACAATTTGAGGGTCGGAAACAGCACCGGGTGGTAGAGCAGGCACAACAGCAGCATGGCCACGATGGGTAGCCACAGCGCCACCCGACGCCGGGTTTGCCACAGGCCAACGCCCGCCCCGATGCTTAGGTACAAGCCCGGACTGCCCTGCCCGTAACTCTCGAACGTATCGCGCAAAAATCGCCCGTACGGAATGGCGTCGGTGTCGAGGCCCGGCAGGTACGGAATCAGTAGCCGCGCCGGGTGCGACCAGGCCCGCAGCTCGGGCACCGCGCCGAAGTTAAACTGCCAGGCCGTGAATGCGATTTGCAGCGTCAGGGGCAGAAACAGGTACAAACTCACGCCAATCAGGAGGCCTCCCAACATAACCCGGCCACGGTGCTGAGCGTACTGTTCCCGAACGTAGTTGGTCAATAAGGCTGGCCACGTACCAACCGGTGCATATTGACGGTACATCACGACCGCCAGCACGGGCAGCGCGAGGGTGGTGAAGGTCAGCGCGAATCCGGCTACGTAGGCCAGTTCCTGTCCCAGAATCTGAACGTGAAACCAGATCCATAGTAGCACGTACGGCAGCGAAACGGAGTTCTTGTGGATCACGTCATACAGCAGCCGGTACGTGGCCACGATGCACAGCGTTGTCCAGTGCCCCACGCAGACGTTCAGGTGGACGGGAAATTTGTAAATCGCGTAAAAATTGAACACCGAAACAATCAGCCCGGCGATGAACGCTTTAGGTAGACCAAACCGGGATTGCAGCAGCGCAAACGTACCCACGGCCGTGATTACTAAGCTGTATACGTAATAAAACTGTATGTAAGGCCCGGCGCCACCGAACAGCCAGTAACAGCCTGCGTACCAATAATCCCGCTCGAAACCCCAGTCCAAAAACACCTGATTCAGACCGTAGGGATAAAATGTCTGGTTGTTGAGCAGATTCAGGTGCGGAAACGGCTGGAAGGACAGATTTTTACTGAAAAAATAGCCTACGTACTCGTACTGATCGGTGTCGTTGCCGTCGGAGAGCGGGTGCCGAAAATCGCCCACAATGGCGACGGTCAGGGCGGCCGTTAGTAGTGCCAGCGTGACCGCCCAGAACCAGATCGCTACGTAAAAAGCGGATTGAACGGGTGAAGTAGTGAGCGGGTGGGGGCGATTCATGCGCAATTTCGGGTGATGCGTGACGGGTAGGCGGGCAAAAGTCTCCGTAAACGGCTATTTTTGCAAGTCCGTACGCTGGGTGTCCCAACCCGGCGGGCCAACAGGCCAACTTGCCGGACTGACAACGAAGCATCAAAACGGGCTAAACGATCCATTACAACCGCTTCGGCGGTCCGACTGACATATGGCTGAATACAACCACCGCGATACTGAAAAGAAGTGGCAGGATTTCTGGGAGGACAACCAGACGTACCGTACCGGGACTAAAACAAATAAGCCGGACGCGGCCCGACCAAAGTACTATGTTCTCGACATGTTTCCCTATCCGTCGGGGGCGGGGCTGCACGTGGGTCACCCGCTGGGCTACATCGCGTCGGACATTGTGGCCCGCTACAAACGGCTGAAGGGTTACAACGTGTTGCACCCGATGGGCTTCGACTCGTTCGGTCTGCCCGCTGAGCAGTACGCCATCCAAACCGGGCAGCACCCCGCCGTAACGACCGAAGCCAACCTCACCCGCTACATCGAGCAGTTGAAGAACATTGGGTTTAGCTACGATTGGCAGAGAGAAGTTCGCACCTCCGACCCATCGTACTACAAGTGGACGCAGTGGATATTCATGGAGTTATTCCGGTCGTGGTATAACAAAGAAACTGATAAAGCCGAACCCATTGAAACCCTGCTGGCTAAATTCACGGCCAATGGCACCCACGGCGTTCAGGCCGTCTGCGACGACACTACACCCCGGTTTACGGCCGACGAGTGGAACGCCCTATCCGAAACGCAGCAGTACGCCATCACGCTTCAGTATCGGCTGACCTACCTCGCCGACGCGGTTGTGAACTGGTGCCCGGCGCTGGGTACGGTGCTGGCCAACGACGAGGTGAAGGACGGCGTATCGGAGCGGGGCGGTTACCCCGTGGAGCAGAAACTCATGCGCCAGTGGATGATGCGCATCACCGCCTACGCTGACCGCCTGCTAACCGGCTTAGACACAATCGACTGGACCGAATCCATTAAAGAGCAGCAACGCAACTGGATCGGCAAGAGTGTGGGGGCGAGCGTTAAGTTTCCACTGACGGTTGACGGCAAGCAGTTCATTGAAGTTTTCACCACCCGTGTCGATACCATTTACGGCGTAACGTTTATGGTGCTGGCTCCTGAGCACGAACTGGTATCGCAACTGACTACACCCGAACAGCGCGACGCGGTGGATGCCTATGTGAACGCGGCCAAGCTGCGCTCCGAACGCGACCGCATGGCCGACACAAAAGCCGTTTCGGGCGTATTTACGGGCAGTTACTGCACCAATCCGCTGACTGAGCAGCCGGTGCCGATCTACTTAGCCGATTACGTGCTGGCGGGTTATGGCACCGGTGCGGTAATGGCCGTGCCCTCCGGCGATCAGCGCGACTGGACCTTTGCGACGCATTTCAACCTGCCTATCGTCCCGATCTTAGACGGGCAGAAAGACATTGACAAGCAGGCTGACAACACCAAAGAAGGACGTTATATTAACTCGGGCATCATCAATGGCCTGACCTATAAAGAAGCGACTGATACGCTTATTAGCTGGCTGGAGGAGCACGGTCCGTCGCACGGCAACCTGGGCCGGGGTAAAATCAACTATCGGATGCGCGACGCGGTATTCAGCCGACAGCGCTACTGGGGCGAACCTGTGCCGGTCTATTTCAAAGACGGTCGATCAGGACGATTGCCGTACCTGATCGACGAAGCCGATTTGCCCCTGGAGTTGCCCGCCGTTGACAAATACCTGCCGACCGAAACTGGCGAACCCCCGCTGGGCCGGGCGGAGGGGTGGCGGTATAAAGGGGAATATGACTACGAACTGAGCACTATGCCGGGCTGGGCGGGGTCGTCGTGGTACTGGTACCGCTACATGGATCCGCAGAATGACCATGAGTTTGCCAGCAAGGAAGTCGTTGACTACTGGCAGAACGTGGACCTGTACATCGGCGGCACCGAACACGCGACGGGACACCTGCTCTACAGCCGTTTCTGGAACAAGTTCATGCACGACCGGGGCTATGTGCCGCAGGATGAGCCGTTCAAAAAGCTTATCAATCAGGGCATGATTCAGGGGCGAAGCAACTTTGTATATCGTGTAACCGGCACCGGTACAGAAAGCCGACCGGCCGTGTTTGTATCGTTGAACCAGTTAAACGGTCATGAGGTGACGCCCCTTCATGTTGATGTCAACATCGTAGAAAACGACGTGTTAGACATTAACACTTTTAGGAAAGCACGGCCAGATCTGACCGAAGGAGCCGAGTTTATTCTTGAAGAAGACGGGCGCTACATCGTTGGGGCGGAAGTTGAGAAAATGTCGAAGTCGAAGTACAACGTGGTGAATCCCGATGATATCGTGACGAAGTACGGGGCCGACGTGCTGCGGTTGTACGAAATGTTTCTTGGACCGCTCGAACAGGCCAAACCGTGGAATACTAACGGTATCGACGGCGTTTACCGATTCATCCGCAAGTTCTACCGGCTGTTTTACAAAGATAATGCCGACGGAATAAGTCAGTGGATTGTTACCGACGAGCAGCCCACGCCCGCTGAGCTGAAAGTGCTGCACCGGACTATTAAAAAGTCAGAGGACGATATCGAAACGTACTCGTTCAATACGTCGGTAAGCGCGTTCATGATTTGCGTCAACGAATTAGCCACGCTCAACTGCCACAAGCGGGCGGTGTTGCAGGATTTGTTGCTGCTGCTGTCGCCCTACGCGCCCCACATCGCCGAAGAACTCTGGGCCGCACTGGGCAATGAGCCGGGGACGGTTTCGCAAGCGGAGTTTCCCAAGTTCAACCCGAATTTTCTGGTCGAGGACGCGTTCGAGTACCCGATTCAGATCAACGGCAAAGTGCGCACCACGATCAGTTTCGCCATCGACCGCGCCCCGACCGAAATCGAGCGCGAGGTGCTGGCTGATGAAATCGTGCAAAAATGGTTAGAGGGCAAAGCGCCGAAGAAAGTGGTCGTCGTACCGAAACGGATTGTTAATGTCGTGACTTAGATTATTGGAAATGCGGTAGATTTGACTCTGTAAACAGACGCTGTGATGTACACTGCAATAAATGGTATTTATGAAAATGGCCAGTTGACGCTGACGGAGCGCCCACCAACAACCCGCCGGACGAAAGTTGTGATTCTGTTTCTGGATGAACCGGCGGCCGATTCTATAGCCACAGGACCCGGTGTGCGTTTAGGAAGTTTGGCCGGTAAATACCGCATTCCTGATGATTTCAACGCGCCATTGGATGATCTTAATGAGTATATGTGATGGCAGAGTTCTACTTGGCCGATACGCAGGTTGCTATCTGGAGCGTTGTCAGTCCGTCGAAAATTAAACCATCTGTCCAGTTGATTCTTCAGGAAAATTCGATCGTGGTTAGTGAGATAAGCCTGATTGAAATCGCGGTCAAGCAAAAGATCGGCCGTCTACCCGGACTGTCTTTATCGGTGGATGAACTGGCCACCCAGTTACTCACGGATGGGTTTTACCTATTACCTGTCGATAGAAAGCACATTGCTGCCTACGAGCAGATTCCCCTTTTTGATGACCACCGCGATCCCTTTGACCGGCTGCTATTGGCCACGGCGTTGGTAGAAAAGGTTGCGGTCATTTCATCAGACGAAAAATTTAGACTCTATGTCCCAATAATTCGCCTGATAGACGCTTGACACGAATATGATTGAACAGCTACCCGTTACCCGGCCCCGTTTGTCGTTACCCATCGTTGGCCTGTTGGCTCTTTTCTTCCTGTCCGGCTTTGCGGCTCTGCTGTACCAGGTCATCTGGCAGCGGTTGCTGGTTTTCTATACTGGTTCGGATACCGTCAGCATCAGCCTGATTGTAACGGCGTTCATGACCGGTCTCGGCGTCGGCTACCTCGTCGGCGGGCGTCTGGCTGACCGATCATCGCCGGGGGTTAACCTGCGGTACTTCGTCGGGGCGGAACTGGGCATCATGGTGTTTGCCGCCTTCAGCAAGTTTATCCTGTACGACCTTCTGTATGCGTCTGCTCCGCCGTTTGGCGATGTGCCGCTGATTCTTTACGGCATCGTATTCGCGGTGCTGCTGATCCCGACGTTTCTGATGGGGGTATCGCTACCCGTGTTGTCGCGGGCGTTTCGGTTCGGCGACATCAGCGAGCAGGCCCGCTACATTAGCCTGCTTTACTTCGTAAACACGCTCGGCGCGTCGTTTGGAGCACTGCTGACGGGCTTCTTTCTGGTGCGCCAGGTAGGCTATGACAAAGCGATCTGGGTAGGTGCGGTATGCAACGGTATCTGCGCGGTTTCGGCCCTGTTGCTGGGGCGTCGCTGGCTAACGCAGTCCGCCGAAGCAACAGGAACCGGGACTGTTGTCGCTGGCCCGCTGAAATTCACGCCTGCCCTCAGTACCTGGTCTGTTCAGTATGCCGTGTCGGGCTTTGCGGCCCTGTCGCTGGAACTGATTTGGTTTCGCATCCTCGAAACGCTGATTAAATCGGTTTCGCTGACGTTTGCCGTTCTGCTGGCCATCTATTTAGGGTCGATGGCGGTTGGCACCGCGTTCGGTACGTATTTATGCAGGCCCGATACTATACGAACGGTAGCCTGGCGAGAGCGGGCGTTTCTGGTAGCGCAAACCGCCCTCTACGGCTACACGGCCCTGTCGATTGCCGTGTTCGTCAACATCATTGGGGAGGTTCCGTCGCTGCGGTTTCTGTGGGATTATTTCGGCAGCTACGATCCTAACTTAACGCCCCGTTTTGGGGTGTACATCTACGGAGCGGTGCCGCTGTTCCTGCTGTTCGTGCCCACGTTCCTGATGGGCCTCAGCTTTGCGTTGTCCCAGTCGCTCATTCAGGATAAATACGACGAGGTAGGCCGCAAAATAGGCTGGTTGCAGTTCGTCAATATTGTCGGCTCGGCACTGGGCGCGTGGGCCATTACGTGGATTGGATTTCCTCTTTTCGGCACGGCCGCCCTGCTTAAAGGCATCGCAGCGCTGAGTTTTGGGTACCTGATCATCCTGTTCGTCCGGCGGCACTGGTCGGTGCTGCCCACGGTGGGGGTAGCGGTGGCGTTGCTGGTGGCGCTGCTGTCCATTCCGGGTAACGCCCGTTTCTGGCAGTTGCTCAACGGACTGGAACGGGCCGACACGTTTCTCTTCGACGAAAATGAGTCGGCCCTCTCGGTGATCAAAATGGGTGCCGACCGGAAAACCGGCATCGTGTTTGTCAACGGTCTGGGTCAGAGCGGAATGCCGTATCACCACGACGAGGTGCATACGTTGCTGGGCGCTTTGCCGGTGATGATTCATCCGAATCCCGAACGCGTCGCCGTTATTGGTTTAGGATCGGCGGGAACGGTCAACGGCATCGGCGGGCGGGCCGAAACGCGACAGATTGATTGTTTCGAGATTGCCAGCAATCAGGCACTGGTACTGGCCGACTACGCAGCCCAGGCTGGTGATACGGCCGTTGGTGCGGTGCTGAGCGACCCGCGTCTGCGCCTGCTTTTTCGGGATGGGCGCTACGCTATTCGCAACCGGGATGTCTACTACGACGTTATTGAAGCCGATGCCCTGCGCCCCACTTCAGCCTATTCGGGCAATGTCTACTCTCAGGAATATTTTCAACTGATCCGTTCGCGGCTCAAACCGAATGGATTGGCCGTGACCTGGTGCCCCACGGCCCGGGTGCTGAATACGTTCCGAACAGTGTTTCCCTACGTGGCCTACTGCGATAAGTTAGTCCTGATCGGCAGTAATCAACCCATTCAACTCGACTGGACGAAGATAAATCAGCGGGCCGGTAGTGCGTTCAGCCAGCGTCATTACGGCCGGTCGGGGGTGGATGTTCAGGCGTTGTTAACCCGGTACCGACCGAACTTGAGACTACTGCCCGCTGGCACCACTGCGTCGGCCGAAATCAATACCGACCTGTTTCCGAAGGATGAATACAGCATCCGGGGGCGGGATGCAATTGGTTTTTAAGAAAACGGGACAATCCCACGGGCTACTGCCATTCGGCCCCTGATCGCATTATGCCGCCACTGTTTCCGACTGCTGAATTGCCAGCGCATCGCGTACCTGCGCAGTAAGTGAGAGCGAATACTTCCGGGCCTGATGGTCGAAAATGGGGGCTGAAATGATTAACTCGTCAGCCTGCGTCTGGTCGATGAGGCTGGCCAGCCCGCGCTGCACCGTCTCCGGCGAACCCACCGTCGAGCAACCTAATACGCGCTCGATACCTGCCAGTTCGTAATCCGGCCATAGTGACGGGAGGTCATCGACCGGCGGCTGCATCTGGCGGGCTTTTCCGCGCCGGATGTACAGAAACTGCTGCTGCACGGACGTGAACAAACGCTCCGCTTCCCGGTCCGTGTCGGCGGCAACCACATTAACCGCCACCATCGCGTACGGTTTGTTCAACTGCGCCGACGGCTTGAATTGCGTCCG
This sequence comes from Spirosoma arcticum, assembly GCF_054779955.1. NCBI lineage: Bacteria > Pseudomonadati > Bacteroidota > Cytophagia > Cytophagales > Cytophagaceae > Spirosoma > Spirosoma arcticum. Next base: position 783,971 of record NZ_BAAGXG010000001.1, read on the forward strand.
GTACACGTGCAGCGCCCTCATTAACTCTGCCGGAGCAAAATGCGACGCAAAGGCGTATGGCAACCCCAGCATCGCGGCCAATTGCGCCCCAAACAGGCTCGACCCCAAAATCCAGATGGGGATGTTCAGGCCATTGCCGGGCACGGCCTGCACGAACTGATTCGACTCGTCGGGCTGGAAATAACGCTGCAACTCAACCACGTCCTGCGGAAACGTATCGGGTCCGTTGGCATCGCGACGAATCGCCCGTGCCGTTGCCTGGTCGGAGCCGGGTGCCCGGCCCAGTCCCAGGTCGATCCGGCCGGGGTAGAGCGACTCCAGCGTACCAAACTGTTCGGCAATCAGCAGGGGCGAATGGTTCGGCAGCATGATGCCGCCGGAACCGACCCGAATCGTTTGGGTACCACCCGCTACGTAGCCAATCACCACCGACGTGGCGGCACTGGCAATGCCCGGCATGTTATGATGTTCGGCTAACCAATAGCGGTGATACTCCAACCGTTCGGCGTGTTGAGCCAGGTTTAAGGTATTATGCAACGCTTGGGTAGCCGAATTGCCTTCCACAATGGGCGATAAATCCAGAATTGAAAAGGGAATCATAATACGTTGGTACGGTTGGTTGATCTATTTTTGCGGTATAAACGACTAACGAAGGTCCCAACGCTAAAGCGGTGGGCTGATAGTCCGGCAACCTGCCGAGCCTGCCGGACCATCAGTCTAATTGCATCGACTGATTTGTATCAGCCCACCGCTTTAGCGCTGGGAACAAAATATCAACAAGGTTGCCTGTCAGAACGGTTCCTGCATGTGCCCCGGCTGCCCGCCACCGACAATCAAACATTGCTATGATTCAAAAACAAATTGTGCTGCTTAGTCTGAGTGTTTTTCTCGCAGCCTGTTCGCCCAGAACGTATACCCGCGTTCCGGCTAACGGGGCGTACGATTTCTTTCGATACCAACCCAGTCAACCGAATAAGCGGGCCATCGCCAAAATATCGGCGCACCGGGGCGGGGGAGACCTGGCAGGCTATCCCGAAAACTGCATCGAGTCGTTTGCGTATTTAGCCAAAAATCTGCCCGTTATTATCGAGTGCGACATCGACCTGACCCGCGACAGCGTGATGGTGATGATGCACGACGCCACCCTCGACCGGACGACCACCGGCACCGGTAAGCTCATCGACAAAACCTACGCCGAAACCCAGCAGTACCGCTTAGAAGACAACGCCGGTAACGTGACCAACTACCAGATTCCGACGCTGGAGGCCGTACTGCGCTGGGGTAAAAACCGGGTGACGTTCACCCTCGACGTGAAGCGTAACGTGTCGTTTGCGAAGGTAGTGGACATGATTCACAAAACCGGTGCGGGCGATTACGCGGCCCTAATCACCTACAACGCGCCGGACGCGATCCTTGTCCACCGGCTCGACCCCGCCCTGATGATCTCGGTCACGATTCGGAACCGCGCCGAATACGACCGGCTGCACGACCTCGGCCTGCCCGATAACCGCATGATTGCTTTCGTGGGCGTCAAGGAGCCGGATCGGGAATTGTACCAGTTTCTGCATCAGAAAGGGATTGCCTGCATTCTGGGTACGCTTGGCAACTTAGACAAACAGGCCGCTGCCAAAGGCGATCAGGTGTACCGTACATTCGCCGAAAACGGGGCCGACGTGATGAGCACCGACCGGCCGCTGGAGGTTTGGAAAGCCGTGCAGTAAGTGCATAAAGTCGCTCAATCTACTAACTGCTGGATGAGCCGTTCGTAGATACGCGGTCTTAGCGCACACTCGCCCGGCGTAATCGGTCGTTCATGGCCTGTCCCAAACCCGTGTTGGGCAATGGTTCGGCGTAGAGCACGTCGAGGTCGAGGGTGTCGAGCGCCCGCAGGTGAGCGAACAGATTTTTGGCGGCTTCGGCGAGGTTGCCGGTGGGGGAGAGGACGCGCTGGTTTTCGTAGCGCAGGCCGCCGAACTGTTCCCGGAACGCCAGCGCCCCCGTTCGTTCGCCGGGTGGTGGCGTGGTGCCGGGGGCCAGTAACAGCAGAGGTTTCCGCGGGGCGTAGTGGCTGCTGAGCATACCCGGTGCCTGCGGGTTGGATGTGGAATACGTGCGTATTGTTACTGGTCCAATCAACCGCTCAATTTGTTCCGGGGCCATGCCGCCGAGCCGGTAGATGACGGGAACCGCGTTTTCGAACCCAACAATCGTCGACTCCAGCCCTACCTGGGCCGGGCCACCGTCCAGAATATACGGTACCTGGTCACCTAATTGATCGGCCACGTGCCGGGCGGTGGTTGGGCTGATGTAACCAAACGGATTGGCACTTGGGGCCGCCAGTGGAAAGTTAAGCGACTCCAGCAGTGACAGCGTTAACGGATGAGCCGGAATGCGGACGGCAACTGTGGGCAAGCCCGACGTGACGAGGTCAGGAATCAGGTCGCGTTTGGGCAGGAGCAGGGTGAGCGGACCGGGCCAGCCCACCTCGGCCAGCCGCCGGGCCGTATCAGGAATGGCCGTAACGAACTGCTCGATCTTTCCGAGCGAATCGGTGTGGATAATAAGCGGGTCGAACGCTGGTCGGTTCTTAACCCGGAAAATTGTTAGCACGGCGTCAGGATCCAGGGCGTTGCCCGCCAGCCCATACACCGTTTCGGTAGGAATGCCAACGACGCTTCCTGCCTCTAAGTAAGTCCTTGCCGCCCTTATATCTGTCCCAATCTGTGCCATTGTGTGCGGCAAAGATAGGGGCTTGGTTTGTAGTTTGTGCCGTGCCGCCGGAGCGGTTTGTAGTTGGCTGACGCATATGCTTGATGCGTCAGCCAACTACAAACTACAAACCTTTAATGATGCCCGCCCGGCCCGTGGACGTGACCGTGGGCGAGTTCGTCGGGGGTGGCCTCTCGAACGTTGAGTACTTCGATGTCGAAATGCAGGTGCTGATCGGCCAGCGGGTGATTGGCGTCTACCGTGATCGTATCCGGTTTCACGGCCGTGACCGTAATAATCTGCCCGTCGTTCGCTTCGAACTGCATCCCAACGTCGATAGTCTGACTGCCGAAGGCCCGGCGGGGTATGTCCTCAACCAGTTGCGGGTCCCGGCGGCCATAGCCTTTCTCCGGAGTAACGTCGAGGTGCAGTTTGTCGCCAACGGTGCGCCCCTCCAATCCTTCTTCCATGCCCGGAATCAGGTTGTTTTCACCGTGTAAATAATAGAGTGGGTCCTGGCCTTCGCTGGAGTCGAGCACGGTGCCGTTGCTGTCGCGCAGGGTGTAGTGGATAGCCGCTACTTTGTGTTTTGTAATGTCCATAACGCTGTTTCGGTTGTATGCTTCTTTCTTACCACAACAACTGGCAAACTCATTTGGCTACGAATAAATAGTCGTTCCGCCAAAACAATTGTTTCATACATGAAGTAAACTAAATTGGTGAACTACGATCGGCTCGGTATGTTGACTTAATGTAGATTCGGTACACAAATCTTGTAAGGGAAAATGGATTATATGGGCTTCTCAGAATAAGTTGACAAAATTAAATTTGGCCAAACGAAACTTCTGTATAATTTCGTTAAGTGAGTAGTAACAGGCCTAACGTGAGAACTTATTTGATGACCGCGTCTGACCGCTTCGCATGAGGAGTTTGACTTTGTAAAATTCTTTTTGCATTAACTTCATCCTTTGCCTCCGGGCGATTCCCGTTACATAGCATATTCTTACCTGGAATGGACAAATTAGCCAATCCTGAATCTATATTTGGAGGATTGGGCGTATGTTTAACAAAACTTTATTAATGCTGACTCCCCTGAAATTCACTAACACCGGCCGTTCCCAATTTTTTGTCACTACCCGGAAGCGCGTTGATGCTTATTTCAAAGAAAATAATCTTTCCCCGAATGCCAATGGGGCCATGTGGGCCAAAGTTGCTTTTTTTCTGACGGGCTACGTCGTGCTGTATGGCCTGATTATGTCCAATCAATTCGGACTCTGGACGATGCTGGGCATGGCTATGGTGCTGGGCATGTTTGCTTCATTCATTGGGTTTAACGTATCGCACGACGCCCTGCACGGGTCACTTTCGAAGCAGGCCTGGGTCAACAACCTGTTCGGGAGTAGCTTTTACATCCTCGGTGCCAGCCCTTACGTCTGGAAAATTACCCACAACATCGTTCACCATACCTACACCAATATTCCCGGCCACGACGAGGATATTGAGGTGGCTCCCGGTTTGATTCGCTTAGACTCGGACGAAGCGTGGCGCCCCTGGCAGCGTTACCAGCAGTGGTATGCGTTCCCGCTGTATGGCCTGGCGTCTCTCTCGTGGGTGCTCCGGAAGGACTACCTGAAGTTTTTTAAGCGCAAGATTGGTCAGTGCGAAAATGTGCACCCCCGCCGGGAATACGTGACGCTGTTCGCTTCCAAATTTGTGTATTATATCCTCTTCTTAGTGTTGCCTTATGTGGTGCTGGATATAACTCTGGGGCAGTTGATTCTGGGCTTTGTGCTGATGCACGCGGTCGAAGGGCTGGTGCTTGGCCTTGTTTTCCAGTTGGCGCACGTGGTTGAAGGAACCACGTTTCCGGTACCAACCGAGCACAACACCATTGAAGAAGCCTGGGCCATTCATCAGGTCCGGACAACGGCTAATTTTTCACCCCGCAGTTGGTTAGCCTCCTTTCTGTGCGGAGGGCTGAACCGCCAGATCGAACACCACCTGTTTCCCAAAGTGTGCCATATCCATTACCCGGCCATTGCCGCCATCGTTAAGCAAACGGCTCACGAGTTCGACCTGCCTTACTTAGAAAATCCAACCTTTGCCTCCGCGCTGGTTTCTCACTACAAAATCCTGAAGTTGCTTGGCCAGCCGGTGCCCGCTCCAGTCACTCCCAGCCACCTGGCCCACGCTAATCAGTTACACGAACACGAACCGGTAACGGCGCTGTAAATCCTGTGTCAACCTGGACGCCGTTCGTGCGGGGCTGCCGGGCAACGGGCGTGTCTGGACGCGGTTGGTAGCCGGGAGAACAAAAATGTGCCCCACTACCCGATGAACAGGTTAGTGGTAACAAACACGCCACTCCCATGCGCTGGCCCGTTTCCGATTTCCTGCCGCCCGCTGGACATCTTATTGAACCTGTTTGCTATCTTCGCTGTATGAATGAGCGCTTCAAAGTGTGGCTTAAACGTGTAGGCTGGTTAGGGTTCTTTTTCTTCCTGATCAAAGGACTCCTGTGGCTGCTGATTCCATACCTGATTGCCAAGGGAATTCTGTCGGTGTAAATGGAACGGTACAACCAGTGTCTATTTTTGGAGCGATCCTTGAAGCGATCTGACAAACGGGTGATGTTAGCATGAGAGACGGCAGAGAAGCTCTTGGCAAGGTGCACTTGTGGATTGGGTGGACCGTCGTTTTGCTCCTGCTGACGTCGGCCGATCTTCGCGCGACGCACGTTATTGGGGGCGACATCAGTATGCGGGCCGTTGGCACTACGCCGGGCCTGTTTCGCATTCAGCTCAACCAGTACTGGGACGAGACAAAGACGGGTACGGGCAACCGCGACCCGTTTGTGACGCTGCTGATTTACCGGAAGCAGAATCCCCGGCTGATTGATACCCTGCGGCTCAACCTTCAGGAAGCGCTGCCGCTCACGTTCAACAACGCATCCTGCGCCAAATCCCTTGCACTTAATTTTACCGAAGCCCGGTATTTTGCGACGTACCAGTTCGATCCGGCGCTTTACACCGACCCCGGTGGGTACTACATGGTGTGGGAGCGCTGCTGCCGCAACGACGCGCTGACCAACGCTGTCAGCGTTGGGATGGCGGGCGTTGCCATGGTGTTCTACCTTGAGTTTCCGCCCATGCAGGTCAGCAACCGGCCGCTCATCAACTCGTCGCCCGACTTCGGCATTCCAAACGGCGATTACATCTGCGTCAACAAGCCCTTTACGTTCAACGTGGGGGCTACCGACGCCGACGGCGACCAGCTCCGGTACTCACTCGTGACGCCCCTCAACGGCTACACTGACCGCACAACGACCCTCGGCGACAAATCCGTCAAAGCCGACTACCCACCTATTACCTGGGCACCGGGCATTGGCCTGACCAATGTCATACCGGGGAATCCGCCCCTGACGATCAACCCGGCAACCGGGCAGCTACGGGTGCAGGCCAGCCAACAGGGGCTTTTTCTGTTCACGGTGCAGTGCGAAGAGTTTAGAAATGGGCAACGCATTGGTCTCGTGCGTCGGGATTTTCAACTGCCCGTCATCGACTGCTCCCCAAATACGCCCCCGCCCGCCGTCGTGACAGTCGATAAGATCGCGCAAACGAACGTCGTCTCGTGCCCCGGTCAGACCCTGACGCTGGCCATCACGCCGAACCCGCTTTATGCGTACCAATGGCAACGGGACGGGGCAAACCTGCGGGGCGACACCCTGCCTACGCTCAACGTTGAGGTATCGGGGCGCTACACGGTCGTGACGAGCCAGGCCAGCGTGTGCAGCAATGACACGGTTTCGCAGGGAGTACAGGTAACCATTGCCACGCCCCCATCCGTTTCGCTGTCGGCGGTGAATCAGCCGCCCTACTGCGCGGGCGATACTGTTACGCTCCGGGCTGGGGGGCAGGCCGGGTACGTGTACCGCTGGCGTCGCGATGGGAGGGACCTCGTGGGCGAACGGCAGGCCACACTCCGGGTGAGCCAGTCAGGTCAGTATGTGGTGCTGGCCCGGCCTGCTTCGGCCGTCTGCGACGGAGCCGATACGGTGCAGGTCCTCATCGGAGCGCGTCCGGTGGTGAGCGTAACCGCATCGGCGACTGCATTCTGCGCCGATGCGTCGGCGCAGCTGACGGCGCAGACCAGCCCCGGCGATCAGTACGTCTGGCAACGCAACGGGTCCCGGCTTCCCGATACGACCATTCGTCTGACCGTGCGGCAGTCGGGCAAGTACCAGGTGAGGGTGACGAACCCGGCGGGCTGCACGGCAGCATCGGCGACCTTAGCCTTAACCCGGTATGAGCCGCCTGCGGTGCAGTTCGACTCCATTGCGCCGGTTTGTGGCAGTAGCCCCGTGGTGCCGTTGCGTGGTCAGCCGGGCGGGGGCGTGTATGCCGGGCCGGGCGTAACGGGTGATCAGTTCAGCCCGTCGGTGGCGGGTGTGGGGCGGCACCAGCTAACCTACACCGTGACCGACCCGAACGGGTGCCCGACGGAACAATCCCGGTCGGTGTTGGTGACGCCGGGTCCGGCCCTGACCGGATCGACGCTGTATCAACTCGTGAAGGGCGACAGCGTTCGGCTCCAGACGCAGGCCAGCGAACCCATCAGCCGCTACCAGTGGGACCCGCCCGCCAATCTTAGCCGCACCGACGTGGCCAGCCCCGTGGCGAACCCGACCCAAACAACGCGCTATCAGCTCACCGCCGTGGGCGCAACCGGGTGCCTGTCCACCCTGTCGGTGCAAGTCGACGTGATGGAGACGATCTATATCCCCTCGGCTTTCACGCCCAATGGGGACGGGCTGAACGACGCCTGGCTGATTCCAAACATTACGTCGTTTCCGCTCTGCGAAGTGGCCGTGTACAACCGCTGGGGCGAACTGGTTTTCTTCTCCAAAGGATACGCCCAGCCGTGGGACGGCACCTACCGGCAGGAGCTTGTTGGGGCGGGCGTCTACACCTACCACGTCTCGACTGGTTCGAGCGTGTTCCGTACCACCTACCGGGGAAAAGTGACCGTAATTCACTGAGTCGCTCGTGGTTCTTTTGCTCGTTTCCCGGTCGGCCAGCTAACGTATCCTTACCATCTGCTTCGCTGTGCCCGACCGGCGGCTGATTACTTCCCGCATCGCTGTAGTAATTCTGTGGGCGTAAATCTACCCATACCAACTGAACGTAAGTAAGCCGAGGATTACTACAGGTAGCTGTTTTCGGGTAATGAACTTCGGCTTCGGTCGTGATCTGTATTCACCGTTGCTGCGCTCGTTCCAGAACCCGCTACGCTTTTATCATGGGAAATATCAGTAAAATGCTGCGCCGGTTGCCACTATGGATCAGTTGGGCCGCCGTTCTGCTGCTGATATCGACCAGTCTTCGCGCTAATCACATCATTGGGGGCGACATCAGTATGCGGGCCGTTGGTACTACGCCAGGCCTGTTTCGCATTCAGCTCAATCAGTACTGGGACGAAATGAAGACGGGTGTGGCCAACCGCGACCCTACCGTAACCGTATTTATTTACCGTAGGCAGAATCCGGCACTGATCGATTCGCTCACGATTGATTTGCAGGCTGTCATTCCCCTCATAGTCAACGAATCGGCCTGCGCCAAACGACTCAACACGAATTTTACCGGGGGGCAATACGTCCGAACGTATCAGTTCGATCCGGCCCGGTACGCCGATCCGGGCGGTTATTACATGGTATGGGAGCGCTGCTGCCGCAACGATGCCCTCACGAACATCGTCAGTAGTGGGACGGCGGGCGCGGGACTGGTGTTCTATCTGGAGTTTCCTCCTATGCAGGTCAGCAGCCAGCCGTTCGTCAACTCGTCGCCCGATTTTGGCCTGCCCAACGGGGACTACATCTGCATCAACAAACTCTTTACCTTCGACGTGGGGGCTACCGACGCCGACGGCGATCAACTCCGTTACTCGCTCGTGACGCCCCTCAACGGCAATACCAGCAACACAACGACGATAGGTAACCGGTCGGTCAAAGCGAGCTACCCCACTATCACCTGGGCACCGGGCATTGGCCTGACCAATATCATACCGGGTAATCCAGCCCTGAGCATCAACCCGGCCACGGGTCAGCTACGGGTGCAGGCCACCCAACAGGGACTTTTTCTGTTTGCCGTGCAGTGTGAGGAGTTCAGGAATGGGCAGCGCATTGGGCTGGTGCGCCAAGATTTCCAGCTACCCGTCATCGACTGCGTGCTGCAAACACCCCCGCCCGCCGTGGTGAGAGTCGATAACGTTCCGCAAACCAACGTTGTGTCGTGCCCTGGTGAGCCATTGACGCTGGCCGTTACCCCCGATCCGCGCTACGCTTACCAATGGCAGAAAGACGGGGCGAACCTGCGGGGCGACACCCTGCCCACCCTAAGTGTAAAGGAATCCGGGCGCTATACCGTCGCGACGATACAAACCAACGTGTGCAGTAACGAGACTATCTCGCCGGGGGTTCAGGTCACGATTACCACGCCCCCTTCCGTTACCCTGTCGCTAGTCAGTCAGCCGCCTTATTGCGCGGGCGATACTGTTACGCTCCGGGCGGGGGGGCAGGCCGGGTACGTCTACCGCTGGCGTCGCGACGGGCAGGATATCGTGGGCGAAAGGCAGGCCACGCTCCGCGTCAGCGGGCCGGGTCAGTACGTGGTGCTGGCCCGGCCCGCTGCGGCCGCCTGCGAGGGGAAAGATACGGTGCAGGTTACAGTTAATGCCCGGCCGGTGGCCAAACTAACCGCTTCAGCGACCACCTTCTGCCCCGATGGGTCGGCGCAGCTACGGGCATCCGAGAGTCCCGGCGACCGGTACGTTTGGCAACGTGATGGCACCCGGCTTTCGGATACGACCAATCGCCTGATCGTACGGCAGTCGGGTATCTACCAGGTTACAGTAACTAATCCGGCGGGCTGCACGGCTATTTCGGAGGGGCTGGCTATGATCCGCTACGAGCCGATCACCGTGCGATTAGATTCCATTGCGCCGATTTGCGGCACCATCGGCCCCTCAGTGCTGCTGCGCGGTGAGCCGACTGGTGGGGTGTTTGCCGGGCCGGGCGTGACGGGCGACCGCTTCAGCCCGTCGGTGGCGGGAACGGGGCAGCACCAGCTAATCTATAGTGTAACCGACCCCAACGGATGCCGGACGGAGCAGTTGGGGTCGGTTACAGTGACGGTGGGGCCAACCCTGACGGGACCCACGCTGTACCAGATCGTGCAGGGCGACAGCGTCCGGCTTCAGACCCAGACTACCGAGCCGGTTGGCCGCTACCAGTGGGACCCGCCCGCCGACCTGAGCCGCGCCGACGTGGCCAGCCCCCTGGCCAGTCCGGCCCGAACGACGTCCTACCAGCTCACCGCCGTGAGCGCAGCCGGTTGTTTGGGTACGCTGTCGGTGCGGGTGGAGGTGATCGAATCAATTTACATTCCTTCTGGGTTTACCCCTAACGCTGACGGCCTGAACGACGCGTGGCTGATTCCGAACGTCGCATCGTTTCCGCTCTGCGAAGTGGCCGTGTACAACCGCTGGGGCGAACTGGTTTTCTTCTCCAAAGGGTACGCTCAGCCGTGGGACGGCACCTACCGGCAGGAGCCGGTTGGGGCGGGCGTTTACACCTACCACATTTCAACTGGTCAAGGGTTGCTAAACACGACATATCGGGGGAAAGTGACCCTGATGCGCTAAGCCGGGGTTGGCCCACTCGCTCAATTTATCATCGTCAACGCAATCTGCCGTCATACATCCACCGTTTAATCAACAAATCGGGGTGCGTTGCTCCGTGGTTGCCCAATTGGGTGATCCAGTTTTTTGTTCAAACTATACCCAACATGATTAAAAATTCGTGTTTCTCATGGGCACTTTCGGTTGCCTTTCTCGCAGGAACCTCGGCGACCGTGGTCGCTCAGAATCAGAATACGACGGCTCAGCCCACCACAACGTCGACGACCACCATGCCCGAAAGCACCATGAAACCAGGTGGCATGACGGGCAAGGATTTAACCATCAGCGCGGCTAAGTCGGCCAGTCACACAACCCTGTTTCGGGCGCTGCGGGTATCGGGCCTGACCGATCAGTCCAGCGCCAAAGGTCCTTATACCGTGTTTGCCCCCACCAACGAGGCTTTCGATAAACTCCCAGCCGGTACGCTCGACGAACTGCTGAAACCAGCCGCGAGGGCCAAATTAGTGAAGGTGCTGTCCTATCACGTGGTGAAGGGTAAACTCAAGGCCGCTGACCTGCAGGACGGCCAGAAACTGAAAACCGTGACGGGCGGTACGCTGACGGTAAACAAACAGGGCGACACGGTGACGATAGTCGACGGGGCGGGCAACAGCGCAACGGTTAACCAAGCAGATATCGAAGCCACCAACGGCGTTGTTCACTCGGTCGATGCGGTGCTCATGGCGGCCGGTGGAAAGTAGGTTTTTAGGTGTGTAGGCGGCTGGTTGTCTACCTGAATTTAATTTTGATTAGTATTCAAAGAAGACCGGATCATGTCCGGTCTTTTTGCATGAATAGAGAGGACCTTCTGATGAAAAACACGCGTGGAGGCCGGAATTCAGGGCACGAACGGTGTCTAATCAACCGCGCGATTGTAATCAAATTTGGGTTGACTATGCGTAGAGAGTAACGTTACATTTAGCTGTGGTTACCAGTCAATCGAAAATATCCTTATTTTCGTATGTAGTGGTTAACTCCCGCCGAGATGCGCCTTCTTTTCCTGCTCCTTCTGATTCCATTCGCCCTGTTCGCTCAGTCAGCCAGCCACAGGACTGCCAAAGGCTGGCAGGAGCTGACCATCTCCGACGGGCTGTCGCAGGGGATGATCTTCGATCTGGAGCAGGACCGCAACGGATTTATCTGGGTAGCCACCAAAGACGGACTGAACCGCTACGATGGTCATAACTTCACCGTTTTTACCCACGATCCCTACAACGCCTTCAGTATTTCTGACAATACCTGCTCGGCCCTGATGACCGACCGGAACGGACGGCTTTGGATTGGAACGCTCAATCAGGGATTAAACCTGTTCAATGACCGCAGCGGGCGGTTCTATCACCTCAACATTACCGACCGGACGGCACCCAATGCGGGCAATTACGAAATTCAGTGTCTCGCCCAGGACCCCGATGGCGACATCTGGGTGGGCACCGACAAAGGCAGGTTGTTTAGAATCCGCCTGCCCGAATCCATTAAGACGGGCTTTCCCGACCAGCCTGATTTTACGGATCAGGTGCGGCTCGACCCGGTTTCTCTCGTGGAGACGAAGGCCGGAATCAGCAGCACTGTCCAGCACATCCGGTTCCGGCCCGACGGTCAGGCGGTTGTTGGGAGCACCGTCGGCCTGTTTGGCATCAACTGGCGTCGGCCCGCTAAATCCACGAGGCTGAACGAGTCAACGGCCAATGTACCTGACCTGGTATATGCGTTTTACGGCGATGCGAAGCAGGATTTCCGGGCGGCCGTCACCATGGGATACATCATCTGCTGGCAACGCGGCATCCGGAAAACCATTGCCCTGCCGAAAAAGGAGTATGCCGCGACCACGTTGCGGTTACTCGATGAACATACAGTGGTCGTTGCCACGTCCGACTACCTCTGGATGATGTCGCCCGATGAACTCATGCGCCAGGACAGCCTGACGAGCCGCAATGCGTTTGCCACCCTGCCGGAACATGTTTATGCCACCACCGACCTGATCAAGGATCGAACCGGCAGCATCTGGGTAGGCACCAGCGGCTACGGGCTGCGCAAGTTCAATCCCAGGGTCAAACAGTTTGGGGCCTATCTGCCCAACACGACGCTCTCGTACCTGTTTGCCGACCGGCAGGGCAACACCTACGTGCGGCACGAGTTTGCGTACGGGCGGCTGAACCGGGCCACTAACCGGATGGAACCCTTCCTGAGCAACACCCTGCCAGCCGCCGACAAACGGCAACGCTTTCTGATGCAGGATCGGGCGGGCAATTTCTGGGCCTCCAACGTGCACTTCCAGACGCACGTGCAGCATTTGTTCAAGTTCTCGTCCAACTGGCAACTGCTCAAAAAGTACCCCATGCCCGCCAACACGTCGTTTGGGTTTTTTGTGAATCAGACCGTTGAAGATCAGGCCGGTCGGCTCTGGATTGGCGGCATCAATGGAAAGCTCCTCCGGTTCGATCCGGGAACCGAAGCCTTCACGGTGTTTGATTACCAGGCGCTGCTTCCGCAGGGCGAAGCCGAAATTGCAACGTACGCGCTGTATTTCGACCAGGGAGGAACGCTCTGGATCGGTACCCAGGCCGGTTTGATTCGGGCCGATCATCACCAGACAACGCCCACCTTCACGTGCTATAAAAACGACCGGACAAACCGCCGAAGTTTAAGCTACGACGTCGTGTCGAGCCTGATTGACGATCCCGACCAACCCGCCCGTTACCTTTGGGCAGGCACCAAAGGCGGTGGGCTGGAGCGATTGGACAAACAAACGGGCCAGTTTGAACACGTAACCGAGGCCCAGGGCCTGCCCAACAACGTGGTATATGGCATCCTGGTCGATGAGTTCAAAAACCTTTGGCTAAGCACCAACCGGGGACTGGCGCAGTACGACCCCCGCAGCCGTAAGTTCCGCAATTACACCGATGGCGACGGCCTGCAGGACAATGAATTTAATACGGGTTCCTACTTTAAAACGGCTTCGGGCGAACTACTCTTTGGGGGTGTCAACGGGCTGACGGCCTTCCGGTCCGGGGCAGTGGTGGGCCGGACCGGTCCCGCCCCTCAGGCGCACATCATCGGGCTGAAGGTCAACAACGAACCGGTGGGGGCTGGGGGGAGCGACGGCATTCTGCCCGAACGCATTGAACACACCCAACGGCTCGATCTGGCGCACACCCAAAACGGGCTGACGCTTGAATTCGGCGTGATGGATTACACGAATTCGGCCAAAAACCGTTACCGCTACCGACTGAACGGTATTGACCGGGACTGGGTAGAAGCGGGTACGAACCGATTTGCCAACTACGCCCAACTGCCCGCTGGTGACTATACCTTTCAGATGATCGGCTCGGCCGATGGCGAAGTATGGAGCAAACCCGCTACGCTGCAGATTCAGATTCGCCCGCCGGTCTACCGCACCTGGTGGGCCTATCTACTCTACGCCCTGGCGATTGGCGCCATCGCCTGGCAACTGTACCGGTTTCAGCGGGGGCGGCTGCTGTTGCAGCAACGGGTAGCGTTCGAGCAGCAGGAAGCGGGTCGGCTCGCCGAGCTGGACAGGCTCAAAACGCAGTTTTTCACCAATATCTCCCACGAACTTCGCACCCCGCTGACGCTGATTCTGGGGCCGGTTGAGGATGTGGTGACAGAATACGCTCACGACAGCCGCTTTCCGCTGATTCAGCGCAATGCCCGGCGGCTGCTGAGTCTGATCAACCAGTTGCTCGACCTGAGCAAACTCGAAGCGGGTCAGCTCCGGCCCGAACCCAAACGGGGCGATATTGCGGCTTTCCTGCGCACACTGGCCAGTTCCTTTACATCGCTGGCCGCGAGCCAGCAGCTTGAATTCACGTTTGCGCAGAATAAAGCTGAATGCTGGACCGACTTCGACGCCGATAAGATCGAAAAAATCGTGACTAATCTGCTGGCTAATGCCGTCAAATTTACCCCGCCGGGCAACGACGTGCGCATGACCGTTCGCTACCCGGAGCCGGACGAAGCCCAGCAACTGCACCTCACCATTGCCGATACGGGTATTGGGATTGCGCCGGAACACCTGACCCACATTTTTGAGCGATTTTATCAGCGGACCACCGATGCGGCCGACGGGCCGACCAACCGGCCGCACGAGGGCACCGGCATTGGGCTGGCCCTGGTGCACGAACTGGTTCGGGTACTCGACGGTCGGGTGGGGGTAACCAGCACGGTGGGTCAGGGAACGACGTTTACGGTGACGCTTCCCTTCGTGAACGTCGACAAGCCTGCCCTGGCCCCCGTATCCTCACCGGCCCCTGCGTTGGCCGACATCGACCCACCCGTCGACTGGCCAATGGCCTCAACGGCCACCGAACTACTTCACGTACCCGGTGGCCCGATTGGCATAGCTCCGGCCAACAGCATCCTGCTCGTCATCGACGACAACGCCGACATCCGGGCTTACGTGCGCAGCATCTTCGGGGCTGATTACCAGATTATCGAAGCCGCCGATGGGCAGCAGGGACTGGAACAGGCTACGGCTATACTGCCCGACGTGGTTATCTGTGACCTGATGATGCCCCGGCTGGACGGGTTTGGCTTTTGCCGGGCGCTGAAGACGCAGGACGCCACCAGCCACATTCCGGTGGTGATGCTCACGGCCAAAGCGACCGTTGGTGACCGCATCGAAGGTTTTGAGCTGGGGGCCGACGACTACCTGACCAAACCCTTTAACCGGGCTGAGCTGCGGGCGCGGGTGCGGAATCTGGTGGAACAGCGCGAACGACTCTACCAGCGTTTTGCCACCAGCCGGACGCTGAACGGCCACGCGCCCGCTGCCGGGCCGTCCGACCCCCCCCTGCTGAGGGCCGAACAGCAGTTTCTGGACCGGCTTACGGGGGTGGTGACGCAGCAGATCGACAATGCCGATTTCACGGTCGAGGCTCTGGCCGAAGGCGTCCACATGAGCCGGACCCAACTGCACCGCAAGCTAAAAGCCCTCACCAACACGTCGGCGACCAACTTTATCCGGGACCTCCGGCTGGCAAAGGCGGCCGAACTGCTGCGCCGGGGAGACGAAAGTGTGACGCAGGTGGCCTACGCCGTTGGGTACGATAACCTGTCGTATTTCGCCAAAGTATTTCAGGAGCAGCACGGTGTACTGCCCTCCCAGTATGGCAAATCCGAAACGCCGGTTTCCTGAATTAGCTGAATAATCTGTTTGAAAAAGCCCGCTGAGACGGGCTTTTTTTGGGCCATGCAACGAGCGTGTTAATGAATGCAACGAGGGTGTTAGCGGATCAACGGGCGGTGGTGCTACTTGCCCACTTATTGACAACCCATAAGCCGTTGGGGTAACCTGACAACCGAATCACTACTCGTCTACCCCTATGAAAAAAACCGGACCTGCCGACGAACAATTGATAAGCCGCTTTCTAAATACGAATTCTGACAACAGCTTCGAGGTGCTTTACAACCGATACGCCAGTAAAGTGTATCAAACCTGCCTCACGATGACAAAGGACTCGGTCGCGGCTCAGGACTATACCCAGGATATTTTCATCAAAGTATTCAATCGGCTGGATTCGTTTCAGAGCCGGTCTTCGTTCTCTACCTGGCTCTATTCCATCTCTTATCACTATTGTCTGGATCAAATCCGGATCAATAAACGGCTGCAACTGGAGCCGCTGGCCGATGACCTGATTGACGACCAATTAGCCGACCGGATTCCGGATAGCAGCTCGGCTGAACTGCTGGAACGGCAGATGCAGGTCCGGGAGGCCATTCTGCGCACATTGCCTGAAGACGAATTAACGCTGCTGCAACTCAAGTATGAGCAGGGCTTAACCGTTCAAACAATTAGTGAGCGATACGGACTGTCGGTAAGCGCGGTGAAGATGCGCCTGAAACGGACACGGGATAAGTTACAGGACACGCGCTTAAAATTGAACTGTTGACTACTAACCCATACGCTACAGCATCCGTGCCAACGCCGACGGCAGTCAGGATATCGCCCTCGACGGACTGGCGAAACGGTAGGCGCGTTGGCTTCTATCCACACCTTTACCTTCCTCTTTTTTGCCAGCACTCCCCGATCTGTGAGAATACAGATCGGGGATATTCTATTAATTGGCGCATCACGTTCTGAAATTACCTTGCCTGATCTGCGCTTCTCAGGTCGGCAGGCCCACTATCGACCGAGCGGGCGGCAACCGGTTTGTCGGCAAACAATACAAATGACGGACAGTTAACGTAAAGCAAATAAGCTTAACGAATCAACCTAAACGCTCGATTGGGCACCGTTATGGAAAATCAAGAAGAAGACAAAGAAGCCATCGTCCGGGCTAAACAGGCGATCTCACCCGCTGGCTTAGGCGACCGCTCCGACAAAGCAACGACGCTGCCAGGCAACGACTCGCCCGAGGACACGCCCGTTAGTGGCCTGGACACCACCCCGGCCGATGATGCCGAAGAGGACGATGTGCCCACAACCCATCCGAACCGAAACCGCGACGGTAAAGTCGATCTCGATAAACCGTCGTACAGTTAAGAATTCACGAATCAGACAGGCATCCCCCGAAGAGACGCCTGTCTGATTCGTGGATCGCTACCGCTAATTTTCCCCGCCCGCCGACGTTTAGTAACTACCATTCACTCGACAAATGAACAGGAATAATCGGAATCTATTAATCGGCGTAGCCATACTCGCCGGACTGCTGCTTGTTTTCTTTATTGGCCGCACCTTCCTTGGTAAAACCACCGTTTCCCCCGCCCGCCAACAGGCTGAACGAGCGGAGAAAACCATAAAACAGGAACGCCTGACGTTGCATCAGGTGTGCCGCTACGCGGATTCGGTCGGGATCGACACGAGCCGCTACGCCACAAAACCCACCGATTCGGAAGCGATGTTGAGCGATAAATTAGCGCGTCTGCTCATCGAAGTGCGGTACGGTAAGAAACCCTCGCGGCTGGCCTACACCGGGTTGAAAGAAACCATTGACCCGGCCTGGGCCGCGAAAACAGACAGTGCATTCTCACCGGCTCTGCTCCAAAACGTTTCGTCGTTCGCGCCTTACAATCAATTGGTTGGGCATTACAACCGCCTGCGCAACCGGGCTAACCCAAATCCCGCCATTGCCGATTCGCTCCGGCTGATTCGGCAAACGCTCAATTTTTACCGCTACACCAACCGGTTTGCCGCCGATAAATTCGTGGTCGTCAACATCCCGGCGGGCGAACTGAACGTGTTCGACCAAAGCGGGAAACGACTGCTGCCGATGCAGGTGATTGCCGGAAAAGCCGACAAGCGGACACCCTGCATGACCACCTACATCAAAGGCATTGTGGCATACCCGTACTGGAACGTACCGCGGGGCATTGCCCTGGAGGAGATGCTGCCCCGGATGCAGCGCGACCTGTCGTACATCTACAACCAGAACCTGCAAATTCTGGATGAGCGCGATCAGGAAGTAGACCCCGAAGAAATCGACTGGCAAGGCCTGTCCACGACCAATTTTCCGTACCGCGTCCGGCAGGCGTCGGGCTGCGACAATTCGCTGGGATTGATCAAGTTTGAATTAGAAAACCCGCTGGCGATCTACCTGCACGACACCAACAGCCGCGATTTGTTCACGCTCACCGCCAACCGCTGGCGGAGTCACGGCTGCGTTCGGGTGCAGAAACCCGTCGAGTTAGCCAACTTAGTGCTGGGTAAGCCGACCTTCGACGCCGGGTTCATGAATCGCTGCTTAGTCGACCAGAAGCCGAAGACGCTGGTCATTCCTAAACCCGTTCCGGTGTTCATCGCTTACAATACGGCGGATGTAGATGCAGCCGGAAAATTGCGGTTCTACCGCGACGTGTACGCGCTGGATAAGTAAGGCGGGCAGGCTTTTGCCGAACAATTCAGGCACTACTGATTTGGCGGGTTGGCATCAATTTTGTTTGAATTGCAGTACTCATTTGGGGCAAAAAGACGCTCGACCGTGACCACCGCAATTCAGCAAAAATATGCACGCACTTATCCGTACGGTCAATCTCACTATCCGATCCCGGCGTTTACAAGTCACTCTATTCGTCGCTTCTTTATGGGTTCTGGCCGCCTGCCAGCCCACGAACGATACCGTAACGCCAAGCCCCGGCGCGGCCACAACCGACGCGGCAGTGGCAATCCAGTGGATGGATCTGTTCCTGGATATTGAGCGGTACGCGCCCGGCTACCGCCCCCCGGTTGCCGCCCGAACGCTGGGCTACATTAGTTTGGGGGCGTACGAAACAGTCGTCCCCGGCTCAATGGACTACCAGTCGGTAGCGCCCCGGTTTGCGGGCCTGACGGTGCCTAAAACTGAAACGGGTAAATCATACCGCTGGGATGTGGCCGTTAACGAGACGTACTACGCCCTGATGAAAAGTTTCTTCCCGCACGTGGTCGATGCCGACAAGGTGAAGATCGAGCGGTTGTACGCCGACCTGACCACCAGCGTCGGTTCGGCGGATGAACGGACGCGCTCGAAAGCGTTTGGTCAGGCTATGGCAGCGGCCGTATTTGCTTACTCGAAGACCGACGTTGCCGGTGATGCCGGTTACCTGCGCAATCAACCGGCCGATTATGTGCCGCCCAAAGGCCTTGGTAAGTGGCAACCCACCGCTCCTGACTTCAGCCGGGCACTGCTGCCCTACTGGGGTAAGGTCAGGACGTTCATCGCCACCGAAGCAGACAAAGTAGCCAAGGCCCCGCTCTCGTACAACACCAACGTAACATCAACTCTGTTTGCCCAGGGGCTGGAAATTTATTCGGCAACGACGCCACTCTCGAAGGAGCAGCAATGGATTGGCGAGTTCTGGAGCGATGACATCTACAAACTGACGTTTGAACCGGCGGGGCGCTGGCTGGCAATTGCTCAACAGGTCGTTCGTAAAGAAAATGTCCCGCTGGACAAGGCCGTTTACACCTATGCTAAACTGGGTATTGGCCTGAGCGATACGGGCGTAGCGTGCTGGAACTCCAAGTATTTGTATAACATTGAGCGCCCCATTACCTACATTCGACGGACTATTGATCCGACCTGGCGTACCCGGCTGAATAACCCCATTGCCATTCAGGAAGGCGTTACACCACCTTTCCCCGCTTACCCGTCCGGGCATTCCTGTTTCGGAGCCGTGGCTGCGGAAATTCTGACCGACATCTACGGCGCCACGTACGCCATGACCGACAATTGTCACAAAGACCGCACGGAGTTCAATGGTGCCCCCCGCAATTTTAATAACTTCTACGAAATGGCCCAGGAGAATGCCTACTCGCGGGTTGTGTTGGGTGTTCATTACCGGATGGACTGCGAAGAAGGTTTGCGGATGGGGTACGTCATTGGCCGCCGGGTAAATCAGGTAGCCTGGAAAAAGTAACACGGTAATGTATCTGTAATTCATAAAAAAGGCGTCGTTCTCTCAGAACGACGCCTTTTTTATGAATTACAGATACATTACAGCGAACCTATAGTTTCGGAAAGGTAGGCTGATTTAGTCAGGTAGTCGGTGTTAGGGTGAACGTAGCAAGTAAACTACACAATGAACAAACTCTAATAGATGTTTAGTTGTCAATCAATAGTTCATTGCTCTATCCCTTCAGACGGTATGCCTTTTCATCAATTAAAACAGCTTATACAAGCTATCCATCCCATTTCTGGACCGGACTGGGATGACTTTTCTATCATTTGGCGGCCAGTTTCAGCCGAGCGAAAGTCCCTCTTAACGGTAGCGGGCGAGATAGAAAACTACATATATTTTGTTGCAGAAGGCGTTCAGCGCGTGTACTATCTGGACGAACAGGACCGTGAGGCCACGCTGGTCTTCTCGTATGCTCCCTCTTTTGGGGGCGTGGTCGATTCGCTGATGCTACAGCAGCCCTCCCGCTACTATTATGAAACCTTGACCCCCTCCGTTTTTCTGCGGGCTTCCTTTCACGATTTACAGGCGGTTATGCAACGCAGGCCAGTAATTGAAACTACGATTCGGTTGGGCATCACGCAGGCGCTGTCGGGAGTCCTGGAACGATTGGTTGAGTTACAATGCTACTCTTCGGCCGATAAATTCAGAAAGCTACTCCAGCGCAGTCCCCACATTTTACAGGTGGTGCCTCACAAATATTTAGCGAATTACATTGGGGTCGATCCCACTAATTTTAGTAAGTTCATTAACCGCATCAAGTCCTGAAATCTTGGTAAATACCAATAATCAATACCCGAAGACCAATCAATTTTGCATCGTATTAAATCCCCTGATATGAAGACTATTGATAAGACATCTTGGCTGGCTTCACTGGAACAACAGGTCGAAGGGCAAATTCAGGAAGCGGTGCAGCATTTTCAAAATTTGGATGAAAACACACTGCACAATCCCTCGCCAACCGGTGGCTGGAGTATTGCACAGTGTTTAGCCCATTTGATTACCTACGGTCACTATTATCTGCCCCGCTTGAAACAAGGGCTGCAAAAACAGCAGCCGGGTAGGCACCCAGCCGATACATTCGTCAGTTCATGGCTGGGCGCGTATCTTACGAAGCTCATGGACTCGAAAGCGAATAGTAGGAAACTTAAAGCGGCTAAACGTCACCTACCAGCCGATACCTTATTTCCACATCAGGTAGTTGCGGAATTCATTGACCAGCAAGAAGAACTACTCCGTCTGCTCAGAATAGCCCGAAAAGCAGATTTGAACACCGTTCGGGTTCCTCTGTCCATTGCCGCTTGGGTGAGACTCCCATTGGGCGACATTTTAGAATTCATGGTGGTTCATACGGAACGGCATATCGCACAGGCAAAACGAAACACAACACAACTGGTTTAGCTGAGCCGTAAACATGATGACGCTAAATACATGGTGGGCTGCTACGAGCATCTTGGTATAGTTTTCTTACTATAAGGATGCTTGTAAAATAAATCTTTCTAAAGTACAATACCCGGTCTACTTGTAGCAGTAGACCGGGTATTGTACTTTTCTCATCAATCCAAATCATTTACAGCGCCCCTACGGGTTCGGCGAGGTAAGCTGATTTGGTCAGGTAGTCGGTGTTAGGGGAGTAAACGAACAGGCAGGTGCCGCCTTTGACGACCTGAATAATCTTCTTTGATTCGGCGTAGGGCACGGCGGGGCATCCCTGACTGCGACCCAGCCGACCCGTTTTGCGGATGAATTCCTCGCAAACGTAATCGGCCCCGTGGAGGACGATGTTGCGGTTTTGCACCTGGTCGTTAAAGCCTTTCTCCAGCCCCTTCAACTGCAGCGACAGGCCATGCTTGCCCATGTACGTGTTGAGCGTCTTGTAAAATCCCAGACTGGTCTGGAACGAGGAGTTGACGTTAGAAAACGAGGTGGCAATCAAGCCCCCAGACTTTTGACCGTGGGATACGTAGGTGTTGAAAAGCACTTTTTTGTTCAACAGGTCGACCACGTACAGCCGTTTTTTTGTTGATGGTTGACTCAGGTCCACAATGGATAGCACGGGTTTGGTGGTGCGCATTTTTTGCCAGCCGCGCAGGGCGTAGTCAAACACGTCGCGCTGTAGACCAAACTGGCCCAGGTTAAGCTGATCGTAGAGGGTGGAATCGTCAACTGAGTGAGTTGGAACCGACTTTTTGCTGGTACTGCTGAGGAGATTATCGGTGAGTCGGGGAGCGTCGGGACTGGTGCTGGCGATGTTCAGCAGGGCAATCAGCAGAAGGCATAATCTCTTCATACGGCGAACGGGTGTTGTCGGAAGGTTACGGAAAAAACGGTGGAGCTTGTTTTTTAATTCGTTAAAAGTAATGCTTTTTGCCAAAAATTCAGATCATGACACCCTACGAGAAAGCCGTCCGTGCCGAACTAACCCGCTGGCAGGGGGCCATGCAGCAAGCGCCGTCGCCCTTCGGAAAACTGGCTACCCGCCTACAGCGCCGGATCAACCGCGTCATTCCGCAGCGGATTCACGACATTGTCACGGCCACCATCAAGCAGATGACGCGGGCGGTGCTGTTTGGGGCCGAATTCCTGACCAAAGAGCCTGCCCTGGGGCTGGGGCTGACCGAGCGCGATGCCGCCGTAGCCGGGCGCATCAACTTTTACCGAAAAGCGGGTGCGGCCGAGGGGGGCGTTGCCGGGGCGGGGGGCTTCGTGCTGGCCCTGGCTGACTTCCCGGCACTGCTCACGCTGAAGTTGAAAATGCTGTTCGAGATTGCGGCTTTGTACGGGTTCCCCGTCAGTGACTACCGCGAACGGGTCTTCATCCTGTACGTATTTCAACTGGCGTTTTCGAGTCAGGAGCGTCGCCAGACTGTGTACCGGAACGTGGCCGACTGGGCGGAACACAGCCGCCAGCTACCCGACGACATCAACCAGTTCGACTGGCAGACGTTCCAGCAGGAATACCGCGATTACATCGACTTAGCCAAGATGGCGCAGTTGATTCCCGGCATTGGGGCGGCCGTGGGTATTGTGGTCAATTACCGGCTCGTCAACCAACTTGGCCGCACCGCCATGAACGCCTACCGGATGCGGTTGCTGGCCGATAACCAGACCCTGCTGTCGGCGTGAAGCGGTAAGCACCTGGCAGGCATGGTATTATTACTGAATCGCATCACCCAGGTGAAAATGTTGCCGGATGTCAGCTTTCAGCAGGGGGTATTCGTACGTACGCATTTTATTTCAGGGTGATTTGCACTTGTGCCGCTTTCAAGCCATTGGCCGTTGCGGTCATCGTAACCGTTCCCGGTATGCCCTTAGGCTGTACAATTACTAAGCCCCGCCCATGAAATACCTTTTTTTGGGGTCGCTGGAAACTGGAAGCGTCAGCAGGATTACCAGTACCGACTCCGGCAATCCGACCGCTTCCCGAAACCTGGTAGTTAACGAGCAGGTCGTCCACATAGGGTACCACATTCCCGGCTGCATCAACGACCTCGACATTCACATACGACAAGTCATTGGCATTGACCCGGATGGTTTTCCGGTCGGCTATCAGCCGAATGGCAACCGGTTTGCCAACCGTCCGCAGGGTATCGGCTCCGGTCTGTCTACCCTCCGTGTAACTTCTGGCTACTAACCTACCCGGCTCATAAGGTACATCGAAGGTGGCGGTAATGCTATTGGGCGGCAGGGTTTGTTCGCCGATTACCTTCCCGTTCAGTTCGAGGGTTACCTTCTGCGCTCTTGAATAGACGAACACCTGCATCGTTTTCCTGTCCTGGCCCGGAAAGCTCCAGCTTTTCAACTGGTCTGGAAAGTTGTAGTAGAAGTTCGCTTCTTTGTATCCGTCCGGTAGAGACGTATGCACCAACATTTCGACGGCACTTCGTTTCCAGACCACATCCAGGTAGTACGAATTTACCTTTTTGTTGCCAATCAAGTCCAACTCACCCGTATAGGCATTAAAAATGGGCCAGGCAGGATTCAGAAACAGATCCGAACCGGAGCCACCCAATAAACCGCCCCCTGTGCTTTTCTGAGTTTCCTGTTTCACTACTCTCGGTGCGCCCAGACCGGCTTCGCCCAAGTAATCCATAGCCGTCCAACTGAAGGTCCCGATGACATACGGCAGCTTTTCTACCTTCAGCCAGTTATCAATACCTCTGGTCGGGAAGTATTCCGACGCATACATTACCCGGTTGGGAAACGTCGAGTGATCACTTTCATACTTAGAATCGG
This sequence comes from Spirosoma arcticum, assembly GCF_054779955.1. Lineage (NCBI taxonomy): Bacteria > Pseudomonadati > Bacteroidota > Cytophagia > Cytophagales > Cytophagaceae > Spirosoma > Spirosoma arcticum. Next base: position 808,043 of record NZ_BAAGXG010000001.1, read on the forward strand.
CATAGTTATAGCCCGCTACGTCCACATTGGCAAACGAGGGGGCCGTATCCTCCCATTTTTTACCTTTGTTAAAATAGGTGATAAACAGTGGTATGGCCAGGGTAACGGGTCGGGTGGCATCCAGCTGACGTACCGCATCGGAAAGCTGTTTGCCGATGGCATAGCCCGGCGAATCAGCCGACTCAGCAATCTCATTGCCGATGCTCCACATAATGATCGACGGGTGATTGCGGTCCCGGCGTACCATTGACTCCAGATCCTTCTGCCACCACTGCTTGAAGTACAGGTGATAATCCTGCGGAGTTTTCGGGCGCACCCACATATCGAACGCTTCGTCAATGACCAGTATGCCCAGCCGGTCACAAACATTCAGCAAATGGGGTGACGGCGGGTTGTGGCTCATTCGCACGGCATTGTAGCCCTGCTGTTTGAGCAGTTCAATTTTACGCTCCTCCGCCCGGTCAATGGCAACGGCCCCCAGCGGGCCGTTGTCGTGGTGAATGCAGCCCCCTTTGAGCTTGATCGGCTTGCCATTTAACGTAAAACCGGTTTGGGCGTCAATGTGAATGGTGCGAATGCCAAACGGCGTGGTCGTCTCATCTATGCGTTTACCCTGCTGGATGATTTGCACAGTTGCCCGGTACAACTGGGGCTTTTCTATAGACCACAAAGCTGGTTTGGCAACCAAAATGGTTTGTGTAATCGGGTTAATGAGGTCTTTAGAAGCCGAAATACGCTGTATATCCGTTCCGGCCAGTTTACCAGCAGGCGTATACAGTTGGGTCAGTACGGTGTATGAGGATTTAGGGGCAGGAGTCTGAACCGTAGTCTCAACGGAAACCGTAGCTGCCTGATCCGTTACCAACGGCGTGGTGATGTACGTGCCCCACAAGTCGATGTGCAGCGGGTTGACCGTGGTTAACCAGACATGCCGGTAAATACCCGAACCCGAATACCACCGACTGTTAACTCCCTCATTTTTTACCTGAACGGCGATGACATTGGCCTGTCCTGGTGGCAGCAGGTATGGCGTTAATTCATACGAAAAGGAGGTGTATCCATTCGGGTGATTGCCCAAATGATGTCCGTTGATCCACACGTCGGCATTCATGTAGACGGCGTCAAACTGAATAAAGATTTTCTTAGCTGCCGACCCCTTGTCCAGCGTAAAGTGCTTGCGATACCAGGCCGTTCCGCCGACCAGAAAACCGCCATCCCGCCCCGATACGGCTCCTTTCGAGAAAGGCCCGACCAGACTATCCGGGATCTGAACCGGCAAGTCTTCGATGCTCCAGTCGTGGGGTATGTTCAGTTCTCGCCAACCGGTATCGTTATACGTTGGGCTTTCAGCCTGGATATTGCTATCCTTTTTGAACCGCCAACGCTGTCAAACGATACCGTTCGGGATGCCTGTCCATACGTGCCAATCGCCAGGAACGAGCACAGCAGGGTGATGAAGGGATGTACTCGTTTCATGGATCGTGAAGTTCTATTTGACCACTACCCGCACCCAGCCGAGATTCTGAATGCGGGCGTAGGGTTTTAGCATCACCCTGCCGTTGCGCTGTTGCCCGCAGGGTGGGGAAGTACGTACCTGGTTTGGCGAAGGTGTGGACGAAGCGTCGTCCACATCCCCGGCCTGTGTTCGCAAAAATTGTCAGACAACCCTATTATTTAATCCGCACCGCTGTTGAGTCGAACATATTCATCAGTTGCCCTTTCAAATGATCATCATCCACTTTAGCCAGCTCAACCCCAATCTCGCCAGCCTGGGCCGTATCAAAGTAGATTGTGATTTTTTTGCCCGGTTCTTCTTCCACTTTCGTAATTAGGGTAACAGGGTTGGTGCCGGTTGGGTCCTTCAATTCGCCGGTTAGTTTGCCGTCTTTGCGGATCAGGTCAGTAACCATTTTAGCGTCTCCGTTGGGTGTACCCGTTATGGTGATCTCCCATTTTCCGGCAAAAAAGTCGGTTGACGTTGTCGTCGTTGTCGGCGTAGTGGTTGTCGACGTTGTTGTTTGTGAAAAGCCGTTAAAGGCGATGCCGACGAGAAATACGAACAGAAACAAGCTTACTTTTTTCATGATTTGAATTGTTTAGAAAGTGAACCGGGAGAGTTGCCTCATTCATGTCGGACTGATTGTTAGCCGAATAAAATGGAAGCAACCCCTAATAAGTAAATTTTACGGAATAAAGGTAATTGGTTTTTATTAATTCGTAAAATTTACAGAATAGTATTTTTTATCTTTGTCGTATGAACTTGGAGGAAGAAGTAGCGGACTTTGTCAAAAACGGTCATGTGCAGTACCTGCCCCACGTGACCATTGACCCGGTCATTTTCGGCTACCACGATCAACAGCTCAAAATTTTACTCCTCAAATGGATCGGGTATAAGGGCTGGGGGCTACCCGGTGGGTTTATCAGGCGGAAAGAACCCCTGAGCCAGGCGGCCCACCGGATTCTTCAGGAGCGAACAAGCTTAACCGATATATTTCTTCAGCAATTCCACACGTTTGGCGATTCGCCCTATCGGCTTGAGGGACAAGGTCAAAGTGCCCGTAAACTTAGCGAAACCCACGGTCGTGAAGTAGACCCAAATAGCTGGCTATTCGAGCGTACCTTGTCGATTAGCTACTTCGCGTTGGTGGATTACTCCCAAGTTACCGTCAGAACGGACTTTTTCACGGAAGACTACCAGTGGTGCGACGTGAATGACATTCCCCCGCTTTTATTCGACCAGAATGAAGTCGTGGAAAAGGCTCTGGTAACCCTGCGGCACCAGATCTATCATCAGCCGATTGGCTATAATCTACTGCCCGAAAAATTCACCCTGCCCGAAATCCACACGCTGTATGAAACGATTCTGGGCAAAAAGCTGGATGGGCGTAATTTTTCTAAAAAGCTCACGGCCCTGGGTCTGATTAAAAAGTTAGACGAACAACGGGCCATTGGACCGCACCGTTCGCCCTACCTATACCAGTTTGAGAAGGAAACTTACGACGATGCGCTGAAGCAGGGAATCGTGCATACGTACTAAGCCGATGGTCATGAGTGGTTGGGTTGGGTACTCATGACCATCGGCTTACGCTTCGCCCTCCATACCTACTCGGCGGGCAAACTAAAACTGGACCTGCTTCTGGCCTCCCGGCATGAGGTATTCGTTAGCCGGAGCCAATCTTTAACACTGGTGGCAGTACGCTTCATTTACTGAACAGTACGTTTCGGAAATCAACTGCGTTGATCGAAAGCGCCTTAACTGAACCGGACTCGTTCCGTTTGAAGTAAAATAAGGTTCTATTCTCAGGGGCATAAAAAGTGTCTTCGTGGACCGGTATTGTCCTGATTTTGATCACCCCCCGAACCACCCTCAAACCATCCCGTCCGACCTTGACCTTAAGCTGACCGTCCAGTTCCTGGCTCGTATACGTTCCCGCGTAATCCATGAGCCACTTGGCGGGTAATGAGTTGCTTACCGTTTTATCAAAACGGAGGGTATCTTGCTTAAACCGTTCAACTATTTGATAGTTAGCTGATTGCTTCGATTTTTCAATCCATAGTTCGACGTACACGGCTGGCTCTTCGACCTTGAACAGATAGTGGCCGTGCGTAATTGGTACAAGTTCAAAGGCGTTTTTGGCCGGTTGGGGTTGAAACGAGAGATAGGGCTTATTATTCCTGATAAATAGCTCCCGGAAACTGTAGCGATTCTTGGAACTGTTGCCCATATATCGCCCCAATTTCTTCCCTAAACTATCCGCCCTAAACGGAACGGTACCGGGCCGACCGGTTATGTTGGCCGGGGATGCGGGTACGCGTAACAACGCGTTGGCAACCGCAAACACCTTGCTCTGCGTATTCTCGTAGCGCGATTGGTTTGATAAGCAAATAATAGCAATCTGTTGATCGGGAAAACGGACCATGAAGGAGGTGTATCGGTAATCGTCACCCCCATGGCCAACGGATACGGTGTTTTTGTAGGGGGTAATGTTCAGACCAAACGCGTAGTGGGTCGTATCCCCGTTGTTGAGCACGTGTCGGGTTTGCAGCGTTTTCAACAAGGAGGACTTGCCGGTTCCCAATCGGTTGTTGTCGAAGTTTTTAATCCACAAAATCAGATCATCCACGCTGGTAATCAGGTTGTTGTCACCGACAACGCCCTGATCGTTTTTGATCGGTTTACGCCTGAATGTTTGTTTGTCATTGTCTGCATACTGGTACGGGATGGCCCGATTGGGGTTTGGGGCAGCATCCAGATCGTTAAAATACGTATGGCTCATTCCCAGAGGCTTGAACAGCACCTGATCCGCGTAGTCCCGGAGGCTGAGTCCGCTCACCTGACGAACAATTTCGCCCAGCAGAATATAATTGATATTGGTGTACGCAAATTCCTCGCCCGGACTGAAATTAAGGTCCCGTTGCTTGGCCATTACCGTGAGCAGGCTATGTGTTGTTTTATACTTCCTTTTTACTTGCCCTTTCAGATTCACTTTCCCCGATAGTGCCGCCAGTACATACCCCTCCCGCAAGCCGCTGGTATGACTAAGCAGGTGCCGGATTGTGACCGTCTTTGTCAATTGAAACAGGGGGAAGTAGCGCTTGATATCGTCGTCGAACGATAGTTTTCCCTCTTGCTCTAATAGCGCAATGCAGGTGGCGGTGAACTGTTTAGCCGTTGAGGCTATGTTGAACAGATGGGTCGTTGAGATTGGTATTTTCCGGCTAACATTGGCCATCCCATACCCTTTTTTGAACACCACATTGCCCTGATAGAGGACCGCTATGGCTCCTCCAGGCGTATGTGGGTTATTCCAGTCGGCAAATACCGAGTCAACCGTTTTCGCTACCCCAGTCAATTGATTAGAGTCGGCTGATTGCTGGGCTAACCCCGATGCGGGTAACAGCAGCCCAAAGCAGAGTCGGCGAAAAAAGGAATTCGTCATGGTTGGTCAGGAGCAAACGGATCAGTCGTAATCAGATGCGGGCGTCGCGACGTACGTTGGGTAAAACGGTTCACGGGCTGTTTCAGTATCGGCTGCGGGAACGGTGTCTGCGTGAAACGTGTATCAGCAAAGAACGACACCTACTATGGAAATGAACAGGAAGCGAATCCTGGCTATTTCGGGCAGCACACGCCTGCAGTCAACGAACACCTACCTACTGGCGTGGATCAGGAAACTGGCTCCTGCTCAATTCGACATTGAGCTATGCACGCCAATCGATCAACTCCCTCATTTTAATCCTGACCTGGACAATGAGCAACTGCCTGACTCGGTTGCCCAACTCCGACGCGAAATAGACGAGGCCGATGGGGTACTCATTTGCACACCTGAATATGTGTTCAGTATACCCGGTGTGTTGAAAAATGCGTTGGAATGGACCGTTTCTACGACCGTTTTCTCCGATAAACCCGTCGCGCTGATTACCGCGTCTACGTTGGGCAAAAAAGCAAGTGAACAGTTAGCCCTGCTCATGAACACGATAGGCGCTCGTTTTGACCCGCAGACGCAGCTACTCATTCAGACCGCCCGAAACAAGGTAGGGGCTGAAACTATTGACCTGCAGACCCGGCAGGACTTGATCCACCTGATCGACGCGTTTGCGGTACAGTTGCTCGCTCCCCCAACTCATTAACACCGAATGAGAGTGTTGACACGATGACGATAAGCTGCATTGTAAGCGGCAACGTGTAGTTTCGCCCAAATTTATCGGTATCACCCATCATGCTGTTTCTCATTCTGAGTATTGCCCTGTCGGTTTTGCTGCTGCTGAACTTTCGCCTGTTTCCCCGTTACGACGTCAATACGTTCCAGGCTATCGTGTTCAACTACCCCATTTGTTTCCTGACGGGCCTGTTGCTGCTGCCAGCGGGCCAGTCGTTCTCGATTGATTTTACCCAAACCTGGACGTGGCTGGCCTTTGGGTTAGGCGTGGGCTTTGTTCTGACGTTTTTGTTGTCGGGGGCCAGTACCCAGCGAATGGGTATTACGGCCACGTCGCTGGCTAACAACCTCTCGCTGGTGATCCCGGTTTGCTTTAGTTTGTTCGTATTCAACGCGGGCACCAAAGTCGGCAACGGTTTCGACGTGCTCAACTACCTCGGCTTAGGGCTGGCGGTGGTAGCCGTGGGATTGAGTACGTATAAAAAGAGGGAGGAAAGGGACGAGCGGGAAGAAAGGGAGACACAGGCCCCAGCGAACGCGAAATCCCGTCGGGTGGGGGCAAACGTGCTGTTGCCGGTGGCCGTGTTTCTGTTCTATGGCGCTACCAACACCCTGATTAATTACATGAACCTGCGCTACATTCCTTCGGCCGACAAAACCGTGCAGGTCACGCTCACGATGGTCGTCGGGGCCGTTGCGGCCGGGCTGCTGATGCTGGCCGTGAGGCTGGTGCAGGGAAAAGAGACGTTCCAGCCGAAGAGTCTGGTGGGGGCTATTACGCTAGGTGTACCAAACTTCCTGAGCTTTTATACGCTGTTGCTGGCGCTGTCGGCCTTTGGGGGTAACGGCGCATTTGTGTATCCGCTCTACAACATCGGTGTCATCCTGCTGGCCGCAGGCATGGCCGCGCTGTTCTTTCGCGAACGGCTCTCGGCGGCCAACAAAATCGGACTGGCGCTGGCCGTGCTGGCCATCGGGCTTATTTCGTGGCAGGAACTGCTGTGATGTTACGGTTGCACCACCACCGTACTATCCACCTTCTGCTTTGCTTTTTCCTTTGCCTGCTTCTTGAAATAGCCCCGCAGCAGAATGTTGCCCTGAGCGGCTTTGAGGTCTTCGTTCAGCAGTTCGGTGCCCCGGTTGAGGTTACGCAGGGTCGTGCGCAGGTTGGTGGCCGTTTCCTGGTCGGTGAGCAACACGCCCAGTGGACTGTTGGTGTTGTTGAGCTTCTCCGACGCCCGGTTCACGTTCTCCGACGTCTTATTGAGGTTGCCAACGACCTCACCCGCCGAATTGGCCACCCCTTCGAGCTTCGATGCCGACCGGCTCAGTCGCCGGAACACCGTTGTGTCGGTCACTAATTCGTTGGCGAGCGATCCCTTCGTGTTTAGCTTGGCCGCAAACGCGGATACTGAACCGGTTACTTTAACGGTATTCTGAGACGCCTTCTGCAAGTTTTCCATCGCCCGCTTAAAATTGTCGGCCACGACCGAATCCGTCAGCACCGCGCCCACCGTGCCTTTGCCCCTCCGGATGTTGCCCACCAGCGCTTTGAAATCGTTGGTGACGCGGAGCAGGTTCTGGTTGTTCTCCTGCAGGGTTTCCAGCACCTTATCCGAACTCAGCGCTTCCATCGTTTTAAGCCGGTCGCCTTCCTCAACGGGTTCCGATTTGGGCGTGCCGCCAAAAATCTGAACGATCTTATTGCCAATCAGCCCGTCGGAACTGATGGTTGCCTGAGCATCTTTTCGGATGTAAGCCTGAGCGCTCTGCTCAATGTCTATGTCGACTTCGACCTGTGCCGTACCAAAGAATTTAACCCGCTTGATGGTGCCGATTTTGACGCCCGAAAACCAAACGTTGTTGCCCGCTTTGAGGCCGGCCACGTCATTGAAAACAGCAATGATGCGAACGCTCTTAGTGAAGCGCTTTTGCTGACCGCCCAGGACGAACACCCCGGCTAAGAAAATAAGAATGCCCATCAGGACGAATATGCCGACGACGACGGAGCGTTTATTGGATTCGGTGCTCATTGAGTGTAGCGTGTCAATTGAGATTTTGTGGTCTGTAAGTTTGTAGTTGGCTGACGCGATAGCCTTCGGGCGTCAGCCAACTACAAACTCACAAACTACAAACCACAAACTCTATTCAGTTTACAAAATTGTAATTATAAAACTGCTGAACCCGTTCGTCGGGATCGGCAAAAACTTCATCGAACGTACCAACGCGCTCAAATCGACCATCCAGCAGCATCGCCACGCGGTCGCCGGTGGTTTTGGCACAGGTCAAATCGTGGGTGATGATGATGGACGTCGCCCGGTAGCGTTCCCGAACTTCGTTGATTAATTTATTGATCTCGATACTCGTAATCGGGTCCAGCCCGGCCGTGGGTTCGTCATACAGCATAATCTCGGGTTTCAGAATCAGCGTCCGGGCAATGCCAATGCGTTTGCGCTGCCCGCCCGACAGTTCCGACGGCATCTGATTGATGGTCTGCGACAGGCCCACGTCGTCGAGGGCTTCTTCAACGGCGCGGTCGACGTCGGACCGGCTCAGGTTGCGCACGTTCCGCACGAGGGGAAACTCCAGATTCTCGCGGATGCTCATGCTGTCGTAGAGCGCACTGCTCTGGAACGAAAAACCCACCTGCTGCCGAAAGGCGTCCAATTCCCGACTGCGCAACGTGTCAACCTGCTGCCCCAGCACCGTAACATGGCCCGCGTCGGGTTTGAGCAGGCCGACAATAATCTTGATCAGCACCGACTTGCCCGTTCCCGAACGGCCCAGCACAACCACGTTCTCGCCCCGGTACACGTCCAGATCGACGCCCCGCAGCACGTGCAGATCGCCAAAGGATTTCGTTAAGCCCCGGATGGTGATGATGGAGTCGGTCATAAAATTAAAGAGTGAAAGAATGAAAAGAGCGAAAGAGTGTGGTCCGCCATTCTATCTGACGCGTTTTGTTTCGCTGGAGCCGCAATAGCGGACCGTGCCAGCCCGGTTATTCACTCTTTCGCCTTTCACCCTTTGGTCAACTGCCTCGTATTGCGCTGACAATCTGAAGCGAAATCAGTTCTTCGATAAATACCAAAAATGTGGAGGTAACAACGGCCGCATTGGCTGCTTTACCAACGCCCTCTGTGCCCTTGGACGAATAATACCCTTTATAGCAGCCGACCATGCCGATGGTGAAGCCGAACACCATGGATTTGAGCAGCGACGCAAAGATATCTACGTACGTAATGGCTCCGAAGACTTCCTGAATATAGGATGTGAAACTGGTTTGTTCGTTCTGGTTGACGTTGATGTAGGCGCCAATGAGGGCCACAAAAATCGTGTACATCGTGAGCAGCGGAATTGTAATCGACGTGGCTAATACCCGGCTCACGACTAAGAACTTGAAAGGGTTGGTGCCCGACACTTCCATGGCGTCGATCTGCTCGGTCACGTTCATCGACCCCAGCTCGGCCCCAATGCTCGACCCCACCTTACCAGCCGCAATAATGGCCGTAACGAGCGGCCCCAGCGCCCGCACAATGGCGATGGCGATCAGCGAGGGCAACCACGAGGCCGCGCCAAACTCGGCGAGCGACGGCCGCGACTGATTCGTAAAGACGATTCCGACGATGAAACCCGTGGTCGAAATCAGCAGCAGCGACCGATAGCCAACTTCGTAACACTGCCGGATGATCTCTTTGAACTCATAAGGTGGCAGGAACAACTCCCGAAAAAAACGACCGATAAACGAGGCTACGTCGGCTAAATTCAGGAAAAATCGGTCGAGCCGCCGGGTAACAACGGGCCGGTCGGGTACACGGTTGGGGGGCTTTATCGTGTCAGACTGCATTCAAACGCGGGATGTAATGGTGGTGCCAGCCGGATGCGCCCCCGGCTGTGGTGTAGTCTATAAACTGATTTAGGAGAATAGGGTTTTACAAAGGGTGAATGAGTGAATGAGCGTTCCGTTCAATTCGCTCATCCACTCATTCACCCTTTCACGATTGCCAGGCGGGGGCGGGCGATAGAAAAGACGAGTAATCGTCGGGGCGCGACATCACTTCTTTGTAGAGCAGCACCCGAAACAGGTAGTACTGCGTTTCGCGGGGGAGCCGCATCCGGTAATAGTCGCGGTGGGTTTGCCGTTTCAACTGCCCGGCAATGTAGCCCGGCCCCACGTTGTAGGCGGCCGCCACCAATGACCACGACCCCAACTGAGTATAGAGCGCCCGCAGATAGCGGCAGGCGGCTTCGGTAGCCTTGCGGACGTTGAACCGTTCGTCGGTTTTGCCACTTACTTTCAGGCCCAGCGAACGGGCGGTGCCGGGCATCAGTTGCCAGTAACCGGCCGCTCCGGCCCGCGAAACGGCTTTGGGCCGCAACCCGCTCTCGGCTAACGGTACGTACCGAAAATCGGCGGGAATATCGTGTTTTTTTAGAATTGGGTCGATGATGGGGAAGAACGAATCGGCCCGTCGCTGTAGGTCGCCGAGGTCGCTGGCGTGGGACCGAAACAGGGTGAATACGCGTTTCCAGCGGTCGGCAACGTGGGTTTGGTCGAGGGGCAGGCACTCCCCGCAAAAATCAACGTCGAGCAGGGGCAGATCGGGGGCGTTGTTGACAACACCTGATAATTGGGCCGTTGTCAAGTCCAAGTCAAAACGAAACCCGGAACGTCGGGCCGTCCCAGACTGGGTAGCGTCGGGGGTAACGATGGCATTGATGCCCGATTGACTAAATTGAGACAGGGGAGTGGCCGTCAGCCGGGCGGCAACCGTAACGGCCGGCCGAATGGCGGTCATTAACAAAGAGAATCCAACACGTTTGAGCAAGACATAAAGTAGATGGTAAGACTGGCTAACGTTTTGAGTAAACGGTTTAGTTTGTTGATTATCAATAGTATGCATGAAAGTTGGCTATATGAACAATCCTGATTGAAGCTCGTCCTGTAGAAACGTACTGACGCTCACGGCCTTACCAGCACTGGGCGCAAGGCGGCTGAAGGCCAAAAAAAACAAGTTGTCTACCGGGGAGCAACCGCTAAATACCCGGTCACGTTGCTGAATTTGTTGGGCCGCCTTAGCCGCCTTAACCAGGAGTTGGTAGGGGTGGTTGTTTACGGATGGGACCAACAGATGCATTGATTTAGGTATTTTTGGCACTTAATTTGATGCAAGTAGCCATAGACTGACAGTCTTTTATTTTACTTTTCCATCATGAATCGAATTATACAGGTTTTGCTCATTGCAGGAATGGCGTTGGGGTGCCAGATTGCGCAGGCGCAAAGCAGCCGGTTGCGGGCAGCCAACAAGCAATTCGACAACCTTAGCTACGTCAGCGCGGTGCGGGCTTACGAAGAGTTTATAAGGGCCGACAAGAAAAAAGACCCCGTCGAAACCCGTGAGGCCATGACCAAACTGGGTTACAGCTACCGGAAATTGCAGGACAGCCGCAACGCCGAACGGGTTTATGGTGAATTAGTGAAGGCGTACCCCGATTTAGACAGTGAAGTGTATTTATACTACGCGCAGTCGCTGGCGTCCAATGGCCGCTACCGCGAATCGCAGAAACAGTACAGCCAGTACGGCGAAAAACAGGCGCAGGACCTGCGGGGGCGCCGGTTCACGGTTTCGTACATGGACATGAACCGGTTCTATCAGGATTCCTCATCTTACCGCGTTCAGCCGCTGGCCCTCAACTCGCGGCAGGCCGATTTTAGCCCAATGTATTTCAAAAAAGGGCTGGTGTTCGTGTCCGCCCGCGACGAATCCGGGGTGGTGAAGCGCGTGTTCAACTGGAACCAAACGCCGTTTCTGGATCTGTATTTTCACCCCGACACGGCCCAACTGCGGGCACCCGGTGGGGAGTCGGCCCGGCCGGTCAGCGCGGCTGTGCTGGGTGGGGGTGGCCCCGAAAAAACGGAGGTAGCCGAGGTCGTGGCCGAGACCCAGCCGCTTACCAAAGCCGAAATTTTCAGCCGGACGCTGAACACCAAATACCACGAGGGACCCATGACGTTCACGAAGGATGAGAACTTCATCGTGTTCACCCGGAACAACTCCAGCAAAGGTAAATCGGGCAAAAGCGCCGACGGAATCAAGAAACTGAAACTGTATACGTCCGTAAATAAGGACGGGAAATGGGTCGATATTCAGGAGGTGCCGTTCAACAGCAACGAGTATTCGGTGGGGCACCCGGCTTTCTCGCCCGACAATACCAAACTGTATTTTGTGTCGGATATGCCCGGCGGCTACGGGGGCACCGACATTTACGTCGTTGAGTACGCGGGTGGTCAGTGGGGTACGCCCGTTAACATGGGTAAAGAAATCAATACCGAAGGCAACGAAATGTTTCCCTTTGCGGATGAGAGCGGAAACCTGCACTTCTCCTCAGATGGTCACGAAGGCTTGGGTGGGTTAGACATTTTCTTTGCCGAGTTGCGGGATGGCGTGGCCTACAAAGGCGTGGAGAACGCGGGCGCACCGATCAACTCCGAAAAAGACGATTTTGGCTTCATCACCGACCGCAGCCGGACGAGTGGTTATTTCAGCAGCAACCGTAAAAAAGGCGTCAGCGACGATGACATTTATTCGTTTCGGCGGTCGTGCCGACAACTTAACATCTTTGTTTACGACGCCAAAACGGGTACGCCACTCGAAAGCGCTGACGTTCGTATCCTGCGCAACGGGGCCAATCAGGACCTGCGCCTGACGAACGTGGCGGGCCGGGCCGATTTGTGCGTGGATGCCAATACGGAGTACGAGTTCAAAGTAATTAAAGAAGGGTTTGCCCTGAACAGCGTCCGCTTTTCGACCCTCACCCAGTCGCCGAAACCAATTCTGAACGTGTCGATTTATCTCGAACGGACGGAAAATACCTTGGTGAAAGGGGTGGTGAAAACGGAAGTCAACCAGAAGCCCGCAACGGGCGTGAAGGTGACCCTGCGCAACGAAAAAGACAAATCGGAGCAGACCGTCATCACCGGCCCCGATGGCGGCTACGAGTTCAATACGAAGCCCAACGCGCCTTACACTATTACAGCCCAAAAAGAGCGGTATGCAACCAAAAAAGCGCAGTTTGGTAAGGCCAAGCGGAATAATGGTAAAGCTGTCACGGACTCGATAGGCCTGTACGGCGTTGGCGACGTGTTTCAGCTAAAAAACATTTACTACGACCTGAATAAATTTTTCATCCGGGCCGATGCCGCCCGCGAACTCGACCGGGTATTGACGGTTTTGAAGGAGTACCCGCAGATGCAGATTGAGCTGCGGTCGCATACCGACGCCCGCGCCACGGATATGTACAACATCCGGCTGTCGGAGAACCGCGCCCGGGCCGCTTTAGATTATTTAGTGTCGCGCGGTGTTCAGGCGGGCCGGATTGTGGCTCGTGGATACGGCGAAACCGAAATCGTCAATGGCTGCGACGACGGGGTGAACTGCAATGAAGAACAGCACCAGCAGAATCGCCGAACCGAGTTTAAGGTTGTGGCGGTGCAATAGAAGTCGGTCAGTTAGTAAGTCGGTCAGTGACTGGCGCATGAGTGTTACTCGCGCCAGTCACTGACCGACTTACTAACTGACCGACTGACCACTTTTCATTTGACTGCATGTACAACGCCAACTGCTCAATGAACGCGATTGTGTACGGGGGGAGCTGTTTGGTTTTTAGCGTAGCTGCGTACCACGTTCGCCGGAACGCCTGTTCTGTAAGCCGGATTGCCGCTAATTGACCGGACTGTACATAAGGCTTTATGATCCAATTCGGCAATACCGCAACGCCCAGCCCCGCCTTAACCATCTCCACAATAGCTTCGGTCAGCGTGATTTTATAGACTTTCGCGGGGCGTCGGTGCTTGAAAAGCATCATGAAGTTTTGGCTTTCTTCATCCGGGATATTGTACATGATGTAATTCTGGTCGGCAAATTCATCAATCTCAACCCACGAACGGGCCGCCCAGGCATGGTCGGGGGCAACGACCGCCATAAATTCATCCTGAAAAAGCGGGGTATACGCAAACTTCGGATTTTCGTCCCCTTCCGTAATCGCCACGTCAATCTTATTGGTTAATAAATACTGGTCCGCATCCTGAGTAACAGCCTCCAACTCCACGTTGATGTCTACCTTCGGATAAAGCCGCTGAAACGTTCGTAAAAAACCGGCCAGCCAGTGGTAGGACGTATAACACTGGGTGCAGAGCCGCACCTGACCCGCTTCGCTATCGGTCAGGCAGCGGACTTTAGCCCGCGTGTCGGCCACTTCCTGTAGAATTTTCCCGGCTGCTAATAACACGACCTCCCCCGACTGAGTGAGCAGCATCTGTTTTTTGTCGCGGATGAAAAGCTGTGTATTGAGGTCACTCTCCAACTCCTTCAACTGGTGGCTCAACGCGGACTGGGTTAGAAACAGCCGGTCGGCGGCTCTGGTCAGATTGCCGGTGGCGGCTACTTCCTGCACCATCTGAAGATGTCGTAATTCCATGATGAATAGTATTCATGATTTCGACAAAAATAATTCGCTTTACTAATATATCCAATTACCTCACCTTTGATCCACCTACTAAATGGTCCTTGTACCAGGGGACAACATAAACCATGAAAACAACCGCACAATTAACCGTCAACGCTTTAATGGTGAGCCTGCTTTTAACCACAGCCATGAGCGGTGCATTAGCTGCCAGCGCCGAACCGGGCGATCCGGTAGCAAAAGTGACATCGTTCGAGGTGAACACGTATCTGGGGCCTCAGTGGAAGCTGAATCTGATGATGGATATTTCCCGGCCCGTTCGAATCACGATCATCATCCGGAATTCTGACAATACGGTACTCTACCGTGAAATTGTCAGCAGGGGATCGAGAGGCTACTGGCGAAGATTCGATTTTGAGGGGTCCGAACCGGGGGTCTACGTAGTCGAAGTGAGTGACGGTCGGCAGATGATTACCCGTCGGATCGAAATCGTGGACATACCTGCCATTGATTCACAGCGGTACATCGTCCACATCCCAACAGACAAACGGCTGTGAACCAGCCCAGGTTGGCTGTTCATCGGGGCATTGATTTGACGCATTGGCTAAGTTAACGGTGTTACAGATCAAACAGCGTTGTTGTGTTGATCAGCACTAAATCAGCATTGGACTCTTCCATTTTACGAACCATATCCTGCGTACCGCCGGGGCCGTTGCCGCTCTTGCCGTCCCAAAGTGCGAGTAGCGTTACGCCCTCGCCCCCGTAGGCCAGCGCGTGATAAAGCATCCATAAATTCGTTCGTTCCCAGATGCAGTAATTTTTCTTCGGCCCCAGCCAGAACGGCATTTTTCGATTCGCCGACAATATGCGCAGCCGGTAATCATCGGCCTGACTGTGATTTCGATAAAGCTGCTCGAACCGGTCGACCCACGGCTGGCCCGCAAAAGCGACCGATTCCTTGCTGTACTGTTGTTTGGGAACCGCCAGAAACAACCGGGTCGGTATGTTGATATCGTCCTCCTGGCAAACCTCATGAAACAGAATATCGCCCCCGCAGGCACCACCCGCCACGCCGATCAGTGGACCGTTGACGCGGTTACGGATGGCCCGCAGTTTCCGGCGTATCTCTTCCTTCGCCCGCTCTTCCTGATGCGCCGGAAACCGGGGAGCGTGGCCGTCCCGGTCAATCATGTGGCCCGTAAAGACGACAAAGCCGGGTTCTACGTCGACCAGTGGAGCCGTGGCCGGGGCTAATTGTGCCAAAATAGGGTCAACAATGTCGGCGCGTATCTGTAGTTTGTGATAGAGTTCCAGTTGACGCCGGGTGGCGTGGGCGAACAACGGGTCGGCACTACTCATTACGTCCTGGTAAAGCCGCAGGATGCGTCGGGGCTTGTCCAGCGTCAAACAGCGCAGATCCGCCACCGTCAACTCCAGCCAGCGGTCCCGCTCCCCGTGGCTGTATTTCCGGTGCCGGGCCGCGTCGAGCGATGCCCCTACCACGGTTACCATCTCCGGGTATTTCCGCTGCATCACCTGCAGTGCCAGTTCGGCCTCCCCGGCATCATCAAAATGCTCTTCCCAGGTCGGTTTTTGGGTCTCGGCCAGGTTCAGGATGATTGTCAGCAAGCCTAACGCGTTGATGCCGGAGATAAAGTGGTTCAGGTCTTCGGTGAAGGCCTGGGCGTAGGCTTCGTAGGCGCGTAAGAGGTAGCTGGACTCCAGCGCCCGCTGCCGAAACTCGGCGGGCGGGGCAAACTGCCATTCGTTTACCCACCGGAATTTATCGTTGCGGCCCTTGAGCGAATACGCTTCGGCCCGCTTGCCCGCGCTCAACTCGCTGCTGGCCAGCAACCGACCGATGGCCTGGTCCGACAGGGCCAGCAACGGCAGACAGGGCGAGTTGGCGTCGGCCAGGGTAGGGGCGTACTGCTCGGACAGCAGTTGGTAGATGGTACTGAGCCGGTCATTGGCCAGCTCGTCGTCGGGCGCGAGGGCGCTGATTCGTTCCCAGGTCAGGCGGGCACCCGTGAGCGAATTCATCTCGAACTGAATTTCGCCCACCAGCCGCAGGCCGCTCAGTTCCCACGGAAAGTTGGCGGTTTCGGCCGCCAGCAGGGCCAGCTTCCCTTCGTGCCTGTTGAGCCGGGCCTCCGCCACTTCCCGGCAGAACCCGGCCGGTGCCACCAGAAACTGTTCGGGGTCCTGCGCTTTGAGGTGGGGCAGCAGCGAAAAAATGGGGCTGTCTTTCCGGTCCGAGTGCAGCGTTTCCAGCAGCGCCTGTTTGAGTCGCAGGCTGTCCGTTTTCAGCGTCGGCAGGGTGTAACTCAGGTAACGGTCCGTTTTGAGGTCGAAGGGAACGTCGGGTATGCGGTCGTCGGAGCAGCGCAGAAGCAGCGTTTTTTTGTCGCGTAGGGCGTGGCGGATGCCTAATTCATAAAACACATTGGCGTTGTGAACCGATATGTCGGCAATGACCAGATCGGCGGTGAGCAGTTTGGCAAACATATCCTCGCGGATGTTGCCCGCTTCGGTGATGGCCACCGTTGTTTCGCCCGCTATGCCAATCGCCCGCAACGCAGGCTGAATCAACTCTTTCTCGATCCGGTCGAAGTCGATGTCCTGCTTTATCCCGAACGGACGCACAATGAAGACGTACATAAATAGACGCTTGTTTACCCGATAAACCGCGAGAAATGGCCCGCGTCCACGTCCCGGTCAGCAACCGCCCGGCCCACCGTTTGCAGGTCGCCGGTGTAGGCCACGGAGTCCATCTGCTGAACGTGTTCGGGCCGGATGTGGGGCAGTCCCAGCTTGGCGAGACCACGCTCCGACAGGTCGGCGTTGTAGCGCACGTAAGAAAACAGCTTCGTATCGCCCGGCCCTTTTACGGCGCACAGGTCGCCCACCTCCCGGTCCAGCACGGCCCCGTAGCGACAGTGGCCAAACACGCGGCACAGAAAATCCTGCTCATTGGCGGCTGCGTACATCAGCGCCGACGGAATGGAACCGGCGTTGTAGAGCAGGTTCATTTCGTGGGGAGCGAGGTTGGCATTGGCGTTGGCTGCGGAGCCGGTGCCGACCGAAACCAGCAGTAGCCGGTCCTCGCCAGTGGGCCACTCCAGCCGGTAGGCGGGGATAGTGGCCATCAGAAAAAGCTGGAAGGCGGGATTGTTGTACATCGTAACGCCCCCATCCACAAAAATGACATGGTGCTGACCAATGGTTATCGTTTCGGGCGGGAAGTAGGTGGGTGCAGCCGTGCTGGCCCGCACCAATTGCCAGAGCGGGAAGTGAAGGTTACAGTCCGGGCGCGTTGGCTGGTTATACTCGGCGCGGGGATTGCTGGAGACCGGCCACGGCGAATCGGTGGTGGCATTCCGCATAATCAGCAACAGCAGGGTCTTGAGTTTGGGACTTCCCAGGGTCGTGTCCGCACCGATGACGGTTTTCAGCTTTTCGGCTAACTTCTCGTCGTGGTACTTATACCGGAACCGATCCAGCAAACTGGCTTTGTCGAACATGGCTGATCCGCTGGCCTGGTAGAAATCCCGGATGGTGTCGATTCGCATTCCCAGCGACAGGCAGGTGGCGATGATGGCCCCCGTACTGGTACCGCTGATGTAATCGAAATAATCCGCCAGCACGAACGTATCGTCCCGTTGCAGTTGCTGCTGGAGGAGCCGTTCCATTTTGGCCAGAATCTCGATGGTAATCGTACCCCGGATGCCGCCCCCGTCGAGGGCTAACAGTTTGCGGGTTGGTTGAATGGTTCCGAGTGTGGGCATAGCGTGGTTTGGGACGATTAATGGCGTTGATGGATCCGCTACGGGATAGGCTGTGCGTTACGGACCGGGGAACATCACCGGTCTTCGTCAGCCATCGTCAGGATTTGGCGGTAGGCTTCGGGTTCAATCTTTATCTGGCCCGTAAACGGGTGATCCAGTATTAGAATGATGTAAACGACCAGACCAATGAACGTGCTGAGCACACTGTTGACGATCAGGTGCAGGCGCAGACTGGCGATGTCCAGGAGCATGGCAAACAACAGCAGGACGACACCCCCGATGATGAGCGCCATCCAGATGGGTCCCGGAATGCCGCTGACCGTGTCTAATTGCCGCAGATTCCGGTAGGTAGCGAGGTCATTCAGGTGGCGGAACATCTGATCCGTCCGCAAGTCGCCGGTGTTCATGGCTTCCAGCCGACGAAACACCCCGTTGAACGCCTGCCGGTCTTCTTTGGTAAAGGGCTGCATGGTTTCCATGTGCGGAAACTCGTGGCGGGTCACGTGCCGCACGTAGGTCAGGTAGGCGCTCATCAGCGGAGCCACTTTAGCCGAGTCCGGGTAGTAGCGGATGGTGCGGTAGAGTCCCCTGGCTAAGCTGCCTTCCCGGTCGGCGTTGGTCTGCGCTTCGTTGAACGAGTCCCAGACCAAAAACACCACGAAGCCAAGCAGCAGGGCATACAGGCCGCCTACCAGGGCAAACACGTCGCCAACGCCCTGGTTTTCGGCGTGGCGGGTCGTCAGCCGAACGTACCTTCGGAACAACAGCGTGCTGCCAGTGCTGATGCCGATAAACAGGCCGATCAGCAGGAAGAGCAGCAGTACCGGCGGCATCTGAAGCAGGTAGTACGCGGTAGGCATCGGTGGAAAAGGAAGAAATTGAGGTCTGTTCAGATGTCCAGAAAATGCTTTGCCCCATTTTTGAAGCGAAACAGCCGGTCGGGGAGACCATTGTAGCCCCCGTTGATCCGGCGGGTTATCTGCTTGAAATAGTCTAAGTTGGGTCCTTCGTCGATGGGGTGCGTCAGCAGAATCTTGTCGGCTAAGGCATTGAGTCCATTTTTGCTCCAGAACCAGCCCGCGCTCAGGGCCGCGTACCGGAGTTGGTCCGGGGTGCAGTGCTCCACATTTTTGCCGCCCAGCAGCGTCGGGTTGGCCAGCAGGTCAATGGTCAGGGCGGTGCTCAGCGCGTAGTAGTTGGCGCGGCCCGTTATCTGAATCAGGCCCCGCCCCTTAAAGCGCACTCCGTCGCCGGGCTGGGTGTTGCCCAGCCCCACCCGGCCCTCGTAGGCCTGGCCACTGGCCAGTTCTTCGGTGTAGTACAGCCCACCGCTTTCGTGACCAACCTGCGCAAAAAAACACAGTTGACGCGCGGGCGTATCAATCGCGTACCGGACGCAGGTATCGCTGAGGTAAGGCAAAAACTTCTCGGCGCAGGATAGGGCCGCGCCCGTTGCTTCTTTGGCTTGTCCGAGGGTCATGCGAAACCAGAATTGAGGAAATGGATAGGGCACCGGTCAGGCTGTCTGCTGAACGGGTTCGGTTTGCGGCTGTTCGGTGACGGGCTGGCTGGCGGGGCGGGCTAACCAGCTCCAGCTCAGCTTGCCCTCACCCGACATCATCACCTGGGTGCAGGTCAGGGGCAGCGTTACGGCGTCGAACGACTGGTCCATCGAAACGAACCCTACCTGCCGGTCGCCCGATTGGGACAGGGCACCCCCCAGCTTAGACAGGCCGTCGTTCGCTGTTTTCAGGCCCGTGATAACCAATGGATTGATACCACCAATAACCTGAACGATCCCGCTTTTTTCCACCGTTGTACCCACGAAATCAGCGACCCCCGCCAGCACCTTACCTATGTCTTTGCGCTTGTCCATCGACTCCATCACCCACACCCGGACGTAAAGCGTCTGGCTGGCGGGCATCGGCATGGAAAGTAGAAACAGCCCGCCCCCGGCGTCGCCCGGCGGGGCAAAATCGTATTCGGTCTGGTGTTTGCCCAGCGTTAGTGATCCCGTGTCGGGCAGGTGCGTTACGGCCAGACTGCCCGGATTTTCGGCGCTGGTAGCCGCCAGAACGAAGTAAAGATTTCGCTCCTTCCGGACGTGGTTCAACTCAATCGAGTTTAGTTTCAGTTCAATCGTTAGCGAGTTCATGAGGAGAGGGCGATTGTGACGGGCTGGATGAGAATTGTAGAACTATTAGTTCTGCCGGTTCGACACGTCGGTGGACACCTGAACGTCGAGTCGGCCGTAGGTTTGGAGCGCGGTAGCGTCCGTCAGCATCTTGGCCCAGGCTTTGCCCGTTGCCTGCAGCTTGACCTTTACCCAACTGGCCCTTTCGGTGTCGGCCACGTCCTGAAGCAATTCGTTGAAGTCGGCGTTCAGCACCTGCCAGCCTTTTTCCATCGCCCGGACCGATTCCAGTGCCGTCGCCACCGCAGCGGACAAATCCTTGATCTGCCCATCCACGTGGGTTAGGGCAGTGACGCTTTCGTTGATCTGGCTGATCTGTTGCATGGCACTGGCGATGTCGGACTCGGACTGTTTGAGAGCTTTGGCCCCGATCACCGTCAGGGCAACGCCCCCGCCCGCCACGGCCAGTCCCCCAACGACCAAAGCCGTACTGGCACCCGCCGTCGCAATTTCGGCCACGACTCCCACCACGACCATCAGCCCACCGACCACTTCCATAGCCGATCCGCCCGCAATTTCACCGATGGCTTTGCTGCGGTTGCTTTGGTAGGTTTTCAGGTCTTCGTTCATCCGCGCCAGCGTTCCTTTGTCACCGAGGATATCCCGCTCGGCCGTTTGCTGGTCGGCCGTAAAATTCCGGCCGTCTTCTTCAAGTCCCTGCCGGAAGGTATCGAGTTGATTGACGACGGCCGTAGCGCCCTGTTGCTTTTGGTTGATCAGGTTAAGCAGGTCATTCAGCCCATCGTTGATCTGATCTTTGGCGGTTGGGTCGGTGTGCAGTTGGTCAGCCAGCGCAAACAGCGGGTCGGAGTATTCCTGCCAGTTGTTGCCAAAGTCGACAATGTCGGCAGTGATTTTAATAATCGACGGATTGATGTCTTTAAACCAGTTATCGGCATGCTGACGGGCCGTTTGCTGGTGGCCAGGCAGCGAGGGCAGTTCCGTCAGCACGATGTCGGGCTGGTTGAGGATGGTCTGCATACAGGTCTGCACGACAATTGAACTGCTGGACACCTGCCGCATGGCCGTGTCGACCTGAGCCGAGCCGGGTGCGTCGGTGGCCGTAGAAGGATTAGCTTCCGTAGTCATTTTGGTTTGAGTTTATTGGTTAAAAAAGAGGAAGAAAATAGTTACATTGAGGGGTTTGGGTGTGTGCGTTTTTGAGTGTGTGCGTTTTGGGGTGCTTAAGTGTATATGTGCTTTAGTTGCGCTGGTAGCCAGCACGTACACACCTAAACACTCAACATACCCACACACTAGCAGTCAACTGGCAAAAAGACGCAACACGGTGTTTAGGTTGTCGGCAGCCGCCCGCACCTGTGACTTGAAAAAGGGACCGTCGGTGTGAATTCGGTCGGCCAGACCTTCGTCGAAGTTGTCCAGATCGACACCCAGCGCGGTCCACTGGTTGCTGATGTCGGCGTAGTGCTGGGTGAACGTTTGCAGATTGCTGGTCAGGCTGCTCAGGGCGGTTGCGTACTGATTGAGGCCATTGGCTACCCGCTCCTGGTTACCGGCCTGCTGATACAGCCTGTTCAGGATATTCTGCTTGTCGGCCATGCCCGTGAACAGATCGCCCAGTGAGTTGGCGATGGTTGACCCAACGAACCAACCGGCGATTTCTTCGTTGTGTTTGACTTTGTCGATCTGGCGCTGCTGCGCGTCGATGTCCTGCCGGGTCTGCTCAATCTGGGCGCGGCTCGCGTTAAGCTGACTGGTAACGGCCTGGGTTAAGGCGTTTAGCTGACGCACCTGATCGGGCAGTTGCAGGTAGGTATCCGTTACCTGTCCGCTCAGCGTACCCAGTTCATCGCTCACCGTGCGGGCGGTAGTCACGCTGGTGCGCCAGTTGGCCTGAATGGTCGACGCGTCGGCCTGCTGATCAATCGACTGGCAAAATGCGCCAAAGTCCGCCACGAGGCTGGTCAGTCCGGCCAGCAGGCGATCATCCCACTGGCGGGTATTGGTTTGCAGATTAGCCAAGATATGGTCGGTTTGCTCAACGGTCGGCAGCACGGGAACGCCGATGTCATTGCCGCTGCGCAGGGCATCCTCCTGCTGCGCGAAGACGGTTCGGGTGTTCTGCAGCGCCGACTGGAGCGACGAACGGCTGGCGGGCTGCTGGTTCAGCATCGACACAAACGCCGGGTCGATGCTGAACTGGATGGCGGTGGCTGGCATAGAGCGGGTTAGGCTGGAGTTGAGGAGGTTACGTTCAGCTTCGTGCGGGTTTGCAGGTCGGTGGCGAAGGTAATCAGCTCATTCCACTCGTCGCGGGCATTGTCGAGGTCACTCTGAATCTGGCTGTAGAGGCCGCCCCGGACATCATCTTTCGCTTCGTTCAACGCGGTGATTACCTGGTCGATGTCGTCGGAGATGGCTTCCCAACCCGCAATGACATTGCTGATGGCCTCCTGGGCGTCACCCGCTTTGGTAACGAAATCAGTGATGATGGTCTGGGTATGGGCCAGGGCCGCCTTGCGGTCGTTTTGTTCGGCCAGCTTTTTTATCAAAACGCCGTACTGCTTGTCGATGTCGGCCAGCCCAACGCCATCTGCAACGACCCCGCCCGCGCCACCCAGCACCAGGGTAGCCCCCGTGACAATCAAGCCCGCACCTACCCCAGCGGTGGGAATGGTGGCCACCGCGCCAATGATGATCAACGCAACGCCCGCCCCAATGACAACGCAGTCAACGGTTATCTTGGCCACGGCGGTCCGGCGGTCGATGGCTAATTGATCGAGTTGCGCCTGAACGTCGGGGCTGGCCTGGATCAGGGCCGCCAGCCGGTTGTTATCCGCCTGAAAAGCCGCGTAGTCCGTATTCAGGTTGTTTTGGAAATCTTTCAGGTCGGCCAGCAGCCCATAAATGCCGACGTACGTAACATTAGCGTTGGCGTGCCCGTACAACCGGGCCTGAATCTGATTTTTGAGGTCTTTCATACCGTCCAGAAACGTAGTCCGGGCGTCCGGGTCAGTCGCCATTCGACCGGCCTGAACGCTCAACTGGTCATAATAGGTAGTGAACGTCTGCCCGAAGCCGATGACATCGGCAAATGAGTTCTTCAACTCCTGCGTCAGTGTTCCCGTCCAGTAGTTGGCGTGTTTCTGGGCGTTGGTGAGGTGGGTGTCCAGTTCGGGCAGACCGTCGATGTTGAACGTGGACTGAGCCGTAACGGCCGTGGCATACAAGTCAATTTGCACCGCGCTGACGGCGGCATCGCCAACGGCCCGTTTCAGGCTGGCCGTGCGGAAGGAGGTAAGGGTTTGCGACATGAGTAGCGAGGAATTTTTAGTGAAAAAGAGGATGGTTAATTCGATCAGCGAGCGTCAATGATCGAATCAAAAGTAGCTCATCTGTCGAAAGCGTGGCGGTAATGTAGGCCAGTCGTCAGGGGGACGGGGTGAATGACTTAGTTTGATCGGTGAAGTGCAAACTACCCATTCAGTAGGATATACCGACTAATAAATAAACGTTAATTAACGAGTCTGCGTGGTTAAAGGACACCAGTGAATCTCTTATTTTTAAGGACCTGATGTTGGCGAATATAAAAATTCACAACCAAAAGCCAGTTCCTGCTGAATCCCGTTGTCAGGGGTCAGTACGGACGGACTTCGGCTTGTTGAGCAGCCAGACAACCGGTTGACTTTCCTCAAACTGAACCGATGAACAGTACCGAAGAACACGTTCACATCCTGATTGTGGAGGATGAAGCGATCCTGGCGATGGAGTTGAGTGATCGCTTGGAAAACGAAGGATACTACGTCGTGGGCGTAGCCAACAACGGGCGCCGGGCGCTCGACCAGTTCCGGCGTCAGCGGGTGGACCTGCTACTGTGCGACGTTGTTATCAAAGGGGATTGGGACGGCATCGAAACGGTTCGCCACCTGACGGCCGTGCGGCCCGTGCCGGTTATCTACCTGACTGCTTATTCGGATCGGGACACGCTGGAGCGAGCCAAGCAAACCTACCCGGCGGCTTACCTCAACAAACCGTATCAGGTTCACAGCCTGCGGATGGCCATTGAACTGGCCATTCATAACTTCACGGGCCGCACCACACCGGTAGCCGTGCCCGCCCCGGCCGAGCGCGACCACCTGAGCCGGGAAACGATTCTACAGATTGGCGACGACGTTTTCATCAAGCAGAACTACCAGTTTGTGAAAGTCAGCCTGAGTGATCTGTTGTATTTAGAAGCGGACGACGTGTACACGACGCTGGTAACGGCCACTCGTAAATACGTGCTGCGCCTGACGCTGAGCGGTATTCTGGAGCGCATCAACCGGCCGGGAATCGTGCGCGTTCATCGCTCCTACGCCGTCAACATTCACCAGGTAGACTCCTTCAACGATGCCGAACTGAGCATTGGGGCGCAGCTTCTGCCACTAAGCCGGGGCTATAAAGACTATTTTCTACAGCAGTTCAGCTACCGGTAGCGCAACGCGATTGATCTACGTTATGAAAACTTATCCCTGGTTAGCTGTCAGTATTGCCGTGCTGTTCACCGTGTTCTGTAAGCCCGTGCTGGGTCAGCGCGGGCTTATCGATAGTCTGAAAACGACGTTAAACCAGAAACTGCCGGATACGACCCGCGCCAATACCTACTACGACGTAGCCAACGCGTTCTTTAAGCAAAGTCAGTTCGACTCGTCCCGATACTACCTGAAAGCAATGCCCCCCGTGTGTCTGCGGGTCAACTACGTCGCTGGTTTGGGGGATTACAACCGGCTCAACGGCGTTATTTGTGCGCACCAGGGCCTGTTTGGCGACGCGCTGAAATTCTATCAGACGGCCATTAACCAATACACTAAAGCGAATGAATTGAAGTCTGTGGGGAAGGTCTACCACAACCTGGGCCTGCTTTACAAAATGATGGGCGACAGCCAGCACGTGCTGGCCTACACCCGGCAGGGAGTAATTTACATGCAGCAGGCCATCGCCATCAATCAGCGCCTGAAGGCCGTTTCGCTGTTGAGCGGTAATTACATCAACCTGGGTATTCTCTACGAAGATTTAGGGGAGTTTGGGCTTGGCCGGTCGTGTTTTTTGAAGGCGCTGACTGTCACCGACCCCGTGCCTGCATCGACCGAAGATGCCCGGATAATTTATAACAACCTCGGTAAAAACTACAACGTAGCCGGTCAGTACGAGCAGGCCATTTTTTACCTGAACAAATCACTGACCATCAACCGGGCGCTCAACCGCGTCAGCAGCCTCGTTCATAACTACCGAAACTTAGCCACGTCCTACGGGGGATTGGGGCAAACCGACAAAGCCCTCTTCTACGCCGACAAAGCCGTGGAGCAGGTCAAACTGTGCCGGGATGCTTCGCTGGCCAATTCAGTGTACCGGGTGCTGGCCAAAATCTACGCGTCGGCCGGGCAGTACGACAAAGCGTACGCAGCCGTAACGGAACACAAACGGATGGACGATTCGCTGATGAGCTTAGCCAAAACCCGCACCATTGCGCAGTTGCAGGGCCAGTATGCGGTGCAGCAGGCGAATGAACTGGCAACCGTCCGGGCAAATCTGGAACTGGCCAAAACGCGGGCTGTGGCCGAGGTTGAAGCCCGGAAAGTGAAAGAAATAGCAGCTATTCAGGCGGAAGAGAACCGCCGGGTGGCTCAGATCAAAGCCACCGCCGACATTGAGAAAGCGCGGGCGGTGGCGGAGTTGCAAACGAAGTACGAAACCCAGCGTAACGTGCAGCAAATTGCCACGCTCGACCAGCGGAATAAACAGCGTTCCCGGCAGATCGAGTACCTGGTGGGGGGCTTGGGAACGCTGCTGATTTTGCTGAGTAGTTTAGTTGGGCAGTACACCATTATTCGGCGGAGGAACGGCCAGCTCTCCGCGCAGAACCAGATCATTACGGCCAGCAGTCAGCAGCTTGTTGGTCAGTCGGAGCAGTTACGTACGCTGATGAAAGAACTGCACCACCGGGTGAAAAACAACCTGGCCATCGTATCCAGTTTGTTGAGCCTGCAGGCCAGCGGCTTACGGGACGAAAAAGCGATTCAGGCCGTTCGGGTGGGGCAACAGCGGGTCGAAGCCATGTCGCTGATTCACCAGCGGCTCTACCAAACCGACCGGGTTACCACCATCAACATTCAGGAATACCTGACCGACCTGGCCAACAGTCTCCTGCACGCTTACGGATACGCGGCCGCAGACTTCGACCTTGTCATTGACGCCGAAGAGCAGGAACTGGATGTCGACGTGGCCATACCGCTCGGCCTGATCGCCAACGAGTTGATTACTAATGCGTTTAAGTACGCCTACACGGGCGCTCAGCACCCCCGGCTGCGGATTGGGCTGCACACCCGCGACGGCCTCACGCTGGAAGTGCAGGACAACGGACCCGGCATCGACCAAACCAACTGGCAGCAACGGGGTGGCCGGCCGTCGTTCGGTAAGCGGCTGATTGCTTCGCTGAGTGACCAGTTAGAGGGTCAGTTCGAGTTCATCCAGCAAAACGGAGTACTCTTTCGGCTCCATATCCCCGAGACGCGGCTTCGCACAGCCTGACCGTTCATTCTGCATTATCCATTCCGTATTCACCTACCCACCGTGCTGTTACCAGCAACTGGCCAACGTGTCGCGTGGTGTGCTCGGCGGAGTGAACCAGCAAACCCATTACGGTCGAGGGTACTTGCGCCCGCCCCACCATCCGT
Organism: Spirosoma arcticum; assembly: GCF_054779955.1. NCBI lineage: Bacteria > Pseudomonadati > Bacteroidota > Cytophagia > Cytophagales > Cytophagaceae > Spirosoma > Spirosoma arcticum. The sequence continues at coordinate 834,822 of NZ_BAAGXG010000001.1, forward strand.
ACGTCCGTCAGGGTCCGCTCGTCGGTCCGGCGAAGCTGGGCGAGGGCAGTGTCCACTTGCGCATCAAATCGCCGTACTAACCCGGCAACGGTTACTGGTGATTCGGCGTTGTCCTTTCCCTCCTGCGCCAGCGCGGTTAACTGGTTGGCAGAGAGCGCTTCTCCCCGTGCGTAGGTAAAAAGCCGGTCGAGCACCCCGGTCAGGTGCTGCAAATGAAACCCAACCGATGCGACCGTGACTGCATTGGCGGACTGACCGGACCGATTTGCTGCGGTCCGCCGGTGCGGGCGCTCCCAAAGCCGCTCGTCGGGAAAGCCACCCATCAGTGCAGTCACTTCTTCGCGGGCCTGCATCAGCGCATGAGCAACCGGTTGGAGCAGGGGCGGCACGTCGGGCAGCGGACCGCGCAGCCACACTTCGGGAATTTCGGATGGTGTAGAAATCGGCATGGTATCGGAGAAACACTGAGCTTATCAGTTCAGTAGCTTTCCCTTCTGGGTATCATATTCTTTTTGGGTGATAGCACCAGTATCCAATAGTTGTTTCAGTTTCAATAGCTCATCCGCTACGGATGGCACCGGTTGCTGACCAACTGGTTTTTTGTCAAAAGACAAACTGTTAACTCCCGTGACTTCGCCAACGTCAACAGCCAGCGGCAGATCAACCGCTACATTCAGTGCTCCCTGTCGAGGACTGGCAACCGCGTAAAGTTTCTTCCCAACTTTCCGATTCTCGAATTCTTTAAAGTGTTTAACAACTAAAACAAGGTTGCTGAAATCAGGTCCCAGCACCCGTCTCGGAGCACCGGTAAGACCATTAGATGGTTGCTGAATAAACTTGAAGCCTCCGTTTGGTAGCGTTCCAAACCCCAAATGCAGTGTATCACCTTCTTTAATGTCAACCCCATAAACGGTAATAGGTCCTCCAACTTGAATACCCCGTATTTGAGCCATTGTTTGGCCGACTGTTAAGGCCAACGACAGGAAAATCGAATAGACATTCATAGAAACGGCTTTTTTCGTACTAACGAACATCGCCACTTCTTTGTTTTTAGCAACTAACCCAGGAATAAACGGCTGCTCAGATTACCGTGCCGCCATCGGCGTAAAACAGGCTACCGGTGCTGTAGGATGACGCATCCGAGGCCAGGAACAGAGCCAGTGGGCTGATTTCGTCGGTGGTGCCCATGCGGGCAATGGGAATTCGTTTGGTGAAGTGCGCCAGCGTTTTTTCGTCCTGCCAAAGCGCCTGGCTAAATTTGGTTTTGATCAGGCCGGGGCAGATGGCGTTGACTCGAATGCCGTCTGGTCCCCACTCTTTGGCCAGTACTTTGGTGAGCATATTCATACTGGCTTTGCTCACGCTGTACATGCCCAAGCCGGGATCGGGCGTGTGCCCGGCAATGCTGCTCATCATAATAATGCTGCCCCCGCCCCGCGCTTTCATGCTGGGATAACACAGCTTGCTCAGCTCAAACGGCGACTTCACGTTGACGCCCATGATCTTGTCGAAGGCCGACGCGTCGCAGTCGAGGGAGGGGCCGTAGACGGGGTTCGTCGCTGCGTTGTTCACCAGAATGTCAATGCCGCCGTAGACGGCAATGGTTTTGTCGACCAACTGCCGAATCTGCTCCATGTCGCCGGTGTGGGCCGCGATGCCGGTGGCTTCTCCACCCTGTGCTTTAATATCGTCGGCGAGTTGATCGAGTGTTTCCTGTCGGCGGCTGCTCACTACGACTTTAGCGCCGAAGCGGGCGAACAGCCGGGCAATGTCTTCGCCGATGCCCTTGCTGGCTCCGGTAATGACGGCGACCTTGCCGGTAAGGTCAAATACGGCTTTCTCGGTAGTTAAACTGGGTTGGGTTTCCATAGTAAGGGTTTATTTCTCGAAAAAGCCCACCGTGCCGCCCACCCAGTCGAAATCTTTATTGAAGCGGACGCCGATCATTTCGCCCCGGCTTAAGCGGCCGAGGTTGGTTACGAGCGTGGGTTTATCATCGCCTTTGGGCCAGGTAAACAGCATCCTGATTTCGCACTTAATCAAGCCGTCGGGGGCCTGCACCACTGGTTCATACCGGACCTTGCGCTGAATCAGGTAGCCATTGCGCTGCTCGGCCGGGATCGCGTCGAGGTCGGCGGAGGTTATGTGCAGTTTAACGCCACTGCCCGCGAAGGAAAACAGCGGTTTGAGTACGTAGTTGTTGAGGTCGGCGGGGTACTCGGTCAGGTCCGACAGGTAGTAGCTGGCCGGTACGTATGGGCTTTTCAGCAGCGGCAGCGTGTACTTGCTGATGCGGAAAAACCAGTTCGGGTGGCCAATCCACTCCACGTCGACGTCGTCGGTGAGGTGGAACTCCGTTTGCAGACCGGGGAAATTCTGTAGGTCGTCGAAAATCAGCCGGTTGTAGATACGTTTGATGCGAATCAGCCGCCCGCCTTTCTCGTAGAACAACTGCCGCCCGTCTTTTTTGATGTCCGTCAGGCTAACCGCTGCCACGCCGATGTATTTCTCCGTCAGGGCAAAGTCAATGCGGGTTTTCTGGCCTTTGGGGTATATTTCCAGCAGAATCACTTCCTCAGGATCACAATCACCAACGATCAGCCGCCTTAATTCGGCAATGTAACCCGCCGTATCGACCGAGTGAAACAAAGGCGACAGCGTATCGGGAATCGGAAAATGAGCACGGAACTGATCGGCCAGGTACGGCTGAAATGCCGAGAGCGAGGGGAACCCCTGTAACTCGATCAGTTGCGGAATCAGTTCACCGTTGGTTTCGTCCCGGCAAACGGCAAAATCCACGGCCAGAAACTCCGTATGGCTATCGGGCGGTTCGTTCGGCACCCGCTGTTCGGCCGGAATGGCCCGTTCCGTCAGTTCTTTAAAATCGTCCCGCGTAATAACGGTAACTATATCATTACAGGCTTCAAGGAGTTTGTCGGTCAGCACTTTAGGCACGAATACTGGCGTTTCGGCCACGCGGAAATCCAACTGACCGGGGAGGTCGTGGTCGATTGTATCCAGAAATGCCCGGTACTTCTCCGGACTAAAAGCTTCGTTATACGCTTGACGTAAGGACTGAATCATCTGATAACCAGGAAATGAAGAACGGATGGAACGGCGATTAATCCGCTTTCCATCCGTTCATTTAACTTTATCCAATAACAAGCTCCGGCGAAAACGACCCAATTGCCTGCCGCAAAAAGCCCGGCAGAATAACCGACTCGGTCAGGGCAATTTTGTCGGGGTCCTGCAAATAAGCGACCATCTCGTCATATTTCTGCTGGCCGAAATTAGCGACCACCTGATTGCGTTTTACGTCGGTCATAAAGTACCGCAGCATTCCTTCGTTGTCAGCTTCGGGGTGGAACTGCGTACCAACGATTTCATCGGAGAAGCGGATGGCCATCACGGCCCGGTCGAGCGGTACGTGGGGACGGGGTTTTTCTAAACAAAGCGTCGTGGCCCCTATGGCGTTCATGCGCGGTTGGTCGGGCGCGGTGATCTGGTAGTCGCGCGAATCGACGGCATAGAACGGGTCGGACAGGTCCGCCAGCAGCGGGTCGGTATAGCCCTCGCCAACTTTATAAATCGGAAAAATGCCAAACGAAGTTGACCGGCGTCTGCTCAGCGTGCCGAGCGCCAGGTGCCGCACCACCAACTGAAACGAATGGCAGATCAGGAACACGAATTTTTTCTGCTCATGACGCCGATTCCAGTCGAAGAGTTGATCGATCAGGTCGAAATAGGGCTTCTCCCAGGCTTCGTCAGTCGCCATTGGGCTACCTGGCCCGCCGGATGAGATGTAGACGTCGTAGTTCAGATCGGGGATTTCGTTGCTGCCCCGGACGTTGAACACATCGAACGCGAGCTGAGCGTGCAGGTCTGCCTGCCAGTCGTTTCCCTGTACGTTCCGAATGGCTTGCAGAATACAACGCATACCTTCGTTGGCGTGGTTGTTGTTCATGTCCAGAACGGCAATTTTTGTAAGCTTCATAAACGGTAAAACGGCTGGAACGCCAGCCCGGTGAAACGCGGGCCTGATGAAACGCCACGCGGATGAATTATAGTAATAGCGACCTTCCAGCCGCCTTATTATCAACTACCTGATGCCGAAACAAGTTTCGTCAACGATATAATCCACCACGCGTTTAAGGTCGTTATGCTGCTGAAAAACAGCGAGCTGCCGGTCGGCCCCGGTGCCCATTTCAAGAATTTTCAGCACGTATTCGCACTCCGCCCGGCTACCCAGTTCGTCCACCACGTCGTCGATGAAATTGAGCAGTTCGTGGATCAACTCGTGGGTTGGCACTTCTTCCTGCTTGCCAAAGTCGATGAGCTTGCCTTCAATACCATAACGAGCCGCCCGCCACTTGTTCTCGTTGATGAGAATCCGCCGGTAGGGCCGGAAATTCAGGTTTTGCTTGTGCAGCTTGTAGATTTTAGCCACCAATGCCTGCATAATGGCCGCTAAACAAATCGTTTCGTCCACGCGCATCGGTACATCGCAGATGCGGAACTCGATGGTGTCGAAGAAGGGATGCAGGCGGATGTCCCACCATATTTTCTTGCCATTGTCGATGCAGCCGGTCTTCACTAACAGTGCCAAATATTCGTCGTATTCGGCCGCCGACGAGAAATAATCGGGGATGCCCGTGCGGGGAAATTTGTCAAATACCTTGGAGCGGTACGATTTGAACCCCGTATTGCGACCCCGCCAAAACGGCGAATTGGTCGAGAGGGCGTAAATGTGGGGTAGGAAATACCGCACGGCGTTCATAATCTGGATGCCTTCGTTGCGGCTTTCGATACCCACGTGCACGTGCAGTCCGAAAATCAGGTTGGAGCGGGCCACGTCGCGCAGTTCGTCGATGAGTTGATCGTAGCGTTCGTTGGGCGTGATGAGTTGCTGCTGCCAGTCGGAGAAGGGGTGGGTTCCGGCGGCCGCAATTTTCAGGTTCTGCTGATCGGCCAGTTCAATAATCATCTTGCGCAGGTACGTCACCTCATTGCGGGCGTCCTGAATATTGTTGCAGATGTCGGTGCCGACCTCCACCACCGCCTGGTGCATTTCGGCTTTTACGCGCTCCTGGAGGACAATTTTGCCGCCTTCAACGATTTTCGACATGTGAGAGCGCAACTCCCCCGATTGGGGGTCAATCGTCTGAAACTCTTCTTCGATACCGAGGGTAAATACGGGCATTGGTGCGCTGGGTTAGAACAGTTAGTCGTTGGAGAACCTATAAATTGAAGGGGAAGATACTGTTTTTTTACTAAACACCGTATGCAGGCAATGGTTGGGCGAACGAACCAACACCGTCCGTTCGCCAATCTTTTATACTTTTGTAAAAACAGTATAGTCTATGCAATCACAAGAATTGTACGACGAGATTCCCTCGTTGGATTTAGCCGATTTCACGGCGGGCGATGCCGACCGGAAAGCCCGTTTTGTGCAGGATCTGGGTCGGGCCTTCAACCAGATCGGTTTCGTTGCCATTCGTAATCACGGCCTGACCGAGGACCTCACCAAACGCCTGTACGACTCGGCTCAGGCGTTTTTCTCCGCCCCCGACGCCATCAAACAACAGTATGAACACCCCGAACTCAACGGGCAGCGGGGCTACATTGGCAAGGGCAAGGAGACCGCCAAAGGATTTAAAGTAGCCGACCTGAAAGAGTTTTACCACATCGGCCAGCCCGAACCCGTGGGCGACATGCCCGCCAACGTGCTGCCTGCCGAACACCCCGAGTTTAGCAATGCCGCCCTGACGGCTTACCAGACGCTGGAAAACGCCGGGAAAATGCTGTTACGAGCCATTGCGCTGTACCTGGATCTTCCCGAAAACTATTTCGATGACAAAGTTCAGAACGGCGACAGCATCCTGCGGGCATTGCATTATTTTCCGCTCGACCCCGACACCACCCCCGACGGTGCCGTGCGGGCCGCGGCCCACGGCGACATCAACCTGATTACGCTGCTGATGGGTGCTTCGGCGGATGGGCTGGAAGTGCTCCGGCGCGACGGCAAATGGATTGGCATCACGGCCCTACCCGATCAGGTGATTGTGAACGTGGGCGACATGCTCGACCGGCTGACGAACCACAAGCTGAAGTCAACTATTCACCAGGTGGTGAACCCACCCCGCGAGCGAATGAACCAGTCGCGCTACTCGATTCCGTTTTTTATGCATCCCCGCGCCGACATGAACCTGAGCAGCCTCGACAACTGCATCGATCAGCAGCACCCGAAAATTTATGTCGACATGACCGCCGGTGATTTTCTTAATGAGCGGCTGATGGAACTGGGACTGAAGAAGTAGTCATTGCTAATTAGCTGCTGGCTACACCAGGATGAAGCGGCCGCAGCCGACCGTCCGGCGCGAATGATTGTCTGGAGGGGTAATTACTTGCGCCGGACTACGCTGGTGTGGCTGGTAGCGTAATTAGTGTTATTCGAGTGCCCGTTTCAGTCCACCCCATGATGCGCCCAACCCTGCCCCACATTCAGCCGGTTCGTAGAATACGCTACGTCATCTTTTTGAAGGACGTGCTGATTCTGGCGCTGACGACGTTTGGCGGACCGCAGGTGCACCTGGCCATGCTGTTTGAGCGGTTTGTGCAGAAGCGCCGGTACCTGACGGAGGACGAACTGATGGAACTCAATGCCCTCTGTCAGGTGCTGCCGGGGCCAACTTCCACGCAGACCATCACGGCCGTTGGGTACAAAATCGGCGGTCCCAACCTCGCTTACATCACGCTGCTGATCTGGATTTTACCCGGCGTCTCCATCATGACGGCCGCCGGAATGGGTATGTATTACTTGGAGCAGCGCAACCTGTCGCTGGATTTTGCCAGGTTCATTCAGCCGATGGCGGTGGGGTTTCTGGTCGTGGCGGGATACCGAATTGGTCAGAAAGTAATCAAAAACAAGGTCAGTTTAGCCCTAACGCTGATTGCGACGCTGATTGCTTACTTTTTCAGATCGCCGGTCATGACGCCCTTAGTCATTGCCGTTGGTGGCCTCACCACTGCGCTCACCTACGCGAAGCAGGAGCGCATGGATAAAAAGCCTTTGCAGGTGCAGTGGGCTAACTTTTTTTTGTGGTTTGGCGTCCTTATGGCCGCTGCCGGGCTGGGTGCGCTGACGCAGTCGCTGCCCGTGCGGCTCTTTGAAAACTTTTACCGCAACGGCAGTCTGGTCTTTGGCGGGGGACAGGTGCTGACGCCCATGCTCTACAACGAGTTTGTGGCTTTTAAGCACTACCTCAGCCGCGAGGAGTTTCTGTCGGGACTGGGTTTAGTGCAAGCCGTGCCGGGGCCGGTATTCTCGTTTGCGTCCTACATTGGAACGCTGTCGATGCGCCACGAGGGGGTCAGCGGCCAGCTTTGGGGTAGTTTCGTATCGACGGCCGGTATATTTCTGCCCGGCACGTTCCTGATCTTCTTTGTATACCGGTTTTGGGAGCAGCTTAAACGCTACCGGGTCGTTCGAGCCTCGCTGGAGGGAATCAACGCGGCCAGTACGGGCCTGACGGCCGCAGCCTCCATTATTCTCTTTCAACCAATGGCCCCCCACTGGCCGTCGGTGGTGGTGGTGCTGTCAACGATGGTCTTACTGCTATACACCCGAACACCGCCCTACCTGCTCATTTTGGGCGGTTTGCTGGCGGGGGTGTTGCTGTAAATCAGGCGTTGGGTTCAATGCTACTACTTCCGCACCCGCACCGGCCTCAGTTCACCGAACCGTAGTTGCAGCAGGTGATAGCCACCAAACAGAATCGCGCTGTAGAAGAGATCGCCCAGAAGCCCGTTCAGGAAGAACGACGTGCCATTGTAAAACGCCAGGCCGGACACGTAGCAGGTGATCAGGCCCGGCAGATTCTGCGGGTAGAACGAGCTGCCGTACCAGACGGCAAAATTGGTGATCAAAAAAAACACGACAGAGGCCGTAACTGAAGCTGCCGCAATGCGACCAGCCGTTAGCTTTCCGGAACCCCGACCCGTAAGCGCCCATACGCCCAGCAACCACGTCAGTCCGAAACTCAGATACACCGCAGCCATGCTGCCGTGGAAACCAATCAGAGCGTCGCTCAGGAGCATGGCTCCCAGGGGCGCTACCAGCCCCAGCCATTTACGCTCGAAGGTGGCGGCACCAAACAGTGCGAGGGCCGCGATGGGCGTGAAGTTTGGCCAGTGCGGCACCAGCCGAAACAAAGCCGCAGTCAGGATGATGGTGATCAGGGTAATCAGGCGAATGGGGAGCGACTTCATTGGGTAAATCAGCGGTTGATGTATTGAATCGTGTACGACTGGCCCGTCAGGGTTAGTTTAGTGACGGCCCCGTAGTCGAGGTTGATGCGGTAAGCATTCTGCAAAGATAAATCCAGAAACAGACACAGCAAAGCCCGAATAATGCCCCCGTGCGAAACGATGAACACCGGTTGCCCATGCGCTTGTTCGGCCATTGACCCGATTTGCTCATGCCAAAACGCGCCGACCCGGTCAAACACGCTCCGAAAGTTCTCGCCGTTGGGCGTCGAGACGTTCACAAAATCGGCCATCCACGGGTCCAGCGCGTCGCGACCGATGTCAGCCCAGGGAACCATCTCCCAATCGCCGAAGTGAAACTCCTTCAGCCGGTCGTCGAACTGCACCACCGGCCGGTGCGCATCGACCCCGGCCGTTTGCCCCGGCCGTAGCGACGGACCGCCCACTTCGATCTGACTACCCGCAGCCAGCGTTGAGGCTAAGTCGTCGGCCAACCGGCGGCAACGACTCAGGGGTGAGGAAAAGATAGCCGATGGATCATCGGGCAAATGTGCCCGTAACCGCTCAAGTTGTTCGTCGTAATTATCGGCCAGGTCAACATCCGATTGGCCGTAGGCTATACTCCGCCCCACGGCAACTTCGGTATGGCGAATAAGGTAAATGTCCATGAATTAAATTGAAATCCACAATAACGAGACGAATGATAGATAGACAATGACTTCGGCGAGTTGCTGGGTTGCGCCGAGGCAGTCGCCGGTGTAGCCGCCGAGCCATTTTCTAAAGAAACCGATCAGCCGCCAACAAATCAACGCCAGTGGAATCAGGAAGGTTAAATAAATCCACAAACCGGTGTGGGCAACCAAGGCCAGCAGCGGCAGTAGGCCCAGCAGCGCAGCAATGGACAATTGCCCGGATGTGATGCCCTGCGCAATGGGTTTGGCTTTGGCGTCCAGATCCTCGCGGGCGTAGGGGAGGGCACGGATGACCGTTGCGGCCGTCAGGCGGCTCAGGCTGTGCGCCGAAATGTACTTCAGAGCCACCGCCCAGCCAAACGCTTCAACGCCGAGCATGGCCTGCAAGGCAAAAAACTTCATCGCCAGCAACAGCCCCAGCCCAATAGTGCCATAGGTTCCCAGCCGACTGTCTTTCATAATGGTCAGAATCTGGGCCTTGTTCCAGCCGCCCCCAAAGCCATCGCAAACGTCGGCAAACCCGTCTTCGTGGAACGCCCCCGTTGCCCAGACCGTCGCCACCATGCTGAACAGAACGGGCAGATAGGCGGGGGGGAACAGCACCGTACCGAGCCAGTAGGTACCAATGCCGATGCCGCCGACGATCCAGCCAATGAGTGGAAAATACACCGTTGCCCGGTTGAGCGCGTCGGCCGAGTGGTCGATGTGCTTCGGCACCGGCAGGCGGGTGTAAAACATGAGGGCGGTGTAGAAGAGACGCATATAAACTCACAAACTATCCATCGTCGCCATTTCGTTCAACATCGCGACGGCGGCCTGGATGAGTGGATAGGCGAGGGCGCAGCCGGTGCCTTCACCCAGCCGTAGTTCTAAGTAAAGTAAAGCTTTAACTTGAAGAATATCCAGCATCAGCCAGTGGCCCGCTTCATTGGATTGGTGGCAGAAAATACAGTTAGCTAATACGCTGGGGTTCAAGGCGTGGGCGACCAATAATGCAGAAGTAGCGATAAATCCATCAACTAAGATAATCATCCCATCTTCGACGGCTTGCCCCATTCCGCCCACAATGGCAGCAATTTCCAGACCGCCCATTGCCGCTAACAGGGTCAATGGATCGTTCAGATGGGCATACCGGTCGGCGACGGCCTGTAATACGGCAAGTTTGCGGGCCAGCCCCTCGTCGTCCAGACCGGTGCCCCGCCCTACGCACTGAGTTAGTGGCAGCCCCATCAGCCGATGCATGAGCAGCGCGGCTGCGGACGTGTTGCCGATTCCCATCTCGCCAAAGCCGACGACGTTGCAATTGCGGTACTTAACACCGTTAACCAGCGTTTTTCCGGCATCTAAGGCCGCTTTGCACTCGTCTACGGTCATGGCTGGTTCATGGCGCATGTTACGGGTACCGGGCCTGATTTTATATTTAACCAAGCTCGCTGAGTTCTGCTCGAACGTGCCATTTACGCCTACGTCGCAGATCAGTAACTGAAGTCCATTTTGTCGGCAGAAGACGTTGATGGCGGCCCCGCCTGCCAGGAAGTTGTTAACCATGCTGTGGGTTACGGTAGCCGGATACGCGCTGACGCCCTCGGCCGCCAGTCCGTGATCGGCGGCAAACACGATCAGGTGCGGGTTGGTGAGAACGGGCGTTTCGGTTTGCTGAATCAGAGCAATTTGCAGGGCCAGTTCTTCTAAGCGACCCAGCGCGCCGAGCGGCTTGGTTTTGTTATCGATGCGGTGACGAAGGCGATTTTCTAACGGGCTGAGCTGATGTAAATCGTGCATAAGGTGAATGAAGTGCAGTAGACTGTACTGCTCAATCAAAATTCAAAGGTCTAAATTGCGTTGAAAGAAACAGACATAGCTACACAAACAATGGACAAATTAATTGAAATCGACTGGGAAGCGATGTTCGTTCCCAGCAGTTCGGTTGCCGAAATGATCGTTCGGGGGACCATCACCTACTGGTTTTGTTTCCTCTACATCCGGTTTTTCCGCCGAAGCTCGGGCCAGCTTAGCATCAGCGATGTACTGCTCATCACGCTCATCTCCGACGCGGCCCAAAACGCCATGGCGGGTACGTACGAATCGGTGACGGAGGGTGCCGTGCTGGTAGGTGTGCTGGTTTTCTGGGATTTCGCCCTGAGCTGGTTAGGCTACCGGTCGGTTCTTTTCGAGCGTCTGAACTCGCCCGAACCCGCCCTGTTGATTAAGGATGGCGTGTTGCAGAAGCAAACAATGAAGCGTGAACTAATGTCGGAAGAAGAACTGCGGGGTCTCCTGCGCGAAAGCGGCATCGCCGATCCGACCGACGTGAGGCTGTGTTATCTGGAGGGTAGTGGTAACGTCAGCGTTATCGAAAAAAAGAAGTAGATGCCATTAACCGGCGGTTCGTGCTGTCATCAGTTCGGCGAGTAGTGCTGCAAATACGTAATCAGCCGCTCGAAATGCAGTTGCTCGTAAGGATTCTGCGTCTGACGGATGAGTAGATGCCGGTAACTGTCGATGAGGCCGTCGAAATGGGGATTGTGATTCAACCGCGCGGCAATCAGTCCTTTGTAGCAGCGGTGCGTCTGATTATATACGTAGAGGCTGGGTGTGCCGGGGTGTTCGTTTAACAGCTGATCGAGGGCGGGCAGTGCACAGGAGGCTTCGAGGAAATCAAATCCTTTGTCTATAAAGAAATCCTCGATTTGCCCGCAGGCGTCGGCCAATTCGTCGTCGGAGTGAATTTTATACCGGAAATACTGGAGGCCGTTGAACTTGCCGATGGAGATAATGAGCGTGTTGGCGTCGGGGCGATAGTCGGTCAGGTTATTGAGGAACTGCTGGGCAATCTGCTCGACCTGCTCATTGCGGCACCCGAAATTAACGTCCAGCATGGTTTCGTCGCCATAGAACGCCGGGGACAGAATCACGTTCTGAAACCCGGAGCTGGTCATGCGCCGGTACTGCCTGCGTTCGGGCAGCAACGCGTACTGGTGCCTGGTGAAGAACGGCGTCAGGCGGTAATACAGGTTCGTTTCAAAGGGTGTGAGCGTCATTGTGGTAGGGGCATGACACAAAAAAGTAGCCGTGTTGAATGACGGCATAACTAATTCAGACCGAATTGGTTTGACCGAATCAACTCATAGCGCCGACTCGCAGTGCCAGCGATTACCGAACCAAAACGGGTTGATTTGGGTTTATTAAAAGCGCGTCGGATAAGACGTCGTTCTGGGGACGACCGGAATTGACAGCTTGTAGAGGTCGCGTGTAAGCATGCCGGGAGTTGACGGTATTTCCCGCCCAAACAAATCGTCAAAACAATAACTGGCGAATATAACTACGCCATGGCTGCCTAATCCGGAGGATTAAGCAATAGCCATTGTCTCCCCGGCCTACGTGCTGCTGGCTGGATCAGGAGGCATCGACTCGCAGCGCTGGTCTGGATAATGATGTTGACAACAGACGAGACAAAAGCATCTACGGATGAGGGTTGGCGGGCCGCGAGCCTGCCCGATTCCCGACAATCCCAATCGCGGCTAAGCATGTAGAAGGCACGACGGGTTCCTTGACTGGACGAGAGTTCGAATCTCTCCGTCTCCACGAAAAGCAACAAGTTTCTCTTTTTGAGAAACTTGTTGCTTTTTAAAATATGATGCTATTGTAATTTACTATATTTTATATTTTTGATGGCTACAAGAAAGGCTAAAAACTCAGATACACCTGAACATACTAAACTAATTATATCGAAAGAGGAATTTAAAACCAAACTCGAAAAATGTATAGCGAGGGGTCAAGAGCTGGTGGGTATAACCGTCACTACTGTAAGTGATATCGAATCCTTGAATAGAGGATATTATAAGTGGGATTCATATAATTCCGTATTATTGACAAATGCATTTGATAACCCGAATAGCTACTACAAAACCGATTATGACACCAGCTACATCGGTTTTTTCGGCTTTGGCTCAGATAATCCACAGAAAGAATATGAGACAATTCTCGACATATTTGATGAAAAGTTGAGAAAACTTGAGCAGTTAGTTGATCAAACAGACTTACTCCAGAGCACAGTTTCGGTTGTTACTCCGCAAACAAACTCCTTAAATAAAATTGTTGATAAAACGAAAGTATTCATTGTTCACGGACACGCTGATTTGGCAAAAGTATCTGTAGCGAGAACTATTGAACAATTTGGCTTGAAAGCAATAATACTTCATGAACAAGCAAACGGCGGAAAAACTGTTATAGAAAAATTTGAGAGCAACTCCGCTGATGTGGGTTTTGCAGTAGTGATTTTGACAAATGACGATGATGGAAAAGCAAAAGCCGAAACAGAATATAAAGCACGTTCACGTCAGAATGTAATATTAGAACTTGGCTATTTTATCGGTAAACTTGGCCGAGAAAAAGTTGTACCACTTTATGAAGAAGGAGTTGAGCTACCAAGTGACTTGGCCGGAATTGTATACACTCCGCTTGACAACGGTGGTGCTTGGAAATACCAACTTGGAAAGGAGTTGAAGAATGCGGGGTATGACGTAGATTTGAACAAAATATAAAAGTGCCTTGTGAAAATTAACCGACAACACATTCAGTCAAGTTCGTTGCTGGCTGGTGCCATAGGAATTGGCTCAATAGGAGCAGCCCTGTTTGGGGTAGCCGGAGCGATTGGCGGATTGCTTGTTGGCTTCGTAATTGGATATTGGGCCGAGGTACAGCGTGAAAAATTAGTTGATTACTGTCAACCGAATAAGGGCGAAACAGTCCACAAATAAGTTTTGAAATCACTCATCAACGTAGTGATATATTTGTACAGCCCCGATTGATATGTCAATCGGGGCTGTCATTGTTTTAAGACTATGTCCCGTAACCAACTCGATGATCTGATTGCGCAGGGTGAAGGTGCTCGATTAGAGTTCAAACGCTCGATTTCGGCGGCTCACCGCATCGCCCGGACGCTGGTGGCCTTCGCCAACACAACGGGTGGGACGCTGCTGATTGGGGTAGCCGACGACGGCACTATTGCGGGGGTGGCGTCGGAAAGTCGCGAGATGTACCGGATCGAGGAAGCCACCGACCGACTATCTGACCCGGCATTGTCGGTTACTTACGAGACTATATCGCCCGATGGCCGGAAAGTGCTGATCGTCAACGTTGCAGAGAGCGTTGAGAAGCCGCATTATGCGCTGGACGAGACGGGGAAGCGCACCATCTACGTCCGGGCGAAAGACAAATCGGTGCCAACCAGCAAACTCATTATAACGCCCGAATCTCCGGACGGCGACCTGCTGAAACAACCGACAACGCGGCTGCTGATTCAATATTTGCGCAAAACTGACCACATCACCGCTGATAAATTTGCCAAACTCATCAACGTATCGGACTACCGGGCGGGTAAAATCCTGCGCGAACTCGCCGAGAAGGGCTTGTTGCTGCTGATCGACAAACAACGGCCGGTGCGCTACGCCCTGAAACTGACGGAGTAGAGTAAGTAAGTTGGTTAGTCTTCCCGACCTTTACCCCGTTATGACGTCTGAACAAACCATTACCAAAGAAATTATCACCGCGTTTTTCGCCGATTTGCAGGACCGCATCTGCCGGGCGCTGGAAGAAGCCGACGGCGTGGGCACCTTTCGCGAAGATGCCTGGGAGCGGCCGGGTGGGGGAGGAGGGCGCTCCCGAACGCTGGTCGACGGGGCCGTGATCGAGAAAGGGGGCGTGGGCTACTCCGTCGTGCATGGCGAAGCCACCGAAGCCACGCTGCGTTCACTGAACCTCACCGAACCAGCGGAATTCTACGCGACGGGCGTGTCGATTGTGCTGCATCCGCGCAACCCGATGGTGCCGATTATTCACATGAACGTCCGGTATTTCGAGGTGAGCACGGCAACCGCTTCGGCGGACCGATCCGTTGGGGGTCACAACTGGTTCGGCGGGGGTATCGACCTAACGCCCCATTACGTCGCGGACGATGATGCCCGCTGGTTCCATCAGTACCTGAAAACCGTCTGCGACCGCCACGACCCGGCTTATCACCCGAAATTTAAACCGTGGGCCGACGATTATTTTTTCATTCCCCACCGGCAGGAGACGCGCGGCATCGGCGGAATTTTCTTTGATTACCTCAAACCAGCTGACGCGGCCCACAAAGCCCATCTGTTCGCTTTCGTGCAGGACGTGGGGAATGCCTTTGCGCCGATTTATACGCATTTCATGCACAAAAACCGGGATCTGCCATTTACCGAACGCGAAAAAAACTGGCAGTTGCTGCGCCGGGGCCGGTACGTGGAGTTCAACTTAGTCTGGGACCGGGGCACCAAGTTTGGGCTGGAAACCAACGGCCGCACCGAGTCGATTTTGATGAGTATGCCCCCGCAGGCCAACTGGACCTACGATTTTCAGCCCGAACCCAACAGCCCCGAGGCTCAAACGCTGGCGTTGCTCAGGAAGGGGGTGGAGTGGTAAAACAGTCAACGAGTTGGTCAGTTGGTTAGTCGATGAGTGCGGTTCCCCGCCGGGACTAACCATACTCACTGACTCACCAACTTATTGACTCACTGACTTATTTGGGTTGCCTATTCCCCATCGTAAACTGGCTTAGGTCCCAGGGTTCGGCGGGGTTGTAGCGCAGTTGCCCATCCTGAATCAGGAGTGGGCTGTCGAAGTTATTGGTGTAGAGCTGTCCTGTACCTAATCCCTGGGGCAGTAGGTTCTTGAACTGAGCCGTGTACTGCGCAATGGCGCTCAGGCCAATGTTCGATTCCAGCGCCGAGGTCACCCACCAGCCGATGTTGAGCCGTCCGGCCAGTTCAATCCACTCATCGCAGTGGCCCATGCCGCCCAACAGCGTCGGTTTGAGAACGATGAACTGCGGTTGAATTTTTTTGAGCAGCCGGAATTTATGGACGTATTCCATCGGGCCAATCAACTCTTCGTCGAGAGCAATGGGCAGGGGGGTGTGGCGGCACAGGTCGGCCAGCAGGTCGGGCTGACCAGCCCGGATGGGCTGCTCGATGGAGTGCAGGCCATAGGTTGCCAGCCGTTCGAGTTTAGCCATAGCCTCGTTGGGCTGAAAGGCGCCGTTCGCATCGACCCGCAGGGTGATCTGCTCCGGGGTGAACCGGTCGCGAACCTGGGCCAGCAGGGCGCATTCCTGCTCAAAGTCGATGGCCCCAATTTTCAATTTAAGGGTTTTGAAGCCCGCTTGCAGCTTTTCCTCAATTTGCTGCTGCATAAAGGCCGGACTACCCATCCAGATCAGGCCGTTGATGGGAATACTCCGATGACCGTTGCTGAAGTCGGTTTCCCAAAGAATCCGTCGGCCACCCGCCAGAAAATCGAGCATGGCCGTCTCGAAGCCAAACTGAATGCTGGGAAACTCCTGGCCAATCACCTGGTTGAGAATAATGGGCAGATTCCAGCTAAACAACTCAAGATCCATTGTCGTGAAATCCCGGCAGAACTGGTCCAGATGAGCCTCAAAATCAGGCTGATCGTCGTAGCTCAGCCCCTTGAGCGGGCCGCACTCACCGTAGCCAACAACGGACAGATTGTCGTCGTCGAAGAGCCGGATGAGGTACGTTGTTTTTTCCGTGAGGGTGCCGCGCGACGTACCCGCCCTAAAGCGAAAATGCAGGGTGTGTTTCAGATAGTCGGCTTTTAAACTCATCGGACCGGTAAGTGATGGCGGGCGTTCACAGTCCTAAAAGTACTACTTTTGAACGCTCAAAAAAGCCAATGTTATCAAATTATTAGTGAACTCATCCCTCCTCACCTGGCTACTATTGCCGCTCAGTAGAGTATATGGAGTTATTGCTGATGTTCGTAATTGGCTGTTCAGCAACGGCTTATTAACTGAATATCGTCCCGCTGTTTTCACCATCAGCGTAGGAAACCTAACCGTGGGCGGCACGGGGAAGACGCCCATGATTGAATATTTGATTAAACGGCTGTCGACATCACCGGCCGGGCCACCGCCCGAGATCGTCACGCTGAGCCGGGGGTACGGTCGGCAAACAACCGGGTTCCGGCTCGCCAACGATTCAGATACCGCTGACACGATTGGTGACGAACCGCTACAGCTTTACCGCAAATTCGGACGGCACCCGAATCCACCGGTGCACGGGACCGTGCGGGTATGCGTGGGCGAACGCCGGGCCGACGCCATCCAGACCATTCAGGCGCGTTACCCCGCAACGGGCCGGATTCTGCTCGACGACGCCTTTCAACACCGGGCCGTCCGACCGCACCTGAATCTGCTGCTCATGGATTATAACCGGCCGTTCTACGCTGATCATCCATTCCCAGCCGGGCGGCTGCGCGAACGCCGACACGGTGCCCACCGCGCCGACGCCGTTATCGTTACCAAATGTCCCACTAACTTGTCAATAGCTGAACAGCAAGCAATTAGCGAGAAAATAAGCCGGTACACCCGGCTGGGAACACCCGTTTTTTTTGCCGGATTGCAGTACGATCAACCCATCTCCTTCGCTACGCAGCAACCCGCTAACAACCTGCGCGACGTCCTGCTGGTGTCGGGTTTAGCCAATGCTGATTCGCTGGAACAGTATGTTATGCAGGCGTTCTCGATGCAACAGCACGACCGGTTTCCCGATCACCGTGCCTATACCCGCACTGACCTCGATCAACTCCTGACCAAGTTGACACCGGGTGTGAGTCTGCTGACAACCGAGAAGGACTGGGTTAAACTCGACGCCTTGGTGACGCCCGGCGAACGCACGGCATTGCCCTTGTTCTACCTGCCCGTTCAGATGGTGTTTTTGGGTGAAGATGAAGACAGCTTCAACCGCTTTTTGACTATCGCGTGTTCCCAACGCTAAAGCGGTGGGCTGATACGGAATTCGCAGCTGTGAAACGCGAACCCTGTATCAGCCCACCGCTTTAGCGTTGGGAACCCTGAATAACGCACCCTTAAATTTCGTTAACCAGACAGGCATTGTTCGGGCTGTCCGGCGATTTGGCGTACTTTTGCCCCAATGAACCGACGTTTTAGGATACTTCTTTTATTTATCGTGCTTTCCTTCGCTGCCCAGGCGCAGCAGTTTCCGGGCGGGAGCCAACTGCCCAACGGTTTTCCGGGTGGCTTTGGCGGGCAGCAGGGGCGTCAGGGCGGTAGTAGCAGTACGGGCAGCGGGGCGGGCATCGACGATTCGACGCGGGTTATTTATGGTCCCACCACCACCCGCTATACGCTCGAAGACGATATTTTTAACAACCGCACCCGGCGCTACACCGTCGATACGACGATGGACGACGTTCACCGGTTTACCTACGTGCAGCGCAGCCAGAATCAGTACCAGGATCTGGGGAATCTGGGTACGCCTATGCGGCCAATCTTCGTGCAGGTGCCCCAGCAACTTGGTGCCCAGACGGGCTATTACGTGTTTACACCGTATGCATTCCAGACGATGGGCGTACGGTATTTCGACACCAAGTCGCCGTTTTCCGACATGTACTTAGCGCTCGGTGGGCGCAACCAGAACATCCTGCGGTTCGAATTCACGCAGAACATTACCCCCCGCCTGAACGCCGGTTTCAACGTGCAGCGGTTCACGTCGCAGAAACAGTTTGGCACCAGCGGTTCCAACGACCCGTTTAAACTGCTGGCGCAGGACTGGGGCTTTCTGGGCCACACAAACTACCGATCCAAAAACGATAAATACACGCTGCTGCTGCATTTTATCAACATGAACCACAGCCTCGACGAGCAGGGGGGCGTATTGCGGGGGCAACGGGTCGATTCGGAGGGCGATACACTGGCTGTTGTCTACAATTACGAAGGCGACGCCCGGCTGACGGGGGGCGGCCCTCCACAACGCCCACTTCAGGGACCAAACGGGCGCGAAATTCGCAATGACTGGCACATATATCATCAGTACATATTAGATCAGGGTATCCAGCTCTTTCACCGGTTCGATTACCGGCGGCAGAAGAACTTTTACCAGGACAATACGCCGAACCTGAACCAGCAGCCAGTGCCGGGCTTCCCCAACGGGTTTTACCCATCCCCGTCCGGACCCACTGAACTTAACCTGACCGCGCTGGGCGACTCGTCGCGCATTGAGCAGGACGCCCGCTTTCGGTTGGTCGAGAACCTGGTTGGGCTGAAAGGCATCTACGAGCGTCGCGGCTCGGCGTTCAACTACCGGGCCTACCTGCGCAGCCGGATTTACGGGCAATACACCCGCTATGCCACGTCCGGCACCCGCTTCAATGAATACGAAACCCGCCGAAATGAAACGTTCCTTGGCGGCTGGTTAGGTTACTACCTGCCCGATAGCCTGTCGCGCATCACCGCCGAAGCCGAATACCAGGTTGGGGGCGGGTTTCGGTTGCAGGGGCAGTTGGAAAGCCGGTTTCTGACGGCGGGCTACACCACGATGCTCGTTGACCCGACCCTCCTCCAGGAACGCTACCAGAGCACGGTTTTCTTCTGGCGCAATAATTTCCGGCTGCGCGGCTACAACCACGCGTATGGTAAATTAAACCTGCGCTACAAGAAGCTTCGCTTAGAGCCGGGCCTCGATTATCAGTTGCTTAGTAACTATACTTATTTCGACACCAATGCCATTGCCCGGCAGGCGTCCGGCTCGTTTAGTGTACTCAGGACGGGATTAGGCTATCAGTTGGGCGTGGGTAAACTGCTATTGGCGGGGCAGGCCTATTATACGGTACAGTCGCGGACGGACATTCTGCGGACCCCACCGTTTTTGATGAACGCCCGCTTCCAATACGAGTTACTGTACGCCAAAGTGCTCTACATTCAGGTGGGCGTCGATCTGCATTACAAGTCGGCCTACTTCGCCGATGCTTACATGCCCGTTACGCAGCAGTTTTATCTGCAAAACCGCCAAAAAGTGGAAGGCAACGTGTTGGCCGACCTGTACGCCAACCTGCGGGTGAACCGAACGCGGCTGTTCATTAAACTGACCAGTGCCAACATCGGGCAGGTAGCGGGCGTGCTTTCGCCGGGGTATTTCGTTGCTCCCGACTTTTTGCAGATGCGCCGGGGCTTTTCCTTTGGCGTCGACTGGTATCTCTTCGATTGATTTTGCGTTTCGGGTAAAATCAACCGGTTTACGACTTATACGGTCATCACTTCCCGCGTAAATGCAATGCCAAACGGCTCACTCATCCTACTCGTGCTGGGTTTACTCAGTTTCTTCGGCAAACCCGTTAATTCGTCAACCGCGTCAACGCCCTTGTTCGACGGGCGAACGTTTCGGGGGTGGGAAGGCGATACGTCGGGGCTGTGGCGGATTCGTGAGGGGGCGCTGATGGGGGGGGCGTTAAACAAAACAGTGCTACACAATGATTTTATCTGTACAACCCGCCCGTATACTAATTTTGAACTGACGCTGCGCTGGAAATTGATCGGTACGGGATTTGTGAACGCGGGGGTGCAGTTTCGCAGCCAACGCCTGACCAACCCGGCCTACGAAATGATTGGGTATCAGGCTGATTTGGGAAATGGCTACTGGGGCAGCTTATACGACGAATCGCGCCGGAACAAAACATTGGTTCAACCCGATTCCGGTCTGGTTAAACGCACAGTACGCGTCAACGACTGGAACGACTATAAAATCCGGTGCGAAGGGTCCCGAATCAGGATTTGGCTGAACGACCAGCCCACCGTCGATTACGTAGAGACAGATCCGGCCATCGCGCAGTCGGGCCTCATTGGTCTGCAAATTCACGGGGGCGGCAAAGCCGAAGCGGCCTACAAGGGCATTAACCTGGAAGAATTGCCCTGACCATAAGTAATGGCTTAAAAAAGTAGGTAGCAGTTCTTGATTATTTCTTGAGTATTACCAATAACCGAACATTCAGCATGGACTTGTTTCAGATTCAGAAAGCCCCGACTCAGTACGACGTGGTCATTGTCGGTTCGGGAGCCGGGGGCGGCATGGCGGCCTACACGCTGGCCAAAGGCGGAGCTAAAGTGCTGCTGCTGGAAGCGGGTGGCTATTATGACCCCGCCGACCCAAAATACATTACCCAACTGAAATGGCCGTGGGAGTCGCCCCGGCGTGGGGCGGGAACGACCCGTGCGTTTGGGGATAACGACGCGGCCTGGGGCGGCTGGGACATTGACGGCGAACCATATACCACCGCGCCCGGCACCGAATTTCACTGGTTTCGGTCCCGGATGCTCGGCGGACGCACCAACCACTGGGGGCGCATTTCGCTGCGCTTCGGCCCCGACGATTTTCGGCGCAAAACCATGACCGGCGTTGGTGAAGACTGGCCCATTAGCTACGACGACATCAAGCCGTTCTACGACCGGGTCGACAAACTGATCGGCGTCTTTGGCTCGGTTGAGAATTTTCCCAACGAACCGGACGGTATTTTTCTGCCGCCACCCAAGCCGCGCCTGCACGAGCTGATGATCCGGAAAGGAGCCAAAAGTATTGGCATCCCGGTAATTCCCTCGCGGCTGTCCATCCTGACCAAACCCATTAACGAGGAGCGCGGGGCGTGTTTCTACTGTAGTCAGTGCAGCCGGGGATGCCAGGCCTACGCCGACTTCTCGTCGTCGTCGGTGCTGGTAAAGCCCGCCATGAAAACCGGCAACGTAACGCTCATTAACGGCGCTATGGTTCGTGAAGTACTCACCGATCCGGCTACGGGCTTAGCCACCGGCGTGAGTTACGTGGATACCCGCACGATGCAGGAAGTGACCGTGAAAGGCAAAACGGTAGTGTTGGCCGCCAGCACCGGCGAAACGGCGCGGCTGCTGCTCAACTCCAAATCCAGCCGCTTTCCAACCGGATTAGCCAACTCCAGCGGGGTCGTCGGCAAGTACATTAACGACTCGACGGGGGCCAGCCGGTCGGCGTTCATCCCGGCCCTGATGGACCGCAAACGCTACAACGAAGACGGCGTTGGTGGGATGCACGTGTTTACGCCCTGGTGGCTCGACAACAAGAAATTAGATTTCCCGCGCGGCTACCACATCGAATATTCGGGCGGCATGGGCATGCCGTCCTACGGATTCGGCTGGGGCATCGAAGCCATGAACGGCATGATTGCGGCCCGCGACGGCAGTAAAAACGCGGGCGGTGGCTACGGCGCTAAGGTGAAAGACGACCTGCGCCGGTTCTACGGGGCTTACGTGGGCATGGCCGGTCGGGGTGAGCCGGTGCCCCTCGAAAGCAACTACTGCGAAATTGACCCCAATGTGGTCGACAAATACGGCATTCCGGTGCTGCGCTTCAACTACAAATGGGGCGACTACGAGGTGAAGCAGGCCAAGCACATGCAGGACACCTTCGAGGAAATCATCCACTCGATGGGCGGCATCGCCCTCGGCAAAAAGCCGGACGCCAGCAACGACTACGGCCTGGCCGAGCCGGGTAAGATCATCCACGAAGTGGGCACGGTCCGCATGGGCAGCGACCCTAAAACGTCACCCCTGAACAAGTATCAGCAGGCCCACGACGTGAAGAACCTATTCGTCGTCGACGCGGCTGCGTTTCCCTCGCAGGGCGACAAAAACGTAACCTGGACGATTCTGGCCAGTTCCATGCGCACGAGTGAATATTTGATTGATGAGGTGAAGAAGAAGAATATATAACGGACTATGAAACGCAGAGACTCCCTAAAAGCCTTGTCCCTCACCGGTTTTGGCCTGGCCGTGTCGCCCGCCGAAGCCGCCGTTCCTGCCCCACCCGATACCAAGCCGCTCAAAGTACCGGGCGGGCGGCAGAAGTTTGAGGCTGAGCGCGACGCCAAACTCATGAGCGAGAAGTTCTTCACGCCCCACGAACTGCAAACGGTGACGGTGCTGTCGGACATTATTATTCCCGCCGACGAACGGTCGGGTAGTGCGTCGCAGGCGGGCGTTCCGGCTTTCATCGAGTTTATGATGAAAGACCAGCCCCGCAACCAGACGCCCATGCGCGGGGGTATTCGCTGGCTCGACAACACCTGCATGAAACGCTACGGCAAGCAGTTCGTGCAATGCACCAAAGCTCAGCAGATCGACATGGTTGAGCAGATTGCGTATCCCAAGCTGGCCAAACCCGACATGACCCAAGGCGCTTCGTTTTTCAGTATGATGCGCAACATGACCGCCACGGGCTTCTACACCAGTGCCATGGGCATCAAAGACATCGGCTACGTCGGCAACGTCCCCAACCAGTGGGACGGTGTACCGGAGGACGTGCTTAAGCAGTACGGCCTCGCCTACGAAGAACGCGAAATGACACAGGGGAAATAAGTTAGTCGGTCGGTTAGTGAGTCGGTCAGTGGCTGGCTGACTCACTAACCGACACCATACTTTCGCTCAAACGCGTCCACGTAGCTGCTGCCGACTGGGATTTCCTGCTTACCCACGAAGAGCTTCGTGCGTTGGAACGAACTGATCCGGGCCAGCGGGACGATGAACGACTTGTGCACCCGGCAGAAGTCGTCCGGAAGTTTGGCTTCGATGGCTTTCAGCGTCAGGCGGCTCAGGAACGGCCGGGATTGCTGCGTCGTAAAAATTTTGACGTAGTCCTTCAGCCCCTCCACGTACAGAATTTCGTCGTGGAAGATTTTGATCTCGCGGTACTCCGAGAAGATGAATAGATAACCGCGCCCGGCTGATGCGGGCGGTGCCGGGCTGACCGCTGTGGCCTGATCGGCCGCAGCCTGGCGAAGCGTAAACAGGTCATAGGCTTTATTGGCCGCCATCAGAAACCGCTCGAACGGAATGGGTTTGAGCAAATAATCGACCACCGCCAGTTCATACCCTTCCAGCGCGTATTCCTCGTAAGCCGTCGTGAAAATCACCATCGGCGGCTGAGAGAGCGTTCGTAGAAACTGAATGCCCGTCTGCGTGGGCATCTGAATATCCAGAAACAGCAAATCAACTGGTTCTTGCCGGAGCACCGCCGACGCATCGAACGGACTGGCAAGCTGGCCAACTAATTCCAGAAACGGTACTTTACGGATGTCGTCGGCGAGGATTTCCAGCGCAAACGGCTCATCGTCAATGGCGAGGCAGCGCAACGGTGTCATGGTGCAGGTGTAACGTTAAAACGACGCGGAACTGGTTCTGCTCGTTCGTCAAACGCAGTTCGTGCCGTTCGGGATAGTGCAGTACTAATCTTTTTTCGACGTTGGCAATACCAATCCCTGACGCAGTCCCGCCTGGATTGGTCTGACCTGAGTCGGTGATGGCCGTGCCGTTTGGTTGTCCAGTTGGTGAGTCAAACGTCGGATTCTCCGTGCTGAAGGTTAGCGTATCATCCGTCACGTCCAGAGAGATGTCAATGTGGCCGGGCTGCTGGCTGTGAACACCATACTTGAAGGCATTTTCGACGAATGGAATGAATAGCAGCGGCTCAATCTGGTGGGCGTCGATGTCGCCCGTGCAGCGGAAGCTAACGGTATTGCGGTCGGTGAGCCGCATTTTTTGCAGGTCGATGTAGTCCTGTAGGTGCTGAACCTCCTTACGTAGCGGTACGCTGTCCTGCTGGGCCTGGTAAATCATGTACCGCAGCAATTGGGCCAGTGTCACCACGGCCGCTTCGGTTTGGTCGGATTTCTGCCGCGCCAGCCAGCGGATGTTGTTGAGCGTGTTGAACAGAAAATGCGGACTAACCTGCAGCTTGAGCATGGCCAGCTCGGCCGATATTTTCTCCAGTGCCATCCGCTGTTGAACTTCCTGCGAACGGGTGTGGTAGCGAAACAGCGCCATCATCGAACTGACCAACAGGGCAACGCCCAGCGAAATCACCGTGCCCGGCACCCCCGGCCAGGGGCTGCGCGGGCCGGGTCCTGGTCCACGACCCATGCCGGGGCCGGGTAGTCGCTGGCCCGGACTGCCCCCCGGTGGGGGTGGGGACTGCGCGGAGAAGTCGGGGCGGGCAGGCGGAAATGCGTAGAAACTGACCACCTTAACCCCCACAACGCTCAGCGCCATCAGCCCCACTGCCAGCATGAATTGCCGGGTGTTCTGCCGACGGAGCAGCCTTGGCGTCAGCACCCGCAGGTTGACATAGAAAAAGGTAATCATCAGTACGCTCGTCAGCAGTTGTGCCATGCCGAGGCTAATTAAATCCTGCCGGTTACGCAGGAAATCGGGTAGCGTCAACAACGGCAAACTGACGAAAACGGCCCAGCCAATGGCGTGCAGCCCCCCTTGATAACGTTGGAAGAAGTTCATGGCGGAAGCAAAATACGCAGGTTGCCCGGAACGACAGCCATACTGATGACCATCTGCCGACGTATGGCTGCTTTCGGTCGACATGATGACTACCCGCGCAATGAATTACCGCTTCTAACGAATCATCTACACCTCCGACGGCTACGTCGGCACAAACCGCCCAATCGGCTTTAACGCCGGGAAATTCTCCTTTCCGTGTGCAACAGTTGGTCAGCGACGCTCGTATCGGGGAGTAAACAAATCACTCTACCGTCTAATCAACAGATCAAAATGAAAAATAACGTTATGAACAACGGCCGTCTGAATCTTATTCGCCCGCTGGGCGCTACACTACGGCCACTGCGGTGGTTGCTGCTGACCGGAATTGTTGTGTCGCTGGCGGCCTGCAACAAAGAAGCCGATGAGGTAACTCCGCAAGCGACAACGTCGACCGCCGAAAATGAAGAGGTCAACGACTGGATTCTGGAGAATATGCAGGACCTGTATTACTGGAACGATAAAATTCCGGCCAATCCCGACAAAACGCGAAGTCCGTCGGACTTTTTCGATTCGATTCTGTACAGCTATAACGCCACGACCAATCCTGACGGGGACCGCTTTTCGTGGATCGAGGAAAGTGCCGAAGAACTGGAAGCCAGCCTGAGTGGCGAAACCACCACCACCGGTATGGAATACGGCCTGTTTCTGCGTTCGGCGGGTTCCGAGGATGTGATTGCGCAGGTGTTCTACGTGCTGCCCGGCTCTCCGGCTCAGCGGGCGGGCATCCGGCGGGGCGACATTATCAGCAAAGTCAACGGGCAAGTGCTCAGCCGCAGCAACTACGCCGACCTGCTGTTTGGCAGCAGCACGACGTTCAGCTTCGGGCTGGCCAGCGTGAGCAACGGCACCATTGTCGATAGCGACGTGAGCAAGACCGTGACGGCGACGGTGTTTCAGGAAAACCCGGTGTTCTTAGATTCCATCTATACCGTTGGCGGCAAGACCGTCGGTTATTTAGTCTACAACCAGTTCGTGCCGGGGGCTAACAACAGCGACGCCAACGAGTATGATGCGCAGTTAGACGCTATTTTCAGCGATTTCAAAGCCAAAGGCGTCAACGAACTCGTGCTCGACCTGCGCTACAATCCCGGCGGCTACACGTCTTCATCGGCGAACTTAGCCAGTCTGATCGGCAAAGGCGTCAACGCCAGCAAGCTTTTCTTCCGCGAAGAATGGAACGCGACAATCACGCCGAGCCTGCGTAGGGAATACGGCGACAGCTTCTTCGTGCAGAATTTTCTGACCAAAGCCCAGAACATCGGTGGCAACCTCACGCGGCTGTTCGTGCTGACGACCGACTACACGGCCTCGGCCAGTGAATTGATGATCAACGGGCTGCGGCCGTACATGACCGTCACGACCATTGGCACCACGACCTACGGCAAAAACGTCGGCTCCATCACCATCACCGACGATACGGGTCAGATCAAGTGGGGTATCCAGCCTATCGTGTTTAAATCATTCAACAGCGCCGGTCAGTCGGATTACGCAACCGGTTTCGCGCCCAACGTAGAAGTCGAAGAACCGCTAAGCCTGTTGCCCCTCGGCGACACGAACGAAGCGCTGCTGCGTGCGGCTTTGGGTCAGATTTCGGGTAATGCAGCAACGGGCAGGATTGGCGCTACCAACGCCAATCCACTCTCGTCGCTGGGGTCGTCTATCCAGCGCAAAGCGGGTGGAGCACGCATGGTCAAGACTTTAAAAACGCTGCACTGGTAAGCACCGTTAAACGCGCTGACATGCCACTACGTTTACCCGGTGGTGGTCCGTCCCACTGAGCGTTCGTAAACGGGAACTCACCCGGTAAAAATCGGCATTCGACCTCATCCGTTTTGGTTGGCAGGTACGGGTTGGTATCTTTATCCACGAGAGTTCACTTGTCTTACCTTAAAAATCTCGAAACCAATGAAACGTTTAACATTGACCATTGCCGTTGTCCTTGGCTCACTGGCCACCTACGCCCAAACCTGGACGGTTGATAAGGCCCACTCCAAAGTTGGCTTCACCATTACCCACCTGCTGCTGTCGGAAGTGGATGGTAACTTCAAAACGTTCGACGCCAAAATCACCTCGGCCAAACCCGATCTGTCCGATGCGGTTATGGAAATGACCGCCGACGTCAACAGCATCAACACCGAAAACGAACGACGCGACGGGCACCTGAAAAGCCCCGACTGGTTCGATGCGGCCAAATACCCGACGGTGACGTTTAAAAGCACGTCGTTCAAGAAAGTAGAAGGCAAAAAATACAAGGCTGTCGGCGACCTGACCATGCACGGCGTGACCAAGCCGGTAACGCTCGACGTGACGCTGAACGGCCCGATCACGCAGGAAAATCCTAAAGGCAAGCAGGAGAAAGCCGGTCTTAAAGTTACGGGCACCTTGAATCGGGTGGATTTCGGCGTTGGCAAGGCCGGGGGAGCCGTGGTCAGCGAAGAGATTGCCATCAACGTGAACGGCGAATTCGCTAAGCAGGATGGGTCCGTAGCGGATAAGAAGTAAACGTTTTGCGTCGTAATCGCCCCGTGCCTGTGCCTGTTAATGGCTAAGCACGGGGCGATTTGTTTTGGGGCCTATCCACCCCGTTTTTGGGTCAAGAAGCGACGTGCGTTCGGTTGTCGACACATCTGCGCGTTTGCTCTACACACCCCCGTACCCCCGCAACGAATTGCCCCTATGCCGCGTATTATAGACAGAGAACACAAGAAAGAACCTGTCCTATTTTATTTATCATGGCGACCAGCAAACCCATTTCCCGATTAGATTTTCTCCGCAGAGCCATAGCGGGCACCGTCCTGACGCCGGTGGTCATGCAGGCCTGCTCGTCCGACGACACCGATATTACGCCGTCAACGACCACCGGCGGCACGACGACACCGGGCAGCACTACGACGACCAGTACGACGAGTGGCAGTTGTGTGGTAACCGATACGGAGACCGACGGACCGTATCCACTTTACAATGCCCGTGGATCGGCCCTGCAACGGGTCGATATTCGGGAAGGTAAAACCGGCCTGCAACTCGACATGACCATTACGGTGCAAAACGTCAACAACAGTTGCGCGGTGCTGCCCAACGCCCGCGTCGACATCTGGTATTGCGACAAGGACGGCTACTACTCGGGTTACAGCAATTCGGGCTACTTCGGTACGCAGAACAACACGACTAAGACGTTTCTGCGGGGGCTACAGTACGCCGATGCGGCCGGACAGGTGAAATTTACGGGCATCTACCCCGGCTGGTACCAGGGCCGCGCCACGCACCTGCACGTGCAGGTTTACCTGGACAACACGCTGAAACTGACCTCGCAGATTGCCTTTCCCGAAGCCATCAACACGGCGGTTTACAATACCGACCTGTACAAAGCGCACGGGCAGAATTCACTGAAAAACTCCGGCGACAACATCCTGCGAGATTCGCTGGACAACGAACTGGCAACGGTCGTGGCTAACAGCGCGACGGGCGGCTACACGCTGACGCACACCCTGAAGGTAAAGGCCTGATGACTCCAGCACCATCCGCTCCGTCCGAATCGCCCGCCACGTCCGGTCCACCGGCCATCGACTGGGCCGGTTTTAAGCCGTTTCCGAGCCATTTTCTGGGTGTTTCGTCGTTCGATGCGTCGGATTCCGACCGGGTCAGGACGTACCTGAATTGGGCTGTGCTGTTTCGGACGTGGGACATACCCGTTCCGTTCCCCGATGCGCTGGATGATGCCGACTGGGGCGACGCGGCCCGGAATTTATTCCATGACGCCAACATCCTGCTGACCGGTTGGCTGGCTCAGGGGAAACTCCGGGCCGAGGTTGTGTTTGGGATCTGGCAAGCCAGCGCCGAGGGTGGTCAGGTTGTGGTTCGGCCGGGTGATGCGGCATTGGGTAGCCAGGCGGTTCGGTTGTCGTTTCCGCGCCTGCCCTTACCAAATGCATCGACATACTGCGCGGCCGATTTTATTAAGCCAGCGGCTGCACTGAAAGTGGGTGAGTCGGATTACTTGGGGGGCTACGCCGTTCGGCTGCGTGAGGATATTGGGGAACCGATTGGGCCCTTCGTTGCGGACGAGTACCGGTCCCTGTTAGCTGCTGATCTGCGCAACCTCTACCGCTCGGCCGTGGTCGATTACCTGCACTACCGGCTCCGGCGATTTGTCTGGGCCTACTGCGACGACGACGATCTGAGCAACGAGGAAGTGCTCACGGGATTGCACCAGGGAATCCGGGTTGACATTGGGGGACGCGAGTGCACCGGGCTGGATGGCTCCGGGCTGGACGGCCCCGACCGGACCGGACAAGCCAAACTGCTTCAGTTGCTGAATGTTGCGGATTGGGCGGTCGATGGTGGTTCCGACGATGTCGATGATCCGTCCTCGGTGGCGTGCGGCTACTTCTTTGCGCATCCGAAGAGCCGAAACCTCCCGTTGGAAAGCATACCCACTGAATTAGTCCGTCCGCTATGACTCCCGCCCGTATCCGGCTCGCCTTCCGGCAGGTAATTGACTCCCATACCGTCCACACCGACTTCGAGAAGGCCGTCTTTGCCGATTCGTACCACGAATTTCGGGTGCAGATTCAGAGCTACAACGCTGATAACCAGTTTACGGCCTGGCAGCAGGTCCGCGCGGCCGTCCCTTCCTCCGACCCAACGCTGTCCATCCGGGTTGGCTTCGCCGTTGGGTTATACGTCGGTGAGTTGAACGGGCAGATTCCCGGTTTGATCGATGCGCTGGGGCAGCCCGTCGCGTTCACCGAACACCAGTTTGCCCTGCTCGACTCCGACATCACCGACCGAACCAAACACCGCGTCGCCCTGACCTACCTGACCGCCACGCTGACCTGGCTCGGCACCGTTGGCCATTATCTGCTGCTGGCGGCCGACGACGGGCGAAATGCTACAGATGGGGTAGATACGTTCATGGTGGCAATGCAGGAGAACCTGAGCATCGTGTCGTATTCAGCCGCGTAGAATGAATCGCGACGACCATACGCCCGGTTCGCTATCGCACGATAACGACGCTGCCGCGCAGCATGGGCCGCTCGGGAACGGTGTGCAGGGTGTAAGGGTACATACCGGCGGGTAAATTCGTCCCGCCCGCTGTTCCGTCGAAGGGTTCCCGATAGCCCTTGTCCGACCGGTAAATAACTTCGCCCCAGCGGTTGAAAATTGTCACCCTGGCGTCGGGAAAGGCCCCAATGCCCAATAATACCCACACATCGTTCAGGCCATCGCCGTTGGGCGAGAAAGCGTCGGGTACCCAGACCTGCTCGTACACCGTCATATGTATCGTGTCGCGGGCGATGCAGCCGGTTGCATTGGCCACCGCCAGCGTATAGGTAATATCACCCACAAGGCCCACCGCCGATGGACTACCAGCCGACGCATTATCCAAATACGTGGGTGGCGACCATTGAAACGTGACCGGGTTGCCGCTGTAGACGGGGGTAAGCGGAACGGTACTGCCCCGGTAGGTAACGAGGCTGTCGGGCAGTTGAATGGTCGGAATGGGCGCAACCACGGCCGTGCGACTGGCCATCACCCCGGCGCATTCGGGCGCGGGCCTGACGGTGTAGGTGAGGGGATGATTGCCCACCCCGGCCTGCTGGGGACTAAACGTATCGTCGATTACGCCCGGCCCGGCAAACTCGCCCCCGGCCGGACTGCCCTGAAGTGCGTAAGCCGGTACGTTGGGGCCGCATACGCCCGGTATCGAGTCGAAGCGCACCGTTACGGGCGGCACCGCTACGACCACAAATGGCGTTGAAACGCCCTGACAACCGAAGCTGTCGATGGCCGTCACCACATAATTTCCGGTGGTTCGGGCGCGGTAGCGGGCGGTGGCAGCTCCCGGAAGCACCTGCCCGTCCCGCTGCCAGACGTACCGGATGCCACCATTGCTTTCGAGGGCCAGCGAATCCTGCGGACAAAGCCGGTTCCGCCCCGTTGCCGACGTAATGGTTGGCCGCACAGCCGCCGACCGGTTGATGGACAGCGTGTTGGACGGGACGGTACAGCCCAGCGTGGTGTAGGTCAGTACGGCCCGGTAGCGGCCTTCCTGCTCAATACGGGCCGAATCGGTAACCCGGCCCGCCAGAAGCTGGTCGTTTCGGTACCATTGGTAGACAACGCCGGTGTCGCTCGTCACTGTCAGATCGACTGAGCCAGTGGCCGCGCACAGGTGCCCGGTTTCCCGCAAACTGGCTTCTTTCCCAACGACCCGAACCGTTATCGTTTCCGAATTGCCGACCTTGCTGCACGCCCGTTTGGGCGATACCAGAACAGTGTAGTCGCCCGCTTCGCGCACCGTCAGGGATGAGCCGGTTGCGTTGGGCAGGTTGATGCCATCCCGGCGCCACTGGTAATTCCAGGTTGAATCGAAGGTGGCCTGCATCCGGGCCGAATCGCCCTGACAAAGCGAGACGTTTCGCAGGCCCAGTGGCCGGTTCATGACCTGAACGGCCGGGTTGGGCGTCGTAGCGGGCGGGCAGTCCACCACCAAAAACTGGAAATCGCGCCGGACCTCGCCGATTTTAACCCCCGCCCGGAATTCCTCTACCTTAACGGCAAAGACGAACAAACCCAACTGATTAGCCGTCACCGACAGTTGCCCGGTTTGGGCGTCGACGTTCAGCGCCGGACTACCCGGAATGGCACTGGTGGCCCCGAAGCCCGACCGCCAGCTTACGTCGGGATACGGTCCCGGCGAGGGTGCCTGATTCTGCCCCGCATTTCTGGGGCTGAGGGGCGTCACCATCGAGTAGCGAAGTTCGTCGCCGTCGGGGTCGGTGCCGCCGAAGGGAAACGTAAACGGTTCGCCGATGCAAACGTATTCGCCGTTGATGAGCGGGAAGCGGGGCGATGAATACGGTACGTTGATTCCGGCCTTTTGCAGGGCTGGAAATTCCAAGTAAAAGGTAAACCCCGTCTGAACCGGGTTGACGATATTGTCGATCCCGGCATTGCGGTTGCGGGTCTGGTAGGAGATGTAGTACCCCTGCGGATCGGCGTAGGTGGCCGGGTCGAGTTGCAGATCGGCCTCGAAGGTGGCGACAATGAACTTCAGGTTGCGCAGTTCGGCGCAGAATTCATTGGCGTAGATAACGTTCTGGCGCTGACCGGTTTCCCGAACCTGGAACGTGCGCATCTGAACGTTGTCGCGAAGGCGAAAAATGCCCAGTTGCCCTCCAACCTGCTGGTCGGCGCGGGGACCGGCCTCGAAATAGTTGGTAACGATGATTCGGTAATGGCCTGGCCGGTCGCCCACGGCCCGCATCTCCAGTTGACCGCCCACCTGGTGCGTGGCCAGCAACCGGCCAGGCAGCAACAGCAGGGCAATCGCCAGACAAAGACGAAGGGTAGACGTGGGCATGCAACAACGGGGCTTGGGTAGTTACCGCAGAAAGACAAAAATAGCATGGGCTTACCGTTCGGCAAGCGGGCTTTATCGACTTTAACCGGGTATATCGGTACAACGCCCGTGAAGCGGGCCGCGCGTGTTCAGAATCGTACACGGCTAAGCCCGTCGAACGACTGAACCCCAGCCGGATACTGTACCGCCGTAACTTTTTCCGGCCTGCACAACCCCGTTCCACCCAAAACTTGCGTACCTTTATTCCCCGTAACGACCTAAACAGGTTTCAGTCATGGCAGCTACGGGACCCAAATCAGCAAAATATATCTTCGTCACCGGCGGAGTTACCTCATCACTCGGCAAGGGCATCATTGCCTCCTCATTAGCCAAACTCCTCCAGGCACGGGGACTTACGGTAACGATTCAGAAATTCGACCCGTACATCAACATCGACCCCGGTACGCTCAACCCCTACGAGCACGGTGAATGCTACGTCACCGACGACGGGGCCGAAACCGACCTCGACCTCGGCCACTACGAGCGATTCCTGAACCGCCCCACCTCGCAGGCCAACAACATCACCACCGGGCGCATCTACAACAACGTCATCACCCGCGAACGACGGGGCGATTTCCTGGGGAAAACCGTGCAGGTGGTGCCCCACATCACCGACGAAATCAAACGCAACATCCGGCTGCTGGGCGATACGGGCGAGTACGACATTGTGATCACCGAAATCGGGGGCTGCGTGGGCGACATCGAATCGCTGCCGTTTGTGGAGGCCGTGCGGCAGTTGAAATTTGAACTCGGCGAGAAGGATACGCTCGTTATTCACCTGACGCTGATCCCGTACCTGCAGTCGGCGGGGGAGTTGAAAACCAAGCCTACCCAGCACTCGGTCAGGATGCTGCTCGAAAACGGCGTGCAGCCCGACATCATCGCCTGCCGCACCGAGCACCCGCTGCCGCAGGACATCCGCCGGAAAATCGCGCAGTTCTGCAACGTGCAGGTGGCGTCGGTGATCGAAGCCATCGACGCCGAAACGATTTACGACGTGCCGCTGCTGATGCAAAAAGAGCGGCTCGATCAGCGGGCGCTCTACATGCTCGACATTTACAACGACAAAGATGCCGACTTAGACGCCTGGAAGAGCTTTCTGGGGCGGCTTAAGAATCCGGGCGATACGGTCACCATTGGCTTAGTGGGCAAGTATGTTGAGTTGCGCGACGCCTATAAATCCATTGCCGAGTCGTTTATTCACGCCGGAGCCAGCAACGAATGCAAAGTGAAACTTGAGTGGATTCAGTCTGAGACGCTGGTTGATGAGCACCACTGCGCCGATGTCCTGCGTAAGCTGGACGGCGTTTTAGTCGCACCGGGTTTTGGCGAGCGCGGCATTGAGGGAAAAATTAACGCCGTGCGCTACGTCCGGGAGCACGGCATCCCGTTTCTGGGCATTTGCCTGGGAATGCAGATGGCCGTAATCGAGTACGCCCGTAACGTGATGGGCATTGACGACGCCCACTCGACCGAGATGGAGCCGCACACGCCCAACCCGGTTATCAGCATGATGGAGGCCCAGAAGGCCGTGACCGACATGGGGGGTACCATGCGGCTGGGGGCCTACGCCTGTAAGCTCAAACGCGACTCGAAGGCGCACCAGATTTACGGGAAGGGGCAGATCAGCGAACGCCACCGCCACCGCTACGAATTCAATAACGATTACTTAGACGCCTTTGAGCGGGCGGGGCTGCGGCCAACGGGTATCAACCCCGAAACGGGCTTAGTCGAGATCGTTGAACTGGCCGGCCATCCCTGGTTCGTGGGGGTGCAATTTCATCCTGAACTCAAAAGCACCGTGATGAACCCGCATCCCCTATTTGTGGCGTTTGTGCACGCTGCCCTTAGTCATAACCAGCAAAAACGCGAAAGTGCCGCCCATGTAGAAACCGCTGAGGTGGTTGGTTAAGCGGCTGGATTGGCGTAATTTTGCCCAAAATTCGGGTTGTAGTTTGTGGTTTGTGGTTGGCT
Source organism: Spirosoma arcticum (assembly GCF_054779955.1). Lineage (NCBI taxonomy): Bacteria > Pseudomonadati > Bacteroidota > Cytophagia > Cytophagales > Cytophagaceae > Spirosoma > Spirosoma arcticum. Next base: position 869,353 of record NZ_BAAGXG010000001.1, read on the forward strand.
GACGCGCCCGTGTTTACGCGTCAGCCAACCACAAACCACAAACTACAAACCACAAACCTACCAAATGGATCGTAATCAAATTATTGGCATTGTCTTGATCATGGCGATGCTGGTTGGCTACCAGTTACTGGTGCCAAAGCCCGCGCCGGAGAAAGAACCCGCCCAAACTACGCAGACGACTAAACCGACCGCAACCTCCGGGACTGGTACGTTGGTAAGCCGCCCCGGCTCGGCTACGGCGGTACAGCCGCTCGACTCGGCCGAATCCACGGCGGCAGCCACCGCAGCATACGGCGAATTTGCCACGGTTGCCACGGGGCAGGCCCGCGACATCGTCATCGAAAACAACGAATTGACCGTGACGTTCAGCACGTTGGGGGGGCGGGTGAAAAAGGTTGTGCTGAAGAAGTACAAAACCTACGACCAGAAACCCTTAGTGCTGATTGATGAGACGAGCAGCCAGACGTCGCTGGAACTGCCAACGGGCCGGGCTAAGGTCGATCTGCACAAACTGTATTACCAGACAACGGCGCAGAACGGCGCGGTCAGCGGTCAGCCGCAACGGATTGTCTTTCGGGCGGAAGTTGGGCCGGGGCAGTCAGTGGAGCAGGTTTATGCCGTACCCGCCGAAGGCTACGTGCTGGGCTACGATCTCAAACTTAACGGGCTGAACACCCTTGTCACCAACGACAATATCCGGTTTTTGTGGCAAGATAAGATGCGGCAGTACGAAAACGACTTAGCTAACAACCGGCGGGCGGCTACGGTCAACTACCTCACCGCCGACGAGAACTTCGACCAGTTAAAGGAAAGCGAAGCCAGTGAAGAAGCCACGCTGGAGGAACCGGTGAAGTGGTTCACCATCAAGCATAAGTACTTTTTGTCGGGTTTCGTGGCGAAGAACGCTCCGCTGCAACGGGCCAGTTTCAAAGCCCTCGTGGACCCCGCCGATTCGAGCGTCGTTAAAACGGCCCTCGCCGACGTGATGCTGCCGATGGCCGACGTGAAAGCCGGAAAGGGCAGCTACCAGTTCTATTATGGACCCAACGATTTCCAGTTGCTGGGCGACGTAGCGCCGGAGTTTGACCAGAACGTATACTTAGGCTACTCCGTGCTGAAGCCGATCAACAAGTATTTTTTCGTGCCGGTTTTCAACTTCCTGGAGAAGTTCATCAGCAACTATGGCCTGCTGATTATTGCGCTGGTCGTGTTCGTCAAGCTGGTGCTAACACCGTTAACTTACAAGTCCTACGTGAGTATGGCCAAGATGCGGGTGCTGCAGCCGGAACTGAACGAGATGAAGGAGCGCGTTGGCGACGACATGGCCAAGCAGCAGTCCGAGCAAATGAAAATCTACCAGGAGGTGGGCGTGAGTCCGCTGAACGGCTGTATACCCGTGCTGGCGACAATGCCGATTCTGTTCGCTCTGTTCATGCTGTTTCCGAACCTGATCGAACTGCGGCAGAAGCCCTTTTTGTGGGCCAGTGACCTCTCCACCTACGACGCCTTCATCACCTTTCCGGCCATCCCGTTTGTCGGTAGTCACCTGAGCCTGTTCACCGTGCTGATGACGGCTTCCTCCATTGCGTTTGCGTATTACAACAACCAGACGACGCCGACCCAGCCCGGACCGGTGAACATGAAAGCGCTGAGTTACGTGTTCCCGCTGATGTTTATGTTCGTGCTGAATTCGTACCCGGCGGGCCTGACGTTTTACTATTTCGTCTCGAACGTGGTGACCATTGCGCAGCAGCAGATCATCCGCCGGTTCGTGGACGAAGACAAGCTCAAAGCCGTGCTCGACGAAAACCGGCGCAAAAACGCATCGGGTCAGGGCAAGAAGCCCGGTGGTTTCCAGGCAATGCTGCAAAAACAATTAGCGGCCGCCGATGAAGCCCGCAAACAGGCCGACGAAGCCAGCCGGAAAGCCAAACAGAAGAAATAAAGGTTAATGGATAATGTAAAATGTGTAATGGATAATGGGGTTGGCAGCCACTATCCATTACACATTTTACATTATCCATTAATTCAATAAGTATGAACGCAACGTTGAGTTGGTACCGATTTCTTTTCGCTGGCTGGCTGTTGGTGGCTTGTTGGCTACCGGCTACGGCGCAGGTGTCGCCGGATGCCCAAAAACGATATAAAGCTGCCGTTCGGCTGGTGCAAACCGGCGATTACGAGCGGGCTAAGGCGGACCTGAATGGCTTTATTCAGCGGGGCGGACCGCTGGCCCCGTACGCAAATTACTATTACGCGCTGGCCGTTTTCCGGCAGAAAAACTATAGCCAGTCGCGGCTGATGCTGAAGCAGTTGATGACCCGCTTTCCCGACTGGCGAAAGATGGACGACGCGCACTATCTGCTGGCGGCCGTTTGCATGGAAACCGGCCAGTATGAGGACGGACTGACGGCCCTGCAGCGCATTGGCGACCCGGTTATTCAGGCGGATGCTGTTAAACTAAAGCAGAACTTCATTGGTCGCCTTACGGACCTGAACCAACTGAAGCAGCTAAACCGGGAGTTTCCCGATGACCGGATCGTCGGTTTGGCGTTGATTGACCTGATTCAGCGGATGGCCACTGATAAAGACGATCTGGAACTGTCGGACCGGCTAACCAACCGCTTTGGCGTACCGGGCCGGGCAACGACCCGTCCGCCAACGCCCGCCCCGCCAACGACCACCGGAACGCCCGTCAATCGCCCGACAGCGGTGGTGACGCGGCCGAACCGGGCTAAGGGATACTATAACGTGGCGGTGATGTTTCCGTTTCGGTTAGACGAGTTCGACGCTGACAAGCGGGTGCGTACCAACCAGTACGTGTATGATCTGTACGACGGCATCAAAATGGCCAGAGCGAAATTACAGGAAGAAGGGATTACCGTGAACCTGTTTGCTTACGACGTAGAGAACGACGCCAACAAAACGCTGGAATTGGTCAACAGCCCTACTTTTGCCCAGACGGACCTCATTATTGGCCCGCTTTACGTGGAGCCAAACCGAATTGCGTCGGCCTACGCAAATCAGAATAACATTCTGCTGGTGAATCCCATTGCAACCAGCAGCGAGTTGGTCACTAATCAGCCCATGTCGTTTCTGGCGCAGCCGTCGGTAAACCGGCAGGCCCAGAAAGCCGCTGAACAGGCGCGAACCATAGCTGGTGGCGTCGGCGTGCGTCGGGCGGCCATCTATTTCGGTACGTCGCGCAAGGATTCACTGGTAGCTTCCGCCTACCAGGCCGAACTGCTGCGGCAGAATTACCAGATTGTCGACTTTCAGAAGGTAAGCGGCCCAGCCCAGGCCATGGCTGATGCCATGCGGTTTTCCGGTGCATCAACGGCAAACCGGCCCGTTAGTACCACCACACCCCCAACGGCCCTGACGGCCATTACCGTGAGTCACGTTTTCTTCGCCAGCAGCAACGACGACGACGGTCCCCGGATGCTCGACGCGCTGAGCCGTCGGCACGTGTCCGGTCCGCTGATTGCCACCGCCGGGGCTTTTGACTATTACCGAAATTCGATGTCAACATTTACCCGCCGGAACTTGTACCTGCTGTATCCCGACTACATCGACACCACTCGCGAACCGGTCGTCGCGTTTCAGGAGGAGTACGTGACTAAACGCAATACCATTCCGTCGGTGTTTGCCCACGAAGGCTACGACCTGATGCTGTTTTTTGGGCGGCAGATGGCCAGAAATGGCGTACCATTCCGTAGTAGAACCAACCTGCGCTCCGGCTCCGATACGGACGACGATTACGTGCTGTCGGGCTTCGATTACTCACAAACGAACGACAACCAGATCGTTCCCATCGTGAAATACGATGGGGGGCGGTTTGTGAAGATTAATTAGTAGAGACCGCACCGGCGGACCGGCAACACTTTGCGTCTCCTGTGCGGTCTCTACGTACAACTAACTTATGACAACTAGCGAACAACTCTTCGAAAAAGCCAAGACGTTAATTCCCGGTGGGGTTAATTCGCCGGTGCGGGCGTTTCGGGCCGTGGGGGGCACCCCCGTTTTTATTAAGTCGGCCAAAGGGCCGTACGTCTACGACGAGGACGGCCGACAGTACATCGAACTGATTAACTCGTGGGGGCCAATGATTCTGGGTCACGCGTTTGAGCCGGTCGAGAAGGCCGTGCGCGATGCCATTCAGCACTCGTTCTCGTTCGGGGCACCGACCCGAAAAGAGGTTGAAATGGCCGAACTGATCGTGAGCATGGTGCCGTCGGTGGAGAAAGTGCGGATGGTTAACTCCGGCACCGAAGCGACCATGGCGGCCATTCGGGTGGCGCGGGGCTTCACCGGCCGCGACAAGATGATTAAATTTGAAGGGTGCTACCACGGCCACGGCGACTCGTTCCTGATTGCGGCCGGGAGCGGGGCCATGACGATGGGCGTTCCCGACTCGCCCGGCGTCACCAAAGCCACCGCTGCCGATACGCTCACCGCGCCTTACAACGATCTGGCGGCTGTGGAGCAACTCTTCGACAATAACGCTAACCAGATTGCGGCTCTGATTCTGGAGCCGGTGGTGGGCAACATGGGCTGCGTATTGCCGGAACCTGGTTTTCTGGCCGGACTGCGCGATCTGTGCACCAAACACGGAGCCATACTGATTTTCGACGAGGTGATGACGGGTTTCCGGCTGGCGAAGGGCGGGGCGCAGGAACGCTTCGGCATCACGCCCGACCTGACCACGCTGGGCAAAATCATCGGGGGCGGCATGCCCGTCGGCGCTTACGGAGGCCGGGCCGACATCATGAACGTGGTGTCGCCCGCCGGGCCCGTCTATCAGGCCGGAACCCTGTCGGGCAACCCAATTGCCATGTCGGCGGGTCTGGCTATGCTCCACCACCTCAACGACCATCCTGAGGTGTACACGCGCTTAGACGAGATTGGCGAGAAACTGCACACTGGCTTTCGCGATAGCCTGACGAAATTGGGCCTGAACTACACAATCAATCAGCTTAGTTCGATGTTCACCCTGTTCATGACCGAGCGGCCCGTGACCAACTTCGCCGGGGCCAAATCCTGCGACCTGCCCCTGTTCGGGCGGTATTTCCACGCCATGCTGGACCGGGGGGTGTATTTGGCTCCGTCGCAGTTTGAGAGCCTGTTCGTGTCGGTCGCGTTGACCGATGCGTTGATTGAGCAGGTGATCCGGGCGAATGAAGAAAGCCTGGCGGAAGCACTCGTACCGGCATGACGATCAACGGCGTTATCTTTGATTTCGATGGCACCTTAGCCGATACGCTGCCGCTCTGCATCCGGGCGTTTCGCTCGTCCATCGAACCGCACCTGGGCCGATCTGTCAGCGACGCAGAAATCATCGCGACGTTCGGTCCCGCTGAGGAAGGCACGATCAAGGCGTTGATACCGAACCAGTATGACGCTGGCGTTGCGGCCTACCTGACGCATTATGAGCAGTACCACGTCGACTATCCCGAACTGTTTCCGGGTATTCAGCCATTGCTGACCGAACTGCAAGCCAAACATGTCAGGCTGGCATTGGTAACGGGCAAAGGGGAGCGTAGCGCCGTGCTCTCGCTAACGTTTTACCAGTTAACGCCGTATTTCAGCGCGTTTGGCTACGGCGATCTGGAAATTAATAGCAAAACGCGCAACATCAACCGGATCGTCGCCGATTGGGGCCTGTTGCCCGATGAGGTCCTGTACGTTGGTGACGCCCCGAGCGACATTGTCGCCTGCCGACAGGCGGGCGTGCCGATTGCGGCCGCGGCCTGGGCCAGTACTGCCGAACCTGACGCATTAGTCGCTATGAAGCCGGATGCGCTATTTGAGTCGGTCGTTGCATTCAGAGAATGGTTACTGGGTCGGTTGTCCTGATAATCAGTGTTTACTTAACACTCCCGGCATGTTCGTCAATTCTAAAGTGAACGGCTTTTTTCTGTTGGTATTATTCGGTGTAGTGTGTGGGGTGGTAGCCGGTGCGTTTGCCGGGTTTTGTGTAGCTGGGCTATTTGTTATGCCCAGTTTATTGGTAAAGCCTGATGACATAGGTAAGTTTTTTGTTTTGTTGGTGTATGGCCCTGTTGTTGGTATTGGTCTGGCAATTATCCCCGGCATTTTATTTGGCCTGACGAGCTATTTTTTCACAAAAAGATGGCACTATCTCTTCGATGGTGGCTTTTACGGGGCAATTTGCTATTTGATTTACGCCGTCAATATATTACTATGGATTTGGCCCGTTTTTATAGCCTGCGTGCTGTATGGCCTTTTTGTTGGCTTCATAAACCGCACTTTCCCCAACTGGTGGGGAATGCGACTTCGGGCGGAAGGCATTGAACTACTTCGTCAAAAAAGCTGATGCGTTTCTCTATTATCATCCCCGTCTTCAACCGTCCCGACGAACTGCGTGAACTGCTGGTGAGTCTGACGCAGCAGACGTACCAAAATTTTGAGGTGCTGGTCATCGAGGACGGGTCGAAAAATAAAGCTGATGGGGTGGTGGCTGAGTTTTCCGGCAACCTGACCATTCAATACGTCTACAAAGAGAACTCCGGGCAGGGCTTCACGCGCAATTGTGGGTTTGAGCGGGCAACGGGCGACTTTTTCGTGATTTTCGACTCCGACGCACTCATTCCCCCGCATTACTTCGGCACCGTAAACGAGCACCTGTCAACCCAGTGGCTCGATGCATATGGCGGTCCCGACGCGGCCCATCCCAATTTCACCCCCGTTCAGAAGGCCATCAGCTACTCCATGACGTCGGTCTTCACGACGGGCGGCATCCGGGGCAATCAGAAAAACCTCGGCGGAACCTACCATCCGCGCAGTTTCAACATGGGCCTGTCGCGCCAGGTGTGGGAGAAAATCGGTGGCTACAAACTCAGCCGGATGGGGGAGGACATCGAATTTGCCATCCGCATTATCGAAAACGGTTTCACCACCGCCCTGATTCCCGACGCATTTATCTATCATAAGCGCCGAACAAACTTTGGGCAGTTTTTCCGGCAACTGCGATTCTTTGGCCGCGCCCGAATCAACATTTCGCGCTATTATCCAAAAGAACTAAAACCCGTTCACGCCTTTCCGGCCCTGTTCACCCTGTTCTTGATTTCGGTGCCAGTTTGGGCGCTGGTCAGTCCGGTGCTCTTCGGGTTGGCGGTTAGTGCGCTAATCCTATTCTCGGCATTGATTTTGTTTGATGCGACCCGGAAAGAAAAGAGCTTAACCGTTGGTTTATTGAGCGTAGTGGCGGCTTTTGTGCAACTGACTGGCTACGGCGTGGGTTTTTTAAGCGAAGGATGGAAACGACTGCGCGAACCAGGCGGTTTCCGCGAAACGGGCGCGGCAATGGAGTATCCGTCCTAATGTTACCCAAATGTTAAGTAAATATTAACAAAGTCGGTTGGCCCGCCGTTAGGCTATTAAATCCATAAACCATAGACGAAGCATGGCGAAAATGGCCCAACCCCCCGGTCGTCGGCTGGTTAACCGGATGAGCACCCGTACGAAGTGGCTAATTCTGGCTCCGCTGAGCCTGGTACTGATTGGAGCGGGATTGTGCGTACTGACCGAAGCGGCCCACGCCAAGCATACCGGTGCTCCGTTCCGGCAGTGGTTTTTGTGGGGGACCTATAGCCTGATTTTAGTCAACGGCGGATTGTCACTGTTTGGACAGGCGGTGCGCTTCCGGGCGCAGTTGGACTATCGGCGGTTTGTGCGCCGGGAACTCAAAAAAAGGGACCGCGAGTGGGAACGCTGGAAACGAAAAACCCCGCCGGATAAGGGCGGGGTTAACTGAGTCGGTCAGTATTCAGTCTGACAGTCAGTGGACTGACACTCATTACTGACCGACTGGCTGACTGAACGAAGTGCTCATTACGCAGTTTTTTTCTCGGCGAAAGAAGCCTTAATCGCGTCTACGTCCACATTTTTAATGGTGGGCTTTCGCAGCAATTGTTTGATGGCGCTAACCTTATTGGTGGCAATGGCCCGGTTCCGGCGAGCTTTGCGCTTTAATTCTGTTACTCCCATTGTCGTGGTATCTATTAACGTGTCGTTTCACTTTTTGAGCCGCAAAAATAAGAAATTTTTGGTCAAAAAGGGCTGCTTTTCGCTATAGTTTACTTAAAAGCTTTATTGTCACGGATAGTAGGAGCCCATACTTAGTAACCGATTCCCTAAAATTAGCGGTCAGGCGACCGATTGTTACCATTGCTTAGGGGGAGTTGCGGTTTATTTTCGCCTAAACTTTAATAAATATCCACCATAATCGATGAGTAAGCTCTGAGCGGTGATGTCGAGTATTTTTGCTGCTGACTGAACTTGCGGATCTATGAAGGGAATACAGTTTGGCTTACCATAGTCAAACTGTATGGTTTTATCCGCGACCGTGTACCGTTCAGCGTGATTGCACCAGCCGCCATAAAATGGCATTGAGTTTTCAGTACTTACTGTGCCATTACGCTTAAAAATCACGTTAATTTTTCGAGTTGGATCGGTCTTTTGCCACGCTGGGTCAGTGGGTGATTTTGATTCAATCTGATTCCATGAACCAATCAATAAATTGGCTTCCGGATCTTTTGGGCTACAAGCGTGTAAGAACGTCAGACCACTAAGTAATGCGATATGTACAGATTTCATAGTATGCGATTCGTTTGGAGCAAGTGGATGTTGGTAAGACCCATTATTGGCGAAACAGGTTGGCGCAAGCAGCAAATTTTTGGCGAAACTTCGCTTGAGTCAACGGGCTGGAACGATAAAGGCAGCAACTCACCGCTACCTTATTCTGCCCGCATCTATTAATTTCGCCCTATGCAAAAACCCACCTTACCCAAAGGCACCCGTGATTTTGGGCCGGAGCAGATGCGCAACCGGCTTTTTATTTTTGATACCATTCGGCAAACCTTCCGGCGGTTCGGTTTCCAGCCCCTCGAAACACCATCCATGGAAAACCTGTCGACGCTGACGGGCAAGTACGGCGATGAAGGCGACCAACTTCTGTACAAGATTCTAAATTCCGGTGATTACGCGGCCGACCTGACCGAACTCGATATTGCCTCGGGATCGAAAAAGCTCACCCCAAAAATCGCCGAAAAGGGCTTGCGGTACGACCTGACGGTGCCCTTCGCCCGCTACGTGGTCATGAACCGCAACAACCTGACGATGCCCTTCAAACGCTACCAGATGCAGCCCGTCTGGCGGGCCGACCGCCCCCAAAAAGGCCGCTACCGCGAGTTTTACCAGTGCGACGCCGACGTGGTGGGCACGGATTCGCTGCTGTGCGAAGCCGAAATTGTCCTGATGATCCACGAAGTGTTCGGCAATCTGGGCATTACTGATTTCACGTTGAAAATCAACAACCGCAAGATTTTGGCAGGTATCGCCGAGGTGATTGGCGCACCGGGTGGGGAAGGAACGCTGAGCGTGGCGATTGACAAATTAGATAAAATTGGCCGGGAGAAAGTGCTGGACGAACTGCGCGAACGCGGCTTTACCAATACGGCTATTGCCCAACTCGACCCGCTGTTTGACAAAGCGACCGACGTAGCCGGAACCATAGCGCGGTTGAAAAGCTGGCTGGTTTCGTCTGAATTAGCCCAAACGGGCATTGCTGAATTAGATGAAATGCTCCGTCTGGTCGACCAGTACGGCGTGGCAGAACCGCGCGTACAGATCGACCCGACGCTGGCAAGGGGCTTGTCCTACTATACCGGTGCCATTTTTGAAGTAAAAGTCAATAATGTACAAATCGGCAGCGTCAGCGGGGGCGGTCGTTACGACAACCTGACAGGCGCGTTCGGCCTGCCGGGGCTATCGGGTGTGGGCATCTCGTTCGGCGTCGACCGGATTTACGACGTGATGGACGAACTGAAGCTGTTTCCGGTCGGAGCAGGGCAGGGGACACGGGTACTTATTGTGCCCTTCGACAGTGAGGCCCGCGCAGTCGCTCTGCCGTTACTGAGTCAACTGCGGGGGGCGGGCGTTGCGGCTGAAGTGTATCCCGACCTGACGAAAGTGAAAAAAATGCTCGATTACGCCAATGCTAAACAGATTCCCTATGTCGTACTGATCGGTTCGGAGGAGGTACAAACAGGTATGCTTTCCCTCAAAAACATGGTGACGGGCGAGCAGAGGAAACTAACCGCTACTGAGGTGGTGGGGATGGTGAGCTAACCAGGCCTTTACAAAATGAATAAATTAAACAGTATGCGTAGCGACAATCCCGACTAATTCTGCGTGTCGCTCCCCGGCGGTTAGTGCAGCCACTTCGCCGATGACAATGATGGCTGGGTTAGCTACCGGAGCGCCGAACCGACCCGATTCGGTAACTTTCTGCTGAATGTCATGCACCCGCCCCATTACAATGCGTTCCTCGGGCAGCGTACCATTCTGAATAATGGCGACGGGCGTATCGGCCTTGTCCTGACCGGCAAAGACGGCCATGATCTCGGTGAGCTTGTGCATCCCCATCAGTACCACCACCGTCGCTGATGACTGAGCCGCCAACTGCAAGTCGGCGGAGAGCTGCCCCGCTTTGGTCGTCCCCGTTACAACCCAGAAACTCTCCGAAACACCGCGCGTGGTGAGCGGAATTCCGGCTGATGCCGGCACGGCGTAGCTGCTCGATAAACCCGGCACAACGGCCGTTTCGATGCCGTGCTGCCGGGCGAACTCAATCTCCTCGTAACCCCGCCCGAACACGAATGAATCGCCCCCTTTCAGGCGCACAACGTGGCCGTACTGCCGGGCGTAATGCACAATCAGCGGGTTGATATCTTCCTGCATACAGGAGTAGGCACCCCGGCGTTTGCCCACGTAAACTTTAAGTGCGTCGGGACGGCAATGGTCGAGCAGGTCGGGGTGTACGAGCGCGTCGTACATGACTACGTCGGCCTGTTGCAGGGCACGAACGCCCTTTAGCGTGATCAAATCGGGGTCGCCGGGACCGGCTCCTACGAGGGTAAGTTTCATTTTCTAATGAGTGAGTTAGTGAATGAGCGAATTAGTGAATGTTTGTGAGCAGCTAAATTCGCTCATTCACTAACTCACTCATTTGCTCATTAATTTAGCTGTCGTGGGCCTGGCTCAACTCCTGCAAATGCGGGGCGCCTTCCCGTTCAATCTGGGTTTCGCGGTACGCCTGAATGGCGGGTAGAAATGCTTCGGCCTGAGCTGCAAACCGGCGGGCAAATTCTTCCGATGGTTCCTGCTTGTTAATGCCGAACACCAACGCTTTAAAGTCACCCTCCGTTTGATGAAAATCCGGCTCACCGGCGAACGTCCGGTCAAAGTCGCTGACGATGCCATGCTGCGTGTTGGTCGGGATGTCGCGGCTCATCAGGGCCGCTCTGGCTCCCGTGATGAAGGTGTTGTAGGCGTGGTAAATGGCATCGGCCCAGCGGCCTTCGGCCAGGCTTTCCCGCGCCCAGCTTAGTTTTTCCTCAGCCTCGGTTAGCGTAGTGGCTACAAGGTCGATGAGCACACTGGCGCACTCACCCACGCCCACTTCCGTGACGTACTGTTCGGTATGGTCCCAGTCGATGTAATCGCTGTCGACGAGGGTCTTCAGGTCGGCAAGGGGTTTCAGTAACTGGTAGAAATAATTCTTACCCTGCCGGGCGTAGTAGTCCGAATAATACTCACCGTCGAACCCGGCCGCTTCGTAGTCGCGCAGCAACACCCGCAGCGAATCGGGTCCGCGTTTGCTCGGTAGTTTGATGACTTTATCAGCAATCAGCCCTTCGCCCTTGCCGTTGAAGCCCCCGCCCAACAGCACCTGTAGCGCAGGCAGGACGTAAGCTCCGTTTTTCAAGGATGAGCCATGATAGCCGATATTGGCCACCGAATGCTGCCCGCAGCCGTTCATGCAACCCGAAATCTTGATCTTGATGTCGTCGTTGAACACAATGTCCGGAAATTCATCGCGCATCAATTGCTCCAGCGCCCGCGTGATGCCGTAACTGCTCGAAATGGCTAAGTTGCACGTATCGGTGCCGGGGCAGGTGGTGATGTCGGCGGTGGTGTCAAAGCCCGGTTCGGCTAATCCCAGCGCGTTTAACGATTCGTAGATCGCCGGTAAATTTTCGGGCCGGACGTACCGCAGCAGGTAGCCCTGGTTTACCGTCACCCGGATGTCGTCGGCCGCGTACGAATTGACAATCTGTGCCAGCGCCCGCGCCGTGTCCGACTGCATGTCGCCCAGCAGCACCCGCAGTTGCACGGCATACCAACCTGCCTGTTTCTGCTCGAACACGTTAGTTTTGAGCCAGGCCTGGTAGCGGCTGTCGGTGGGCGCGGGTTTGTGGCTGACCACCGACTCAGGCGACCAGACAACCGGAGATTCGGTGGTGTCGACGGCAAGCGTCCGGTTCCGCAGCGCCGGGGTTTCTTCATCAACGCGCCGGAGCAGTTCGTCCAGACCAATGTCGTTAAGCAGGTACTTCATGCGGGCTTTGTGGCGTTTAACGCGCTCCCCATACCGGTCAAACACCCGGATAACCCCCTCGATAAACGGAATCGCTTTGTCTTCGGCCAGAAACTCGAAGGCCGTTTGGGCCGGGAACGGCTGCGCCCCCAGACCACCGCCGAGCATGACCTTGAAGCCGCGTTTCCCATCCTGAATACGGGGTATCAACCCAACATCGTGCATGAATCCGTAGGCCGAATCTTTTTCACTCGATGAAAGCGAAATCTTGAACTTGCGACCCATATCCTGCGAAATAGGATTACGCAGAAAATAATCGAAAATGCTAAACGCGTAGGGGCTAATGTCGAACGGTTCGTCGGGGTCAATACCCGCCCGGGCCGATCCCGTCACGTTCCTGACCGTGTTGCCGCAGGCTTCCTTGAGCGTAATGCCCGCATCTTCGAGGTCGGCCCAGAGCTGGGGCGAGTCTTCGAGCCTGACGAAGTGAAGCTGGATGTCCTGCCGGGTGGTGGCGTGGAGATTCCCCGTGGCAAACTTGTCCGACAGGTCGGCAATACGAATGAGCTGATTGGCCGTGATGCGTCCGTAGGGTAGCTTAATGCGAATCATCTGTACGCCCGGCTGCCGCTGACCGTACACCCCGCGCGTGAGCCGGAACTTACGAAACGATTCATCGGCAATGTCGCCCGACCGGAACGAACTGATCTTGTGGTCGAGGTCCAGAATATCCCGCCGGGCGGCTGCGCTAACGGAATCGGTGAGTTGAATCGACATAAGGTATAAATTCTATGGGATTTAAAGGCTATTTCTTAATGCGAAACGCCGGGTAGTACCGGCGTCGGGTGGTCGTTTGTGCCTACAAGATTAACCCAAATTTAGTCTCATCCGGTTCATTCAGCCCATAGCTATTGCTTATGGTGGATAACGACAGGTTATGAATAAGGATTACTTACAGGGCGTATTCGCTGGCAAAATTTAGCAGCTCGGACAGGTGGGTAATGTCTAATTTCCGGTAGATATTCTTGCGGTGCGAGCGCACGGTTTCAAAACTGATAAACAGCCGGTCGGCAATCTGCTGGCTGGATAGCCCCGTCCGAATGAGGCCAATAATTTTGAGTTCAGTGGGTGTTAATTTAAACTGCCGCACAAAGAAATCGGCTTCGTGGCGGTTGCTGGTCGGGTCAGTGGGAAAACAGCGCTGCCCGGCCTGAACCTGTTTCAAGGTATGAATAATCACCTCGGCCCGTTCGTGTTTGAGCAGATACCCCGCCACCCCGATGCTGCGGCACTGATCCACGAATTTCCGATAGCCATACATCGTCAGCATCACCACGTGCAGCTCGGGAAACGCCAGCATGGCCTGCTGGGCGCAGACGATGCCCGTTTGCTGGGGCAAATTAATGTCTAACAGGATGACGTGGGGGGCGTGTTGCTGGATGGCGGGCAGCACATCGTTGCCCCGGAATACCTGCCCAACCACCTCCACGGGCGAGTTTTCAACGGTAAGCTGCATGGCCAGCCCGTCGCTGAACAGGGTATGGTCGTCGGCCAGCAGCACGCGAATTTTTTGGGTGAGACTCATCACGATGGGGTGTGGGGTGGATACGGAATGTCTAAGCGAACGGTGGTGCCGGCCGGTCCCGAATCGACGGCAAGCTGTCCCCCCAGCCATTCCATCCTGGAATGTACGTTTTTCAGGCCAATACCGGGGGCTGAGTTTAGTGAACGGTGGTCAAAGCCGGTGCCATTGTCTTCAACGGTGATATTGAGGTTTGTCTGGTGATACACCAGCTGCACCACCGCCGAGGTCGCCTGACTGTGTCGAACAATGTTGTGCAGCAGTTCCTGCACTAATCGGTACAGGATCAGGTCGGCGGACGGTCCCAGCGCGACCGGTTCGCCCGAGCGGATGAACAGGAATTGAATACCCGACATTGTTTCCAGCCGCCGGGCCACTTCACTGAGGGCGTCGGCGAGACCCAGATCGTGAAGTTCGATGGGCATGAGGTTGTGCGAAACAGTGCGGACATCGCCGATGATTTTGTCCAAGAGTTGTTCGGCATCCTGGTTGTTGGTCAGTTTGCCCCGCAGCGCCACGAGCGACGTACCCACATCGTCGTGCAGGTCGGCAGCCAGCCGACGCCGTTCGTCTTCCTGGGCGTTGATCAACTCATCCTGGGCCGATTGCACCGTGAGCAGGAGCGTTTCGCGTTCGCGGAAGAACTGACGAATGACGCCAAAGCCCAGAATAATGATTTCGACGGGCGGGGCGTAATACAGCGATACGTATAACTTATCGCCACTGGGTAAAACGCCCTCGCCCCCCAGGGCAATGAGCGTCACGCACAGCATAACCGGGAGAACCGCCACGACGTAAATCCGGGCTTCGGGCAGGCGGTAGCGCAATCCAAGCAGGAGCCAGCCGAAGACAAACAGGGGCGCCAGGCAGTTGATGACTACGGCGGTGAACGCCAGGGCACCCGTAAACGGAACGAGCAGGGTGATGCCCAGCACGGTACTGATGAACCACAGGACCGCGCCAAAACTGTACCGACGCCAGGCCGTGTGGGGTAGGGTGTACTGGCGAAACACGTAGTGTTCGGTAAACAGCAGGTTGCCAATCCAGGCCAGACTGGTGCAGACGACCCACCCCTGGGGACCGGCGACTGGCCAGGCGGCATACTGGACTACAAACCCTTCGATATTCAAGGAAAAGCCAAGAATACCACCCGTGTAGAGCGCGTAATAGAGCAGAATCCGTTTTCGGTAAGCCACCCAGAACAGTAGACTCAGGAGTGTAAGGATGGCCAGTACCGAAATCGGGACGACGTAAATAAGGGTGTACAACTGGTACTGCTGCTGGTAGTGGCTGCGCTCCCAAAGGGTAATGGGACAAACGAAAATGCCGCCTTTGTACTGCATTCGGACAAACACCCGCACCGACTGCTTAGCTGCCAGCGTCAGGGGAAAGGCATAATAGCGGGAGGCAACGGGGCGGTGCCGGGGGGCGGTGTGCCAGCTCACATGCTCAAATTTTTGGAGGAGCCGTCCGTTGTCCATGGCGTAAAAGCTGGTTTCATCGAAAAAGATGTTGTCCAGGTCCACTACAACGTGTTTCGGCTGATCGTCGGCATTGCTACAGCGAAAACTCACCCAGTGAACCAGGGCGCTGCTTCCCAGATTAGGCTGCTTGTCGGTCAACGGCCGGAACCGCTTCGTGCGGACGTCCTGAACCGACAGCCGGTTGGTGGAGTCGGTAAACAGCCGCAGGCAACCGGACAGCGCCGAGTTCGTGAAGGAACGATCCACCCGCACGGCCCGCGCGTCCGGCTGCCCCCGTCCGACGAGGGCAATCAACAGCAGACCCCCAATCAGCATCCGTCGCATACCTGAACCCTCAACGATTTAGTCAAAGGTAATCAAGCGATTGGCCCAAAAAAATCCCCCAATTGGGGGATGGTTTCCCGGCGGGGGGCACCCCAATTTTGAATTCGATTAGAAGCGGTTCAGACGTGGTCGCAGCCGGGGTGTTCCGTTTCTATCCACACCCAGTTTTACTTTTTTTAGTGTTCGTCTATCCAATCAAACTTAGTACACACATGAAAACACGTTTTTCGCTTTTTCTCCACATCGGTACAGGCTTCGTGGCCCTGCTGTTCATGGTTGTTAGTTCGTGCAAAGGGCCGGAAGGACCCGCCGGTCCCCAGGGTACGCCTGGATTGGCGGGAACCACCGGCCCCACGGGCGTAAGTGGGGCAACGGGGGCCACCGGCCCGGCGGGTGTGAGTGGCGTTGCCGGGGCCATGGGTAATGCCAACGTCGTGTATACCGCGTGGAAAGCCGTTGACCTGAGCGGTAATTACTACCGGTATCCCACCAATCTCGAACTTGATTTAGGGAATGACCAAAAAACGGCCAACGCGCTGCTGACGACCGATGTCATGAACAAATCGCTGGTCTACGTTTATTTTAAATTTGGTCAGGCGTTGTACGACAATGCCTCGGGGGCTTTTTCTTTAGTCGAACGGATTCAGGCCAGCAACGCCTACGGGCAGGTTAAAATACCGGGCCGTACAACCAGCACGTACGAGGATTTTGCCGGATATAGCGTGAGCCATGATTACTTAGGCGTAAACTACCTGCGCTTCAACCTGCGTTTGTACACCCAGCAGTACGACCAGGCGCAGAACAAGATGATCCCCGTTGCCGAGTTGGTGGGTAAAGACGCCCAGTTTTTCCGGGATATGGTGAAAGACCTGCCGCAGTACCGCATTGTGGTTGTCAACGGCAGCACACCTGGCGGTCGGGCGGCTGCCATTAACTGCTCCGATTACGCGGCCGTGAAGCGGGCCTACAAGCTGCCGGATTGATTCGGGTGAATCACAACTGCCAAAACCATCGGGAAGCACCGATTATGCTTTTCGATGGTTTTGTGTTTTTCAAAACGCATCATTCCGCTCACCGGTCTCCTGCCAGTCGGCGTCCATCTCCTGAAAGCGCCGGGCGACCCCCGCCAGAAACGGTTCGTCGAGCATTGCCTGTACACTGTCGGCTTCCGCTACATCCATCTCACTCACTTTATACGTCTGCTCATACGGACCGGCTTCGATTTTGACGATATATTTGCCATTCCAAGCGTAAAGCCCGATGCGGAACTGAGGATGCGGGATGTCGTGAACGAAACGCACGTGAGGGAATGATAAATGATGAACGATGAATGATTTTCAGAAAGCCAACTGTGTTTTTGCAAAGATAGGCTACGCAGCCCGTCGTCTGGTAGTGTGGGCATTTATCGTTTATCATTCATCATTCATCATTCAAAGCTGCACCAACGACCGGACGGAGGAAGCAGCTCAGTTTTTTTTGCGGGGGAATGTGCAGCTTCAAAAGCGCGAGTACCGCGAGGCCATTCGGTATTATTCGGAAGCGCTGGAGAAGAAACCGGACTTTGCTGATGCCTACAACAATCGCGGATTAGCTAAATTCCGCGATGACGACCGGGACGGAGCGCTGGTGGATTACACCCGCGCCATTGAGACGGATGAGACTTTTGGGGCGGCTTACCTAAACCGGGCCGAGGTACGGCTGGAGACGGGCGACGCGGCCGGGAGTCTGTCCGATCTGCAACGCATTGAGAAAGAATACCGGGATTCAACGGGCTACCAGACCCGGCTTGGCGATACCTACGTTCGGCTCAATAACCCGTCCCAGGCGCAGGCCGCCTACGACCGGGCGTTGCAACTCGCTCCCAACAATGTCGAAGCGCTCACGAACCGGGGCGCGTTGTACTACAGCCAAAAAGCCTACGAGCAGGCCGAAGCGGACATTCAGCGGGCACTGCAACTGAACCCAAAGCAGGATGCGGCTCTGAACAACCAGAGCCTACTACTGGCCCGCACTGGCCGCTACGCCGACGCCCTGCTGTACGTGGAGCGGGCGTTAGCCATTCAGCCCACGCAACCGTATTACCTGAACAACCGGGCGTACCTGCTGCTCATGCTCAACCGACCGGCCGAGGCTCTGCCGCTGGTTCAGCAATCGCTGCGGCTGGATAGTCAAAATGCATGGGCACACCGGACGCTGGGTATCTACTACCTGAACCAACGACAACCCGCCAACGCTCTGCCCGAATTTCGGCAGGCCGAGAAGCTCGATGCGTCGGTCGATGAATTGTATTATTACATTGGAATGGCTGAATTGGCCACGGGCAACCGGGCGGGTGCCTGCACGGCCTGGCAACGCGGACGTTCAGCGGGCGACGAACGGGCTAAAGAGGCTTACCAGCAACGGTGTGGCAAACAGGGGTAAGGCCTAAAGGGGGTAGGGGATAGCCTCGCCATCCTTTACTCCTTATCCCTGTTTCCACCCCTTACCCCTTTTATTTTCATGGAACTCCAAACCCACTACCGTGCCTGTAACCTGTGCGAAGCCATTTGCGGGCTGGCCATCACGTACCGAACGGGTCCGGGCGGGACGGAAATAGTCAGCATCACGGGCGATAAGGAAGACCCGTTTAGCCGGGGGCACATCTGTCCCAAAGCGGTAGCGCTTAAGGATATTTACGAAGACCCGAACCGGCTCAAGCACCCGCTCAAACGCACGGTTGCCGACGACGGCACCGTTGGCTGGCAGCAAATTGGGTGGGAGCAGGCCTTCGATGAGGTGACGGCCCGGCTCCGGCAAATTCGCGCGGAGCACGGTCCCAGTGCCATTGGGGTGTACGCGGGTAATCCGTCGGTGCATAATTCGGGTACGTTCATGGCCGCGCCGGGATTCATTAAGGCCCTTGGCACCCGCAATCTGTTTTCGGCCTCGTCGGTTGATCAGTTTCCGCACCACTTCGCGGCCTGGCAACTGTTTGGTCATCCGCTGCTGATGCCCGTCCCCGATATTGACCGAACCGACTACTGGCTTATCATCGGCGGCAACCCCATTGCGTCCAATGGCAGCATTATGACCGCGCCCGACGTGGCCAACCGGCTGAAGGCCATTCAGCAACGCGGGGGTAAAGTGATTGTCATTGACCCGCGCCGGACCGAAACCGCCAATCGCGCCGACGAACACCACTTCATCCGGCCCGGCACCGACGTATACCTGCTGCTGGCGATGGTGCAGACCCTGTTTGCGGAGAACTTAGTGCGGCCGGGTCGGCTGGCGGCCTTTACGGATGGCTTCGAGACGCTGCGGGAGGCCGTCGCCGAATTCACCCCCGACGAATCTGCCCTGCTGACGGGTATACCGGCGGAAACGATCCGGCAACTGACGCGGGCATTTGCCGGGGCCGAACGGGCGGCCTGCTACGGCCGGGTGGGCGTATCGGTGCAGGAATTTGGTGGACTTTGTTTATGGCTTATCAACGTACTGAATCTACTGACGGGAAACCTCGATGAACCCGGTGGAATGATGTTTACCTCCCCGGCCATTGACGCCTTAGTCGCCGGTGCCAGTACCGGAACGACGAAGAAACCTTACCAACGCTACGACCGGTTTCGGAGCCGGGTGAGCAACCGGCCCGAGTTCATGGGCGAACTGCCCGTGTCGTGCTTAGCCGAAGAAATCCTGACCGAATCGGCCGGGGAAGAAGTAGGAGCGGGGCCACCCTGGACTGGGTGGCCCCGCATTCGGGCGATGGTGACGAGTTGCGGCAACCCGGTGCTGTCGACGCCCAACGGCCGCCGGTTAGACGAGGCTTTTGATACGCTCGACTTCATGGTCTCCATCGACATATTTCTCAACGAAACCACCCGCCACGCTGATTACATTCTGCCCCCGGCGACGGGCCTCGAAACGGCGCATTACGACCTCACTTTTCATGCCTTGGCCATCCGCAATACCACCCGGTATTCGGTGCCGATGATCGACAAAGCGCCCGGGGCTAAGTACGACTGGGAGATTTTCGAGGAACTTCGGCTGCGGCTGGAGACCGACACCTACGATCAGGCAACGGCTCCCAGTCTCCAGGACCCGGTCGCCAAACTGGACAAAGGACTGCGTGCTGGCCCGTATGGACAGGATCGTGCTGCCAATGCCACCGATTTTAAGCTGTCGCTGCAAACCCTGCTCGATCATCCGCACGGCATTGACCTCGGCCCCTTACTGACGCAGTTGCCGGGTCGGCTGATGACCGAAAACGGGCGCATTAACCTGACTCCGGCTCCGTTCCTGCACGACCTCGACCGCGTTCGGGCTAGTTTTCTGATAACCAGACCAACCGATGGTAATTTGATGCTGATTAGCCGCCGTCACCTGCGGGACAATAACTCGTGGATGCACAACGCGCATCGCTTAGTGAAAGGCCCAAATCGCTGCACCCTGCAAATCAACCCGGACGATGCCGCGCAATTCGGTATAAAAACAGGGGAGCTTGTGCGGGTTCGCTCACGGGTGGGCGAAGTGAACTTGCCCGCCGAGGTAACGCCCGACATGATGCCGGGGGTGGTGTGTATGCCGCACGGTTACGGACACAACCGGCGGGGTACCCGTTTGGCCATCGCTGAGCAGCACGCGGGCGTGAGCATTAATGACCTGACCGACGAAACGCTGATGGACGAACTGACGGGCAACGCTGCGTTGTCGGGCGTACGCGTAACAGTCGACCTCGTCGGCACTGGCCGCCCGGCTGTAGATTGATACGAAGGAGTATCTAATTCGTTAACACTACTTCTTGAACGGATTAGATAGCGTGCAGTGGGCTGATTCAACCCGAAATAGCCCACTACAGTTAGATAGACATGGTGCCTTGGAAAGCCTGACCGTCGAGAGAAAAGTAATTCTTATTCCAATTGGACCCCTCATCTTGCTCAGAGGGTAAATAATTGACCGAATAACTATAACTATCGGTTTAGTTTGTTGGTCGCTTCGGTTTTGATCCGCTCTTTATAGGTAGCAAACTGGGCCTGATTGGCCAGCTTGTCCGTCGTCACCTCAAGCAGCATCGCTCGTTGTCCCGGCTGGAAGAAGTCGGGTAGGAGGGATCGGAGCGATTCAATCGAGTCTCCCACCTGGTAGTTTATTGAGGCATCTTCAGCCGTGCGTTGGGCGGTGTAGCCGTGGGGTGTCTCGAAGTACATTTCCAGTTCGGGCTGGCGGCTCGGACCGTCGATCATTCGGAAGATGTGCCCGCTGTCGTTGTTGAGCAGCACAATCCGCAGGTTGGGTGGGACCGGGGCCGACCACAGCGCGTTGCGGTCGTAGAAAAACGCCACGTCGCCGATGAGCAGCGTCACGATCTGATCGGTCATCAGGGCCGCGCCCACGGCCGTGCTTAAACAACCGTCGATGCCGCTGACACCCCGGTTGCCCCACACGCTGATCTGCTGCCGCTCATCGACCCCGCACAGGTTAGCGTACCGAACGGGCATACTGTTGGCTAACTGCAGAACCGATCCATCGGGCAACTGCTCCAGTACACGCTCCACCACCGACCAGTCGGTCAGGGGCTGCGTCGCATTGGAGAGGGTTTGCGTAACGAGCTTAGCGGCTTGCCGGTCGGCGGTTTGCCATTGCGAAAGGAATCCGTCGGTTTCGTCGTCATCGTCGCCCTGCAAAAACCGCTGGTAATCCAGATCGGCAAACAGTTTTTCTAAAAAGGCCAGTGGCTCGGCCGGGATAAGCGTGGTCAGGCTCTGGAACGGATCGCTGATCCGGTCGGCGATTGGCTGAACGTGCCAGTGTTGCCGGGCAGGGTACGTGCGAAAAAAGGTTTTCAGATTGCGCGTCAGGAATGAGTTGCCAATCGTAACCAGCAGGTCTGGCCGGAGGGCATTGCCCGCCTGCTCCGTCAACCCGGACAGGAAGGTATCCGCTTTGGTAATGAACACCTCATTGGCTGGTATATTTCCGGTAATTTCGCCGACGATGGGTACTCCGAGTTCTTCGCTGAATTTTCGGAGCACAGCCAGCAAAGCCGGATTGCGGGGTAATTGGCCAACGGCAATCAGCGTTCGGTTGCTCCCATCCCAAGTCGACAGCAGGTTATGCCAGGTATCGGCGGGCAGGGCTGGCTGCGCAGGAAGTACAGTGATTACTCGCACCGGTTGGTAGTGAACCGTTTCGTCGGCGGTGGGGTAGAACGGTTCGCGCAGGGGTACGTTAATGTGAACGGGTCCGGTCGGACTCAGTTGGCTCAGGTTGATGGCTTCGTTGACGGTCCGTTCGATGGTCCAGCGGGCGTCGGCGTGGGTGTAGTCGGCGGGCAGGTCATAGCCCCGTTTGACCTGCCCGCCAAAAACGCCGATCTGGTCCATCGTCTGCCCGTCCTGCTGGTGGAGCCATTCGTGGGGGCGGTCGGCGGTGAGGAGCAGGAGCGGCACCTGCTGAAAATAAGCTTCGGCCACGGCGGGGGCCAGGTTATAAACCGCGCTGCCCGAGGTGCAGATCACCGCTACCGTCCGTCGGCTTTGCTGGGCCATCCCGAGGGCTACGAACCCCGCCGACCGTTCATCGGCCATCACCCGGACCCGCAGTTGGGGGTGCCGGGCTACGGCCAGCGTGAGGGGGGCCGACCGCGAACCGGGGCTGACAACAACGTCAGTAATGCCTTTTTGGTAGAGAAGTTCGGCGATGTTGACGATAGGTTGTAGAATGGGCATAGTATGATGTAAAACGTAATGGTTTCAATACTTTTTTATGATTTTGACTAATTCTTTGCTAATCAGCGCGTAGCCTTTATCAGAAGGATGCAGGCCATCATACGTTCGGTCGATGGCCTCTGGTGGATAGGGATACTCATCCGTTTGCGGATTAAATGGAACAGCAATAAACTTCGGATACCGATACCGGGTATACACCCCGGTTTTTGGATTTTTCAGTCGTTTGTACCGGACTAACTTCGTTAGCCGTAGACCCTGCATCGTGTAAAGGTCCACGACGGGCAGCTTTTCGTAGCGACCAATTGAATCGACTGCCTTCGCAAAGGCTTCCAGCGTCTGCCCATTCTTCGCTTTGTAGGATCCATGCGCATTATTTTTGGCGTTAGACAGATACACAAAGTCCGCCCGCTGCATGGGGGTAATGAGAATAATGGAGGCCTGGGGATTCAGGCTGCGTAGTTTGGCGATAATGAGCCGGAACGAGCCGTACACGGTGGTGTTGCCGGTGTTGTTCTGGTAATCGGTCAACTGGCCCAGGGGTCGGCCAGCCCACCAGTCGTTGGTACCCAGAAAGACCGAATACAGATCGGCCTTCACTAAGCCTAACGTGTCGATCTGCTGGGCAATACGGCCCGCCGTCCACCCATTATGACCCTGGTTGATGTACTGCACATAAGGTAATTGCTCAACCACCCTGGTCATATAGCCTTTGCTAACCCGATTGCCCGTTTCGTCCAGATGCTCATTTAGATAGGTAATGGAGTCACCGATGGCTACCCACGTAAGTTGGTTGGGGTGAAACGAACATAATAAACCAACCAGGGCTACGTACACGAGCAACTGTTTCATGGCATTCTGTTGAAGAGGGTCGATGCTCGATCAGTCAAATCAGGAGGCAAATTTATTCTGTTTACCCGGCGGTATCCACGATTTTACGTTACTTTGTTTAGAACAACCCGTCCGATTTGCCCAACGCTGGATAAACGAAGCAGCCGAAAGCTACGTTATACTACCGAAATTGCTTGTAGCTATGAATCGCATCATCTTCGATAACGAGAAAGAGATCCGGGTAAAGTCCTTCGCCGGGGCTGCTGCTATTAATTTGCTGCTCTTGTTTGTTCTGTTGTTTATTCACCTGAAGCAGACCATGCCGGACCCGCCACCGATTGAGTTTATCGAAGTTAACTTTGGAACTGATGCGCGGGGCAGCGGCAAAATTCAGACGTATAACAAAGCGTCGGATTCGCCGAACCCCATCGATGTCAAAGCCGCTGAGAAACGGCCTAATCCAAAAGTAAACACAACTCCTCGTTTAGAAAAGTCGACGCCTACGCCCGTGCCGAAGGTTGAGAACGTGAAGGTGGCCAAAGCGCCAAGCGAAAAACCCGTTATCACCAGCAAGACCGAAAGCCCGGTTACGGAAGCCGAACGGCCGGAACCCAAGCGGGTTGAGTCGCCCAAACCGACCGCTCCGGTAGAACGCCCCGCTCCTCCGGCACCCCCGAAGAAAGTGGAAACCGTTAATAATGACGCACTTTTCAAGAAATCGTCGGGTGGCGGAGGTTCAAACGGCACCGTCGGAAAGGTGGCCGGAACGGGGGGCAACAACAACGGCGACGACGCCAGTGGGGTGGGTGACAAAGGGAACCCGAACGGTAAAATCAATGCTAAAGAGTTTTACGGAACGCCCGGTGGGTCATCGTCAGGGGTAGCGTTCGACGTATCGGGCTGGGCGATGGCCAGCCGACCGAGTGTAAGCGATGACTCCGACGAGACGGGTAAGATCGTGTTTCAGATCCGGGTTGATGGCAGTGGGGAAATCACCAGCGTTCGTCAGCTACAAAGCACGGTCAGTCCGTCGGTGAGCGAGTTGTACCGGCGGGCGGTTAGTCGGCTCCGGCTCCGGCCCAAAGGGGGCGCTACGCCCCCAACGGCGACGGGTACCATCACGTTTATCATCAAGGCCAAAGACTAAAATTAATGCAGTATTCGGAAGCGCTCGGCTATTTGTACAGTCGGCTCCCCGTTTTTCACCGGATTGGCCCCAAAGCATTAAAACCTGGCCTGGGCAATACCCTTAAACTGTGCGAGGCTTTAGGAAACCCCCAGCATCGGTTCCGGAGCATTCACGTAGCGGGCACGAATGGCAAAGGCAGCACCTCACACATGCTGGCCTCGGTGTATCAGGCAGCTGGGTACCGAGTTGGCTTGTACACGTCGCCCCATTTAAAATCTTTTACTGAGCGCATCCGCTTAAATGGGCAACCCATCGCTGAGGAGGAGGTGGCCCGGTTTGTGACGGAACAGCGGGCGTCAATCGAAGCCGTCGAACCTTCTTTTTTCGAGGTGACGGTCGCCATGGCGTTTGATTTTTTTGCCCGGCAAGCAGTTGATATTACCGTCATCGAAGTTGGCTTAGGCGGACGCTTAGACTCCACCAACGTCATTACCCCTCTGATCTCAGTCATTACCAATATTGGTCTCGACCATACCGATATATTGGGTGATACGTTAGCGCAGATCGCTCATGAAAAAGCGGGGATTATTAAGCCCGGCGTACCCGTTGTCGTCGGCGAAACTCAGCCAGAAACGGAACCCGTTTTTCGGGAGACGGCTGCTTTAGCAAATACCCCAATCCTGTTCGCTGATCAACAGTATTTAGTCGAGGATCGAGGAATCAGTGACGGTTTGCGGCAGCTACTTGTCGCTGAGGGCGTTCTGCCGCCCGTTCCGTATGAACTCGATCTACTGGGCCGGTATCAACTCCGCAACGTGTCGGGCGTGCTGGCAACTATCGCCCAACTCCAGCCGATACTGCCCGTTTCGGACGCAGCCCGGAAAGCCGGCTTGAAAACAGTCGTGTCATCGACCGGCTTAAAAGGGCGTTTCCAGGTGATGCGTCAATCACCGCTGGTAATTGCCGACACGGCTCACAATCCACCGGGCCTGCTGGCGTTGTTCGACACGATATCCGTTTACGCCCACACAACCCTGCGGGTGATTCTGGGTTTAGTAGCCGATAAAGACCGGGCGCAGGTGCTCGCCTGCCTGCCTCAGCAAGCCGTTTATTACTTTTGTCAGGCCCATACGCCCCGTTCGCTACCTACCGAAACCTTACGGGTGGAAGCTGCGCAGGCCGGTTTAACGGGTCTTGCCTATGCGGATGTCGATACAGCTCTAACAGCCGCACTCCACCAATCATCACCTAACGATCTGATTCTGATAACGGGGAGTAATTACATCATTGCTGAATTAACCGATTTATAGACCGTGACTCGCCGAAAACAACACCGTTTCCTACAAAATGCGGACAGTGCAAATGTGATTGAAGTTGGTAAACCGCACTACAAAACCATAAAAGGACGCTGGCGAACGGATTATTTTGGTAATGATCACCCGATTGTCCTCGAATTGGCTTGCGGTAAAGGCGAGTATACTGTTGGTTTAGCGCAGGCGTTTCCACGGACTAATTTCATTGGTGTCGATATAAAGGGGGATCGGATTGCGCGTGGTTCACAAGTGGCTCAGGCACTCAGGTTGACCAATGTAGCATTCCTGCGCACGGACATCAACTTCCTAACCGAGTTTTTTGACGTGTGTGAGGTAAATGAACTCTGGGTCACGTTCCCTGATCCACAGCCACGTCCTAAGCAGGAAAAGCATCGCCTGACTCATCCCCGATTTCTGGCCGTCTATGAACGCCTGTTAAGGCCCGGCGGGACATTCCATCTGAAGACCGACAATCCTGAACTGTTCGCCTACAGTATTGAGAAAATTAAGGAGAAGAATTTTACGGATTTACAATGTACAACCGATTTGTACAATTCACCATTGAACGATATACACCTTGGTATCAAAACCAAGTACGAACAATTGTTCTTTGATAAGGGATTTACAATAAACTATTTACAATGTAAAACGGGTGTGACTTAATGTATCACACCCGTTGTCTTAGTTAAATATTATTAGTTATGTACTTATGTAAATTTACATAATCACTTACATAAGTGACTGAAGCTCATTCGTTAAAATAACTTTGACATCAGATCAGCGACGCGGCTTGAGTACCCATATTCGTTGTCGTACCAGCCCACCACTTTAGCGAGATTGCCATTCACGGCTGTCAATTGTGAATCGAAAATGCAGGAGTGAGGATTACCGACGATATCAATCGAGACGATGGGATCGACACAATATTCGATGATTCCCTGCATGGCTCCCTCTGATGCCTGCTTCATTACCGCATTAATTTCGTCAACGGTCGTTTCCCGCTTTAGTATAACAGTGAGGTCAGTCAGCGAGCCGTCCGGTGTGGGAACGCGCAGCGCATTTCCGTCCAGTTTTCCTTTCAACTGAGGCAACACCAGACCAACTGCTTTTGCTGCCCCGGTCGAGGTGGGAACAATGGACAGCGCAGCCGCTCGTGCCCGGCGCAGGTCGGAGTGAGGAGCATCCTGCAAATTCTGGTCAGCAGTGTAGGCGTGGATGGTTGTCATGTATCCTTTTTCGATGCCAAAAACGTCGTCAAGGATTTTAGCCATCGGGGCAAGGCAATTAGTAGTACAGGAAGCGTTCGAGACGATTGTTTCCTGACCAGTCAGGGTATCATCGTTGACGCCCAGCACTACTGTTGGTATGTTTCCTTTGGCGGGTGCTGAAATGACTACTTTCTTACAACCAGCCTGAATATGCAAACCGGCACCGGCTTCGTCGACAAAACGACCGGTTGATTCAAGAACAACGTCGATATTTAGTTGCTTCCAGGGAAGGTTTTTAGGATCCCGCTCAGCGTAGGCATTGATACGTTTACCATTAACGGTTAAACTTTCGCCATCTGAACTGACGTCACCACTAAATTTGCCATGAACTGAATCGTATTTAAGCAGGTGTGCTAACGTGGCATTATCCGTTAGGTCGTTTATGGCAACGACTTCAATGTTTTCTTTTTCGAGCAGTCTTCTGAACGATAAGCGCCCAATGCGACCAAAACCGTTGATAGCAATGCGTATTTTTTCCATGAACAGTATTAGGTTTGTTTTCGCCCCAAATATACGGAATCCAAGCTGTAAGCGAATAAGTCATATTTTAGTAAAGCAGATCATACCAATTTAGTAAATACAAAATTTTAGCATGTATTTTAGCAAAAGAGCGCTATAATGCTACAAAAATTAGCACATTTTAGCTTAATTATTGTAATATACTAAAAGTTATGCTAAATTTATTCAACATTACTAATTTTATGGTGGGGGAGGATGAATTACTAAATTGTATGTATTTAGCAAATAGCAGATAGCATATGTTCTAATACGATAATTATTGCCAATGATCTCTTTCGTATTGCAGTGTAATAGGAAGGTTCGTAAAGTAGTACAGGGCACACTGGGTTGTCAGCGATTCAGCCGCAGAGCTTTGTGCCCCGTACCACCGACAGTCGGCATACGGTGGGGTTTCCGAATCTGCTGCTTACCAAACAGATGCCCACCGGACGTGACCAAGTATAGGTGAGTGACATCCCCTACATTATGCTGGCCGAGGGCCGATGGACATATTTAGCGTGTTGGTATGAGCCGGGCTGATGATGCTTACGATAATGCATTTGCCGAGTCGTTGTGGAGCCGCTTGAAGGCTGAGTTGATAGAAAACGGCGCATCCTGAGCTTACCAGATGCTCGTCTTGAAATCGGGGAGTATATTGACAATTATTACAATACGATTCGATTGCACTCATCTTTAGGCTACCGTAGGCCGATGCAGTTCGAGACTCAAAATAAGGGATAGTACTGTCTGGCAAAACCCGACCACCTAATTCTGGTACCCAGTGTCTTATTAAGTCAGGAGCGGCTACTACTTGATAATTTAATACCCACTGTGAGTTGCTCCTAAAGCTTGGTCTAACACATCCCCGGTCTCGTAAATTCATATAAAACAATGTCAGTCGCTTCCATGAACCTTCTTGGCATTATACAATACCGGTGCTGATGTACACCACGGGATTGACTGCCCATATAAGCCATCTAAAAAATATTTCCTGCCTATGTTTCAACTATACATGCCCGGTATTACCTTTGATCAACTTGCATTTACCGAATCTTTGTATTTCATCAATATACAACATATAATTTTGGATAAATTACAACATGCTCACAATGAGCACATTAATCATCGTTTAGTCATCTATTACTTTAATAAAAATGATTGATACAATCGACAGTTTGTGGAATGACCATACAATGTTGGCTCATTCTGAAAATAGGCAACTCATCGAGAACGTTATAAATCAATTAGATAAAGGGGAATTGCGGGTGGCCAATCCACCCGTGCACGGAAGTGACGAGTGGTTAGTGAATGAGTGGGTAAAGAAAGCAATTCTGCTTTACTTCGTGACCCGGCAAATGAAACCCGACCAAGTAGGCATCTTTACCTACAATGACAAAATTCCGCTCAAAAACAATTTCGCCGAAGCTAATGTACGGGTAGTTCCTCCCGCCGTTGCACGGTACGGATCGTACCAGGCGGCTGGTGTCATACTAATGCCATCCTACGTTAATATAGGCGCTTACATTGATGAGCGCACAATGGTCGACACATGGGCGACGGTTGGTAGTTGCGCTCAAGTTGGGAAAGACGTTCACCTAAGCGGTGGAGTTGGAATAGGAGGGGTGCTCGAACCACCACAAGCTGCTCCGGTAATTATTGAAGATGGCGCATTTATTGGTTCACGCTGTATTGTTGTAGAAGGCGCACGAATTGGTAAACGGGCTGTGCTGGGAGCGGGGGTTACCATAACCGGGTCCTCGAAAATAATTGATGTAACGGGTCCTACACCAATTGAGTACAAAGGGTACGTACCTGCTAACTCGGTTGTTATTCCAGGGAGTTATGCTAAGGAGTTTCCGTCGGGAAACTACCAAGTGCCTTGCGCCATAATCATTGGGCAACGCAAATCATCGACTGATTTAAAGACCTCGCTGAATGAGGCTCTCCGGGATAATAACCTATCAGTTTAACTTGTTAATTAATTAACAATATTATTTGTATATTCATACAATTTACATTAATATAATTAAACTACATCAATCAATAACAACTGTAATTTAACAGTATTAATGTAAATTGTATTATTGTCGTACTATTTACGTATATTTGTATAATCACTTTTGTAAAAAGACATGAATATCAATGACAAAATTAAACATATACTTATTGATAAGAATTTAACGCCGTCTTATTTCGCGGACGAGATTGGTGTACAACGCTCCAGTATATCTCACATATTATCTGGTCGGAACAGGCCCAGTTTTGATATTATACAAAAAATAATTCGCCGTTTTCCCGAGTTGGGTTACGAGTGGATAATGGAGGAAGATGCTCAGTTGAACAACCAGACAGGTCAGGTTAATTATGGTGTGCAGAGAAACGTACAGCCTTCACCAATCGATCGGCGTGACCGGTTCACCAACCAGCCATCCTTTTCTCCGGTATCAGCTTCACCAGTGAGCAATAGAAATCAACGGAATGAGATACCACCAATATCACAGCAAGGAATTGCTTCTCCCGTAGATATAGCTTTTACTACTGAATCGACACCGGTAGCCGTCACGGAAAAGAAAGTAGAACGGATTCTTATATTTTATACTGACGGCTCTTTTCGTGAATACAGCCCCTCGGCCTGACCGTGAATCTGCCTACCAGTTACGGCAATTCTCTATGCTTTATTGTTGATTTCCTATTCCACTTCTGCTTCAATGATTTAGCTGCAAAAGGGCCATACGGATGCGTACAGGCCTATTTTAGGGTGTTTTACGTAACTCCCTGTAAAGCAGTACGTTAGTGTTCCACGTGGATTAACTACTTATACCTCAGCGGCAGACGGGTTTTGTACGGTTACTGTCAAGCTATTTCAGGGCAATTCAATTTGTTGTATAATTTATATTATGTTAAGTAGAAAACCTAATCAATAGGGCTGGCATGAATAAGCCAGCCCTATTGATTAGAATGCGTCACTTGTTAGTTGCTCTCCACACATACAACCTTACGCTCCTCATACTGCTTGAGGATGTTCTGTAAGTTTGTCAGGTTCTCCGTTAGATCTGCTTCCTCCTTCACACTCTTAGCTTTCGTAAAGTACGGCAAGGCCTGCTTGAATTTACCGCACACCTGCCCGTCAACTTCCTTACCCCGCTTGTTATACTCAGCCATATCCATGTTATCGACGGCCTTCTTCATCTCAACGGCATCATTGAAAAAGAACACGCCCATGTTGTAGTTGGCGTCGTAGTTAGCCGGATCAACCGCTAAGGCTTTAGTGTAATACTGCTTAGCTAAATCGCGCTGCTCTGTCTGCTTCTTCTGTAAGTCAGCCACCTTGGTTGCATTCTCACCCGCTGCCCCAGCCGTGCTGGCTGCTTCCTTAGCCTGCGTTTCCAATTGAGCTACACTGGCTGTAGCAGCCTTTTGACGATTCTGCACTTCGGCCAACTGCCGTTTCAATTCTGGAGTAGGCTTCTTCTTAATAGCTGCATTTAGGCGGGCAACCTCCCCGGTGATGGCGCTCAGCGCGTCTTTCTCAGCCGCCAGTTTTTTCGCCGAGTTATTACCCTGCTTGGCATCCCCCCCTAATTTACGAATTTCCTCACCCATTTTAGAGGCACCGTTATCGTACAGAATAGCCAGGTTAACAATATTCTGTACGTTGTTCGGCTCTTTATCAACCAATTGCTTCATACCGGAAATTGCTTCGTCCATGCGGTTAGACGCCAGCATGATGTTAATCCGCTCGTTCGACAAATCTTTGTTGGTCGGGGCCATGGCAATTCCCTTGTCGAGTGCCGCCAGCGCTTTATCAATCTCTTTGTCATTGCGGTAGAGCATAGCCAGCGATCCGTAAATTGAAGCATCTTTACCGCCGTTGGTCACGTACTTTTCTAACTGCGTTTTGGCGGTGGCGTTGTCTTTAATCTGCTGCGCACCGATGGCCGTATAAAGCGGAGCTAAGGTGTCCTGGGGTAGTATATCGCCAGCCATTGACATTAGTTTGACGGCTTCGGGGTAGTTTTTACTCTGGAACTTAGCCACGCCCTGCTGCATGATCGCATTATACATGTCCTTGCTTTTCAGCGTTTCGGTCGCTTCTTTAGCTAATTTACCCGGTCCCCCTTTTTTGTCTTTGTCCAGCTCAACCACTTTGTTGTAAGCCTCCATGGCAACCATGGCCGCGTTCGAGTCGAGCTTAATGTTCTGAATGGCAATATTCTGGTAGGTCTTGGCCCGGTCCATCCAAGTACTTGCCTTTGTTGACGCTTTGCCATCCGTAATGTCCTTGTCACTTTTCTCCTTGTCTTTTTTCATAGACTCGGCCATCGCAGCATCCAACGTATTCGCTGTTCCCTGCGCCTGCTGGGCATACCCATCTATAAATAACGAGCAGCATAGCAACATTAAAATGATTGCTTTCATGAGTAAATTGGGGTTGTGTGTTTTTGTTTTCAAGAACGAAATTACGGAATCAATCCGTATAAGCATGGTTCGCCCTAAATTGTTTGAGCCACCCGCCTGACAAAAACAGCAGAACGGGTGGCTCAACGAACGTACAATCAATCGTTTATCAATCGAGCGTGTCAACCGGCTCAATTGACTCAACCGGAGCCACCTCCTCCCCTTCTTCGCGCTTGATTTTAGTGACGGACGAAATGGCATCGCCATCGCGCAGGTTAATCAGGCGCACACCCTGCGTGTTACGGCCGATCACGCTGATTTCATCCACCGGGGTACGAATCGCAATGCCCGATTTGTTGATAATCATCAGATCGTCATTATCCGCCACGTCGAGTATGGCCACCAACCGCCCTACTTTCTCGGTTACTTTCAGCGTACCAACGCCTTTTGCACCCCGGTTCGTTATGCGGTAACCTTCAATGTCCGACCGTTTGCCGTAGCCTTTTTCGGATACAACCAGCAACTGGGCATCAACGGAATTAATGCAAACCATACCGACGACATGGTCGGTCGGGTCGTCCTCGTCGAGCGATATGCCCCGTACGCCAGCCGCCGTGCGACCCATCGGGCGGGTGCGGCTTTCGTGAAAACGAACCGCTTTGCCCGCACTCGACGCAATCACGATGTGGTTATCGCCATTGGTCATACACACGCCAATCAATTGATCGTCTTCATCAATGGTGATGGCGATGATACCGTTCTGACGCGGCCGGGAGTAGGCTTCCAGCATCGTCTTCTTGATCGTTCCTTTACGGGTACACATCACAATGTAATTATTGTTGATGTAATCCTCGTTCTTCAGGTCGGTCACGTTGATGACGGCCCGCACCTTGTCGTCCGACTCGATATTGATGAAATTCGCCAGCGGCCGACCCTTCGAGGTCCGGGAGCCTTCGGGCAGTTCATAAACGGGAAGCCAGTACAACCGCCCTTTCTGGGTGAACGCCAGCAGGGTGTTGTGCATGGTCGCCGTGAAGAGGTGCTCCGTGAAGTCTTCTTCTTTGGACCCGGCGGCCTTTGCGCCCACTCCACCCCGACTTTGCGACCGGTACTCCGTAGTTGGCGTCCGCTTGATATAACCTTCGTGCGATATGGTGATCACCATATCTTCGTCGGCAATGAGCGACAAGTCGCTGATGTTGCCGTCTCCGAGCGGATTAATCTGCGTCCGGCGGGCGTCACCGTAGCGGGCGCGGATGTCGGTCAGTTCTTCTTTAATCACCTGCCGCTTGCGCTCCTCACTGGCCAGTATTTCCTTCAGACCGTTGATTTCGATCATCAGCTCGTCGTACTCCGCCTGAAGTTTGTCGCGCTCCAGACCGGTCAACCGCTGCAAGCGCATCTCCAGAATGGCTTTGGCCTGCAAATCGCTCAGCGAGAACTGCTCCATCAGGCCCGTCCGGGCCACTTCAGGATCGCGCGACGACCGGATCAGGTTGATAACGGCGTCGATGTTGTCGAGCGCAATCAGCAAACCTTCCAAGATGTGCGCCCGCTTTTCGGCTTCCCGCAGTTCGTACTGCGTCCGGCGCGTGATCACCTCAAACCGGTGCTCGACGTAATACCGGATCATGTCTTTGAGGTTCAGCACCATCGGCCGACCCTTCACTAAGGCCACGTTGTTGATGCTGAACGACGACTGCAGGGCGGTGTGCTTGTACAGGTTGTTGAGCACGACGTTCGGAATAGCATCCCTGCGCAGATCATACACTACCCGCATCCCGTCGCGATCCGATTCATCACGGAACGCCATAATGCCCGACAACGCGTCGATCTTCTTTTCGTTGATGATATCCGCCGTTTTTTCGAGCATTACCGCTTTGTTGACCATGTACGGAATAGCCGATACGATGATCTGGGTTTTGCCTTTATTCTCTTCAATTGTCGCATTGGCCCGCATCACCACGCGCCCCCGGCCGGTCATAAACGCTGATTTCACGCCCTCCATACCGTAGATGGTCGCGCCGGTTGGAAAATCGGGCGCTTTAACGTGCTGCATCAACTCCTCCACCGTAATGTCGTAGTTGTCTAAGTACGCCATGATGCCGTCCACAATTTCGGTTAGGTTGTGGGGAGCCATGTTGGTGGCCATGCCTACCGCAATGCCCGAAGAGCCGTTGAGCAGCAGGTTGGGCAGCTTGGCCGGCATCACGCTCGGCTCTTCGAGCGAATCGTCGAAGTTGGGCTGAAAATCGACCGTCTCCTTGTAAATGTCCGACAGCAGTTCGTCGGCAATGCGCTTCAGGCGGGCCTCGGTGTACCGCATGGCCGCCGGTGAATCGCCGTCAATGGAGCCGAAGTTACCCTGACCGTCCACGAGCGGGTAGCGCAGTGACCAATCCTGGGCCATGCGGACCATAGTGTCATACACCGACGAGTCGCCGTGGGGGTGGTACTTACCGAGCACCTCTCCGACAATACGGGCTGATTTCTTGTGTGGTTTGTTGTAATTGACCCCCAGTTCGGCCATGCCAAACAAGACCCGGCGGTGCACCGGCTTCAGGCCGTCCCGAACGTCGGGCAAGGCGCGGGAAATGATAACCGACATCGAATAGTCGATGTATGCCCCGCGCATTTCGTCCTCAATGTTGATGGGAATAATGTTACTGACTGGTTCGAGGTCGGGAGTTTCGTCCGCCATGTTTACTTGGAGTTTCGCAGAAAATTACTATTTCGATTCACACTTGATGCGTAAACCGCTGTATAGACAAATATACAAATTTTTGGGAGAAAAAGGAAATAATGCCGCAAATACACCGTATAGCCCATACTGACCTGAAAAAACCGGTCGCCAACGACCACTAAACCGATGTCTGTACCAAACCACTATCATCTAAATCAAATACAATTCTATTTCAACCAAAACGTATAGACCCATTGAGGAAATAATCAGCACACCCCTCCCCTACGAACCCGGTTCGATTTTGATGCGTGGATCAAAGACGAACGGTTCCGATGGAATTTTGTCTACCAATTCCGGAGTTACGCCCCACCCCGCCCCTGCAGGCCGCCCGTATGCAACGCCACCACCGTCGCGCCCTCCGGAAAATAACCCTGCCGGGCCAGGTCGTAGATACCGTACAGCAGTTTGCCCGTGTACACCGGCTCGATCAGCACGGCGGTTTTCTGCTCGAACAACCGGATGAAATCGAGCAGTTGGGGCGTAGTTTTGGCATAACCGCCGAAGTGATATGCCGTTTCTAAACGGCACCTGACTGGTTGAGGCAGTTGAAAGTGGGCCGCTTTCAGGGCCAGAAACCCCAGGACGGTGGTGTGGGGCGGAGCCGTTTGGGCCAGTCCCACCACCGTACCGCCCGTCCCGACGGAACAGCAAACATAGTCCGGGGCGCGTCCCAACTGTTCGATGATCTCCGGCATGATTTCGGCGGTACCGTGAATGGCCAATTCGTTGGTGCCGCCTTCGGGGATGATGTAACAGGCCCCAAACTGGTCGATTAGTTGGGTCAAAAACGTCGGGTCGTCTTTGCGCCGGTAATCGGCCCGGCTCACGAACCGTAATCGCATTCCCTGCGACCGGCAAAACGTCAGTGTTGAATTCAGGGGCGCGTTGGCCAGTTCCTCACCCCGCACAACGCCAATGGTGCTGAAGCCAAAGACCGGACCGGCTGCGGCCGTCGCGTACAAATGATTAGAATACGCCCCGCCGAACGTCAGCAGGGTGTGATGCCCCTGCTGCTGAGCCGCCAGCAGGTTGTACTTGAGCTTGCGCCATTTGTTGCCCGACACCAGCGGGTGGAGCAGGTCGTCGCGCTTCAGATACAACCGGATGGGTACTCGGTCCGGAAATGGATCGGGTAAAAACTGGACCGGTGACTGAACCGCAAACTGGGCCAATTGCTGCGTTATGTCGGGCATGTGTTATCTTCGTGACTTGGTTGACGGCCTAAATCTGCGTTAATCAGGGCAATACGTGACGGACGAACGCGACGAAATTTTAGAGGAAGACGACGAATTATACGAACACCACCGCATTGTGGTCGATAAAGGGCAAAGCCCGCTGCGGATCGACCGGTTCCTGATGGACCGGCTGCAAAACGCCACGCGCACCAAAATTCAGGCCGGTATCGAATCGGAGTCGGTGCGGGTGAACGACACCCCGACTAAGGCCAGCTATAAAATCA
This sequence comes from Spirosoma arcticum, assembly GCF_054779955.1. Lineage (NCBI taxonomy): Bacteria > Pseudomonadati > Bacteroidota > Cytophagia > Cytophagales > Cytophagaceae > Spirosoma > Spirosoma arcticum. Next base: position 905,486 of record NZ_BAAGXG010000001.1, read on the forward strand.
GGCCGCTGGATGTGATTACGGTGTCGCTGCCGCACCCGCCCCGCGACACCGACATTAAGCCCGAAAACATTCCGCTCGACATTGTTTTTGAAGACGCCGATCTGCTGGTGCTCAACAAACCGCCCGGCATGGTCGTCCACCCCGCCCACGGCAACTGGGACGGTACGCTGCTCAACGCACTGGTGTATCACTTTCAGAACCTGCCCACGGGCCGCAACGGCGAAGCGCGACCCGGCCTGGTTCACCGGATCGACAAGGACACGTCGGGACTGATGGTAATTGCCAAGACTGAGTTCGCCATGACGCACTTAGCCCGGCAGTTTTTCGACCACACCATCGAACGAACGTATAATGCGCTCGTCTGGGGCGTTCCCGAACCCACCGACGGCACCATCACCGGATACATTGGCCGGGCGCTGAAAGACCGCAAAGTACAGGCCATCTACGACGACGAAGCCAAGGGTAAATGGGCCATCACGCACTACAAAACGCTGGAACCGATGCGCTACGTGTCGCTGGTGCAGTGCAACTTGGAAACCGGACGGACCCACCAGATTCGGGCGCATTTCAAACATATTGGCCACCCGCTGTTCAACGATGCCATGTACGGCGGGGACCGGATCGTGCGCGGCATGCCCAACGGAACCTACAAAACATTCGTCGAAAACGCCTTTAAACTCATTCCCCGGCAGGCCCTGCACGCCAAGTCGCTGGGGTTCACCCACCCCCGCTCCCGCGCGTGGCTTCAGTTTGAGCAGCCCCTGCCGGATGACTTTCGGGCCGCGCTGGAGAAGTGGCAGAAATTGATAAAAAAGGACGAATAATCCATTGACCTTCCCACCCATGATCGCCATCCGCCCCGGTGCCCGCGCCGACATTCCGCAGGCTTTTGATTTAGTGACCGAATTAGCTGTTTACGAGAAAGCCGCCGATCAGGTTTCCAACACCGCCGACCAGATGGCCGAAGACGGTTTCGGTCCAAATCCAGTCTTCGGGATGCTCGTCGCCGAAGATTCTGACGGGCAGAAAATAGTAGGTATGGCGTTGTATTACTTTCGCTATTCGACCTGGAAAGGCAAGCGGCTGTATCTCGAAGATATTGTCGTGACGGAAGCGTTTCGGGGCTACGGCATTGGCAAACTGCTGCTGGACGCAACCATTGATATGGCGAAGGAAACGGGATGCACGGGCATGATGTGGCAGGTGCTGGACTGGAACGAACCGGCCATCGGCTTCTATCAGCAGTTCGGCACCCGCTTCGACAACGGCTGGACGAACTGTCATTTAGATTTTTAGAGCGGTGCGACGTTGCGGAAAGGGACGGGGACGAGGGGGAAGTCAGGTAATAAAGGAACTACTAATCCCTTTCGTCCCTTTCCTCCTTCTCTTCCCTTTCCTCCCCTTTTCCCTATATTTGCGCTTCCTGGACTTTGTAATTGAGCATGACGGATCGTCAACGCAGCGCCTTACGCATCACCGGCTGGGCCGTATTAATCTTTTTTATCATCGCGGCCATCGGTGGCAGTTATGCCTATTCCAAACGCGAGAGTCTGCTGAAAACCGCACTGAATCGGGCCGTTCGCAAAGCAAAACGGGACTATAACCTCGACGTCCGCATTGGCTCAGCGCGTTTTACCGGCATTAACTCGATTGCCTTTACCAACGTTTCGGTAGTTCCGCAAGATCGGGACAGCTTAGCCCGCATTGAACGCGTGGAGGTTGGTGTCCGGTTCTGGCCACTCCTGGCTGGTCAGATTGCCCTGTCGGGGATGACGCTGGAAAACGGATTGGTACAGGTTATCCGGCGCGACTCGCTGACGAACATCGACTTCCTAATTCGTCGCAAACAGCGGGACTCAACCCGCACCGCCAATCAGCCCGTCGAAACGACCCGCCGGGCCAACCTCGCCAACGTCGCCGAAAACCTAATTGATAACATCCTGTCGAAAATTCCCGACGACCTCAACGTCAGAAACTTAGAGTTTAAGGGCATGGACGATGCTGATACCATCAGCCTGCTGACGCAAACGGCATACATCAAGAATGAAGTCGTGATGTCGACGCTTAAACTCAACGGCAGCGAAGCCACCTGGCACATTGCGGGTACGGCCGACCCCGCCGACCGCGAGTATGATCTGGCGTTCTACGCCGATGGCGAAGATGGACGACCCAAACCCCTCGAACTGAAGTATATCCAGCAGAAATTTGACCTCAAACTACAGGCCGACACGATCCGGGTCGAACTCCGCGACGTGGACCGCGACGGGGGTGAATTCCGGCTCGAAGGCGCTGGCTCGGTCCGTAACCTGCGCATCAATCACCCCGCCATTGCCCGCACCGACGTGCTGGTGCCCACGGCGTCGATGGAGGCTAACGTATTCGTGGGCGAGAATTACGTGGGCGTCGACAGTTCCTCGACGCTGCATCTGGGGACGGTAAGTGCCCGGCCGTTCGTTAAATACACGCTCGCTGCGGCTAACCCGGCCGACGGGGACCGCACGAAACAACCGGGCAAAATCTACGAACTGCAACTCCACACGGATCAACTCGACGCGCAGGCGCTGTTTAATTCGTTTCCCCAAGGCCTGTTCGAGTCGCTCGAAGGCATGAAGGTGGCGGGTAAACTTAAGTACGATCTGGCGTTTCAGTTGGACACGTCGCTGCCCGACTCGGTCCGGTTTGACTCCGGCCTGACGCAGGACGGCTTCCGGATTCTGAAGATGGGCCACACCGATTTTGGGGCCATTAACCGGCCGTTCGTATATACGCCCTATGAAAAAGGAAAGCCCGTCCGGTCCATCACGGTTGGCCCCCAGAATTCCGATTTCACGCCCCTGAACCAGATCTCGCCCGATTTGCGCAATGCCCTGCTGACGTCGGAAGATTACACGTTTTTCACCCATAAAGGATTTAACGAAAAGGCCTTTCGGGTGTCGATAGCCACGAATTTCAAGGAGAAATCCTTTAAGCGCGGGGCCAGTACGGTGTCGATGCAATTAGTTAAAAACGCGTTTCTCAATCGCAACAAAACCATTTCGCGCAAGATCGAAGAGATCCTGATCGTCTGGCTGATCGAAAACGAACACATCGTTCCCAAAGACCGGATGTATGAGGTGTACCTGAACATCATTGAGTGGGGGCGCAATATCTACGGCATTGGCGAAGCGGCCCGCTATTACTTCGCCAAAAGCCCGGCCGATCTGAACCTGGGCGAAAGTATTTTTCTGGCCTTTGTAGTACCGCGTCCCAAAGCGGCTCTGAACTGGTTCGTACCTGGTGGCCTGCTACAGGTTCGCAACGTGCGGGGGTACTTCAAGCTCATTGGCCGCATCATGGCCCGGCGCGGCCTGACAACGCCCGATTCAGGCGCTTACGGGTTCTACGACGTCCGGCTGCGCGAGGGTCTGCGCCGACCAGTGGTCCCGGTCGACACGTTGTTTGAGGGCGATAGTCTGCTGACCGACCCGATGGGAGAACAGATTGATGAGGAAAGCGGGGATGGTCTCGACAATTTTTTCCGGCGACTCTTCAAAGGCAACAAAACGGACGAAAACCGCAACGATGGTACCCAGCCATCGACCCAGCCGGACCGGCGCAGCCCCAACCGGCCCGACGCCATTCCGGGCGAAGTGGCTCCCGCCGACACCGTCAAAACCCGCCGACAACTGCGTCAGGAACGACGCGAACAAAAGCGCCGGGAGCGCGAAGAAAAAGAAGTACAGGAGAGTAGCGACCCAACGAACGGGTCAGCGTAACGCGGAGCAGTCAGCCGTGTTTGTTCATCAACGCAAGACCAACGATGGTGGCGGCCGTAGCCGTGAAGGCCGTAGCCGTGGTGGGTTTGGTCAGGAATTGGTTAACACCCAGCGCCAGGCAATAGTCCCGATCCTCCCGCGCCGACGAGGTAGTCAGCACCACCATTGGAATAACCTTGAAGCCCGGACTGGCCTTAATCTGCCGCAGCACGTCGCGGCCGTTCACCTTGGGCAGGCTCAAATCCAGCACGATTACATCCGGCAGCGTAGGCACAGTGAGCAGGTACGGGGCTACTTCATCGCCCGTCATCAGCACGCTCAGGTGACAGGCTATTCCATTCAGTTTTAGTGCATAGCGGAACAGTTCTATGTCGTCCTGATCGTCCTCGACCAACAGAATGTACAGTGTATCCTTCACAGAATCAGTTGGTTCATGGTAGGCATATACATACATACCGGCAAACTGTGCAGTTGTGCAGTTAGTTTAAACGATGAGGCACCGTTAGTGCCCCGGTTCCAGCAGATCCGGCCGACGCAGGCGGGTTCGCTCCAGTGCCTGTTCGTGCCGCCAGTCGTCAATCTTCGCTTCGTGGCCCGACAGCAGAATATCGGGAACCCGATGCCCTTCAAACTCAGCCGGACGTGTATATACCGGCGGGGCCAGCAGGTTATCCTGGAAGGAGTCGGTGAGGGCCGACGTCTCATCGTTCAACACGCCCGGCAGCAACCGGATCAGGGCGTCGGCGAGGACACAGGCCGCCAGTTCACCCCCGCTGAGCACGTAGTCGCCGATGCTGATTTCTTTGGTAACGAATAAAGTACGAACCCGCTCATCGACACCCTTGTAGTGACCGCAGAGAATAATCAGATTCTGCCGCAGTGACAGCGTGTTGGCCGTTTGCTGATTGAGTCGTTCGCCGTCGGGCGTCATATAAATAACGTCATCGTAGGTGCGTTCGGCCTGCAACGCGCGGATGCAGCGGGCAATGGGTTCGATTTGCATGACCATGCCCGCACCTCCGCCAAAGGCGTAATCGTCCACGCGCCGGTGCTTGTCGGCGGTGTAGTCGCGCAGGTCATGCACAACCACCGTCACGTAGCCGCCCGTCTGCGCCCGCTGTAGGATCGAGTGCGCAAAAAAGCTGTCCAACAGGCGGGGCAGGCAGGTGATAATATCAATCCTCATCCGTGTTCTCCGCGTGGCCTTCTACTTCACTACCATTGCTTGCGCTGCGATCCGTTTTATCGTCCTCGGCCATGTAAATGTCCAGCAAACCGTCGGGCAGGACAACGTTCAATTTCTGATTGGCCCGGTCCACCGTCCGCACAATGTCACTGTTGATAGGAATCAGCACTTCTTTGCCCTGGTAATCCATCGCGATCAGATCCTGGGCGTTCATGGCATACACGCCCCGCACCGCGCCCAGCTCACCCACTTCGGCATCGACAACCTGATACCCTACGATTTCGTGGAAGTAAAACCGGGTTTCGTCGGTGATGGGTTCGAGTTCGTCCAATGGCAGGTAAGCCGGGCAGTTAATCAGCCGCTCGGCCTGCTCAATGGTGTCGACATCCTCAAAGGCCACAATGGCGCGGCTGCCCTTCACGATGGCAATGGATTCGATGAAATACGGAATCAACTCACCCTTCACTTCCAGCAGCACCGATTCCAGATCGGCGTACTCTTTGGGGTCGTCGACGTCTAAATAAAGTACCAATTCACCACTGACGGCGTGCGTTTTGGTGATGTGGCCCAGTTGGTAGCAATCGTCTTTAGTCACAGTATGGAGAAATGGAGAAGGAATAAAAAGAGCCTGTCCAAACACGAACAGGCTCTTTTATAACAGATTTGATTGGGAAATTATTCCGCCGTTTTCGTTTCATCCGTGTCCACGGCGGGAGTCTCAGCAGCAGGCGTTTCATCCAGGGTCGCAGCCGCTTCGGGAGCCGCTTCCGCTATGGTTTGAACGGCCGCCGTTTCTCCATCGGGCGTTTGCGTTTCAGTGGCAGTTGCTTCGGGGGCCGGAGTTTCAGCAACGGGAGCAGCTTCGGTTTCAGCAACCGTAGCGTCCACTGCGGCAGCATCCACTGCGGCAGCATCCACTGCGGCAGCGTCCACTGTGGGTATTTCCTCAGCGACAGGTACCGCAGCTACTGGAGTCTCCTCAACAACCGGAGCGGCTTCGGCAACCGGCGTTTCTTCGACAGCAGCAGCCTCAGCAACCGGGGCTTCCTCAACAGTGGGAGCAACGGTAGCCACTACCGGCTCAGGCTCTTCTACCTTGTTTTTCTTAACAATGGCTTCGGCGCGGGCTTCGTTCACCTTCTTCTCCGTCTCTAAACGGGCCGCACGTGCCTGCTCTTTGGTCTGGGTTTTGGTGTCGGCAGCGTTGTCTCTGCGATTCTGCTTCTCATCTTTCCAGGTTGTGTACTTCTCATCGGCCTGCTCCTGCGTGATGGCTCCTTTGTTGACGCCAACCTGGAGGTGCTTGCGATACATGATGCCCTCATGCGACAATACCGAACGCGCGGTATCGGTCGGCTGGGCACCCACCATGAGCCAATACACGGCCCGCTCCGACTTTAATACGACCGTCGATGGGTCGGTGTTGGGGTTGTACGAACCGATTTTCTCGATAAACCGGCCATCGCGGGGGGAAGTAGATTCCGCGATTACGATGTCGTACATCGCCATTTTTTTGCGTCCACGACGCGCTAATCTAATTTTAACAGCCATTTGTGCTTGGTTAGTTTTGACGGGAGACGAACTCCCTCGTAAAACGTGGCCGCAAAGGTACGGAAAAATGGCTTAGATTCTACCAGCTGGCTTCATGGGATGTCCTGGTTCACTATGTATTTACCAAACACCACAATCAATTTCCTTTTTGAGCCATTGACAAGATGTGCCTGCGCATAAATTTTATCTCAAAAAATAATTAAGAAAATTTGCGCAACCGAATAGTTGCGATTACATTTGCAACTGATTGGCAGCAAGTAAACGAGTTACAATGAGACGCGATATTTTTCAGGCAATTGCCGACCCAACCCGCAGAGCCATTATTGGACTAATTGCTTTACAGGCAATGACACCGAACGCGATTGCTGAACATTTTGACACCAGCCGACAAGCTGTTTCAAAGCATCTGCATGTGTTGATCGAGTGCCAACTCGTGAAGCAGGACCAACAGGGACGGGAGATTTATTACCTGCTTGACGTACCCAAAATGCAGGAAATTGATCAATGGCTTGACCAGTTCAGAACGATATGGGAAAGTCGTTTCAACGAACTTGACAACGTATTATCAACCCTCAAATCCAATAAAAAATGAGTAACACCTTAGCGTTTGACTTTTCCGTGGATAAGGAAAATAAAACAATCGTAGTAAAGCGCGAATTTGCGGCCGAACGCGCTTTGGTCTGGGACGCGTACACAAAAAGCGAATTACTTGACCAATGGTGGGCACCCAAACCCTGGAAGGCCCGGACCAAAACAATGGATTTTCGGGAAGGCGGCTCATGGCATTACGCTATGGTTGGACCAGACGGCGAAGAACATTGGGCAGTAGCCAATTATAAAACTATTCAACCCCAAAAAAGCTTTACCGGGCTTGACGGGTTCGCTGATGCGGAAGGTGTTGTCAATCAGGATTTGCCACAATCAAGATGGAACGTATCATTTGCCGACCAGGGAGAGGTAACCCTTGTCGAACACCTGATTACCTATGATGATCTGGCTCAACTGGAAACGACACTTCAAATGGGCTTCAAAGAAGGATTAACAATGGCAATGGAAGGGTTGGACGAGCTTCTACTAACGCTAAAAAAGTAGCGCCGTTGACTTGTTGAGACCAGCGCTTTAACCAAAAAGGGACCCGGAGAAGCTTCTCCGGGTCCCTTTTTGGTTAAAGCGCTGGTCGTTACGTTCACTGATTTCGCCCATCGTTTAAAAATTCCCCAATCCAATCCAGACCTGTAAGCCGGGTTCTGTCCTCCGTTTCCGAATGGCTTATCATTTATCTGGGATGCCGGTCACCCGGTCACCTCGTTCGACCTACCCGCGTCGGTGTTGACCCTTTCGGGCCGCTGGCGACGAGCAGCCGCGCGTCCGACGCTTATTTGGTCTTTCAGCCCTTAAGGTTTATCCTGCCCCATCGGTCGCCCGACGGGCGGTAGGCTCTTACCCCACCTTTTCACCCTTACCTTTCGGCGGTTTGTTTTCTGTGACACTGGCTGTCGAACGGCCGTTCCCAGCCGTCCGCCTTCCCGTTAGGAAGTAAGGTGCTCTGTGCTGCCCGGACTTTCCTCATCCCGCCGGGGGCGGGACGCGATAAGCCAGTCTGGATTGGTTGGGGAGGGCAAAGGTACGGCTATTTCCGTTAGGCCGACGGGAACGACTATAGTCCGGCTACGGTCACGTCGATGCGGCCCCGTGCGTTGACAACGGCCAGCAGGGCGGTAGGCGTCAGGTATACCTGGTCAGGGCGGATTTCGTCGATGCGGCCGTTGATGGTTACGCCCTTGGCTAACTGATTGTTTTTGAGTCGTTCCTGCACTAATTTTTGCATGTCGGCGATGTAGGAGCCAACCGGAATGGTCAATTGCTGTTCCAGTGTCCGGGTGAATGTACCCTGCAGCAGCCAGCTTGCCGATCGCTGAAGCACGTTTTTCGTGTCCAGATCGTAAGTGAGATTTTTGAGCGAAATTGTCTGCAACTGTGCGTCGTAATACGGTCGGCCACGCAGGTAGATGTCGCCGGAGATGGTGCCTTTCAGACCCGCTTTGATGATCAGATTGTCGTTCTGGCCATACAGATCCATGCTCGTCAGGGTTATGGTATAGCGGTCATTACTGAAGGTAAACGTTTTACCAACAAACTCGTCGGCCGCTAATTTTGCCGCTTCAGAATAGCTGATTTCGCTCAGTAAACCAATCTGAAAATCGTCTTTCACCCGGTTCACCACCGTCAGATCGGGCAGCGACACCGCCGGGCGAACGTCGGGCTTGGCGCCGGTGGTGGTGAGCGTGAAGCCTTCAATGCCAATGGTCGCGCGAACGGTGCGGCCCTCGAAGCGCAGGGGCGTGATGAGCACCCGCTTCGGCACAACCTGCAAATAAGTCCTGTACTTATCGGAAAGCAGATACGGGTCGCGCAACGTGTTCCAAACGTTCAGAACGGGTGTTCGCAGGTCCACATTCCGGCGAATCTGCTGATCCAGCGTTTTGGTAATCGTACCTAAATTTTTGTCGATCATCCGGCTAACGAAGTTCGTTATGGGCACGTTGAACCCTACCACGCTGATCGTGGGGCGACGTACCCAGGCGTAACCGTCGGCCTGCGTCTGGGTGTTGACTGACCAGTCACGGTCGAGGTCAAACTTGGTTTTGAAGCGTAGGTCAATTTCAAACTCCGTCTCTTTGTACTGCGTAAAGCCCAGCACCGACACGCCCGCTTTGGCCCAGATCCGCAGTGGCACCGTGAAATGAAACAGACTATCCTGCGCATCGACGATGATTGTTCCACGCTTCCAGACCTTAGCCATGAAGTTGTCCTTGTTATTGTCGTCTAAGCTGCTATCCTCGTAAATCAGCCCATTGACCTGTGCATTGATCTGCCGTTCTACGTCGGCCATCGCAATGGAAACGGGAACGTGCACGGTGGACAAAAAGCGGTCGTTACGGACTTCCATGGTGGTTGTAGTATAGGCTTCTTTGGGCGCCTTCGGATTCAGGCGGTTATCTGGCTGGCAAGAGATTAAGAAGCTGTTGCACAGAGATGCCCAGACCAACACGGAGATACACCAAGTGGTATGGAAAAACTCCGTGTATCTCCGTGTTGGTCTGGGCATCTCTGTCGGTCCCGCTCGGGCGTACCGGCCGATGCGATAATAGTCACTCAAAATCTTACTTAATCGTGACCTTCGTGGCACCATAGCCAAACTTCTGTTTTTGCGCGTCTTCAAAAAATTTAACGTTCGGGTGCTGACCCAACCGGCGGTGCAACTCCGTCCGCAGGGCACCGCTCCCGACGCCGTGAATAAACGTAATGTCGCTCATGCTGCTGGCAATGGCGTTTTCAAGGCTTTTCTCAAAAATGTGCAGTTGCAGCGTCAGCAGATCAGATGGCGTGCGATTACCCGTCCCGTTAGGCAGCAACGCTTCCGTGTGCAAATCCACCACCGACGTTGGCCGCTCGACGGAAACCTCAACGGGATCGGATTTAGGCTTCAACATTTCGGCCTTCAACTCATCGGGCCGGATCGTTACGGGTTTGGGCCGGTTGCTGGTCGGCGTCGGCGGGCCGGTTTCGGTACCTTCTGCGTCCAACTGGGTCAGGAAACCGGGTTGATTCAGGATAGGAACAGTGGTTTTCTTGTTGAAAAACGTAGCGGCCCGGCCTTTAAATCGCTTGATGAGTGGTGCCCGTAGCGACGACTTCCCGGCCCGGAACCACAATCCCTGCACCACAAACGTGGGCCACTCATCAAATTTGGCGTGTTCGTAGTGGTCGTTCATTTTCTGCTGCGATTTAGGTTTCAACACGCCACTGCCGATGCCCCGAAACTGCACGCCACTACCCGCAGGGGCCGATTCTTCGCCCAGCATGTAGGGAAACTCCCAGTCGGTGTTGTTAATCAGGTGCAGGGTGTACTCCCGGTCGTTGACGGGCACAAACGCCAGATAAATACCCTGATTCGACAGGATGGCCGGGGCCGTTGCGGCCATTGGTTTTTGGGGAGCGAACGAACTTGTTTTCAGCAGTCGTTCGGCCTCTAAGGGCGAAACCGCCACCAATTCGGAGCGCATCACGGGAATTCGGAAACCGTCTTCAATCTCAATTTCAATCATGTCGCCGGGTAGAAACCGCGAGATGACGCCCTGTTCTTTCGCCCGCAATAGCCGGACTTTATCGCCAATGTTCATTTTTTCGATTTGTGGTTTGTGGTTCGTAGTTGATGGTTTGCAGTTAGCTGACGCCGGTAGGGTTCGCGTCGGCTAACTACAAACCATCAACTACGAACCACAAACCAAACGTATGGGTTTTCAAATGTACAACGATTAGCTTTGTCCAGCCTGAAAACCACCGTTCCGATGTCCACTCCCGTCAACGAGAAACTTCACCTCGCCCATAATTTTGTCCTCCACACGAACCGGAACATTTTTCTGACGGGTAAGGCCGGAACCGGCAAGACCACGTTTCTGCACCAGATCAGGCAGTCGAACGCCAAACGACTCGCCGTGGTCGCGCCAACGGGCGTAGCGGCCATTAACGCCGGGGGCGTCACGATTCACTCGCTGTTCCAACTCCCGTTCGGACCCATCGTGCCGGGTGCGGCTCAGAAAGAAGCGCGTCGGTTTAGCCGGGAAAAAATCAACCTGCTGCGCACCCTCGACCTGCTTGTGATCGATGAAATCAGCATGGTCCGCGCCGACGTACTCGATGGTATTGACGATGTGCTGCGTCGCTACCGGGGCAATGGGCAACCATTTGGCGGGGTGCAGTTGCTGCTCATCGGCGACATGCAGCAGTTGCCGCCCGTGATCCGCGACGAGGACTGGGCGATGCTCCGCCCCTACTACGACACGGGCTACTTTTTCGGCAGCCGCGCCCTGCGTCAGGTTCCCTACGTATCCATTGAGCTAACGCACATTTACCGGCAATCGGACCAGCGCTTCATCGACCTGCTCAACGGCGTCCGGGAGAAGACCATCACGGCCGACCAGTTTGCTGAACTCAACCAGCGCTACGTCCCCGATTTTTCGCCCGCCGACGATGAAGGCTACATCACGCTGTCGACGCACAACAACACCGCCCAGCAGATCAATAGTCAGAAACTACAGGCGCTGAAGCCGAAAGTGCGCACGTTCACGGCCACGACCGAAGGTGAATTTCCCGAACACATGTACCCCACCGAAGCCAAATTAGAACTAAAAGTGGGGGCGCAGGTGATGTTTATCAAAAACGATATTTCGCGCGAGAAACTGTATTACAACGGCAAAATCGGGCGGATCACGGCGATTGACGAAGAAGTAATCCACGTTAAAGCCACCTCGGACGGGCAGATGATTTACGCCAGCCGCGTCGACTGGGAAAACATCCGCTACACCATCGACCCGGCCACGAAAGAAATCAAAAACGAGGTAATCGGCCGGTTCACGCAGTACCCGCTGAAACTCGCCTGGGCCATCACGATCCACAAAAGCCAGGGTCTGACGTTTGAGAAAGCAATCATCGACGCGTCGGCGGCTTTTGCACATGGGCAGGTGTATGTGGCCCTCAGCCGCTGCAAAACCCTCGGCGGGCTGGTGCTCCGAACGCCCATTCCGTCGCACAGCATCAAAACCGAGCAGACGCTGGAAGATTTTCACGAGCAGGTGCAGCAGCAAACCCCCACCGAACAGCACCTGCACGATTCGAAACGCGCCAACCAGGAAAGTCTGTTACAGGAATTGTTCTCGTTTGAGCAGGCGCATTCGCTCGCGTACCGCTGCCGCCGGGTGGCCAACGAACATGCGGGCAGCCTGTCCGAGGAGTTGATGCCGCTGCTCACCCAACTCACCGACGCCCTGCAAACCAGGGCACGTGACGTGTCGCGCCGGTTCGTTGGGCAACTGCCCACGTACTTCAACAACGAAGCCCTGCCCGAAGCCAACGAGCCGTTGCAGGAGCGCGTCCGCAAATCGGGCCCCTATTTTAAAGCGCTGCTGACCGACGAACTGCTGCCGTTGCTGCAACGCTGCCCCACCGACTCCGACAACAAGCAGGTGCGCGAATCGCTGCTGGAGGTAATGGACGAACTGGAAAAAGAATTGTTCAGCAAGTCACGCTGTTTCGCCGGGCTGGGCAACGGGTTCGACGCGCTGGCGTACCTGCAAACGCGCAACCTCGCCGAACTCGACTTCCGCCCCGAACGCCGGAAAGGTGAAGTGAACACATCGGGTAATGATTCGCGCGGTAACGGGTTGTACAACGCGCTGATGAAGTGGCGCAATGACAAAGCGGGCGAACACGGCGCGACGGCCTACATGGTGATGCCCCAGAAAACCATTATCGAACTGTCCCGCGTCCGCCCAACCACCGTGGCCGAACTGCTGACCATCAAGGGTTTCGGCAAAACCAAAGTCAAGCAGATTGGTCACGAAGTGCTGGCCATCATTCAGGAATACGCGGGTGGCAGCAAAGCAGGCCGGTCGGCGGATGTGTCTACAGAAGCGCAAAGTTCGCCAAGATCGAAGAAGGATAAAGACCCGAAAGGCTTCTCCCCCGCCGTCACGCTGGCTTATTTCCGGTCCGGCAAAAGCATCGCCGACATCGCCGAAGAACGCAGCTTGGCCGTTTCGACGGTCGAGTCGCACTTAGCGCAGGCCATCAGTTCGGGCGAGTTGACTATCGACGCCCTGCTCCCACCGGCCAAAGCGTCGGCCATTCGCTCCTACTTGACCGAGAATAAATCCCAAACGCTGGGCGAAGCCAAACACGCTCTGGGTGACGACGTTACGTACAGCGAAATCCGGTTCGTCTACAACGCGATGCGGGCGGAGGAAGCGTGATGAGAAAGAAACATCCCCGGAAGTTTTGTTAACTTTGGGTATGAACGATCTCCCCAAAGTCCCCCTCACCGACGAAGACTATGAACGCTTCAAGGAGCAGATTCCAGCCTTAGCTGAACTCGCCACCCGCGAGGCTTACGAACGGGCGTTGCAATCGGACTTTCCGGTCGCTATCACACTCGGCAACAGCGTAGTAGAAGTAACATTAGACGGAACAGTTCGGGAAATAAAGAAATTGTCGGCAACACGGCGATACACGACGCAACGCTTTTTTAAACTCAAATGACGGGCGAAAAGCGATGAATTAATTTTACTATGTCACCGAGCAAAATCAAAAAACGGTTTGAAGGGCTGGCAACCGAACGGATACGCCAAACCGACGAGGTGATTGCCAAAGCTCGTGAAAGTCAGCAACGTCAACCATCGATTGCAAACGAACTGACTATTCAAAGTCTCGAACATCGCCGGGAAAAGCTGAAACGCAGTTGAAGGAATTTACACATTTGCGCTTCTTCATACTTCCTATCTCCTGCCACTATAACCACAACCGCATGACAACGTACATTGCTGAGAGAATCGCCATTAACCCGGATATCTGCAACGGCAGACCCATCATTCGCGGTATGCGTATAACGGTGCAGACGGTACTCGAATTTCTGTTTGCCGGAACGCCCCGTGAGGAACTGTTGCACCAATACCCCATGCTGGAGCCGGAAGATTTTGACGCCTGTTTACAGTTTACCATTGAACTTATGGACCGGAAGTATGTCATCCGGGACATCAAAGCCGCTGCCTGATAGATGGCTACCTATCTAATTGATGTCAATCTGCCATACTACTTCAGTCCGTGGAATAATCCTGACTACCTGCATCAGTTGGATATCCAGAATGACTCGGAGGATTACGAGATCTGGCAGTATGCCAGAGAGCGAAGCATGACGGTTGTCACGAAAGATTCGGATTTCTCAGATCGTATCCTCTTCAGCAATCCGCCCCCGCCCGTTATCCATGTGCGGGTGGGCAACGTATCCATGCGCGACTTCCATCGGATTGTTGGGAGCATCTGGGACGAGGTAAAAGCCTTGAGCAATGACTACAAGTTGGTAACTGTGTTCAAAAACAAGATAGAAGCCATTAACTGACCATGCCCGAAAACCCCACCACCGCCCTCGTCAAAACCGCCCAATCTCCCGCCTTAGCCCGCGTCTCCAACCAACTCGCCCTGACGGATAAACTGCTGACCAAACCCGAAGAACCGTTTTTAATTCCGTACCGAAAGGGTGATAAATGGGGATTTTGTGATCGGAATAAGAATATTGTAATTGATTGTGTGTATTTTTTGGTAGAACCGTTTGAAGAAGGGTTAGCAGTAGTAGTCAAAAATGATCGTTATGGCCATATTGACAAAAAAGGCCAAGTAGTAATTTCAATCGTTTATGAGAACGCCACTTCTTTTTGTTTTGAAGGCGGTTGCGCCGGAGTGATGTATAATGATTCATGGCTTATTATCAACAAGTCAGACGAAGTTGTAAGAAAATTTTCTGATTCAGATTTTGGCTGGACGGAGTTTTATGAGAAACAATATTGGGCTGCTGGATTAGAATTAATACCGATACCTGCAACCTCTTATTATGGCTATGTTGATAAAGAAGGCACTGAGTATTGGGAAGATTGAGATAATGAAAACGAACGAAATATCTATAATTGATAAAAACACTGCTTTGATATGTGCTAAAGCACAGTTAGAGCTAACACAAAAATTGTTGAGTAAACGCGAGAACGGTTTAAGAATATTTACAAACTACTCAATAGCCTCTGATTCAGGCAAAGAGCTTTTAGGGATTTGTTGCCACTACGTGAACGATTGGCTTGAAACAGATAAATACAGTTTTTCGAGCTTAACAAATGATTTCGAGAAATGCACCCATGTCCAACTCAATGCTTCTTCTTTCAGAATGCTAATGGGGCTATACAGTGCTGCTAAATATTATGTTGACGATAAAAGATTTGATCAGTTTGATGCCCACGAATCAGTATGCTCACTTGTACGGTGAATTGTGATCCAACTCTATGCAAAGTACCGCCCACTTCGACCATATCCACGAAAACATCATCGCCGAGTTGCAGAAAGCCCAGCAAAGTGTGTATATAGCGGTGGCGTGGTTTACGGACCGGGAAATCTTTCAAAAACTTTGCAACTTAGCCAGTCGGGGTGTATTAGTTAACCTGCTCATTTCAAGTGGTAAGACAAATTTCCGTGATAACGGACTGGATTTTGATGAACTGAAACGGTTTGGAGGTAATGTTGACATCGTCGGTGGTGAGAAGAAAAACTTCATGCACAACAAGTTCTGCGTTATCGACGGGCAAACAGTCATCACCGGCTCGTTCAACTGGAGCTACAAAGCGCGGCAGAATCACGAAAACACCACGATCCCGACCGAGGCCGGGCGACTCGCCGGGCAGTTCACGACCGAGTTCCGGCAGTTGCGCGACCGCTACGCCCCTGCTCCCGATAAAGCTCCGCTCGATCTGGGCAAGGTGCTCAAACGGCTCGACCTCATCAAAACGCTCATCGCCTTAGACGAGCCCGACGAACTCGCCCCGCACCTCGACAAGCTATCGCAGCAACACCTCACCGACGAGTTAGAACAGATTGTTAGCCTGCTGCATCGCGGGCAATACGCCGAAGCCGTCGGTCAGATTGACCAGTTTGGGAAGCAGCATACCACGCTCGTGGCCTACGTCGATGTTGAACTGAGCGCGTTAAAAATCGAGATTCGCATTCTGGAATTGCAGGTGCAGGCGCTGGAAGCCGAAAAAGCCGACATCGAAAAGACGCTCCACGAGTTCAGCGTACAGCATTCGCTCCGGCTCGGCGACCTGATTCTGAAACTGCTCGAACTCCGCCGGGCGCAGGCCATTACCGACGCTGAACGCACTGAAGCCAACGCGGATTACGATCAATACAACCGGCAATACACCGAAACCCGCCAGCAACTCCGCTTTGCACTATCGGACGATGAGCAGCGCGACCTCAAACGTAACTTCCGTAAAGCTGCCCAACTCTGCCACCCCGACGTCGTAGCCGAAGCGCTCAAAAGCCAGGCCGAAAGTCTGTTCGCCGAACTCAAAATGGCCAACGACCGCAACGACCTGAAACGCGTGTCGGAGATTCACCAAACGCTCGAACAGGGTGACACCTTCGTGCCCCGCTCGGAATCCATCACCGGGAAAGCACTGCTTAAAAACGAGCGAAACCGGTTGCAATTCCTCGCGGCTCAACTCCGAACCGACGTGCAAACGCTCCACCAATCGGAGACGTATCAAACGATCAGTCAGTTAACGAACTGGGAGATTTACTTTGCCCAGAAACGGCAGCAACTCGCTGAGCAGATGGACGCGCTGGCGGTTTAGTACCCACCGTAGAACTTGCGCAGCCCCCACTCCACGGTGGCCAGCGTCAGGACGACGAAGAACAGCCACCGCCAGTTGATGATCTCGTTCATCTCTTCAGTGCTCGTCAGGCGGGCGGGGCGCGGGCTGGCGGTTAGGTTGCGCACGAGGTCGTCGATGCGGGTGGGTCCGTAGAATTGTCCGCCCGTCTGCTGGGCCAACTGCCGGAGCAAACCGTGGTCGGCGGTGGTGTTGAGGGCTTCGAGTTGCAGATCACGCACGACGAACTGACCCGCCGACTGCTCGGTTTTGCCGTTGACGCTCACACTGGCCCGAAACCGGTACGCCCCCTGCGGCAGGCGGCTGATCTCGAACCGGCTGTTGGCGGCCGTGGGTGTGTAATTGTACGACCGAGTGACACTTTTCTCATCAACGATTTCGAGCCGGACGGGTTTGTCGTACAGCCGCTCGTAGATGTCGTTGTAAAGTTCAGTCTCGAATATGACCTTCTCGCCCGCGACAAACTCGTTGCGGATAGGGTACACGCGGAGTTTGCGCCGGTCTTCCTTCACCGAAATGAGTTGAATCACTTTCTGCACCAACTCATCCACCACCTCCTGCTTGTCGGTCAGGGCGTATTCTTCGAGCCGCCACGCCCACAGGCCTTCGCCCGCCAGCACGGCCGATTTGCGTGCCCGGTCCGATGTCCCCCCCGCCACGTTAATGGCCAGCAACGGCTTGGTGGTGCGCACACTGCCAACCTGCTGCCACAGCACTACCTCGCTGCCAGCCTGTAGCTTGAAATCGCCGTAGGGAACGGCCATCGGTGGCAATTTGCTCAACAGATCGAGCCGGGCCGGGTCGAGGTTGAGTTGCTTGAATTCCGGATTAAAAAACCCCGTTACCCTGTCGCTTTGGTTCGATTGAGCGCTTACCTGCATCACCGGATTCAACGTGTTGAACGAACCCAGTGCCGACTGCCCACCCAGCACGAACAACACCGGCGTATTTGTGGCTAAAAACCGCCGAACCAAGTCGTTACCATACCCGGCATTGTCGGGAATCTGGTGCAAAATCAGGAGATCATACGTCTTATCGGCGGGTGGATTTGGGTCTGTCGTGCCCGTCAGGATGCGGACATCGACTTCGTAATTCTGGTTCTTCTCCAGCAGGTTACGAATGGCTTTCACGTCCGGGTGGGGCGTCAGAGCCAGCAGCAGCACTTTTTCTTTGCCGTCGATCACGTCTAAATAAACGTCCTGCCGGTTGTTACGGGTGCTAAATTCCCCCGGCTGCGGCAATACCTCTACCACATAATGCTGAACACCTTTTTGGGTAGCCGTCGTCTGGAACGTCAGTTGATTAAAGGAGTCATTACCTTTGAAACTAATCGACTGCCGACCCAGCTCGCGTCCATTCTGGCGCAGGACTACCGTCGCGCTTCGTCCCGAAAACCCGTTGCTAACCACTTCGGCCTGCACCGGAAACTGGTTGCCGAGGTACGCAATCCGGTTGGCAACCACGCCCTTCAGTTGAACATCGCGTTTGGGAATCGTGTCGCCCAGCCCCACCGTCTGCACCGCGAAGGGATACTGCCCGAAAGTGGGCGATACGCCCTGATTAAAAATACCGTCCGACACCAGCACCACGTCCGTCAGATTACGACCCTCGTAGTCCGAACGAATGCCCGACAGCAACCCCGACAGATCGGTCGTGCGCCAGGTAAACGGAATTTGGGTAAGATCGGCCCCGCCGTCGTTGGCCACCGTATCGCCAAAGGTGCGGACCGACACATCAAGGCCTTTGGCCGTCAGTTGCTGCCGAATGGCCTGCAAACCCGCTAATGCCCGGTTGAGCGCGGGCCGCCCCGCTGCCGCCACCGACTCCGAATTGTCGACGGCCAGCACGACTTTTGGTTTTTCGGTCAGCGTTCGCAGGCTGCGGATGAGGGGGTTGAGCAGGAGAAAACACAACAGGCTCACCACCACAAACCGCAGGGCGGACAGCCCGTAGGTTGTCCGTTTGTCGAAGCCACCCACCGCCCCACCGCTGCCCGCAACCCGTGACCCGGTCGGAACCGACCCGGCCAAAGGTGGCAGCGGCTGGTACATGGCAACGGCATAAACCGCCCCAACCAGCAGACACACTAAAATCCACCACGGGGAGGATTGAAAAATAACGTCAGAACGCATGAAAAGAAAGTCAGTAAGTCGTTGAGTCGGTCAGTCTCTCAGTAGCTGGCGCATAATGCTCACCAACTCATTAACTGATTGACTAACCGACTATTTAGGTTAACATTCCCCCGTCCACCTGCAGCACTTGCCCGGTGATGTAGCGAGACAGGTCAGAGGCTAAGAAAACGGCGCAGTCGGCCACTTCTTCGGGTTGGCCACCGCGTTTCAGTGGGATTTGCTGCTTCCATTCTTCCACGGCTTTCTCGTTGATTTCGCCGGTCATCTCAGTCTCGATGAAGCCGGGTGCAATGGCGTTGGAGCGAATATTGCGCGACCCCAGTTCCAGCGCGACCGATTTGGTGAAGCCGATGATTCCTGCCTTGGAGGCCGCGTAGTTGGCCTGCCCGGCGTTGCCCCGGATACCCACCACCGACGTCAGGTTGATGATGGAACCAACTTTAGCCTTCATCATCGGTTTAATGGCCGCTTTGGTCAGGTTAAAGACCGACTTTAAGTTAACGGCAATTACGCTGTCCCATTGCTCTTCGGTCATCCGCATCAGCAGCCCATCTTTGGTGATGCCCGCATTGTTGACCAGGACATCGAGTTTACCGAAATCAGCAATAACCTGACTAACAAGTTCTTCGGCAGCTTTGTGATCCGACGCGTCCGAACGGTAGCCGTTCACCTGCCCGCCAAACGCCCGAAGTTCTTCCTCGAGCGCCTGTCCTTTTTCAACGCTCGACAGATACGTGAACGCGACGGACGCGCCTTCCTGGGCAAACTTATGCGCCATGGCCCGGCCAATTCCGCGCGACGCGCCGGTAATCAATACGACTTTCCCTTTGAGTAAATCCATTCTTGAAAATTAATGGATAATGTGTCTCCGTATGGGTCATCATCCATTCTACATTATCCACTGACCATTATTCATTCTCTACGAAGTTTGGCAAAAATAGCGGTTTAGGGGCAAACGGCAAGGTCAGTTGAGCCGCGTTAGTACGGATCGGACTTGGTGCTACTCTGGCTACTTGTGAGCTTATCGCTCAAAATAACATACGCAACACTCGGCCAGGTGTAGGGCGTCAGCCGGTCGATGTCCAGCAATCAACCCGTTCCCCTTCTGTGTCGCACTCCGGCAATGGTAGTCAGGAGCAAACTTACCAGCGTACATAGTCGTTTAATCATTCTGGTTGGTGGTTGCGTTGTACGCCGAAGAGTAAATCATTTCAGTCATGCGTCGAACAGCGTTTCGGTTCAAAAAATGTTAAAACTCCCACGCTGTACCCGTCGACAATCGGGCGCAGTTGCTTAACTTTCCATCCGATCACTCCAATTGATTTTCCACCTATGATCCGCTACAGTCTCCTCGTCCTCGGCTGGTTGGTCTCAGCCAACCTGTCGGCCCAGAAAATTCACGCCCACAACGACTACGCCCAGCCCCGCCCCTTTGCCAATGCCTATGAACAGCGGACCGACTTCATCGAAGCGGATGTTTGGTTGCAGGACGGCGTATTGGTGGTATCGCACAACAAACCGCAGGCGGGGGCGCCCACGCTCGATTCGCTGTACCTCAAACCGATTGTCAACTTATTCAGTCAGTACACCGACAAAGTGAGTCCGGCGCGGGACTATACGTTTAGCTTAGTAATTGACGTAAAAGACAGTCCCGCCGAAGTACTGCCTAAGCTGATTACGTCCTTGCAGGAGCGGTTGACGGCGTTCAACCGGTCGGCAAACCCAAAGGCGGTGCAAATCATCATCAGT
The DNA here is from genome assembly GCF_054779955.1 of Spirosoma arcticum. Classification (NCBI taxonomy): domain Bacteria; kingdom Pseudomonadati; phylum Bacteroidota; class Cytophagia; order Cytophagales; family Cytophagaceae; genus Spirosoma; species Spirosoma arcticum. Next base: position 926,127 of record NZ_BAAGXG010000001.1, read on the forward strand.
GGCAACCGGCCAAAAATCGACACCTACCTCGATTATCCCCTCCTGCTTCAGTTCGACGGGCGGCCGAGTGAGGTCTACGACGACGAAACGCTCAAACGGGTAGCGCTCATCAGCGATAATTTCCGCTCCTATTCGCGCTGGGATGGCACCGGCGACCTACCCGACCTTGACCGGGAGAAACTGAAACGTGTCATCAAACGCGCCCACGGCGATAATAAACCCATCCGATTCTGGTCCATTCCCGACACACCCAACGCCTGGAAGCAACTGAAAAAGATCGGCGTCGACATTATTAATACCGACAAAGTGACGGAAGCAACGGCATTCCTACGCTAAGTTGGGTTGTCGGGGGTAAATTCGACGACGGTGTTAAATTCAGCCAATTAGTGGCGGTTTATTCGTATCCTAACCTGGTCATTCAGCATTCTCAACGTTTATGGAGAAGACACCCAATCAAAATAATCAGCAGCCGGTTGACCCGGCCGGACAATTGGCCGCTACCAATCGGCCCCAAAGTGGTGACCGCCCCAGCGAGGGTACGCTGCCAGCCGCCGATCATTACGATCCGCAGGGCAAGCCCGACTCAGATAAGCGCATATTCCCAGCCCCTGACAATATCGGTGCGAAAGACCGGAATCCCGTGCTGGCACAACCACCCGAAGCGTTCACGGGGCTTACGCTGGGTAAGCCCGCTACGGTGGCCGCTGGCGTAACGGCCGTGCTGAAGTCGATGGCGTTTTCATGGGGCGAAGCGGGGGTAGGGCGCGGTACACAGGCACTGCTGAAACTGAATCAGAAAGACGGTTTCGACTGCTCGTCCTGCGCCTGGCCCGATCCCGACGGCCACCGTTCCATCGTCGAATTCTGCGAGAACGGCGCCAAAGCAACGGCATCCGATGCCGACTCGGAACGGGCTGACCCCGAATTTTTCGCCAAACACAGCTTAGTCGATCTGTCGCGCATGACCGACCGCGACCTCAACAACGCCGGTCGCCTGACGCACCCGCTGGTGCTGCGCCCCGGTGCCACGCACTACACGCCCATTTCGTGGCCCGACGCGTTTCAATTAGTGGCCGATGAGCTGAACGCGCTGCCGTCGCCCAACGAAGCGCTCTTTTATACGTCGGGTAAGGTACCTAACGAACCGGCCTTTCTGTATCAGTTGTTCGTGCGGCAGTTTGGCACCAACAACCTGCCCGACTGCTCGAACATGTGCCACGAGAGTTCGGGGTCGGCCCTCAGCCCAACGCTGGGTTTGGGCAAAGGCTCGGTGACGCTCAACGACATCCACGAAGCGGAAGTGATCCTCATCATGGGGCAGAACCCCGGCACCAACCACCCCCGGATGCTGACCGCTTTGCAAATAGCTAAGCGCAACGGAGCCAAGATCATCGCCGTCAATCCGTTGCGCGAAGTGGGACTGAGCCACTTCAAAAACCCGCAGGATTTCCTGAATCCCTTCCGGGCCGTGGGGACGCTGTTGGGCGGAGGCACGCCCATTACCGACCTATTTTTGCAGGTAAAGGTCAACGGCGACATGGCTGTGCTGCGGGGTATTATGAAGCACCTGCTGGCAGCCGACGAAGTTAATCCTGGCAAGGTCGTTGACCACGCATTCATCAAGGAATACACTGCCGGTTACGACGCGTTTCTGGAAAATATCCGCAACACCGACTGGGCCGCCATTGAGCAGATGAGTGGTCTGACCCGTGAGCAACTCCGGGAAGCCGCCGACCTGATTGCGCCGAAGCAGAAAATCATAACGTGCTGGGCCATGGGCCTGACGCAGCAGAAAAACGGCGTCATGAGCATTCAGGAGATCGTGAACCTGCACCTGCTCAAAGGAGCCATCGGCAAGCCCGGCGCGGGTACCTGCCCGGTGCGCGGCCACTCCAACGTTCAGGGCGACCGCACGATGGGTATCTGGGAACGCCCCCACAACGAGTTTCTGGACGCCCTCCAGAACGAGTTTGGCTTCGCCCCGCCCCGCGAACACGGTTTCGACACGGTGGAGGCTATCAAGGCCATGTACGAAGGGAAAACAAAGGTGTTCTTCAGCTTGGGCGGCAATTTCCTGTCAGCCGCGCCCGATACCGAATTCGTGGCCGAAGGGCTGCGCAAACAAAGCCTGACGGCGTTTGTGAGCACCAAACTCAACCGGGGCCACTTAGTCACCGGTCGCACCTCGCTGATTCTGCCATGCCTGACTCACGTGGACATTGACAGGCAAAAGTCCGGTCCGCAGTTTACATCCTGCGAAAACTCGATGGGCGTCGTCAGCCTGAACAAAGGCGTATTGCGGCCGTTAGAAGGCGAAATGCTGAGCGAAGTGGCTATTATTTCAGGCATTGCACTGACAACCCTCGGCCAGCGCTCAACGGTCGACTGGGTGGGCTTTACCGAAAACTACGACCGCATCCGCGATGCCATCAGCCGGGTAATTCCGGGCTTTGAGCAGTTTAACGAGAAAATTCGCAAACCCGGCGGTTTCTACCTGCCCAACGGCCCCCGCGAACGCAATTTCACGACCGAAAACGGCCGGGCTAACTTCTCGGTAACCGATATGGTGATGCACGACATCGCCCCTGACCAGTTAGTGCTGATGACCATCCGCAGCCACGATCAGTTCAACACCACTATTTACGACTATAACGACCGCTACCGGGGGGTGTACAACGAACGGCGCGTTATTTTCATGAACCCGCAGGACATGACCGACCGGAACATTACGGACCGGCAGTTGGTCGACATCACCAGCCACTTTGAAGGCCAGCAACGCCGACTGGAGAAGTTCATTGCCATCCCGTACGACATTCCGAAGGGAAACACGGCGGCTTATTACCCCGAAGCCAACCCGCTCGTGCCGGTAGCCAGCGTCGCTTACGTCAGCAATACGCCAACCTCGAAGTTTGTGGTCATCACCGTGGAGCCGGTGTTGGCGGAGAACAGTCGGGAACCCGCTTTTGCAACGGTTGCTGCTGCCTGACCCTGACCTGGTTATGATCGACGGTTTTTACCACCCGAAAAATAAAGGCTCGTCTGTCGTCTATCAGTAAACCTTGTCAATACCCACCTTATAGATTCCTAACCTTCATCTCCTCCCCTAACCCGTTTATCGGATGGATATCCCACAACTCAGGAAGGCCCCACTCGTGTACGACGTTGCCATTGTTGGCTCCGGTGCGGGGGGCGGTATGGCGGCTTACATGCTCGCCAAAGCAGGTGCCAAAGTCGTGCTGCTCGAAGCGGGTGGTTACTACGACCCGGCCGATCCTAAATACATCACGCAACTAAAATGGCCCTATGAGTCGCCCCGGCGGGGTGCTGCCACGGCTGCTCGTTCGGGTGGTGACTTTGACGCGGCCTGGGGTGGCTGGGACATTGACGGCGAACCGTATTCGGCCAAAGACGGGACCGAATTCCACTGGTTCCGGTCCCGAATGCTGGGCGGTCGCACCAACCACTGGGGGCGCATTTCGCTCCGGTTCGGCCCCGATGATTTTCGGCGCGGTTCGATCACCGGCGTCGGCGACGACTGGCCCATCGGCTACGACGAGATGAAGCCGTATTACGACAAAACCGACAAGCTCATTGGGATATTTGGCACCAACCTGCCCGATTTCCCCAACGAACCAGACGGTTATTTCCTGCCCCCACCCAAACCCCGGCTGCACGAACTGATGCTCCGAAAGGCGGGCAAAAGCATCGGCGTACCGGTCGTACCCTCGCGGTTGAGCATTCTGACCAAGCCCATCAACAAAGAACGAGGTTCCTGTTTCTACTGCCATCAGTGCGGGCGGGGTTGCTTAGCCTACGCCGACTTCTCCGCGTCGTCGGTGCTGTGTATTCCGGCCATCAAAACCGGCAACGTAACGCTCATCAACGGGGCGATGGCCCGCGAAGTCCTGACAGACGCGCAAACCGGCTTAGCCACGGGCGTGAGTTATGTGGACACCCGCACCATGCAGGAAATCACCGTGCGGGCCAAAGCCGTCATGCTGGGGGCGAGTACGTGCGAGTCGGCCCGGATTTTATTGAACTCCAAGTCAGCCCGTTTCCCCAACGGATTAGCCAACAGCAGTGGCGTGGTGGGCAAGTACCTCAACGATTCGACGGGTGCCAGCCGGTCCGGTTTTATACCAGCCCTGATGGACCGCAAACGCTACAACGAAGACGGTGTCGGCGGGATGCACGTGTTCACACCCTGGTGGCTCGACAACAAGAAGTTGGATTTTCCGCGCGGCTACCACATCGAATACGGGGGGGGCATGGGGATGCCGGGTTACGGCTTTGGTAGTGGTATCGAAGCGATGCACGGTGCTGTCCCCGGCCGCGACGGCAAGATGAAGCCCGGCGGTGGTTATGGCGCGGGCCTGAAGGATGATTACCGGCGCTTCTACGGTGCTTACATCGGCATGTCGGGCCGGGGCGAGCCGGTACCCCTTGAAAGCAACTATTGCGAAATTGACCCGAACGCGGTCGATAAGTACGGTGTTCCAGTGCTGCGTTTTCACTACAAATGGTCGGACTACGAGGTGAAGCAGGCCAAACACATGCAGGATACCTTCGAGGAGATCATTCACGCATTGGGCGGCATTGCCCTCGGCCCCAAACCCGGTCCCAATACCGCCCACGGCTACGGCTTAGCCGCTCCCGGCCGGATCATCCACGAAGTGGGCACGGTCCGCATGGGCAACGACCCGCAGAAATCAGCGCTCAACAAATACCAGCAAGCCCACGACGTGAAAAACCTGTTCGTTGTCGATGCCGCGCCGTTCGTTTCGCAGGGCGACAAAAACGTGACCTGGACCATTCTGGCCGCTTCCATGCGCACGAGTGAGTATTTGATTGAACAGGTGAAGCAAAAGAGTTTGTGATAGATGAACCTGAGCAAAAGTAGCTTAACGAACTCTTAACGGGTCTTACTGCACAAGCCTGATCGCAACAAAAAAGACCGGGCATTTCTGCCCGGTCTTTTTTGTAAAAATTCTATAATCGATTACTCAACAACCGCTTCGGGCTTCTTTACTGAGATCGTCAGTAGTTCGCCTTCGCCACCGAAGTCGGCCTGGATCACGTCGCCTTCTTTGAGTTCGCCCTTCAGAATTTCTTCAGCAACGGGGTCTTCGAGGTAGCGCTGAATGGCTCGGCTCAGCGGGCGGGCACCGTACTGTGGGTCGTAGCCTTTCTCAGCTAAGAAATCTTTCGCCTTCTCCGTAAGTTCGACGTGGTAACCGAGGTTGGTAACGCGGCCGAGCAGTTTGCCCAGCATCAAGTCGATGATCTTGTGGATGTCTTCACGCAGCAGCGAGTTGAACACAATCACATCGTCCAGACGGTTAAGGAACTCCGGCGAGAATGCCTTCCGCAACGCACTCTGAATCGTACTCTTCATCAGCTCATCCTGATTCTCCGACTTCTTGGTCGCAAAACCGATACCAGCACCGAAGTCCTTCAGGTCACGCACCCCAATGTTCGAGGTCATGATGATGATTGTGTTGCGGAAGTCCACCCGGCGACCTAAACCGTCGGTCAGGATACCGTCATCGAGCACCTGAAGCAGGATATTAAACACGTCCGGGTGCGCTTTTTCAATCTCGTCAAGCAACACGACGCTGTACGGTTTCCGGCGAATCTTCTCGGTCAGTTGACCACCTTCTTCGTAACCGACGTAGCCCGGAGGGGCACCAACCAACCGGCTGACGCTAAACTTTTCCATGTACTCCGACATGTCAATCCGCACTAAGGCGTCGTCTTTGTCGAAGAGATACGTGGCCAGCACTTTGGCTAATTCGGTTTTACCCACGCCCGTCGGGCCGAGGAAGATAAACGAACCAATGGGTTTCTTGGGATCTTTCAGGCCGACGCGCGTACGCTGAATGGCTTTCACCAATTTCTCAATGGCTGAGGCCTGTCCAATTACTTTACCTTTCAGTTCCCCGCCCATATTGACGAGTTTCTTGCCTTCGTCGTTCGAGACGCTCGTGACCGGAATGCCCGTCATCATCGCGACTACTTCGGCTACGCTTTCTTCGTTGACCGTGTAGCGACGCTTCTTGGTGTCCTCCTCCCACGCCTGCTTGGCGCGGTCGAGCTGGTCGATCAGGCGCTTTTCCTTGTCGCGGAGTTGAGCGGCTTCTTCGTATTTCTGGCTCTTAACAACCTGATTCTTCTCTTTCTTAATATTCTCAATCTGCTCTTCAAGCTTGAGAATATCGTCGGGCACCGTGATGTTCAGGATGTGAACCCGGGCACCTACTTCGTCCATCACGTCGATGGCTTTGTCGGGCAGGAACCGGTCCGAGATGTAGCGCTCCGACAGCTTCACGGCGGCTTCAATGGCCTCTTTCGTGTAGTTGACGTGGTGGTGATCTTCGTACTTATCCTTGATGTTATTCAGGATTTCAATGGTTTCGTCAATGGACGTAGCATCGACCATGACCATCTGGAAACGACGGGCCAAAGCACCGTCTTTCTCAATGTACTGGCGGTACTCATCTAATGTCGTGGCGCCGATGCATTGAATGTCGCCCCGCGCCAAAGCCGGTTTGAACATATTAGACGCATCGAGGGAACCTGATGCACCACCCGCCCCAACGATCGTGTGTAACTCGTCGATGAACAGAATCACCTCGGGCGACTTCTCCAACTCGTTCATCACGGCCTTCATCCGCTCCTCGAACTGACCCCGGTATTTTGTACCAGCTACCAGCGAGGCTAAATCCAGGGTGACGACGCGCTTGCCAAACAGCACCCGCGATACTTTCTTCTGCACAATGCGCAGGGCCAGACCTTCGGCGATGGCCGTTTTACCAACGCCCGGCTCACCGATCAGGATTGGGTTGTTTTTCTTCCGGCGGCTCAGAATTTGGGCCACGCGTTCAATTTCCTTCTCCCGACCAACAATCGGATCGAGCTTGCCGATCTCGGCGAACTTAGTCAGGTCCCGGCCGAAGTTGTCGAGCACCGGCGTCCGCGACTTCTCGGACCCTTTGGGATCTTTGCCGGTACCAGCGCTGCCGCTGCCGCCAAACATGCCCCGGTCGTTGTCGTCATCGTCGGTCTCGCTCGCCATCGTCGGGCGACTTCCCGTTGATTGATATTCCAGCATTTCCTTAATGACTTCGTAGTTAACGTTGAATTTGTTTAAGATCTGCGTGGCGACGTTATCTTCATCGCGCAGAATCGACAGCAACAAGTGCTCGGTCCCTATGAGCGGACTTTTGAAGATCTTGGCTTCCAGATACGTAATCTTCAGCGTTTTCTCTGACTGACGGGTCAGCGGGATATTCGCCAGGTTTTTTACGTTGTTGGTAGCCGTTCCCTTCGTTGCCTGTTCGATAGTGACCCGGAGTTCGTCAAGCGATATGCCGAGTTTCTTCAGCAGCCCGACCGCCACACCCTCACCCTCGCGGATCATGCCAAGCAGCAGGTGCTCCGTTCCGATGTAGTCGTGGCCTAAGCGTAAGGCTTCTTCCCGGCTCAGCGAGATAACTTCCTTTACGCGATTTGAGAATTTTGCTTCCATTCGCTTTGAGTCTCCTTAGGTAAGCGTAATACTGGTTTAACGCAGCGTTTGCGGGATTTGTTCACTCACGCCAGGGGATTGAGTACACGGTATCAGGTGGTCAGTTGCCGGTTTAAAACGGCTAAATCAACACGCGGAACGGTAGTCAAAAACTGTTTTGCCGCTGGTCCCTGGCAGAATAATAAATCGATGATACTCAGGTTTGGTACAAAATCAAGGCCAAAGTTCTGTCCGTATGGCACCGGTTGATGGAATACATACGCTCCCGATGTGTTTCGCGGATTTACCGTCGAGCGGGCGTCAAATCGGCCGGAAACCAGCTCTTTCTCATACCATTCTGTCAGGCCGACCGGTGTCTTCACCCCCAACGTTTTCAGACAAATTGTCAGCAGTTCCCAATTCAAATCGAACAGAAACGACCAGTTTTTCCGGTACACCGGCTCAAACTCAGGCGCATAGTAGTCGTAAAACGGCGCTTTGGCGTAGGCGGCCCGCAAACAGCGCCAATGGTGCATTTGCCACGACTGCCCGTTGTCAATTCTGAGGCTGCGGATGGGCGGATGGTGCGTTCCCCGCTGCACCGGCACCGTCAACACATCTACCTTGTTTGCCGTCAGCACGTAACACCGATTTCTGTAACTTTGCTTTTGGTACTGTTCGTATGCTTCAATCCATACCCGGTCAAACTGCAATAACCCCGATACATAATCCAAACAGGGTAAATAATGCAGTTCGATCAGTAGTTCGGCCTTTGGTGTCCCGACCAGTTGTGGCCCGGCCAGAACAGGCTTCGGTTGGTACTTTTCCAATAACAACAATGGTATCCGTTCACAAGTAAGGCAAAAAATCAATACCTCCTACCAATTTTAGAAATTTTTAATGTTGGGGTATCAATAGACAGAAAGCGTCGTTTTGCTCTCTGACACGCCCTCCTTACCGCATGCTGTTTTTCCGATTGCTGTCGCGCCTGCCGCTTCGTTTCCTCTACATTATTTCAAATTTCTTGTACTTTTTGTTGCTGTACGTCGTGCGCTATCGGCGACGGGTGGTGCTGGAAAACCTGCGCTCGTCGTTCCCTGAAAAGACAGCGGCCGAAATTCAGGCCGTTGCGAGGGGGTTTTACCGCAACCTCACTGACTTGATTGTCGAAACAATCAAGATGCCCGCCCTATCGCCCGATGAGCTGCGGCAGCGTGTCCGGTTCACCAACGCCGAACTGGTGCAAACCCGGCTGCGGGCCGGGCAAACGGTAATCGGCATGGCGTCGCACCAAGGCAACTGGGAGTGGATACCGTCAGCGTCGGTGCTCAACGATATGCCGGTCGACAGCGTTTATAAACCGCTGAACAATGCGTTTTTTGAGGAAATCATGCGCACCGTCCGGTCGAGCTTCGGAGCGGTGCCTACGCCCATGACCAGCCTGCCCCGCCAGTTGGTGGTTCGCAAAGACGTGCCGCGCATCATCGCGCTCGTGTCCGACCAGATGCCCGGCGCGCCGGAACACGCCTACTGGACCAACTTCCTGCACCGCGACACGCCATTTTATCCCGGCACCGAGCGGCTGGCCCGCAGCCGGAAATTCGCCGTGTTTTACTTGCAGTTGGTGCGGTTGCGCCGAGGTTATTACGAAGCTACGTTTACGCTGATTGCCGAGCCGCCCTACGAGGCCGTGCCGCCCGGCCTGATTCTGGAACGGTATCGCGATTTGCTGGAAGAAACCATCCGACGCTACCCCGCCGACTGGCTTTGGTCGCACAAGCGATGGAAACACCAGCGGGAGAAATACAGCAAGATCGTGACGAAATTAGAGTAAGATATCCTGATGGTGTATCCTGGACGGCCACGCCCGGGCGTGAAATCTGAGTACTGAACTTATAGAAAAGAACCGTACGCCCGGACGTGGCCGTCCAGGATACACCACCAGGATACACAAAACAGCAAAAGCCCCGAATGTCGGGGCTTTTGCTGTTTATTAGGAAAGAATGCAATCGGTTACTGACGGACGATTTTCACCGTTTTACGTTCACGGTCCGTGCCGACCTGCAGCAGGTAGATCCCCAGCGAACGGCCAATCGAAACGCGCTGGCGCTGGGTGGCTCCGCTCATCTCAACGGTCTGTTCGCTGACCCACTCACCTCGGCCATTGCTGACGCGCAGTTGCAGCGACTTACCTGTAGCCCCCGTCACGTCGATCTCAACCTGCTCGTCGCGGGCCGGGTTGCCCAGCACCGTTACCCGCAGCTCACTCTTCAACTCACGGGCGGCCAACCGTGCACCCGGCGAACAGGGCGCGGGCCGTACCCACTCCAGCGTCACCTCCAAACCTGGCTCACCCACGTAGCGTGCCCGCAGCGTGAATGGCTTCACGTCGCCCGCCGTCCGCAGGTCGTTGTTGAACTGATGCGTGGGATTAGTGGTCCAGTCGGTAATGCCCGGCACGGCGTAATACTCAACCGTTTTGCCCGGTGCTGCATTGGCTATTTGGAATGTAAAAACGCCGGTGGCACAGTCGTAGGCAGGAGAAATCAGCACAAACGTTCCGGCGGGCGGAGTTCCGCCCCCACAGGCGCTGGGCAGGTCGAAAACGAAGGTTACCGACACGCCACTCTGCGTTGCCGTGATGACGATCGGCTTGGGGTCTGCCCGCAGTTCGGCTTCTACAATGCCCGTAACATCCGTTTCAGCATTGCGTCGTACGCCAATGGCCGTAAAGGTAATGGGCGTGCCGTCGCCGTTGATCGTGCGGAAGGTGATGGTTCCGGTCGAGCAGTCGTACAAAGGAGCAATCAGCGCCAGCGGCTGCGTACTGCCGGTTGGCGACACGACGAGGTTGAACAGGGCGCGGGCCGACAAATTGCCGGGGTCCGTCGCGGTGATCACGACCGGGAACGTACCCGCCTGGGTGGGCGTACCCGAAATCCGGCGATTGGCGGCATCGAAGGTCAGGCCATCGGGCAACCCCACAATCGAATACGTCAGGGCGTCGTTATTGGGGTCGGAGAACGTGCCGGTCGGAAACTGGAAATCAAAAAACTGACCCTGACGGGCAAACTGCGTCGGAATGGGCGTGTTGAGCACGGGCGGCTGGTTGCCGTTGCTGCCCTGGCAATAAGCCCGGAAATTGAACGTGTAGGTCACCTCCCGTCCGCTCTGACGCGCCACTAAGTAGACGGTCGTCGAGTTGGGATCAGCCCGCACGGCCGCGTCGATAAATTGCACCGGGTTGGCACTCCAGTCGGTGATGCCAATGCCCCGGTACTCGATCAGTGTACCATCGCCCCCGGTGGTCTGGAAGGTAATCTGACCCGTGGCGCAGTTGTATTCGGGCTGCACTAAGGCCAGCGGCTGACCAACGGCGGCAATGGCCCGGTCGGCCTGGAGAAAGCCGTAGCCCGTCAAGAAGTCGAATCCCGTGTCGAAACCCGGCGTAACGGGATCATCCATGTCCAAGGCGTTTTGCTGCATCAGACTCAGCACACTGCTGGGGGCCAGTCCGTTCCCCGACTTTTGCTGCATCAGGGCACCCACCGCTGCCACGTGCGGGGCGGATGCCGACGTTCCAAAGAAATTAGGGAAGCCGGTACCATCGAAATCGTTGCCGCCAAAAAACGTGTTATCACCACCGTCAGGACCGGTTATGTCGGGTTTCCGGCGGACGATGCCCGTTGCGCCGTTGATGCGCTCACCCGTCGTTGTGAACAGGATGGGCGTGCCGCCGAGCGCTGTGAACCCTTCGGCAACGGCAGTGGTCAGGTTGGCATTGAACACTGGCGTACGGTCATAGCGGGCAGCCGCCACCGACACCACCCGGTCGGAGTTGGGGTGACCAAATACGGTTGAACTGCGGGTATCGTACTCATAACTCGTCGTCAGGCCATTGCCGTAGAATATCCACTTCACCAGATTTGGGTCTGGACCCGCCTTCTTAACCAGCACCAGGTCGATGTCGAGTGGGGTAGCGTTTGAATTGCGGATACCAATAAATTCAAATGGGTCACCCCCAATATTATCGGTCAACGATGAGAGGAACCCCAGGTATTCGCCTTCAAAATACACCAGGAAGTCCATGTTTGTCCGGGCACCATTGCCCCCACTCACGGACGCAAACGGATCGTCCCACTGGAAGCCAATGCGGACCGTGCTGTTAGGTGGCAGCGTAAACCGCTGGTAGATATCCCCCCCGCCGAAGTTATGGGGCGTTCCCACGCCATAACCCGGCAGGACCTGCTCACCGGCACTGTTGAAGGTGCTCTGGTAGGACGAGCGACCATTGTTAGTTGCCGAGGAGAAGTACGTAACGCTGCCATTGGCCGTCACATCATCAACGGCCTGGGCAATGGCGCCGTCCTGAAAAAAGGGTTCGGCGAAGTAAATAATATCGTCCACGATAATATTACAACCCGCTGCCGCTAAGCTGCGAATACCCTGCGCAAACGACGCCTGGCTTCGAAAAGCCGTATGAAAAGCAATGGCGGCTCCCGGCGCTACGTCGTGCACGATCTCGGCCATAGCCCGGCCTTCGTCGCTGCCCGTTGGCAGGTCGTCCAGCACCTGCACATTAGCGGGTAGGTCGTCCGATGTGACACCCGCAGCCGCGCCCCCCAGTGCGTTGTACGTATCCGAAAGGACACCAACTTTAGACCCTGCCCCTGTCAGGCTGCTCACCTGACGGGCAATGTCAGATCGCATGGCCCGGTCGCCCTGCGAAGTCACCCGGCCGACATTGTGAATTGGTTCGTAGACGGGGCGGGCAAATCGAAGCGCACCCACGTTCTGAAGGTCGTTAATTTTGTCGATGGGCAGGTATCCACCCACCATCTGCCGGTAGGCAACGCCATTGCGCAAACCCAGTGCCTGCAATTGCTGAAGTAGCGTAGCACTGTTTTCACCGGCCGTAACAACGGCTTCAATGGCAACCAGACCGTTACTAAACTGGATACGGGTATCCGCTTCCAGTCCCCTGACGGGCGACTGAGCAGGCGCTCCGTTTGTTTGCAGCACCCGAAGCAGATCGGGCACTACTTTGGGCGATTGAGCCAGGCCCACCAAAGGCCCGCATAACAGTAATGATGCCAGCACCGAGCTGGCAAGCCAGGAACGTACTTGTTTAAACATACATGGGTTAGTTAAGGTAAATTTTGTTTACCGGTATTGATATGAAAAATAGCAGCAGTCGACCAGCCGATAAGAAGCAAAGCGTGTGCATCAGCAACGTATCGGTAGCCAACTGATAGCGCCAAAAATGAATCAATATGACATGAATGCAATATGTTCACTAATAAAATTGTGCAAATGTTTTTAACCGGCCCATTTCTATAGAATAAGTCTGCTATTGAATACAAACAGACAGTCACCTTGTTAGAATTACCTTGCTGCTGAGCGATGAATGTAGCATCTCCCAGAAACAGACGGGTCAGCTATCCGCCTTCAACTGCGCTAAATCGAGGTCGGCGGCAGGCGTCGTGTCGGCTTTGAGTACGCGTTTCATGTACGCCAGCGCATCGTGGGTATACGTGGGCAATGCCGCTACCACGCAGTCGGATGGAACGTAAAGTTCATAGTCGCGGACGTACGCGTCGTTGGCGGTGAATAACACGCAGGCATCGGCGCTGATGCCGGTCAGAATTAACGTTTTGACGTTCAGATACACCAGCAGCGTGTCGAGTGTGGTGGCGTAAAAAGCCGAGTTTTTGGGTTTCAGCACCGAGTAATCGTCGGGGTCGGGATGCAGGCGTTCGGCTAAAGGCTGACCCCGTACGCCGTCGTTCAGGCAGTGTGCGAGAACTTCGTTGAAATCGGACCGCCAGCGCCCGAAATTGTCGTTGGCATAAATAACCGGAATTCCTTCGGCTTTGGCCCGTTGTTTAAGGTCGGCAATGCAGTCGGCTGCCCTGAGCGTGGGTTCCAGAAAATCCGGGCCTTCCGGAAATTCCAAATCATTAATCATGTCAATAATTAGCAGGGCAACCGGCGCGGAATCGGGCGCATTACCGTGTAAATCGTCACTTGCGTTGGTCATAGGTGGCGGCTGGATAAAGTGCCATTCCCGGCCAGGCCGGTACACACCCAGCAAACCAGACCGCCTGTATACTTGTTTCGGGTCAAACGGACCTAACTTTGCCCGATGCTACCTGTGTCTGCCCGAATTGCGGTTATTCTTTGCTTTGTCCCGTTGACGGGTGCCCTCGCCCAGTCCACGTCGTCGCCCGCGTCGTCCTCGCTCGACGATACGCTCCAGCTTAATGAAGTTGTCGTGCGGGGCTACGCCACCAACCGGCGGCTGCTCGAAACTCCGGCTTCCATTGGGCTGCTTACGCGCCGGGACCTGAATCAGCGGTTTGGCACGCCCACCCTCGTTCCCGCGCTCAACACGCTGCCGGGTGTGCGGGCCGACGAACGGTCGCCGGGGAGTTACCGGCTGGCCATCCGGGGCAGTGCCATCCGGTCGCCGTTCGGGGTGCGCAACGTAAAGGCCTACTGGAACGAGCTGCCCCTCACCGACGCGGGCGGCAACACGCCCCTCAACGCGCTCGACGTGCGGGCTTTGGGTCGGATCGAAGTTATCAAAGGACCGTCGGGTAGTTTGTACGGGGCCGGAACAGGTGGCACGATTCTGTTCAGCGGGCTGGCCGTTCCGGCAAATCAGACGAACGTTGAAGTCTCCGGGCTGGGCGGCAGCTACGGACTGTATGGCAACGGCGTGTCGGTGCAAACGGGTAAGAATAATTCGGCCATCTCGCTTAGCTACAATCACTTACAATCGGACGGGTACCGCGATCACAGCGCGTTGGTGCGCGATAACGTCAGCCTGATTGGGTCCTTCGCCGTGAGCGACAAGCGGACTATCTCGGTGCTGGGCCTGTATTCCGATCTGCATTACCAGACGCCCGGTGGCCTGACCGACGCGCAGTTCCGGGCCAATCCGAGGGCATCGCGCCCCGCCACCCGAACCCTGCCCGGCAGCGCCGAGCAACAAGCCGGTATATACCAGAAAGTTGGCTACCTCGGTCTCTCGCACGAATATCGCTGGAGCGACCGGATTCAAAATACGACGGTCATCTACGGCTCGACTACCGATTTTGCAAACCCGTTCATCACCAACTACGAAAAACGCGCCGATCAGGGCATCGGTGGCCGGACCGTCACGCAAATCAGATTAACCAACGGCCCGCTGCCGACGACGTTTACGGTTGGGGCGGAACTGCTCCGCACGTTCACCGTCGACCGCAATTTCGGCAACCGGCGCGGCATTGCCGACACTATTCAGACCGACGAAGAACTGACCGCCCGGCAGTCGACGCTGTTTGCCCAGGCCGAAACCGAGTTGCCTGCCCGTTTCCGGCTGACGGCGGGTCTGAGCCGCAACGACGTTCGTTACGACTTCCAGCGGTTCCCGACGCGGGCACTCAACGCGCTGCCCGCCCAGGTCATAGCCCGCAATCTTACGCCGGTCTGGTTACCGCGTGTGGCGCTCCAACGCACTTTTGGTCAGAATGTATCGGGGTTTGTCAGTATCAGTACGGGCTACTCGGCCCCGTCGAGTCAGGAGGTGCGGCCTTCGGCGGGCGGCTTCAACAGCACGCTCAACTCCGAACGCGGCACGAGCTACGAAGCCGGGCTGCGCGGATCAGCGCTGCAAAGCAAGCTGCGATTCGACGTAACGGTGTATGAGTTTGAACTGCGCGAAACCATCGTTCGGCGGTCCGACGCAGCCGGGGCGGAGTTCTTCGTGAACGCGGGCCGCACCGACCAGCGCGGATTGGAAGCGCAACTGTCTTATGATTTCATTGCCCCGTCATCCGGCAATGTGGGCTTTTTCTCACTGCTCCGTTCGTGGAACAGCCTGACCCTGACAGATTACCGGTTCCGCGACTACCAGCAGGGCACCGCCGACCTCTCCAACAACCGCCTGCCGGGCGTAGCGCCAACTACGTTCGTTACGGGGATAGATGCCGAGACTCGACCGGGCTTATACGCTCACGGGACGTACCAGTTTCTGAACCCGTTTCCGCTCAACGACGCCAACACCGTCCAGTCCTCCCCCATCCAGTTGTTGCAGGCAACGCTCGGTTTCCGCCGGACGCTGGGACAGCACTGGACCCTCGACGGCTACCTCAGTGGCGACAATCTGCTGAACCGGACGTACTCGTTAGGTTACGACCTGAACGCCATCGCCAACCGCTATTACAACGCGGCCCCAACCCGGAATTTTGTGGGCGGTGTGCGGGTAAGTATGAAGTGGTAGATTTTCCGCTAACCTCACCAAACATCAACCAGACCTCATGATCCAGAAGTTATTCACGAGGTTAGGCCGCGTGTATTCCTTTGTTATGTCGCTGATCGTAGCAGCCATTCTCGGGGTTACGACCTGGGCGTTTTGGGGGCTTTATCAGGATGCGCGGCTGCAGGGTGAGTTTGCGAAGGAAGGGCAGCTTCTTTCGGTGACGGTTGACCGGGCCGAGCACGACCAACGAACGTGGCGGGATATATTGGGTAACAGCGCCTACCTGACTTTTCGATATAAGGGAAAGGCCTACACAAGCCGGTTCGTGACGGACAGCACCTACGTCAGCGACGGCGACCGCATTCAGTTGTTGTATCACCCGGCATACAACGCGTTACGGCAACCCCGCAACGACGTTCGGTTTGATCAGTCCATCCGCAAATCCCGCCTGATCGGGTGGACGACCATCCGGTCGTTTACGGACGAAAATCGGCTGTTGTTGCTTTGTCTGATTCTTTCTGCGGCTTCTTTTTTCCTTATTTCCGGGGTCATCGTAACCATTGTTCCCATACCATTCCTTCAGGACATAGCCCGGCTTATGCTCGTTGCTGCCGTCGCGGTCGGGGCCGCTTTCTTCACGTATGACACCTACCATTATTATCAGTATTACCAGCGCCTGAAAATAGACGGTCGGGAGGTAGCCGTTCGGGTTATGGATACCAACCGGTGGTCAGTTGGGCGAGGAAGGGGCTCCCGCAGAACGCACTGGTATCGCTACGAAGCTACGATACAATATCAGGCGCAGGAACGCGCGATTCCCATCAGCGAGGCTGACTTTGAGACGGTAAAGCCCAACGACACGCTGAAGGCTTACTACAACGAGTCCGTCAATGATTTTATGTCAATCAACTACGGGCCTGATTATTGGCTTGTCATAGTACCCGCCTTCTTCTGGCTCATCACAATTCTTTTGATCCGATCTGGATTTACCAGCCAGCCAAAAAAACTGTAATTCCCTTGCTCACCGTCGCCAATCTCACAAAGGCTTACAACGGCCACACCGTACTGACCGTGCCGTCGCTGCAGCTACCCCCCGGTATTCATTACTTCCGGGGGGGCAATGGGTCGGGCAAGACCACGTTTTTTCGTACGGTGGCGGGGCTGTTGCCATTTAGCGGGCAGATTACGCTCGATGGTCAGTATGAAATCAACCGTGACCCGGTGGCCTACCGGATGCGGGTCAACTACGCCGAAGCGGAACCACTCTACCCCAATTTTCTAACCGCCCGCGACCTCGCCGGGTTCGTGGGTCGGGCCAAGCAGGCACCAGCGGGTCAGGTCGATGCGCTGGCGGAAACGCTCGGCGTAACCGCGTTCTGGACGCAGCCGACGGGTCAGTTTTCGAGCGGGATGCTTAAGAAGTTGTCGCTGCTGCTGGCCCTGCTGGGAACGCCCTGCCTGGTGCTGTTTGATGAACCGCTAACGACGCTGGACGTAGCGACGGCCGACCGACTATTTGACCTGGTGCGGCAGCTCCGTACCGAGCAGGACGTGTCGTTCTGGCTTACTTCGCACCAGGACGTTAGCCTCACAGGCCATTCGCGGCCCGGTCTCACCCTGACCGGCATTTATCAAGTGAGCGACGGCCTTATCAAGCCTCTACCCTGACGCGGCTATGCTGACTACGCTATATCGTCTGCTGGTCCTGCCGTTTTTCGTCCGCAACGCCGGTACGTTTGCGGTTGGGTTTTACTTCGCGTTTGGGTTCATGCGGCCAATGGACCACGAAGCGCTGATTACGGCCGCACTTGGCTCGCCATTTTTGCTGGGGCTGTTCGGGTTAGTATGGGTGCTGTATGCAGTGAGGACGGTTGGGTTTGTTCGGGGGCAGCTGGCCGCGCCGGAAAACCTGTTTCTGCAAACATTCCGGCTCATACCGACGCAACTCCGGCGCATGCTCTGGGGGATTCTGTTCATCCAGTTACTATCACCCGTGATTTTGTACGCGGGCTGGATGGGTGCGCGGGCCGTTCATTACCAAACGTGGGGACCGCTCGTAGTAATTGTGCTGGCAGTGTTGGGCCTGATTATAGCGGGTGTGCAGGCGGCTGACTACCGGCTGCGGCACCACGCCCCGGACGCCATTCGACTCCCTCGCCTACGCTTCCGCCTGCCTTATCCGCTGTTTTTTCCAACGTACTGGCTCCGCCACGAACCGCTGTCGCTGCTGCTGACAAAACTACTATCGGGTGGGCTGCTGGTGGGCGTTTGTCGGCTCTACCCCACCGACGACTACGACCAGCGGCTCTTGTTGATTGGCCTGATGCTGGCCGTCATTACGCATTCGCAGGTGGGGCGGCAGTTCAGTGCGTTCGAGCAGCGTTACTTGCTGCTATTACCCAACCTGCCGCTGTCCGTTGGGCAACGCTTCGGCCGGTACGCGCTGATCTACGGCCTGATCTGGCTTCCCGAATTACTCATCCTGCTGCGCAACTGTCCATCAGAAATTCAATTCGCTTACGTCGGCAGCCTCTGGCTGACCGGCTGGGGCTGGCTGCTGCTATTGCACGGACTGGCCTACGGGCGCGATGTGTCGCCGGATCGCTGGCAAACAGCGGTATTCTGGGGCTTCATTATTGGCTTGCTGTCGATCATGTTTGGCCTGCCGTTGGTAGTGTGGGGCGCAGTTGGCTGGCTGGGATCCATTGGAGTAGCGGTCAAAAGAAAAGCGCCCTGCTTGTAGCGGGACGCTAAGTAACGAGTCGATTGGCAACCGCTCAACTGGATCGAACATCCCGGTTGTCAGACGTGAAAGACCCGTTAGTTCACACTTTCGTGAATCAGCGGTTTCAGGCTCTCAGCCAGTTCGGGCGTCACCGTGACGCCATGGACACTACTGGCGTGGTCGGCAACCTGCGCCAGTACTTCTTCGTCCGTACTGGCTTTAATTTGAGCGTCGCAGTCGAAACCGGCGTCGCGGCAGTTAAGGGTTTTCATGGTTCCTGGAGTTTAACGTAATTGATTGATAGAAGGCTACTTTTTTATTTCTTTAAAATCTGTGAACGCTTCGACATCATCCCATTGAAATTTTAGCACTCCGCCTGTTTTTGTCTCCTGAATGTCAATTGTAAACTGATCTTTAGGCGTGTCCAGTCTTTTCACCTGGAGAGCAACCTGGGCAAAATCTTTACGTCTATCCGGATCAGTAGGCCATGTCGTTGTGTCGGTATTAAAGATCAGGAGCCAATTGGTGGGTCGGGGAATTGTATAAAGACTGTATTGACCCTTTGGGATAATAGATTTTCCGATCTGAATGTCGTACGGGAGCGTTAAAATGGTGGCATTATTGGCTCCTGTTCGCCATAGTGAATCATAAGGTACTACACCGCCAAATATTTTTCTGCCGCGCCTATAGGGTCTACCGTAGTCAACTTTCACCCGGTTTTTCTGAATGGTTGCCTGCAGGGTATCTCGGGGAGATGGAAAGCCAATAGCAGGCGACTTCGCCATCCGTTTAGCAAGCTGGTCAATATCAATCGGCGGGTGTTTGGTTACCAAAAAGTTATAAGGGGTTCCGATACCATCCGTACTGATTACACGGCCTTCGGCAGTAGCCTGTACCTTCGTGTATTCGATAAATGGTCCGCCAAAAACCATAGTGTCTTCGCCGGTGTAACGAACACTGATTTTGCTTGCCGTTCCACTATTCGTCATGTTCAACGGCCCGAGCATTTGTTTACCCGACTTAGCCAATCGTATACAGTTCCATTCGACGAGTGAAAATAATGGATTCGTACCACCATAGAAATCCATACCGGCCACGGCCTGCTTTCGGACAATTTCAGTTGAATTATCTTTACTGGAAATATAGAACGTACACGTATCGGCTGAGCAACTCATTGTTCGACAGAATGGAAACCGCCAGCCAACAATAGGCTGGAGAGGAATAGAACTGTTTACTGGATCCATAGCAGCCATGCTAAATTCCCTTATGGTTCCATTCGGGTAAAAATGGATGGTAAATTCTCCAATGTAGGGGTCGAACATGCGAAACAAAACCTTGCCGTAGAGGTGATTATTTACCATAGTGTAGGTCTCTACAAAGCCCGTATCAGGGCCTAATTTCCCCACAAAAGAAGCCGTATAAGGCTTGGCCTGACCCAGGCTACTGGTAACAGGAAATAGAATAGCCAATAACAGGCATATAAGTCTGGTAAAGCTCACCACGGGTCGAAATCGGCTTTGCTGGTGATGTGATAAACCCGGCTGTACGTTCCGCGAATGTAGCGGATCTGATACCGGTGCCCGGACATATGGGTCGTCTGGGTTTTAAGCAAATTGTAGATAGGGGTCTCTACCCGACCCACGAAGATGACCTTCTTCGCTAACATATCGGGCGTTAAGCCGTTAATAACGCTTATTGACCGGGTACGAGCCGCATCGAAACGCGCTTTCATGGCTTCAATGGTAGGTTCCTGAACCGACATGGGATTTTTATCGGTCAGGTAGCGGCCTTTGTTTTCGATGGCATCGGCCATCCACTCCTCATACCAGCAGATATGCCCAAGTACCCAGCGAACAGGATTTGACTCAGGATTGGGCTTCCAGTCAGCTTCCTTTTCCGTAATTCCTTTCAGATTCCCCCAAAGCGACTTATACTCCCAAGCGGCCATATCCTGCAACAGTTGAACCTCTTTGGGAGTGAATTCATCGTCCTGAGAGAGGGTAGGTAGTGCTGTTACCAGAAATGGGGAAAGAGCACAGGCAACAGTGCCTTGTTTCAGAAACGAACGTCGTGAATGCGGTTTCATGCTAAGGGTGGTTTAACAAGGCAAATCAGTACGTAAACATCCGGTCACTGTCGATAGATAGTCGGACCAATACGGTTGGCAGGGCAAACTCGGCGGGTTTTCCAGCGATATCGGCGTCGGTCACGTTTCGCGCTTTGGCCGACATGCCTGACACATAAAACTTACCACCTGCTTTCACAATAGCGTCGTAGTGTTCGCGCAGTTTGCCCGTGCCAAGTCCGGTTACAGCGTTCAACTCGGCATCGCGCAGGAGCACGGCCGCGTCGCCCGCCAGAAAGAGCGAAACGGTATGCCCTTCGTCGAGGGCGGTTTTGGCGACCAAAAAAGCCAGGGCTGCCCGAGTGGCGTCGGCCGGACCGTGGGTGACGTGGACGAGTATTTTCATTTTCTTCGGACTGGGTTGCGCCGTAGCCATGCCAACGACTAACGAGATCAAAATAGCCGCATACAGCAGATAAGTACGACGCAGATTTCTCATATTTTTGATGAATGCGTGGAGAAGCGGCATTTTAACGATTTGTAAGTGAGTGAATTATCGGTAAAAGTCGCTCTTCCCGGATAATGTGCAATTCATTGGGGAGCGTATTTATTATCCGGTAGTTTCTGTAACTACCGGAAAGCCTTTCTACTCGAATGAGGATGTTTACCGCGCGGTTATCAGGTCAAGGATGGCGCTGGACCGCGCCCCGGTTTCACCCGTACTGGGGCTTTTTGGTCCACCGCGTAATTCAGCCACAATTAGCTCGATCAATGGCTGCTGCACGTGTTCCGGGAACGGAATTGTGTACTCATCCGAACCCGTTTCGGTTTCTACCCGGATGATGAATTTCTCAAAGAAAGAAAACGTAATCTTCCCCCTTGAACCAATGAGCTGCGTTTGCTCAACGCGCTGCCCCCTATTTGCCGTGTAGCACCAACTCCCGGTTCCCAGCACGCCCGACTCGAATTCAAACGTGGCCACAACAATGTCGTCGGCGGCATACAAGCCAGCCTGATTCCGGGCGATGCCGGTAGCGTTTTTTATTGGTCCGAGGGCGTATTCCAGAAAATCGAACTGGTGCGCTGCGTAATCGTGGAAAAGCCCGCCCCCCGAAATTGCGGGCGACACCCGCCAGTTCGGTTGTGCACCAACCTCCCGGTCATCAGGTTGCCAGTTCAGTTCAACTCGAACATGCCGGATATCGCCGATTACGTGCTGGTCGATCAGCTCTTTTACCTTTACAAAATATGGGAGCGCCCGGCGGTAAAACGCCACAAAAAGCGGCACCCCAGTTTCCCGGCTCACCTGATTCATGGCCGCGCATTCGGCCGCATTCAACGCCATTGGCTTTTCCACGTACACGGGTTTCCCGGCCCGCATTGCCCGAATGGCATAGTCCGCGTGCATATCGGGTGGGGTAGCCACGTAGACCGCGTTCACGGCCGGATCGTTAATCAGTGCATCGGCATCATCGTACCACGTGGGTACATTATGTCGTTGGGCATAATCGGCGGCTTTCGTGGCATCCCTGCGCATAACCGCCACCAAACGGGAATGGGTCACTTTCGAAAAAGCCGGGCCACTTTTCACTTCGGTCACGTCCCCGCAACCAATAATACCCCAGTTCACCTGATCCATATCAGCTCTTCTTCTGCTTACCGGCTACCGTTTGTTTCTCGGCCATTGCCGTGATGGCCGTCACGAGCCGGTCGAGGTCCTTGGGCGAATGGTAGATGTGGGGCGTTACCCGGATGCCGTGAATGTTCTCCCAATCAATGGCGACGGTGTGAATCTTGTGCTGATTATACAGTTGGCCATCGATCTCGGCGGGTTTCATACCGTCGATGGAGAACAGGGCGACGGCTCCGGCGTATTCGGGTTTAAGCGACGTATGAATTCTCACCCCCGGCAAATCACGAACGCGCTCGGCCCAGTAGTTTTTGAGGTAGTGCGCCCGGGCAAATTTGCGGGCCGTGCCAATGCTGTTGTGAAAATCAACCGCCGTGCCAATGGCCATTTCCGAGGCAAACGACCGCGTTCCCAAACTCTCGAATTTACGAATATCGGGACCGTCGGGTTCGTTGTTCGATAGCAAGGCCCATACGTTGCGAATTTTGGGTTGCCGGATGTACAGCATTCCGCTGCCGAAAGGTGCACACAGCCACTTGTGCAGGCTGGTGGCGTAATAATCAGCGCCGAGATCAGGAATTTTAAAGTCGAACAGCGCGAACGAATGCGCACCGTCGGCAATCACTTCGATGCCGCGCTTGTGGGCTTCGTCGGCAATTTTACGGACCGGCAGCACCTGCCCCACCCAGTTGACTAAGTGCGTAACATGAACCACCTTCGTTTTGGCCGTGAACGCCTTCACGTACTGCGCCACAATGGCGTCGTCGTCCTCGGTGGGCAACTCCAGGTTCAGATAAACCAATTTGACGCCGTCGCGCTTTTCGCGCTGCTTCCAGGCGTTGAGCATATTCGGGTAATCCTGCTTGGTCAGCACGACCTCATCACCCGCTTTCAGATTTAGTCCAAAGATGACCGTGTTCAGTCCTTCAGTGGCATTACGGTTGATGGCGATTTCTTCCGACGAGCAACCCGCCAGGTCCGCCAGTTTGCTGCGCAGGGCTTCGCGGCCCTGATCCAGAATGCGCCACATATAATAGGATGGTGCTTCGTTGGCATACTGATAGAACCGGATGTGGGCGTCCTGCACGACTTTCGGCTGCGGACAGACTCCGCCGTTGTTGAGATTAAGCAGATTGGGCGACACCGTGTATTCTGATTTTACCCACGCCCAGAAATCCTCGTCCCGTGCCCACTCCGTCGGCGACTTCAGGGCGGTATCGGCCAGTGGAAACGGGTTAGCGTACGTTTCGGGCGTAAACGTGGGTAAGGTTAGTGCGCCAGCGGCTGCGGCCTGCCGGAAGAAGGTTCTGCGCGTAGTCATAGCGTATAATCAGGAAGTATGAAGGAGCGATATGGGGTAAACCTACCTGTTTTTCGCTACAAATCAATACATTATACGGCTAATAGGCTGATTAGTTGATCCTGTCAGTGGGCAGGCCATTGCTACTTTTATACTATGAGCTTATCCGTACTGATACTACGCTGGGCAGCTTCAACATTCGCCAATCTCAACCTGCTCCACACAACGGTGTAAACGGGAATCAGGGAACAAGCAGATTCTACCGTTACTTTAAATAGGAAGCGGCATCAACGAGTTTATAGGCCGGATCATCCCGAAAAATGCTTTGCAGCGAGCCAACGTGCGCCAACCCAATGATAACTACTATTTTTTTAGCCTGTTGCGCTAATTGAGTGGTAACAATATTTGAGTAAATTTTGTAATCCCTGTTTTTAAAAACTGATGTGAGTTCTGCTCCAATGTACTTAGGATTAATAAATGTAGTATCTACCATTTTGTCCGGGTTAGTAAACCGACCGTTCGTCACGCGTGCGGGGGTTATATAGCGTAGATGGTAAATCTTTTGAATCATCTCCGGTTGATTCAAAAACTTGATGTACTCACTAAATGATAAACTTCCATTCTGAATCTGTTCGTATTTAGCAGTAGCTATGCTCCGCACTTGAAGCCCTTCTGCTTTATACAACTCAATGTTCTGCCCGTTGCTGAGAATACTTTGCGAAGTGCCCCCTGGTGCGTTAACCCCGACTATGTTCTTCAGGCCGAGTCGTTTACCCAAAACGAAAGCAAGCTGATACTCTTCTCCCCGACCATCCCGAAGATCACTAAGCTTGAGCTTGTCATTTACAAAAAGAGTATAAATACTATCCAGTTTTTGCTGATTTTCGGGTAGCCGCTCTACAACAATTAAATCTGGCCGGTATTTCTCAATGCGAGTCACTATATCAGCCAGTTCTTTCTGCTTTTCCGGCGTGAACGCGTCCGTATTAGGATTGTCTTTTTTATAAACTTGCTGCAAATGATCACAGCCCACCAGCATAATCTGCGTTTGATTATTTTGGCCCCGTACGGAATAAGGAAACGTCACTGTTGCAATCAACAGAACCAGTATAAATCTCATAATTAATGATAGCGAACGATAGCTAAAGTTGTTGATTGGCAAAGGCGTAGGTCGAAAACGCGGCAAGGGGTAAGGCACACAAGTTGCTTCCGTGTGCCCTCACCCCTTGCTGCGACTATTTACCTCGGCCGCCCACCGCCCCGGTTGCCAGCGGGCGCTCCACCCGCCGGGGCTGCGGGAGCGGGTTGCTGACCGCCACCGCCTTCACCACCGCCCTCGCCACCGTCTTTGACATCATCATTACCGCCCCGGCCCCGCCGACGCTGCGGCTGGTCGAAACTTAGCTTGCCGAATTTATAGCTGAAGTTGGCGCGTACCCCGGCGTTGTAGAGACTCGTCAGGCTGCTCTGGGTGAAGATGGGCGACGACGATTCGGAGCGAATGGTAAACGGATTATTGAAGAAGTTCTCGCCCGCAATACCGAAGCTGCCGCGTTTGTCTTTCAGGTCTTTCTTGACGCCGAAACTATAAAACGCAAACCCACCCTGGTACCCCTGCAACTGAACGTCGCGGCCCCGAATAAATCCGAATCCCTGCACACCCCAGCCGTTCTTAATGTTCAGACTCGTATTGAAGCGACCACTAACGACCCACCCGGCATTGCTGGCCCGGTAAATGGCCTGCGCCCCGTTGTTGGTCAGGTAGGCGTAGTAGGCGTCGACGCCCCCGCCAATCTGCCACTTCGAGAATAAGGTTATGTTGCCGAACAGGTTGATGCCATACGCCTGTTGCCGACCAATATTCAGGTAGGTGGTGCGGATGGGCCGGGGCAGCGTGGGGTTGGTCACCTCGCCTATACTATCGGTAATTGTGTCGCGAACGCTCGTGATTTCGTTGTTCGTGCGCCGGTAGAACAAGGTCGCGTTTATGTACACGTTTTTGACATACGCACTGTTGCTGAACTCAAAATTGTCGGTCAGTTCGGGCGCCAGCAACGGGTTTCCCTGCGTGATGTTGGTGGGGTTAGCCACGTTGACGTTTGGATTCAGAAACCGGATGCCGGGCCGCTGCAACCGGCGGTTATACGCCAGTTTCATAGTTCGGCCATTGGCCAGCGACTTCGAAATGTTCAGGCTCGGCACCAGATTGCCGTAACTCGGAATCCCCAGATCCTCACCGGCGGCTCCACCCTGCTCACCGGGCTGCGTACGGGAATAATTGGCGTTGATATTGGTAAACTCGTACCGCGTACCGGCCTTGATGGTAAACTTGTTTTTGGTCGTAATCGTGTACGACACATAAGCGGCCCCAATGGTCTGGTCGTAGTTCAGTGTGTTGCCTGGGCGGTCGGCGTCGGTTTGAAACCCGCCGGTGGGTCCCGTTGCGAAATTGTAGCGGAAGCTGCTTTCGGCCTGCCGATAAATACCTTTCCCGCCAAACTCAATTTCCTGGTTCTTGCCAATCGGCGTTTCGTAATCTAATTGGATCGTCGACTCCTGGTTTTGACTGTCGTTCAGGTTCTGCTGGCGGGCAATGATGGTGGCGAAGTCGGCCGAACTGAGAATGTCGGCGACAAAATCGTTGTTGCGGTCGTTGCGGCTGTACTGCCCCGACAGGGTCAGTTCCTGCTGGGGTTTAAACGTGCGGACATAATCGACGTTGGCATCCACCGTACCCGATAAATCGTCGGTCTTGACGTTGCGGGCGTTGTAAATGGGAAAATACATACCACTCGTTCTGGTCAGGAAGTTGTCCTGAAATACGGTATTGTTGCGGGCACCGTAGCGCAGGCTGGCCGTAATGGCACTGGTTTTGGAGATGTCGTAGTCCCAGCCTACCTGATAATTTCCAAACACCCCCTGGTTGCGGGTGCTGGCCGACTGCTCAGTGGTGGTGGTGCCGCTGCCCCCGAAAATCTGTTGGGTATTGGCAAATGCACCCCGAACGTTGTAGTTGGCCCGCCCGAAGCCACTCAGGCTGAAACCCATTTTACCCGTCCGCAGGTTCCCGTTCAGGCCGAGGTTGCTGCCCCGGTTGCCCACCCCCGAATCGACATTCAGCGTCAAGCCCTGCAACGTGGTTTTTTTGGTGATGATGTTGATAATACCCGCCGATCCTTCCGCGTCGTACTTGGCCGAGGGCGAGGTGATAACCTCCACCGTTTTAATCATGTCGGCCGGAATCTGCTTCAGCGCATCGGCCACGCTACTGGCTACAATGGTACTCGGTTTATTGTTAATCAGCACCCGCACGTTACTGCTGCCGCGCAAACTCACGTTACCGTCCAGGTCAACCGACAGCAGCGGCACCTTACGCATCACATCAGTAGCGTCACCCCCTTTGGCCGTCAGGTCTTTATCCGCATTGTAGACGATGCGGTCCACTTTTTCTTCAATCATGGCCTGCTGACCAACCACCTGTACTTCGTTGAGCGTACGCACGTCCGGCGCGAGTTTAACAGTGCCCAGCGCCACGTCGCCCCGGCGGTCGAGTTTCACGCTCGACACGGTTTTGTTGCGGTAACCAACGAACGAAATCAGGAGCTGGAAGTCGCCCTGCGGCAGCTTATTGAGTGTAAACCGGCCCTTATCGTCCGCTACAGTTCCGTCAATCGGCTTTTTAGTTTGCGTATTGACGAGCGCTACCGAGGCAAATTCGACGGGTTTGCCGCTGGCCGAATCTATCACAACGCCCGTTAACTTGGCGTTGCCCCGTGGTATGTCGGTAGTCGATGCGCCGGGCAGGGCTGCGGCCGGTCGCGGTTCACCCCCGCCGGGCAGCGATGGTACCTGCGCCTGCGCTACGCTGTTGAGAAGGAAAAAACCGACGAAAAGATAAGGTATTGTTGATTTCATAATCAGGTTGCAGAATAGCAATACTATTTTTTATGAACAGACTACGAATACGTTTGTTCACGGAAAAAGACAATTTTCTTCGGCGTGGCTTTAGTTAATGTAGGGTATTCCCCAGAATTTTACATAAACGGTTTACTACTGGGACAGATGGGCGGCAGTACTCAGGCGAACAATTGAGGGTTTTTGCTCAGTTCCGGGTAGGTAGCCGGGGCCATCACGTCCGGCACGTCACTCGGCTCAGTTCGCGACGTGATTCGTTTGCTGATGCTGTAGCTGTGCATGCGGTTGGCCGGGTAAGGTGCCGACAGCAGGGCCAGCGCGTCGGCCTCGCTCAAATCATCGCGCAGCCACGCCCGTTCGGCCTCTGCCGTCAGCAGGCAGGGCATTCGCTCTTTTGTATTATGAATAGCTGCCAGCAATGAATTTGCGTCAGTGGTGAGCAGCGTGTACGTCGGAATCAGTTCGCCGGTATCAGGGTCAGGCCACTCGTCCCACAGCCCCGCGACGGATGTAATTTTCTGGTCGGTGGTGTTGATGTAGAATGGGAATTTTTTGCTGCCAACCGTATGCCATTCGTAAAAACCCGTTACTGGAATCAGGCAGCGCTGCCCTTTTTGGGCGGCCGTTCGGTATGAGGGTTTTTCGTAGATGGTTTCGGAACGGGCGTTGATGGTTTTGGCCCGAATGTCGGCCGCAGCATCGGCGGTTTTCGCCCAGCGCGGAATCAGTCCCCAGTTAATCAGTTGTAGCTTATTCGGTTCCTGCCGCGTCACAATGGGCCAGGCCGGAAAATTGTATGCATTGGCGTGGTAAACAGGCCCGAAATTAGCCGCATCGGGCATAACGGCCTCGTAGCGGGCTTCAAGTTCAGGGGCCGCAACGGCAAGTGATTTATGGTAGCACATGGCAAGTGAGTCTCAGGCAGTGAGCGACTGCCAGGTTCAACAGTTAAACAAACGAACGGCGCATCCGGTTATGCCAAACGTCTTCCAATAGACCGATCTCCCCGTTATTTGTTCATGAACCAGCCCGTAGCCCCACCCCCTTTACCCAATGACATTTTCCACACGTTGTCCAATCTCGAACGCGATAGCTGGCAACAGCTCGTTTCGGCTCCCGAACAGGAATCAGACCGGGGTGCCGGACCAAACTTCAAGACCCTGACGGTTGCCACCAACACCGCCGACGGGGCCGATGCCCGAACGGTGGTGCTTCGGCAGGTTGATTCGGTGCGCCGGTACATCTGGTTTCATACCGACGCCCGCGCCAGTAAGGTGATGCAGCTCGAAGCGTTTCCGAATGCTACGCTGCTTTTTTGGGACGAAAAGAGCCAGGTGCAGCTTCGCCTGACGGCCGAAACCCGGCTTCACACCGACGATTACATAGCGGATGAACAGTGGGAAAATTTATGGGTGGGTGGCCGCAAAACGTACCTCTCCGAGCGCGTACCCGGCAGCGAGCAACCCGACCCGTATCCCGGTTTTCCGGTGGAGTTGGGCGAGGGCTTGCCTACCGAAGCCGAGAGTGAAGCCGGGCGCAAAAACTTCGCCGTTATTGAGTGCCGCGTGTTGTCGATGGACTACCTGCACCTCAGTCGCGGTGGGCAAACGCGGGCGCGGTTTCAGTACGAACCAGAACGAAAACTGACGTGGCTGGCCCCATAAGCGAAGTGTGTGGGTATTTGAGTGTTTATGTTTCTGACGGGCAAACACCTAAACACTAAAGCACTCATACATCTGTACACTTCTCTACGGTGCCTTGGTGGCCACTTTTGGTTGAAAACCGCCAGTACTCTTTCGCATACTCTCCCGCTTGCCCTGGTACAGCGTCCATTGTTCCGGGGTGAGTAGTGGCCGAAGATTATCCTCCTTTTCTTCATTAATCATCAGCATTGTTTCGCGAACCTGCTCCATCGTTTCCGGCGACGGACGCCCGGTTCCCGTGCCAACGATGTCTTTGATGGCGTCCTGCTGTTGCTTGGCGAACTCGTTGTTGAGTTTTTTGACGGCTTTGGTTTGGTCTTTCGTCAGCGACAGGCTGTCTCTGAGCCATTTGGTTTCGCGGTCGGCCAGCACGCCGGGCATGTTGCTGAACGCGGAGGGGGGCGTGCTGGGCATCTGCTGATACTGACTGTTGCCCATACCCTGCCGACCCATTCCGCCCCCATACTGACCGTATTGCCCGTAGGTGATGGAGTTAAGCAACAAACTAAGTAGTAGACCTAAGGACGTTTTCATCATGAATTCGATTGGGTTTGGTCAGCACAGATGACTGGCTCGGAATGAAAGGACAAAATTCGCAAATCTTTTTAGATAGCGATTGAATTCACGTACAGTTCCTCTACTTTTTGCCTTGCCCAGGGTGTTTTGCGTAAAAACGCCAGGCTCGATTTAATACTCGGATCATGGCGAAAGCAGTTGATGGGAATACGGTCGCCGAGTTCATCCCAGCCGTAGTTGTCTACTAAATGCAGCAGGATGGTTTCCAGGGTCTTGCCATGGAGGGGATTGTTGGGCTGTCCGATAGTCATGCAGTTGGAACTGTTTATTGGTAGGCAAGCCGATTGGCCCTGAAAAAGTTTACCACCTGACTCGCTTAGGGTGAGAATCAATGAGCGTCAATTGTCGTTATATTTACGACAACTAACGCTTTCCACGTATGAACACGGCCGCACTTGCCACTTATTTTGGCGAAAAGAACGCCCCTCCCCTCCGCTCGGTGTTTGATCTTATTGAGGTTAGCCGTACGGGGCTTTCCAAAAAAGCGGTGGCCAACATGGCCCGGCACCTGTCGATTCCGCTGGCCGATTTGTTCGTCATTCTCCACATCTCGGTCCGAACGTGGCAGCGTTACTCCAGCGATAAACTATTACCGCAGGAGGTGACGGCAAACGCGTTGCAACTAGCAACTTTATACACACACGGGGAAGGAGTATTTGGCAATTCGGAGAAGTTTAAAGGATGGATGAATCATCCAAGTCCAATTTTTGGGGGTAAAAGACCAATAGAGCTTTTGGATTCACGATTTGGATTCCAGGCCGTTCAGGATGAATTGGTGCGCATCGACTACGGTGTACTGGCCTGATGGACGTATATCGTTTGTCTAACGCCCGCCGGGCTGATGACCTGACCGGGACTGGCTCTAAAATAGGAGGTGGTCGATGGAATTATATAGGGACACCCGTGCTGTACACAGCCAGTTCAAGAGCATTAGCCACGCTGGAGGTGTTGGTTCATAGCCCGTTGTCGTACGTACCGGACTATTACCGAATGGTTACCATACGCATTCCCGAAGATTCAATGCAGACCGTTCCGCTCGACCAGTTGCCCGATGGCTGGAATGGTCTGGCCCCACCGCCCGCCATCAAAGATATAACTGAGATGTGGGTCGCAGAAAACAAATTTTTAGTGCTCAAAGTCCCGTCAGCGGTTGTAGCGGGCGAGTTCAACCTCCTGCTCAACCCGGCCCATTCCCGCTTTTCGGACGTCCGCACCACCGACAACCTACCCTATTCGTTCGACCCGCGTTTGACCCGCTGACTTGCTTCTGGCCAAACAGTCGTCGGGAGTCGTTTGTTAGTATGGCTCCTAACCAACAGACGGATTACCGATGCCAGCCAACGACCGCGCGTTTAATTACGACCTTGACTACTGCATCCTCAACCTGCGCGAACAGCCCGAACTCTACCGCGTTGGCAAAGGGGAAATAGGCGATTAAGTATAAATTGCATTTAATCAGTAAACACGATTAATTAGCCTGATGAAAGGCACATGTGCAATAGAAGCTTGCGATAGGCAAGTTGTAGCAAAAGGTTATTGTAACACCCACTATCACCGCTTTAAGTACGCAAAAGACAAATCACTAACGCCAATCAACGTTATTGAAAAGCGTACCCACTGCACCGTTGAGGGCTGCACTGGTAAACATATAGGTCATGGCTTCTGCTACGCTCATTACGAGCGATTCAAAAAGCACGCAGACCCTTTAAGCCATATTCCAGTCAAAAAGAAAGCAATCACAAAAGTCACATGTCACGTTGAGGGATGTGGCAGAAAGACAAAAGCAAACGGAAATTGTGATGCTCACCATAAACGGTGGCTTCAGACAGGGAATGTACAAGCTCATATTCCGTTGCGTGATTTCACCACTAAAGAATGTAGAGTAGCAGGTTGTTATGAAGAAAAGAAAGCCTTGGGCTTATGTGAGAAGCATTACCAAAAATTCAAACTATACAAAGATCCTACCTGTGGTGTAGAGCGTAAAAAAGCAAACCTTGGCAGTCAGACGGTGGATAAAACTGGCTATGTTCTCGTATATGTGAAAGGCATCAAAAACCGCGGAAAATGGGTCAGAGAACACAGATACGTTATGGAGCAGGTTATAGGCCGATTATTAACAACAAGAGAGTTTGTGCATCACAGAAATGGAGATAGAGAAGATAACCGTTCAGAGAATTTAGAGTTATGGTCCAAATCCCATCCCAGTGGACAACGTGTGAGCGATCTAATTAGCTGGGCAAAAACTATACTGAGTCAATATGGCGACGACGAAGCCAAATTCTGATTACTATGGAATCGATTTTAGGGAACACCCTGAGAAATACAAAGTAAGCGTCGGGGAAATGGGCGTCCTGACAGCAATGCCGTATAAGTCAGAGATTCTCCCTCATTGGCGGTTCAAAACGCCGGACATCGCCCGCGAGTCATCCGAGAAAATCTACCAGCTTTTTCTCAACTACAAAGCCAACGGCGACTTCATTGGCATGGACATGGCCCGGAAGTTTCTGCAAATGGGCTACACCAGAGCCAGGCGGTACGCCAATCACGCCAGCGGCCAAAAATACGACGGCCCCGTGCCCGACGATAAAAAAGGGCAATCGGGTGCCCATGGCCGCGACCAACTGCCCCGCGATGAAGACCCCATCAAAGCCGAATCCGCCCGAATTTTCTACGCCAAATACCTGGAAGCGCGGGAAGACGAAGAGTACAAAAAGCTGAAAAAAGATTGGCAGGCCAGGTACGGGTGATCGGTAAAACGGTACGTTACGACTTTCGTCGACGTAAAATCTGGACTTCCATTGGGTGCAACCGCACGGGCAGCACCCGCGCCGGGCCATTCGTCTGTTTGCCATCGGCTTCGTTAATGGTGACGCTGCCGCCCGTTTTTGTGGCAACCAGTCCCGGTGGCTGAGGTTGGTCGTGGTTACTGAACAGAATGGTGTAAGGGGCCTGATCCGGGTTCAGCCGAGCATCAACAATCACCTCACCAGCAAAATCACCATTGGTTTGCGTGTTGGCGACTATCACCACTTCCTGGTCGTTCAACACCCGCGAAAAAGCCAACACACCCGGACTGAAGGGCGATATACCAAAGTTCACGCCATCGCCGGAGAGTGGCCGGAAATACTGGCGTCCGTACCGAAGGGCGGGCTGGGTCCGTCGGACTTCGTTTATCCGCTTAATGGCTTCGTAGAACGGATGTTGCGCATCAAACGCATCAGGTTTGCCCCACAGGGCCTCGCGCACGGCGGCATCACTGTTTCCAATGCCGTGCAGGCCCTGCTCGGTTCCATAATAAAGGCACGGGATGCCCTGCAACGTAAACAGGCAGGCAATCCCCAGCGTCACCTGCCGGTCGAAGCGGTGCGGGTCAGCAGCATCCCGGAAGTAGAAGCGTTGCTTCATGTCGTGGTTATCCAAAAACGTCACGAAGAAACTGGTTGCATCGCCGTGCGTACTGAGAATGTTGCTCTGCACTCGTTTGCGCCGGACGTACATATCCTTGATCGACGCGGGCGCCGACAGACCCTTCGTAACGGACGGAAGCCGGAAAAATAAGGGGAAATCGAGGGCTGCATCCACCCCAATCGGCTCGTCGCCCTGACTCGTCGTGCGGCCAATGAACTCATTAATTTTCTCTTCTTCGTCAAAGACCTCCCCAAACGTGAAAAAGTCCCGCTTGCCAATGCTCAGGGCAAATTCGCGCATGGCATTCCCAAACGTCCGGGCAAAATCAGCTTCGATAAACTTCAGGGTGTCAATGCGATAGCCATCGATATCGAACTTGGCAATCAGGTATTGATACGCCAGAATCAGGGTTTCGCGCACCGGAAACGACCGGCCTAAGCTATCGGTTTCAATGAAATCGGTCACTACTTCTTTCAATGATTCGAAATCACCACCAGCTTCGGCTCCTTTCCCCTTCCGCCGGAACAGTTCGTTGCGCTGTAGCTCTACCGGCCACACGGCCGCATCATCGGCAATTGGGGCCGGGGCACTGGCAAAATCAGCGAAGGCGGGGTTTCCCTGCTCGTCGTGCCAGCGAATCGGGTACACTTCGTTGCGTCCTGCGGCACTGGCCGCGTTGTCGTTGCCATTGACAACGTACCCAAACACATTACCGGCGTGATTTAACACTATATTGAATATGATGTAGATGTTGCGGGCGTGGGCAGCATCAATCAGGGCCCTTAACTCATCTTCGGCCAGTTGCGGATTCGCTTTGGCCGCCAGTGGATCAGACGCGAAGCGCGGTTCCACCTGCAAAAAATCCTGAAAGCCGTAGCCATGAAACGTTGTATCTTCATACTGGCAGTTTTTGGTAACGGGCGACAGCCAGATGGCGCCAACGCCGAGTTCCCGGAGGTAATCAAGCTGCTCGCGAACGCCGTTGAACGTGCCGCCCTGGAAAGTCCCGTGCTGCCCATCGAAGGGCAGGTGACGGGGCGGAGCAAGGGGGTTGTTGAAGCGGTCGAGGAGCAGGAAGTAAATGGATACGTCGCGCCAGTCTGGTGGAGAGGCAAAGGGGGTAGTTATCGCAACGGTGCGGTCCCCAACGACGACACTCTTTTGCTGAGGGGTGGCTGCATTCTCTAAAACTGTTCGTACGGCATTGCTGCGAATGGATGTTGGCATGACGGGGGCGTTTATGCAATTGATGGAGGCTGTAGTTGGCTTTCGCTATTCGTCGGAAGTTACCGCGCTGACGCAAACCGACTCCGACACTATTTACGGAGCGTATCGTACAATTTATTATTCGGCAAAAACCGATGTGGCGTGATGGGTTTTGCGCGGCTGCATCGATTGGGACGGTGTGATGGGCAGGCAACGGGAAAAGAGAATGGCGGGAATAGAGATGCATCGCCCGGTCTGTCATTGCAGTGTATCTTTGCACTCCTCCGGCACGAACTGCTTTTTTATCCAGCGATGGACGGAACACACAGCGATTCCCAAAGATTATGCAACTCCTTGACGGTAAGATTCTTTCAGCACAAATTAAACTCGAAATTGCGGCTGAGGTCGCGCAAATTCGCGAACAGGGCGGCAAGATTCCCCATCTCGTTGCCATTCTGGTTGGCACCAAAGGCGCGTCGGAAACCTACGTAGCCTCCAAAATGAAGAACTGCGAAGAAGTCGGGATGGCGTCCACGCTGATTCGCTTCGAGCCGACCGTAACCGAAGCCGAACTGCTCGACGCCGTCCGCACCGTCAACAACAACCCCGACATGGACGGTCTGATCGTGCAGCTTCCCCTGCCCGACCACATCGACCCGAACCGCGTGATGGAAACCATCGACCCGGCTAAAGACGTAGACGGTTTCCACCCCATCAACATCGGCCGGATGGCCAAAGGATTACCCGCCTACGTGTCGGCGACTCCGCAGGGCGTTTTGGAAATGATTAAACGCTACGACATCAAAACCGCCGGGAAGCACTGCGTCGTGGTGGGCCGGAGCCAGATTGTGGGCCTGCCCATGTCGATTCTGATGCAGCGCAACACGTATCCCGGCAACTGCACCGTCACACTGACCCACAGCCGGACGCAAAACTTACCCGAAATCTGCCATTCAGCCGACATCCTGATCGCGGCTCTCGGCCGACCGGAGTTCATCACGGCCGACATGGTTAAGGAAGGGGCCGTGGTTATTGACGTAGGGCTGGAGCGGGTGCCGGACGCCAGCAAGAAAAGCGGCTTCTCACTCAAGGGCGACGTGAAGTTCGACGAGGTGGCTCCTAAAACGAGTTTCATTACACCCGTGCCCGGTGGCGTCGGCCTGATGACGATCTGTTCGCTGATGCAGAATACGCTGAAGGCCGCGCGGGGTGAGGTGTATGGATACCTATAAGGACTACGCGTCCCAGTCTGAGAGCCCTCTCGTTCATAGCTTAACAAACTTTAACAACCCTTCCGAACCCGGCGTTGCTCTCTTTTTGCGTAATTTTGGGCTATTACTTACACAAAAGCCGTTTGTAAAACTCAATTCGTATGCCCTCATTCAAACGCCTGAATATCCTCACGGGCTGGTTCGGTTTTGCCGTTGCGCTGTTTACCTACGCAAGCACCGTCGAACGCACCGCCAGTTTCTGGGATTGTGGCGAGTTCATTGCCTGTTCGTTTAAACTTCAGGTGCCTCACCCGCCCGGTGCGCCGTTTTTCCTACTGCTGGGGCGAATTTTCTCGATGTTTTCCTTCGGCGACCTGACCAGCGTGGCCTACTGGGTCAATATGGGATCGGTGCTGGCGAGTGCATTTACCATTGCGTTCCTGTTCTGGACGATCACCATGCTGGCCCAGAAACTGCTTGGTCGGCCGGAAAGTGATTACAGCACTGCCGACACGCTGCTGGTCATTGGCACGGGAGCCGTGGGTGCGCTCGCCTACACCTTCTCCGATACGTTCTGGTTCTCGGCCGTTGAAGCCGAAGTGTACGGCATGTCGTCGTTCTTCACGGCCATTGTCGTCTGGGCCGCGTTCAAATGGGAGCGCATCGAGGACGAGGCAGCCGCCAACCGCTGGCTCATTTTCATTGCCTATCTGACGGGCTTGTCCATCGGCGTTCACTTGCTGAACTTGGTGACGCTGCCCGCACTGGCGCTGATTTATTATTTCAAGAAATACCCTAAACCCACGTTCTGGGGTGGTGCAACGGCCTTTGGCATTGGACTGGTTATTCTCGGCATCATCAACTCGGGTATTATTCCGGGTCTGCCGGGCATGGCTTTCTTCGTGGAGCGGTTCTTCGTCAATACGCTTGGACTGCCGTTTAATTCGGGCATGACGTTCTTTACGGTCATTTTCCTGGCAGCCGTGGCGTACGGCATCATCTGGTCGGCCCGGCGGAAGCAGCCTATTCTGAACACGGCCATGCTGGCCCTGGCGTTTGTACTGATCGGTTACGCATCGTACATGCAGGTGCTGGTGCGGGCCGATTTTAACCCACCCATCAACGAAAACAAACCCGACGACGCGCTGAACTTCCTGTCGTACCTGCGCCGGGAGCAGTACGGCAGCCGGTCGCTGCTCTACGGACCCGTCTTCACGGCCCGCCCCGTCGACCAGAAGCAGGGTGCAGCGGTGTGGAAAAAAGAAGGCAGCCGGTACGTTATTTTCGATTACCAGCCGGAGTATATCTACGCCCCTGGCGACGAGATGCTGTTTCCCCGCGTCTACAGCAGTCAGCAAAATCACCCGCAGTTGTACCGTCAGATGCTCGGCTTAGCCGAAGGGCAGAAACCCACAATGGGCGACAACTTAAAGTTTTTGTTTAGCCACCAGTTGGGTCACATGTGGTGGCGCTACCTAATGTGGAACTTTGCGGGCCGCGAGAGTGACGAAGAAGGCGCGGGTTATCTCCTGCCGTGGTCGTCGAATGAAGGAGCACCCGACCTGCTGAAGTCCAACAAAGCCCGCGACAACTTTTACATGCTGCCGTTTGCGCTGGGCCTGTTCGGCATCGTGTTTCAGTATTCCCGCCGTCGGCGTGACTTCCTGATTGTGGGGCTACTGTTCCTGTTTACGGGTATAGCCCTGCAAATTTTCCTGAACTCGCCCCCGGCCGAGCCGCGTGAGCGGGATTACATCTACGTCGGCTCGTTTTATTTCTTCGCCATCTGGCTTGGGCTGGGTGTGATGGCCATTGCCGAAGGGCTGCGGGCGTACCTGAAGTCGGATACGACGCGCAACGGACTGGTCATTGGTCTGAGCCTGCTCGTGCCGGTGATGATGGGTGCGAAAAGCTGGGACAACCACAACCGCGATAACCGCTACCAGTCGGTCGATTTTGCCAAGAACCTGCTCAATTCCTGCGCACCGAACGCCATTCTATTCACCGGTGGCGACAACGACACGTTTCCACTCTGGTACGTGCAGGAGGTTGAGGGCTTCCGAACCGACGTGCGGGTGTGTAACCTGAGTCTGCTCGGTACGGAGTGGTACATTCAGCAAATGAAGCGCCGGACCTACCAGTCGGATGCGCTCCCGATTTCGCTGGAATTCGATCAGTTCAACAAAGGCAAAAACGACATTGTGCCGTTTTATGAAGTGCCGGGCGTTAAGAATGGGATCGACCTGGTACAGTATATTAACCTAATCAAAACCAACAGCCCCGCCATTCAGGTGCCGCTTACCAACGGCGACATGACGAGCGTATTACCCTCGTCGGTGCTCTTCCTGCCCATCGACCGGGCCGCCGTTGACAAGGCCAACTTCGTTCCGGCCGGGCTGAAGCCGTTGATGAGGGATACCCTGCAGTGGACCATCGGCAAGAAGGACCTCTACAAGCCCGACCTCATTATGCTCGACATGATCGCGACCAACAACTGGAAGCGGCCCATCTATTTTTCGAGTACGCTGGCGAGTGAGAACTACCTGAGCCTGAAGAACTATATGCAGTTGGAGGGGTACGCTTACCGCCTGATGCCGGTGGCGATACCCGGTGCGACGGACGGTTACGTGAACTCCGACATTATGTACACTAATATGACGAAGAAGACGTTCTGGCGCGAGTTCAACAACCCGGACGTGTATTACGACGAGACCTACAAAGGGCCACCCGTGGTTTCGGCCCGGATCGCGTTCTTCCGGTTAGCCGATCAATTCATCCGGGAAGACAAGCCCGTCAGAGCGAAGGAAGTACTGGATTATTCGCTGCGGGTAATCCCCGACAAGAGCATCCCCTACGACCAGATCTCGTCGAACTACGTGCGGTTCTATTTCGGAGTGGGTGATACGAAGAAGGCCCTGGAAATTGCGGATACGATGGCAACCCGCGCCGATCAGAACCTGCTGTACAACAAATCCGGTAATGGTCGCTTTGGCAGCCCCGATGCGGACCTGTACATCCTGCAAACCATTGTTGAAGCCTGCAAGGAAGCCAAACAGACGGCGGCCGCTAATAAATACGATGCGATCTTCCAGAAGCACATCAACGCATTTGGCTGATTAGCTTATGATTATAAATTGAATCAAAAGCCAGCACTGATCAGTGCTGGCTTTTGATTTTAAGCTACCTCACGGCCGCAGTTTGACAAACCCGCCCAATCGCCGTAATTTCGGGCTACGATTAGCCGCCTGAATACCATGAACGAAGTACTGAACGAAGCAGAAGACCTGCACCGCCGGGCCAGTAATACCACCGGAGACAGCAGCAATGCTGGAAGCTCCCTTAACTTTATTGAACAAGTTGTTGAAGATGATATGGCGGCTGGTAAAAACGGCGGACGTGTTCACACGCGCTTTCCGCCCGAACCCAACGGCTACCTGCACATCGGCCACGCCAAATCCATCTGTTTAAATTTCGGATTAGCCGATAAATACGGCGGACAAACCAACCTCCGTTTCGACGATACCAACCCCGTCACCGAAGACACCGAATACGTCGATTCAATCAAGAACGACGTGCGCTGGCTCGGTTTCGAGTGGGAAAACGAGTTCTACGCATCTGATTATTTCGAGCAGATCTACGGTTTCGCCGAAACACTGATTCAGAAAGGGTTAGCCTACGTCGATGACTCGACTGCCGAAGAAATTGCGGCCCAGAAAGGAACGCCCAACGAGCCGGGTCAGGAAAGCCCGTTTCGCAGCCGCAGCGTGGACGAAAACCTCGATCTGTTCCGGCGAATGCGGGCCGGGGCGTTTCCCGACGGGGCAAAAGTGCTGCGGGCGAAAGTCGATATGGCGTCGCCTAATATGCAACTGCGCGACCCGATCATCTACCGGATCAAACATGCGCATCACCACCGCACGGGCGACGCGTGGTGCATTTACCCCATGTACGACTTCGCCCACGGGCAGTCGGACGCCATTGAGCACATCACCCACTCGCTCTGTACGCTGGAATTTGAAGTGCACCGGCCGCTGTACGAGTGGTTCATTCAGCAGTTAGAAATCTTCCCGTCCCGCCAGATCGAGTTTGCGCGGCTCAACCTGACCTACACGGTGATGAGCAAGCGCAAGCTGAAGCAGCTGGTGGAGGAAGGACACGTGAGCGGTTGGGACGACCCCCGGATGCCGACCATCGCGGGCATTCGGCGACGGGGCTACACGCCCGCCAGCATCCGCGAGTTTGCCGACCGCATTGGTATTGCCCGGCGCGAGAACCTCATCGATCTGGGTTTGCTGGAGTTTTGTATCCGCGAGGAACTGAACCGAACGACCCACCGCGTGATGGCCGTACTGGATGAGCAGCCCCTTAAAGTCGTCATCACGAACTACGAAGCAAGCCGCGAAGAATGGTTGAATGTGGAGAACAACCCCGAAGAAGAAACAATGACCTACCGCCGGGTGCCGTTCAGCCACGAGGTCTACATTGAGCGCGACGACTTCATGGAAGTACCGCCCAAGAAATTCTTCCGGCTGTTTCCGGGCGGCATGGTGCGGCTGAAAGGCGCGTACATTATCAAGTGTGATGAAGTCGTAAAAGACGACGCGGGCGAGATTACCGAACTGCGCTGTACGTACGTTCCCGAAAGTCGGAGCGGTTCCGACACGTCGGGTATCAACGTCAAAGGCACGATTCACTGGGTATCGGTGCCCCACGCCATTGAAGCTGAGGTGCGACTCTACAACCGGCTCTTCTCGGTCGAGAACCCAGCCGCCGACGAGCTTGAGTTCCGCGAGTTATTAAACCCAAATTCGCTGGAAGTCGTACGGGCGTTTGTGGAACCGGCCTTATTCGAAGCCGCCCGCGCCGGTGAGCAGACCAATTTCCAGTTCATGCGCAAGGGCTACTTCATTTTAGACCCCGACTCCACCGCCGACCGGCCCGTGTTCAACCGCACAGTGACGTTGAAAGATGCGTGGGCAAAGGAGCAGAAAAAGTGGTAGCGATTTGTATTTAAAATCAGCATTTCTGTTGAGTTTTATCTACTGTTACATTGAAAACTACTAT
Source organism: Spirosoma arcticum (assembly GCF_054779955.1). Classification (NCBI taxonomy): domain Bacteria; kingdom Pseudomonadati; phylum Bacteroidota; class Cytophagia; order Cytophagales; family Cytophagaceae; genus Spirosoma; species Spirosoma arcticum. The sequence goes on from NZ_BAAGXG010000001.1 coordinate 966,682, forward strand.
CACAATAAGTTTAGATCATGAATTTGCAGGAGTCCCCGTATCGATCACGACAACCTTGGAATGAATGGGATGTCGAATTAAATAATAAAGGTGGATGGTTGATTGTAGGTGCGTTGACTTGTGCCAGTTTACCCTCTTTGGTGGGTCTTATTGGGTTATTCGCGCTGTTTTACTATGCAATTGTTCAATCAGAGCCCAAAGCGCGTGCAATTGAGATTTTCAAACGTAGAGATAGTTTGAAGCGAAAAGATGTACAAGGCGAACTTACCGATGAAGAGTGTGCTGAACTTGACAACATTCTCGGTATACTTGAACGCACCAAATCCAAAAGAAACACTACTGCGTTTACAGTGGGATATCTCGTCTGGGCACTGGTATTCGCCTATCAAATAGCTAAGATGCTCAAAAAACCAATTCTCGATGCTTACTTTTTTGGCTGACACTGGACACAGAATGCCTATTAGACTTTTGCTCTACAGCCTCTATGAGCCGAATCCACAAATCAAGCACGTTCACCAATATTCCCGCTTACGACAAAGAATACTGGTGGGCCAAAACACCACAGGAGCGGTTAGCGGCTGCGCTAAAGTTGATTCGACGGGCCAAAGCGATTTATTACGCTAATCCCAATAACCAACCCTTAGGAAATGGAGGACAGGTAATTAAATCGTCAACGCCAATTGACCAGCGGAAGCGACGCACTTTTCAACCGCTGGACTGGCTTGATGTTGAAAAAATGCCCGGCCAGGCAGACGTGTGAGCTGATTACACTACCTCTTCCAGCCCCTTCAGCTCCAGCAGTAAGGTCCACTGCTCGGAGTCGAACCATTGCCGGATGGTCATGTCGATCAGCCCTTTGTCAATGGCGTAGTCGATGGCTTCCATCACTCGCCGATGCGTTGACTCCGAGTGGCCTACGCGGATATAATAGTCTTTCAGAAATTGTTGCTTGTCGGTGGTCAGCAGGGAGAAGTTTTCGCCCGTCCGGGAATCACGGAGCAGGATTGGGTAGGCGTTCCAGAACTCCAGCGCGGCTTTTTCGCGGTCCTGATCGAACAGATCGCGGCCTAAGTTATCGGTCAGAACAAAGAAATCCATATAGTAGTAGCCCGCCTTGTTAAGGTTCAGGATCAGGCCCCGGTCAACCAGATTACCGATTTCTTCCGCCGAAAAGCTCGGCCCCTCCTGCCCGAATTTGTACATGGCCGCGTATTGGCGCGTGTGCGTCAGAAACAGAAAAACGTACTGATTGGGCGTTATGCTGTATCGCAACAACGATTCAAGGTTTATTTCAATACTATTCATAATACATACAAGATATACTGGTGGTTGATAAAAAACATATAAAATATACGGATTAAATTTTAATATGCAATACATAGTTTTATTTATACGCAAATATTCAGCTATTTTTTGCAGTGTTAAAATTATAACTTTAGTTACATTAGTTACTAATAGTATTTTTTTATATGCATTTACTCTATTTTATAACTATACTGATTTAGGGCAACATAAGATTTTTACGCAACTTATTGAGACTATTCCACTACAGTCTGCCCGCTAATTCGCCAATCTTTGCAACGTCGGCTCTTAAACCACCGACCTCACAGACGAATGGGTATCACGTTGGAACAGTCCGAAGCCGCCGTTAAAGCCGCCAAGCAGAAGGCGCAGGAGTTAGGACTGAAAATGAATATTGCCGTGGTCGACGCCGGGGCCAACCTGACCGCTTTTGCCCGCATGGATGGAGCATGGCTTGGCTCGCTCGACATTTCGATGCGGAAAGCCCGAACCGCCCGCTATTTCGACATTCCCACCGGTGAACTGGGAAAACTGTCGCAGCCGGGTGGTCCGTTATTCAACATTGAGCACTCTAACGGTGGCCTGATTACGTTTCCGGGCGGCATTCCCATTCTAAATGGCAACGAGGTGATTGGGGCCATCGGCGTGTCGGGCAGCACCGTCGACGACGACCATACGGTAGCACAGGCCGGGGTGGATGCTTTAGCGTAGCGAGACTTTTTTCTGATTCCTAACCCTTAAAACCAGTAAATCGGTATGGCAAGCAATCGTGGTGTCGTGTACATTGAACCGGGAAAAGTGGAGGTGCAGAGCATCGACTTTCCTGAGTTGGTTAATCCTAAAGGTAAAAAAATCAATCACGGGGTGTTGTTGAAAGTGGTTTCAACCAACATCTGCGGCTCCGATCAGCACATGGTTCGTGGCCGGACAACGGCCGAGGCCGGGCTGGTGCTGGGCCACGAGATCACCGGCGAAGTCATTGAAATCGGCTCCGACGTGGAGTTTCTCAACGTGGGTGACATCGTCTCCGTGCCGTTTAACGTAGCCTGTGGGCGGTGCCGGACCTGCAAGGAACAGAAAACCGGTATCTGCCTGAATGTCAACGATTCGCGGGCAGGTGGTGCTTACGGATACGTCGATATGGGCGGCTGGATTGGCGGGCAGGCCGAGTACGTGATGGTGCCCTACGCCGATTTTAATCTGCTGCGCTTCCCCGACAAAGCGCAGGCAATGGAAAAAATCCGCGACCTCACTATGCTCAGCGACATTTTCCCGACAGGATTCCACGGGGCCGTCAACGCGGGCGTTGGTCCCGGCACAACGGTGTACATTGCCGGGGCCGGTCCGGTGGGCATGGCGGCTGCGGCCTCGTCGCAACTGCTGGGCGCGGCCGTCGTGATCGTCGGCGACATGAACAAAGCGCGGCTGGCCCACGCCCGCTCCATTGGCTGCGAAACGGTCGATCTGAACGAAAGTGCGACGCTGGCCGATCAGATTGCGCAGATTCTGGGCGTTCCCGAAGTCGATTGCGCCGTTGACTGCGTAGGCTTCGAGGCCCGTGGTCACGGGGGTGAGACAAACAAGGAAGTACCGGCGGCCGTGCTCAACTCACTCATGGAGATTGCCCGCGCCGGGGGAGCCATCGGTATTCCGGGGCTTTACGTAACCGCCGACCCCGGTGCCGAAGAGAAGGCCGCGCAAACGGGTAACCTGTCCATCCGGTTCGGACTGGGCTGGGCCAAAAGTCACTCGTTTTTTACGGGCCAAACACCAGTTATCAAATACAACCGCCAACTGATGATGGCGATTCTGTACGACAAAATTCAAATTGCCAAAGCGGTAAACGTGGAAGTCATTTCGCTCGATGACGCGCCCAAAGGATACGCCGAGTTTGACAGTGGCGTCGCCAAGAAGTTCGTGATCAACCCGCATCAGTTGATTCCGGCGTAGAGACCGCACCGGCCGGTATCGCACCGGCGCACCGACCGGAGCGGGACCGGTGACCCTTCGCGTCTATTTCCCTAAACCTGTAAGGTCTCCAAGACCTTACAGGTTTGTCATTTACAGCGAACAAAACGCATCAACGGCCCGTACTGCCTGCATGAAAATTCTTCGTTTAGTACTGGGCGATCAGTTGAACAGTCAGCATTCGTGGTTTCGGACCGTTTCGGACGATGTTCTGTACGTGCAGATGGAAATCCGGCAGGAAACCGACTACGCCCACCACCACGTTCAGAAAGTGATTGCGTTTTTTCTGGCCATGCGCCACTTCGCCGATGAGCGCCGGGCCGAAGGGCACACGGTCGTTTACATTAACCTCGACGACCCCGCCAATACGCAGAGCCTGACCCAAAACCTGCTGAACCTGATCGCCGACCATGACCGGGACGGCGTCTCGGTTGGGCGGTTCGAGTACCTGCTACCCGACGAACTCCGGCTCGACAACCAACTCCGTACCTTCGCCGGAAGCCTGCCCATTCCGGCGCAAGCCTACGATACCGAGCATTTCTATACCACCCGCAACGAACTGGCCAAACATTATGGCTCAAAAAATTTCATTATGGAGTTTTTTTACCGGGCGTTACGCCAAAAACACAACGTACTCATGGAAGGCACAGGGGCAGTGCTTCAGCCGGTTACGGGTCGCTGGAACTACGACGAGGAAAACCGCAAGCCTCTGCCCAAAAACCTACCCCTGCTACCGCCGAAACTGTACAAACGTGAGATTCAGGATGTGCATGGAATGCTCGTCAAACAAGGTGTCGCTATGATGGGCACGGTGGACACGAGTCACTTTATCTGGCCGGTGACGCGGGGCGAGTACCTGGAAATGCTGGACTTTTTCTGCGAGAACTGTCTGCCTTACTTCGGCACGTACCAGGACGCCATGTCGAACGCGCCTAATGCGTGGTCGCTATACCACTCGCGGCTGTCGTTCGGCATGAACACCAAGCTAATTTCGCCCAAAGAAGTCGTCAACGCAGCCGTAGCTTACTTTCTGAACCACCGCGACCGGGTCAGCTACGCGCAGATTGAAGGGTTTGTGCGGCAGATTCTGGGCTGGCGCGAATACATGCGGGGTATCTACTGGAGTCAAATGCCCGACTTTGCGCAGCTCAACTACTTCGATCACACGGCTAAATTGCCCGGTTTTTACTGGACCGGCAACACCAAAGCCAACTGCCTGAGCCACGCCATCGGGCAGTCGCTCCGCTACGCCTACGCCCATCACATTCAGCGGCTGATGGTGGCGGGTAATTTTGCGCTGCTGGCGGGCGTCCACCCCGACGAAGTCGATGCGTGGTACTTAGGCGTGTACATCGACGCCATTGAGTGGGTCGAGATTACCAACGTGCGGGGCATGAGTCAGCACGCCGACGGTGGGATCGTCGGTACGAAACCCTACGTGTCGTCGGCGGCTTACATCAACAAAATGAGTAGCTACTGCAAGAGCTGTCACTACGACAAGGATAAGAAAACAGCCGATGGCCCCGACGCGCCGGGTACGGGTCGGCCGCCCTGCCCGTTCAACAGTTTGTACTGGGATTTTTACGACCGGCACCGCGCCAAACTCGAACGCAATCCGCGCATCGGCATGATGTACAAAATCTGGGACCGGATGTCACCCGACGTTCGCGAAGCCACCCTAAAGCAGGCGCAGTGGTACAAGGAAAATTTGGAGGAAATTTAAAATACGTCCCGCGCCACTTTCATGACGTTGTCGGCTTTCCCCATCGTGTAAAAGTGCAGCACGGGCGCACCGTGGGCGGTCAGTTCGCGGCATTGCTGAATGCACCACTCTACGCCCACTTGCCGCACCTGCTGATCGTTTTCGCAGGCTTCTACCGCACTGACCAGATCCTGTGGTATTTCTAAGTGAAACAGTTTGGGTAGAATTTGCAGTTGTTTACGGGTGCTAATCGGCTTCAGACCCGGAATGATTGGAATAGTGATGCCGTGTTGATGGCAGCGGTCGATGAAATCGAAGTACTTGCTGTTATCGAAAAACATTTGCGTCACAATGTAGTCCGCGCCTTTGTCGACCTTCTGTTTAAGATAGTCAAAATCAATATCGTGGTTTTCGGCCTCGAAGTGTTTTTCGGGATAAGCCGCCACGCCAATGCAGAAGTTGCTGGGTGCCAGTGCCGTATCTTCCTCGTGGAGGTAGACGCCCCGGTTCATGTTGGCCACCTGCTCCACAAGATCACTGGCGTAAGCGTACCCGTTTTCTTTGGCTTTGAACGTATTGAACGGCTTAGCCGGGTCGCCCCGGAGCACGAGCGCGTTGTCGATGCCGAGGTAGTGCAGGTCAATCAGAAAATCTTCGGTTTCGTCGCGGCTGAACCCGCCACACAGCACGTGCGGCACGGGGTCAACACCAAAGCGGTGCATAATGGCCGAACAAATACCGACCGTGCCGGGCCGTTTGCGGGTTACAATCTTTTGAATGGTGCCATCGGGCAGCGGCCGTTCGATGTATTCTTCGCGGTGGTAGGTTACGTCGATAAACGGCGGCTTAAACTCCATCAGCGGCTCAATATTGTCGAGCAGACTTTTCAGGTTATCGCCTTTGATGGGCGGAATCACTTCGATGGAAAAAATCGGCTTGCCGTTCGCGTTACGGATGTGATCGGTAATTTTAGTCATTGGTTAGCAAAATACTCCACTCCTCCCGGCTAATATTTGCCTGTTTGAGCAAGCGATTAAGTAAGTTGATGTCGATAAGACCCTGGTGTGGATTTGGGATTGTCAGTTTAAAACTGCCTCTACGCATAAATTGATGTTTACCACCCGAAAATGGCCCATCAAAACCAGCTAATCGAAGTATGCGTATAAAATCATTTCTGGAAATAGAACGGAGTGGTGGCATATCAGGCTGCTTCCGCTACGGCGTTCAAGTCAATAGAATCCAGAATAGGCAACGTGTCACCATGACGAAAACCGACAATTAACCAGCCTTCAATCACTTCGATTAACTGCTGGCGGCACTCTTCTAACGTACTACCGTATGCCAGAACGCCGGGCAGTTCCAACACTTCGGCATAGTAGACACCATCCTCGATCTCATATTTAGCCCGGTGCAAGGCCGCCTTAATGTATTCCGTAATCATGGCCCGATTGATTAATTGCAATACCAAAGTTAACGCGAGAACACGGCTAACCGAACGTAAATTCCATTCGCCTGCCCGTTGCTCCACGGTTGAACGTCGAGCCGACGCCCCAGTTCCCTCTGATTTTTGACCTCGTGCAGTTTCGGAATCCCCCACCCCACTAAGGACCCGAATGCGGCCCCGGCCAGCAAATCGGTGGGGTAATGCCTGCCTGCTTCGTAGCGCAAAACGGCCGTGGCGGTGGCTAATCCTAATGAACTAACCCAGACAACGGGCTTTAACTTCGAGTCGGGGAAATAATGCCGGAACACTTCCCCCGTGAACACCGCCGTAGCAAACGAATTGGTAGTGTGGCCCGAAAAAAAAGACTGCCGGGCGTTCCGGTCCAGCTTTTCGGCTAAGGGTGCGGCCGGATTGTAAACGAACGGCCGGGTGCGTTGACTCACGTTCTTGATCGACCGCTGAATGCCGTTGGCCAGCAGGACGGTTTCGAGGTATATGACGGCTACCGTTTGGATGTCCTGCCGCATGGGTTTGGTGCCAATCGTAAGCAGCCCCAGCAGCGCGGCATTACCCGCCAGTGTAACGTCGCTGAGCCGGTCGGCGTTGGGGTTGAACTGGTTCGTAGCGCCCCGGTCGAAGCGGTTTATGCCCAACCGGTCGAGGTTAATGACCTGAGCTTCCGTGAGTGAAATAAGCCCGTTCTCCAGCACCAGCGCTGATACGCCCGTGGCCGCCCCAACGCCAAAAATGACCAGTTCCCGGCCCGTGCGTAAGGCGTAGGGCGACTGGGCAAAAACGTTAATTAATAATGAATAATGAACAATGAACAATGCGGTTGCCCGACCTATTCGCTTCTTTTGCCAAAAGTCTCCCCCTTGCCAGTCCTTCATTATCTATTTTACATTATTCATTTTTACATTACCCATTTCTATTAAACAACCACTACGTCCAACTCGTCGGCTAAGTACACCAACCGCCCTTCCACTTCAGCGAAGCCCATATCGCGGTATAAACCGGTGAAATAGCGCAGTCCACTGATCGGATCGGGCGTGGTTCCCGATGCTCCATTCGCTGGCACCACCGACTCGTATTGCACCAAAACGACGCTGCCGTTGGAGCGATGCACTACCCGGTGGGGGGCACCGTGCATTCGTTTGTTGCTCAATATACTCCGATCCGTATCAATTCGGAGCGAGGCATCAAACAGGGCCGACAACGCCGGGTGCGACACGATGCGGGTCAGGCGTTGGAGCAGTTCATCGCATTCGGCCGTGCGAATCATGCCTTCGCCAACGAGTTGCCGGAGCGTTTTGTCGATGCAGCCGGGACCTTTTATCAGGCTCAGGGCCGCACACAGTTTGCTGTCACGTTCGCGGGTGCGCTCAAACGTCGCCACGTCGAACACCCGGTCGGCCTGTCGGCGCAGGTTGAGTTGCTGCTTGCGGTGGCCGCTAATGACGTCGTCTAGGAAAATCTCGTCGGGTATTTCGTCTGGCTTGTGATGCTCAATCGAATCGGCGCACAGACTGATCGTGTACGACGAAACGCCTTCCTGCCATGCGCAGCCGCACTGCCGGGCCACGTCGCTATCGCGCAGAAACGCGTGGAGCCAGTAGCTAATATCTTTCTGACTCCCCGGCTTCGTAAAATCCGACGATTTGCTGATAATGTAGAGCCGGTCGGTGGGGCGCGTAAGCGCTACGTAGAGCAGGTTCATATTCTCCAGAAACGTCCGCGTCAGTTCCTCCTGATACTGAGCCGCCACCGCTTTGGGCGTTCGGCTCAGGGTACCGTTCGTGGTGGCCGGAGCCGACAGCAGTCGTGTCACCTCACCCGTTGTGGCCTGGTGCGAAAGCATATCGGTTGGCACCCCGGACAGATCGAGCCAGATGGTGCTGTTCCGGTTCGGCTCAACGCCCCAGTTGGCGAACGGAATTATTACGACCGGAAATTCCAGCCCTTTCGACTTGTGAATGGTCTGAATGCTCACCGCGTTACGGGCCGCACCCTCTACCGAAATTCGCTGCCGGACGCCATCCCAGTACAGTAAAAAGTCACTCAGGTGACCGCTCCGTTTCTGATTGAACGTCAGCAGTTCATCCAAGAATCGGAATAGAAACGGGTTGTGGTCGGCCTGGCTGAACAGGTTGAATTGGGCCGTCAGCCGCTCGGCGAGTTCGTAGGGATTGAGTTGGCCCAGCGCGTAAGGATCGAGTGGGTAGCCTTCCTTGGTGAGGTAGTCATAAACGCCCATACTGTCGCCCTCGGCCACGGTACGCAGTTGTTCGGTCAGCGCGTCGCTCGGAAAAACGCCCCGCACCACGCGGTGATACAGGTACAGCAGTTCGTAGCGCAGCAGTTTCTGATCGGGTTGCTGGAGTACCCGCATGAGCGTGACGAGCCACTTGACGGGGTCCGAAAACTCCAGCGACAGCGAATCGGCCGAGACCAGCGGGATGCGCCGAGCGTTGAGTTCGTTGGCCAACGCGCGGGCGTGGGCTTTTTTGCGGCACAAAATCGCAATATCGCCGTACTGATAGCCGTCGGCCAGTGCCTGCTGTAGGTGTTCGATGGTTTTCTCCAGCATCACCGCCGTCAGGTCTTTGCCATCCTCGGCGGTTTCCTTCGCCACAAAATCAATCTGCACGTGGCCCTCGGCGCGGGCGGCAGGCTGGGTCTTCTGCCGAAACACCTGCTCCACGTCGAACACGTCGGCTATTTTGGCGTGATCGGCTTCATACTTGCGGGCGGCAAAATCAAAAAATTCATTGTTGAACCGGACAATCGGCTCGGCGCTGCGCCAGTTGGTATCGAGCGTGTCGGAACTGATCTGACCGGTGAGCATGTCGATGCGGTCGGCAGTGAAGGAATTAGGGTTGTGCGCCACTTTCAGGCTGTCCAGATCCTGACGGTGCAGCGAAACGATCTGGTCCATGTCACCCCCCCGGAACCGGTAGATAGCCTGTTTTCCGTCGCCCACGGCCATATTGAAGTGATCGGACGCCAGCGCGTTTTCCAGGAGTGGCATCAGGTTGGCGAACTGAAGCTTCGAGGTATCCTGAAACTCGTCGATCAGGATGTGGTGGTACTTCACGCCGAGCCGTTCGTAGAGGAACGGCACCGGCTCCGAGGCCACGATGCTCAGAATTTTCTTGTTGAATTCCGAGATGTGAACGCGCCCGTCTTTGCGCAGCAGTTCATCGAACTCGATCCGCATCTGCTTCAGCAGGGCCAATTTCTGCAAATGTGGCAGCAGGCACTCGAACAGGGCCACCTGAAGCCCGCGTTCGTCGCGGACGGCATTGATCTGACTGATGCAGTCGCACAGTTCGTCGGCCATTGCATCAATCATACCCTGCACCAGTTTGGGCGCTTTTTTGGTGTACCAGTCGCCTTGCTGAGTGGCATTTTGCACCCGCACGCCCGCTTCTTTGGTCGCATTGCCCTCCGCGATGGCCCGTATAAAACCACCCACGCCTTTATCGCCATAAGCGAAGTCAGCATCAGACAAACCCGCATTGGCAATTAACTGCCAGGCCCGCTGCCCGTGCGACACAATATCGGTTTCGGCTTGCCGGTTGTGCGCCATCAGTTGCTGACGGATGGCCCGCAAGGCACCCGGCGAAAGCTCCTGTGCGGCATTGACGGCTTCGTAAAATTGGTCGGAGGTCAGGTTACGGCCGAATTCTTTGAGCAGTTCGGGGAGTTGATTCCAGCTTTTGCCTTCGGTGGCGGTGTTGGTGTAGTAATCACTGAGAATGGTGGTAATCTCGTCCATCTCCTCCAGACCGGCTTTTTCGATCAGGTTGTCGATGGCTAATTCGAGCACTTCGTCAGTTTCCAGTTCGACCTCGAAGGAATACGGCAGACCGAGTTCATCGGTAAACGCCATCACAATTCGCTGCGTGAACGAGTCGATGGTGGTGACCGAAAAATCGGCGTATTTGTGCAGAATAGTCCTAAACACCGATGCGGCTTTCCGGCGCAGTTCACCCTTAGCCACGGCAAACGCATCGGTGCCGGGCGCATGCTGGTACAGTTCTGCGGTCAGATCGCTGAGCAGGGGGATGTCTTTGTCGGGGTCGGCGAGGTCGCGCAGCCGGTCCAGAATCCGGTTTTTCATCCCGTTGGCAGCCGCATTGGTAAACGTGACTGCCAGAATATGCCGGAAATAATCGTCGGTTGAGCCGGGTCGCAGGGCCAGTTTGAGATACTCCTTTGTCAGGGTGTACGTCTTGCCCGACCCGGCGGAGGCACTGTAGACTTTGAACATGAAAACAGTCGGACAGTCAGTGAGTTGGACAGTCGGTGAGTAAGTCAGTTGGAGAGTTAATCAGTTGGTTAGTCAGCAGCGTTGCGTCAGTTACTGCCCGACTTTCCAACTGACTTACTCACCGACTGACTAACTCACCAACTGATTGACGGATCTTAAAAGTTATACCGTATCCCCAGCCCCGTATTCAGGTTCAGGAAAAACGGAGCCTGAAGAAGTTCGACATAGAGGCCGGTTTCCAGAAAGAACGAATACGGCTTGCTGGCCGGGAACAATTCCAGCCCCGCAATTCCGGAGCCGCCCAGCGACAGGGCACTTTCGTACTGACCGTTGAGCCGGTTGGCGTAGTACCGGCGTGTGTTAACCTGCCCGCCAAATCCATAGTAACCACGCAGACTTTCGCTGCTGGTCAGGGCTTTATGCCACAAATAATGACCCTGAACACTCAGGCCGACGCTTCGGTAATCGCCGTCGCGGTAGTTGCGCCGGTTGCCGTAGAGTCCGCCATACGTACCAAAATTAAGGTCGAAGGCGTGGTTGCTGCCAAAGTATTTGCGGATGTTCACCCCCGCTGGTTCGCCCAGCCGGAAACCCACCGACCAGTTGTTGTACTGCGCCTGCGCCCGGTTCGGCGCGATGAGCCAGCCCAACAGGACCAGTGTAAACCACAGAATCGACTTTTTCATAAGTACGCTACTATTCGTTTTTCACACGTTCCAGTCACTACGCGTTCGATACTAACTCCGGTTTCGTCGCAGATTCACCCGTACCCAGTGGTAAATCCATTGGCGTGGATGCGTTATCAGGGTGTTTAAGCACATCCAGCAGTCGGTTGTTTTCAGCTTGCGTACCAACGGTGATGCGCAGACAACCGGCGCAACCAGTTACTTTCGAGCGATCCCGCACAATCACCTGATGAGCGATCAACTGGTGAAACGTACGGTCAGGATCGGTAAACTGCACTAACAGAAAGTTGGCGTCGGATGGGTGAATGGCCAGCACTGAAGGCAAAGTACGCAGGTTATCGGCCAATAGTTGCCGTTCAATCAAGATTTCACGCACCATTATCTCTTTATCGGTCTCGTGATCGAGTGCTTCGAGAGCGAGCGCCTGCGTTGGGGCCGAGATGTTATAGGGTGGCTTGATTTTGTTCATTACCTGAATCAGTTCTTCGCTCGCGAAACACATGCCCAGCCGCAGTCCCGCCAGCCCCCACGCTTTCGAGAACGTTTGCAGGACCACTAAATTGGGATAGTTGTCGAGTTCGCTCGTCCAGGAAGGCGCATCCGAGAAGTCGATGTAAGCCTCATCCACAATCACTAACGAGTGATCGGCCGCTTGGAGTATTGTACGGATCGCGTCATCGTGAAGTCGATTACCCGACGGGTTGTTGGGCGAACAAAGCCAGATCAGCTTGGTCGTTTCACTGATTGCCGCCAGCACCGCCGGTACATCGACCTGAAAATCGGGCGTCAACGGCACTTTGGTCACGGCCACGTCATTGATCGTGGCCGACACTTCGTACATGCCGTAGGTGGGCGGCATGATGAGGATACGGTCCGACGATTCGGAATCTGTGCCGGGCGTACAGGTGGCCCGCACGAGCAGGTCGATGGGTTCGTCGGAACCGTTACCCAGAAAAATCTGCTTTGCCCGGACGCCCTTGATCGGAGCCAGCCGTTGCTTGATGGCCCATTGGTGGGGATCGGGGTAGCGGCTGAAATCCCCTTCCGACGAAGTTGACCCGAGGGGATTTTCATTAGCATCCAGAAACACGCCCTCTGTGCCGGTGTACTCGTCGCGGGCGGAGGAGTAAGGCGTCAAGGTCAGGATGTGAGGACGGAGGAGTTGAGTGAGTTGAAACATACTACGTACGCAAATGGGCTATTAATGACCAAAGAAGCGTTCATCGAAATGAAGTGGTTCAAAGTCCAGTACCTTCATCAATTTAAACGTCCCGTGACTGGGATTCAACAAATAATTATGCTCGGCTTTTACCAACGCCGAGGGAACTTTCAACAGAATTGAAGATTCACTAACAAGCCATTGATCGCCAATAGTTTGTGTTTGCGTATATTCCTCCCGCCAGGTATTGGACAAAGCCGCCGGATCGACCGCGTTGATGAAAAGGTCATCAGGAACATACAGAACGATAATTGAATAGTCATCAATGGGTCGATTGCGGGAGATATGCACTAAAACTTCCAGAATAGCCAGTGAGCGACTTGCTGCCGTATACAGCATGTAATTACCCGCTGTGTTCCAGCGTCCACCGGCTAAGTAAGCACCCGTTCCGATTAAGTCCTGCTGGTATTGTCGTTTTGAAACGCGGTAGACTTCCATCAGGCCAGCACACCATAGGCAATCCGAATGAGTTCATCCTTAACGGCCTGAATACCCGTATTCGAGGTTAATAACCCAATTGGCTTATCGTGCAATGGAAGACTCGGCGTGTGCAGCCAGTCATTAAAATAGTCTTTACCAAGTACGTGTTCGCCCCACTCAAAAAGAGAAGCCAGTGTCACAAGTCGGTCAGCAACGGTTTCACTCAATTTATCGGTGTCTTTATAACGTTGCAGATTGCGGGGGGTCACGGGTAACAACTGGATAATCTCACGTTCATCGACACCTAACGAATCAGCCAATCGCTTTATGGTTTGCTTTGGCAAACCACTACTCACCAAATGAGCCAGATCAGTTCCAGTCTGGACTCCTGAACGGACCGGAATAAACTGTTGACCACCTAATCGTTGATACACTTTTGCGGGTGTCATTGTGTTTTATGGAATAATTTCTCCAAATATACGGACATTTTTCGTCAGCACAACTTTGGCAGAACCGGTAAGTCATCCTGCCACCCGATCCATTACCGGCGTTGGTCGCCACCGGAACGATTGTGCATCGACGGCCCGCATGGTGCAGAGAACGCCGTTCAGATGGTCGTATTCGTGCTGTAACAGTTCCGACAGGCTCCAGTCCGTCACATTCCAGGTGTGCGGTTGCCAGTGTTCGTCGCGGAAGGTCATGGTCAGGCTGCGGTGTCGCCGAACGCGTACCAGCAAGTTGGGAAAGCTCATGCAGTCATCCCAAAGTTCGGCTGTTTCGTCGCTGAGGATTGTGAATTCAGGATTGATGATGACGACGGGTTTGTCGATGTTAATATAAATCAGCCGTTTCATAATGCCGAGTTGTGGGGCCGCAATGCCGCGCCCAAACTGGTACGTGGCCCGGATCTCCTCCATCACATTGTGCAGATCAGCGACCCAGCCCGGCACCAGCGGCCGTTCCGACTCCAGCACGGGTTCGCCCGTTTCGTACAGGCGCGAGTCGCCCAGTAGCAATAGATCGGCGAGGTGTTTCATGCCAAAATCCGTTCGAGCGTTTCGATCAGCGTATTGATTTCCAGATTCGTGTTGAAGTAATGCGGAGAAATTCGTAATGCACTCGTGGTCATTCCTTTGCGGTCGTAGTCTAAGATAGCGGCTCCGTGTGTACTGAGCGACGTATTGATGCGCTCGGCTGACAAGGCAGCTTTGATGTCCTCCGCCGGTTTGCGGTCGCTGAATAGCGTAACGATGCTCGACAGGTGTTCGCCCTCGTCCAGCAACCGCAAACCCGGTAGGTTGGTTAGCGAATCCCGCAGGTAGTTACACAGCTCGGCGTTGCGCTCCCGGATGTTGTCCAAACCTACGTTCAGGGCGTAGCGATGGGCTTCGGCGGCTCCCAGCACCAGCGCGTACGGAAACTCCCAATCCTCGAACCGAAGAGCCGTTGGCACCGAGCGAAACTCATTTGCCGACTCCCACGATGCCCCGTGCAGGTCGATGAACAGGGGCGCGTATCCTTCCGAGAGGACTTTATCCGATACGTACAGAAAGCCCATGCCACGCGGCCCGCGCAGAAACTTCCGGCACGTAGCGGTCAGAAAATCACATTGAATTTGAGTCACATCAACCGGCAACTGCCCCACCGACTGACACGCATCGACCAAATACAACACGTCGTATTCGCGGCAAAGCGGGCCAACGGCCTCCACCGGCTGGACCAAACCCGAGTTAGTCGGTACGTGCGTAACGGCCACCAGCCGGGGCCGCAACGACTTGATTCTGGCGGCCATGTCCTCGACCGAAACGCCACCTTGGGGATCATCATCTGCCCGCACGATCTTGATACCAAACCGCTTTTGCAGCGACAGGAACGCGATCTGATTCGATACGTAATCGTTGATGGTGGTCAGGATAACGTCGCCCCGCTCGAACGGTATGGATGACAATCCACGGGCGTAGGCATCGGTCGCATTGGCCGTTGCCGCAATGTTTTCGGGTTTGGTGTTAAGCAGATCGGCGGTGGTGGTGTAAAATCCCTGGATGGCAGCCTGGCGCAACTCGGCCGCTTCGTAGCCACCCAGTTCGGTCTCCAGGGCAATATGGTTAATAATGGCGTCGACCACGGGCTTCGGCATGAGCGACGCTCCGGCATTGTTCAGGTGAACGACGTGCCGGGTGCCGGGCGTATCGGCGCGGAGCGTGTCAAGATCAATCATTGAGGACAACTGTCATTCGTTCAAACGAGCAGCTTTGATGGGATGAACTGACCAGCGATCCTCAGGAGCCATCCTAAAATCTCTGCCGTGTTTTAGAAAATATAATATAGGCAATCTCGTATCTGCATTAACTACCCTTACCATCGTCATCCCGCTCACCAATCCGTCGTGGCAGTCTTTGCTTGATACCTTAATTTTTGGCCAAGAAATATTACTGGCCGTAGTTCCTTTTACTTCAAGTGGCTCAACATTGTCACCAACCACTAACTCCAAATCTGCGCCTTTGATGCCCGCTCTAATTTTTGAGTTGGGAATCCTCGCTATCAAATAATCAGCTACGATTTCGACCGCTACTTTTCCAACATCGCTATTATTCTTATTGATCGCATTCGAATATTTCCCCTTCAGTTCGTCATACCTCGTTTGGTCGAGTTCAATAGTATCGTAGAAATACTGACCATCAAATTTCACAAAAGGCTCGATGATGTTTGTCCCTTCAGACTTACCTACTGTTGTATTAGTTCTCGAAATGAGCCGTGCACCAAGTTTTGGAAGCAGAGCAAGCAAGAGATCAACTTCCTCATCCGGCACTTCGATAAGTAATCTCACTATAATCGTAAGTTTATTTTCCAGCAAGTTAACAAAAAATCAGCCCGCGACCGTCTCCGCCAAACTCGCTAACCGGATGCTCACGGCCCGCTTATGGGCGTCGAGCGATTCAGCTTCGGCCATTGCTTCCACCACCGGTCCGAGCCGCTGCAAACCGGCTGGCGTGATGTGCTGCACAGTGATTTTCTTAACAAAACTGTCCAATGACACGCCACTGTACGCCCGTGCAAACCCGTTGGTCGGCAGGGTGTGGTTCGTGCCGGATGCGTAGTCACCCGCCGATTCGGGGGTGTAGTTGCCGAGGAAAATAGACCCGGCGTTGATGATCTGCTCCGCCACGACTTCGGCGTTTTCGACGCTCAGGATTAAGTGCTCAGCAGCGTAGGCGTTGAGCAGGTCAATCGCGTCGGCGGCCGTATCAACCAGAATCGCCTTGCTATTTTCCAGTGCTTTAGCCGCCAGGTCACGCCGGGACAGCTTGTTCAACTGCGTGTCCAGCGTCAGGTTAACACTATTAATCAGGCGTTTGCTGGTCGACACAAGCAATACCTGACTGTCACTTCCGTGTTCGGCCTGCGACAGCAAGTCAGCCGCCACGAAGGATGGTACGGCCGTATCGTCGGCGTAGATGGCTACTTCGCTCGGACCGGCGGGCATGTCGATGGCCATGCCTTCTTTGGCGACCAGCATCTTAGCCGCCGTAACGTATTGGTTACCCGGCCCGAAAATCTTGTAAACGCGCGGCACCGACTCCGTTCCATACGCCATTGCTGCGATGGCCTGCGCCCCGCCAAGGCGAAACACCTTCGTGACGCCCACCAGCCGGGCAGCAAAATAAATGGCGGGGTGATTACCGGGCGTACATAACACGACTTCGCGGCAACCCGCCAACTGCGCCGGAACGCCCAGCATCAGCACCGTGCTGAACAGCGGAGCTGTGCCACCCGGAATATATAACCCAACTTTTTCGATGCCCACGCTCTTCCGCCAGCACACGACGCCCGGCATCGTCTCAATCTTTTCGATGGGCTGCCGCTGCGCTTCATGAAACGTGCGAATGTTCTGGTACGCCTGCCGGATGGCCGCTTTCAGTTCGTCGCTCAGCAGGTCCTCAGCCGCGTCGAGTTCGTCAGAACCAACTTCCAGTTGGTTCTTGGCCAGTTCGATCTTATCAAATTTCTGCGCCAGTTCAACCAGCGCCCCGTCGCCCCCGGCCCGAACCTGAGCCAGAATCGGGGCAACGACTGCTTCAATCTGCTGCGTCGACTGCACAGGGCGGGCCAGCAAACGGGGCCACTCAGCGCGGTCGGGGAAAGGAATGATTTGCATAAATGAATAATGGCTAATGTAGAATGAATAATGGTTAATGCACAATGACTCCGTATGTTGTCATTATTCATTCTTTAGTAAATCATTTTCTCAATCGGGATCACCAGGATACCCTCGGCACCAGCGGCCCGGATGGCTTCAATGTTTTCCCAGAATTCGTTTTCGTTCAGCACCGAATGCACCGAACTCCAGCCTTCCGTGGCCAACGGCGTAACAGTCGGGCTTTTCATGCCCGGCAGCAACGCGGTGATCTGACCGAGGGCGTGGTTGGGCGCGTTCAGCACAATGTATTTGTTGTTCTTAGCCGCCTGCACCGACTTGATTCGGAACAGCAATTTATCGACTAACGCCCGTTTGTCGGTATCCAGTTCGGGCCGGGCGATGAGAATGGCTTCCGACCGGAAAATCGTTTCCACTTCCTTCAGGCCATTGCTGAGCAACGTACTCCCCGAACTGACAATGTCGCAAACAGCTTCGGCCAGCCCGATGCTTGGCGCAATCTCCACCGACCCGCTAATCTCGTGAATATGGGCACGGACGCCCTGCCCGGTGAGGTAGCTGCCCAGCAGATTCGGGTAAGACGTAGCAATGTTTTTGCCTTCCAGATCCTGAATACCAGTCCACTCAATGCCGCGCGGAATGGCAATGCTCAGGCGACATTTAGAAAAGCCCAGTTTATGAACGGTCTCCAGCGGCCGACCGGTTTCCACAGCCACGTTCTCACCAACGATACCTAAATCGGCCACGCCATCTTCGACGTAGCCGGGGATATCGTCGTCGCGCAGGAACAGAAATTCAGCGGGGAAGTTGGACGAAACGGATTTGAGTTTACCGGTTCCGTAGTCGAAGCGGATACCGCATTCTTTAAAAAGCTGGTAGGAATCCTCGCTCAGGCGACCGGATTTTTGAAGGGCAATGCGAAGTAGGGAAGACATGAAGGAAATGTATGATGTATAATCGGGGGCGCCCGTGCGGTGTGATGGCGCTCACACATTACATGTTCTAACGCTTTCTGACAGAAACCAACGCCGTCTACCATTGAAGCAGAGCACGGTTCAGTAAAGCAGGGCAAAAGTACGGGAAAAACGGGACGGCAAACGGTTCGCGTTGGCTCAGCAGCCGCGAGAATGGCGACGATGTCGGAAGGAGGAAGCGGTAGCCCGTTTGGAGATCATGGGCGCAAAGGTAAAGTGAGGCCGTGAGACCGGCAAGGTTTCTTCATTAGAAAACACCCTCGTACACCCCTCCTACCTGAGCGAAGTCCCGGTGAAAGAGAGAGGTGTACGAGGGTATTTTCTGAGTCGGCTACAGCTTGGCAACCTGCTTATTCCAGCCAGTCAGCGTCGGAACCCCGCGTATCGAGATGGACAAAGTTTTGGGTTGGATAAACACCAATACCCCCACGAAAAGCAAATGAACCGTGAACTTCGGGTAAGTTAAACTCGTCTCCTCGATACGAGTTTAGTTTTTGACCCCAATCCTGAGCTGTACCTGATTTGCAATGAAAGTCGATAGCCATAAATTTAATGTGAAACGAAGCGGCTGCTCCGCCAATGGCCATATTGTAGGCCGGAGAGCGGTAGCTGCTGTTTATAAATATAGGCGCTCCGAGTTCTGTACGGAGCCGCTGGAGTACGACTAAGGTGGGAACCATGTTCAGCCACAGCGAATCGGGAGGAGCCGAATTTTTCTGTCCATCTCTGACCTTCGACCAGTACGGTGTGAACTCAGCCCCCTGGAAGTTGGGTAAGCTGAGATTGTCGATAAACTTTTCGAGTAATTGAGCTTTTGTCATGGCAGAAGAAGGTTTATTCTGACCTCGTTAAATCAAGATCAGGCCGTTTCAATGCCAAAATAAGCGCACGAATTCGGGGTAAGCACCAGGGAAATTCCCGTATTTGTGCGGGATGAATCACCCCTTTTTTTGAGTACTATCCCGTATGTCGTTTTCCTTGGACCAGCAAGGTTTCTGCGTCAGAAAACGCCTTCGTACCCTTCGTTGATGCGTATTGTAATGTCAAGCGAAGTCACCGCAAACGAGTCGTTCAGGTCGGTGAAGGCGTATTCCCATTTGGTGCCCGTGCGCTGATAGACTTCAACCAGCGGTTCGGCCTGCGAGACGATCAGGTAACATTCCACCGACGGCATGCCAACGTATTCATGAAATTTCTGGTCGTGATCAACACCTGACGAGTTCTCGGACATTACTTCGACAGTCAGCACCGCCCGGTTCGCTACGTGCGTATGCTCAGTGTCGTCAGCGGGGACGACCATGATATCGGAGTAGCGGTATTTCCGGCCGGGAACGGTGCGCAGTTTGACGTTATGAGTGAAACTATTAACTGATTTTCCTTTCGGAACTCTACGCAAAGCAGCATAGACGTTTCCAGCAATCTCATTTTCCTTCTTCGATTCTCCCGGCATTTCAATTAAGATTCCATCAACGAACTCGTGCTTTTCCTCGGACGTGAGTTCGAGTTTCAGATATTCGTCCACGGTGTAAAGGCGCGTTGCCGTTTCTTCCACTACCATAATGCGTCAGGCCGGTTGTTGTTCGTGGTGAAATCACTGGTTTCGTGCCGTATATCAAATTATGCTACGGCAGTTTTATCCGATACAGCCGGAAGGGGTAATCGACTTTGTCCTGCCCGTTGTTGTATTTTTTGGTGCGGTGAATCTGCGCGGCCGTCAGGTATAGGTAGCCGTCCGCCCCAACGGCAAAACTGTCGGGCCAGAGCAGGCGGCTGTCGCGCACAAGGGTTTCGAGCCGACGGTCCGGCGCGAGGTACCGAACGGCTTTGGTCGGCGAATCGGTTAGGTAGACGTTCCCCTTCGCAACCGCAATCATACCGTGCGATACGCCCGTTTCGGCCATCGTCTCTACGTGCGACGACACCTCGGCGGGCGACAGGGCGGGGTTAGTCAGGTGCTCGGTTGCAATGCGAAACAGCTTGGTCTGGGTAATGGGCCGGTAGTAGAGATACCGGAAATCGTCGGTCAGGGCAATACCGTTAACGTTGCTGCTGAACGATTTACCTTTGTCATCCTTCACTTCCTGCCCGTCAATTGTGAGTTTATATTCCGGGGCAGCTTTGGTCGATTTATCCCCTTCCAGTACGCTCCGGCTTTTGCCCGTGTTCAGGTCCAGCACCACAATAGCCCCGCGTTTGGCGTCCGACAAATACGCCACCTGCCTGCGCGTATCAACCCGAACATCGTTCAGGCCCGTGCGTTCGCGGGGCAAATCCTCAAAGCGGTAAACTTTCTCGACCTGATTCGTAGCTAAGTTAATTTTCAGCAACTTGATACCCGCAACAATGGGCGGCTCTTCGCCGGGATTGGCCGGATCGAGCACCGCAGCCTGCACGTTGACAAAACGTTCCTGCGGCTTCAGCGAATCCCACTGATTCCATTCGGAGTTGGGGTACGGCCGTCGCTGCTCAGCAACAATCTCAGCTAAGCCATACTCGTAGTTTTCGGGTGTTTTGGGGAAGGTTATGAAAATGCGCCGTTCCTTCGACACGCCCACGCCGATGGGCTGGTGCTTGCCAAACTCGGCAACTTGTTCGAGTTTGGGCGAGATGGCAGGTTGAGCCGGGCTGGTTAATGCGCTCATTAGGCTAATGCTGACAAATAAGACGGTTTTCATGGGTAGACTGCACTTGATAAACAACCCATATGTAACGTCGGCTGTCGGTCAAGGTTTCAGAAAAATGCGTTAATGAACGTTGCCAGTGCCGTTGGCTAATCTTACCCGGTTCTGATAACCTTCGGGTCGGTCACGCGGTTGGAGAACCGACCCGGTTAGTCCGTCTCTGCAACGTTATGAGTCCATTGAGTTTTTGTCGACTGCTTTCGTTAGTACTTTGCGTCGTCAGCGCATCGGCCTTTGCCCAACCCACCCAATACGCCACCATCGGTCAGGTTGTGCGTACCGATCCGCAACTGAACCGGCTGATTCTGGTCGACGCGAAGATCGAAATCATCGCGTCGGGCTTTGGGCACCTGGAAGGACCAGTCTGGGTAAAAGACAGTAATCTACTGCTGGTCAACGACACCAAAGCGCAGATCACCTACAAATGGTCGCCCACGGAGGGCCTCTCGAAATTCGTTGAGCATACCGGTTACACGGGTCGGCTGCCCTACGGTGAGAAACCCGGCTCCAACGGCATGACCGTCGATGGGCGGGGGCGGATCATCGTCTGCGACCACGGCGACCGGCGCATCGCGGCTATGCCCCTGCGCGGCAAAGGCGGCAAACAAACCCTGACCGACAACGTGGCCGGGAAACGCTACAACAGCCCCAACGACGTGGTGGCGCACCCAAACGGCAGCTTGTATTTCACCGATCCGCCCTACGGCCTGCCCCTCAAAGCTGACGACCCCACCCGCGAATCGACCTCCAACGGCGTGTATCGGCTGACGGCCACGGGCACGGCGACGCTGCTGACGGATGACGTACTGCTGCCCAACGGACTGACGTTTTCGCCGGACTATAAAACCCTGTACGTAGCGCAGTCCGACTCAACGAAACCACTCATCATGGCTTTTCCCATACTGGCGGATGGTTCGCTGGGCAAGGGACGCGTCTATTTCAACGGGGCCTCACTGCCGAAACTTCGCCCGAAAGAAGTGTTCGATGGCTTGAAAGCCGACCAGGGCGGCAACCTCTGGGCCACCGGGCGGGGCGGGGTGCTGGTGATCGCGCCAACGGGGAAACTGCTCGGCCGAATTGACACGGGCGAAGTAGTCGCCAACTGCGCCTGGGGCGACGATGGTCGTACGCTGTACATCGCGTCGGAAATGTTCCTGTGCCGGATCAAAACGAACGCAGCCGGAATTGTGCCGGGACCAAAGTAGTCCCTCACACCGCTACTTCCGCCCGTACTGCCGTTCGGAACGCGCCCATTCCCCACGCGTAACTCGCCAGCGCCAGTGTGCTGCCCGCCACCATGACGATGGCCAGGGATTTGTGAATCTGCAACTCATCCTGAAAAACGTAGTCCGTCAGCAGGGCCACGAGCGTCGGGCCGAAGCCCAGCGCGATCATATTCAGGATGAGCAGATACACCGCCGAGGCCATCGCCCGCGCCTGATTGGGCATGATTTCCTGAATGGCCGCCGACGACGCACCCAGCGGAAACGCCACAAAAAAGCACGGAATGGCCAGCAGTCCCACCGCTACGTTCGGGTTCGTGATGAGACAAATGCCCGAACTCAGCAGAATACTCACAGCCGCAATGACGCCGACGCGCAGTTTGCCATCGGCATAGCCCCGACGTGTGAACCAGTCAGCCAGCCGCCCGCCCGTCATGATGCCCGCCGTGGAGAAAACGGTAATCAGTAGTCCGTAGAGCAGACCGATCTGACCGCTGGTCCAGCCGAACCGGCGCACGAACAGCGTTGGCATCCAGGCGGTGCTGGCGTAGGCCACGAGCGACACGAACGTGATGCCGAGCGTGACGCCGAAAAACGCCCGCCGTTTCTGTCCGATGAGCCGGAACACGTCGCCAATGGACAGCGTTTCGGTTTGTCCGGCTGCGTTGGTGAGCAGGTTCCGACGGGCCGGTTCACGGACCACAACCCGCACCAACAGAGCCAGCAGTAGCCCCGGCAGGCCAATGTAAAAGAAAATCAGTTGCCACGAAAAGACCGTTCCAACCAGCGGAAGCGTCACCGTGGCGGGGCCGCTGCCCATGCCCACCAGCGCGGCCCCGATCAGCACGGCGATGCCCGAACCCAGGTAAACACCGGCAGAGTACACGCTGATAGCGGTGGCTAATTTCTCCTTCGGGAAGTAATCGCTCAGCATGGAATAAGCAGCGGGCGAAAGCGCGGCCTCCCCCACCCCAACGCCCACCCGTACCAGAAAAAACTGCGTGTAGGTTTTCACTATGCCCCCCAGTGCCGTCATCAAACTCCAAACCGCAATACCCAGCACGATGACATTCCGGCGGTTGGCGCGGTCGGCCAAACGGCCAATGGGGATGCCCAGCACGGTGTAGAACAAGGCAAAACTCAGGCCCATCAGCAGACTCACTTCCGTATCGGTGAGGTGCATATCACGCTTGATTGGCCCAACGAGCAGACTCAGGATCTGCCGGTCGATGAACGACGAGACGTAGGCCAGCATCAGCACGAAAACAACGGACCATGAGTAACGTAAAGACGGTTGCGGTTGGGGAGTCATGGTGGTTCAGGGGTTTGAGACAGAACCCAAAACCACCTGATTCCTACTTACTTCCCAGCCCCCGCTTCCCCGCATTTGCTCACAATCCGCTCAGCACTGGTGCGGCCCCAGTGCGGCTCAATGCCCGTTGTCGGTTCGGTGGTGTACAGTTGCAGTGCTTTGATCGCTAATTGGCAGGCCATCGGCTTGTCGCCCCCGAAACCGGCTGGAGCCGAGTTGCGGAGTTGAGCCAGCAACACCAGCGCCCGTGGGTTGTTGGGATTCTGCTGCATGGCCCGTTGCAGCGCGTCGGCACCGAGGGCGGAGTATTTGGGGCCGCGCCCCATGAAATCGACGTTGATGCGGGCGAAATGGACCGTCGCCATCAGGCACGACACCTCCGAATTGGCCGGACTAAGCGAATCGGCCCGGTGGGCGAACGTTTCGGCCTGATCGGCCCAGCCATCCACGCGGGCCTTATCCGGTTCTTTATTGGCCATACTCATAGCACACATACCGGCGTAATAGTGGGGCAGCCAAAGCGATTTTTCCGCCTGCCCGATGCGGCTGAACTGGCCAATTAGCGATTGAATCGTTGCGGCCGACCGCGCCGTGTCATACGTCGCGACGGCGGTTTCCATGGCTTTCTCATACTTGGCCGACTGCGCATTGCCAACTGAACTGACGGCCAACAGGCCAATGATGGTGATGAGGGTTTTCATGATGGTAAACTGGTTTTTAGGTGAATTTATAATTGACTGTTAATGATTTCCTGCCGCCGGTCCACGCCGAGGTTGACGAACAAACCCACGAAGACAAACGGGTTATTGTTGGGCACGATGGCTTCCCGGCGCTGCGGGTCTCTTGCTGAGTAGGTGTAGCCGAACACCTGCCGGTTATTCAGCACGTTGCTCACCGTCAGCACCAGTACCGACTGCGTTTTGCGGATGCTCATCAGGTGCGCGACGTTCAAACCCAAATTGTGGTAAGCAGGCGTACGGTCGGTCATGAACTGGTCGCGCGAACGGTTGGGGTTCGCATAGGGCCGCCCGGATGCGACAGTGTAGGCCAGCCCGACGTTGGTTTTGATGCCCGAAAAGAACCGCTTGACCACCACCGACGCCGTGTGCCGGGCCGCAAACGAGGGCTGCACCAGCATTGGGTAATCCAGAAACTGCCGTTTGGTGTCCAGAAAAGAATACGAGAGCCAGTAATCCACACCCTTCACCGTTTTCTTGTCGCGAAAGAACAACTCGAAGCCCCGCGCGTAGCCCCGTCCACCGCTTTCGAGTGTGGGCTGCGTCCGAATCAGATTCGCGTAGCGTTTGGCGTAGACTTCCGTCCTAAACGTGCGGTCGTTGGCGGTTTGCTGGTAGCTGACAATGTAGTGATCGGCGCGGGTGTAGTTCAGATGGGCCGATTGAAGCAGGTAGGGCCGGTCGGGTTTCTGATAAAATTGCCCATACGACACCGACAGCAACCCGTTGTCCCCCGCGCTGTAGCCCAGGGCCAGCCGGGGAGCCACATTCAGCCGGTTCAGCCGCGACGAATACTCCGCCCGCACACCCACCCGCGCCGACAATCGGTCGGTTAGGTACGATTCCGTTTCGGCGAATACCGCCCCGAACGAATCAGCGTACCGCATGGTGTTGCGGCTCTCCGTCACTCGCTGAAACTCCTGCCCAACGTGTAGCCGCGTCCGGGACAGCACCAATTTAGAGAACACGTTCCTGACCTGATAAAGCGACGAATTGTCAGCCACAAACACTAATGAATCAGGGCGGTATTCCTGGTCAAACCGGGCGGCTACGTCGGTCTGGTCGGCATTGCGACTGTAAGAAAGTCCGGCTTTCCACGTCCAGCCGTTCGGCAGTAACTGCTTGTAGGTTAGATTACTGTACAGATTTTGATTGCGCAGCCCAATGCGGTTTGTCACATTTGCATAGTTGAGGTTTGGGCGGTCGAGGGTCATCTGACCAATGCCGCCGTTAACGAATACCTTCAACAAACCACCGCTGCGAAACTGCCGCCTGACGAAGGCGTTGCCGTCCCAAAGGCGCGGTGCCTGCAAAAACGGGACCGTCCCCGGTGCCAGCGTGTTGTACAAACCCAGATTCGTGTGACTGACGCCACCGCCGTAACTGGTTTTTCGGTCGCGGCTCACCTGCGTCAGCCCGGCACTCGCCAGAATGGGCGACAGGCTGAACTCGGCGCTGCTTTTGACCGGCATATCCTCGGTTTCGAGCACTAAGGCCGATGACAGCGCCTGCCCGTATTGCGCCGAATAGCCACCGGTCGAGAAAAACGTGCCCTTAAACAGACCCGGCGAAAACCGACTGCGGGCCGCCATATTCGACGGGCTGCTGTAGGTGAAATTGCTCACAGCCAGCCCATCAATAAATACTTTCGTTTCGGTACCGGTGCCGCCCCGCACAAACAGATCGCCACTTTCGCCGATGGCCTGCGCACCCGGCATGGTCTTCAACGCCGAGGTAATATTGCCGTCGGTAGCGGTCGTGAGCACCTCCAGCGGACTCAGCACGGTGTATTTGTTCTTGTCGGTCAGGTCGAACAGGCGCGGCCGGACCGTTACGTCGGCGAGGGTGAGCGATTTGGTGGTGAAAATAACGGACAGTTTGAGCGTCGGCTTGCCGGTCAGTTCAACCGTCGGGGCAACGGCGACGAAGCCGGGCGCATTGGCCGTGAGCGTGAACGAACCGGTTTCTGACGTTTCAAAGGAAAACTCGCCTTTCGCATTCGTGGTCGCGCCATCGTAGGTTCCGTCGAGCGTCAGGCTGGCGTTGGCAAGGGGGCGGATGCCGTTGTACGTAACGGTTCCTGATACACGGGTGGTTTGCGCCAGGAGCGTCAGCGGTAAAATCAGCAGAGCAGGTAGCAGGTAAAGATGGACACGTTTCATGGCCGGTCAAGTTTGTCGTGGCGAATTGCTGAGACAAACATGGCCGGTCAAATTCGCCCCCACAATAGGGTGGGATGAGTGACAAGCCGGACGGGATAAAAACGCGGAATCTGGGTTGTTTGGACCGTTTTGGGGACGAATGGGAAGCCTACTGAACAGCCGCCAGCCGCGCATCGAAGGCGGCTAAGTAGCTGCGCGACACGGGCACGGTGATGCTCGTGCCGGTCAGCGTTAGCTGGTAACCACGGGCGTTACCTTCCGTATGGCTCACCATGTTCAGGTTGACCACAAACGCGCGGTGGCAACGAAAAAACTGCGGATAGCCGGTCAGCGCCGTTTCAACTTCTTTAAGTGTGGAGCGCAGTACCGTCTTTTGCGGCTGGTTTACGTTCAGCCAGTGCACGTCCACGTAATTCCCGACCGACTCCACGTACAACAGTTGGTCGGGCAGCAGACTCAGCCGCTCTTTGCCATTTTCTGAAAGCAGCAACAGACGCTGCGCCGGTACTCCGTCCGGCGGGGGCTGCGGAGTTGGCTGGGATGGGATTGGCGCCATCTGACTCGGTTCGCCACGATGGGCTAACTGATTATTCAGCGTCTGGGCATGGGCGAGGTTTCGTTTCAACCGCCGTTGCTCAGCCACGAACACGCCCAGCATAATGGGGAAAAAGCCGATGGCCGTAACCAGCAGGTACATCTGCCCAAACGTTGGCCCTCCAACATGGAGCAATTCCAGAATGAGCTGATTGCTGCAACTGATGCCAAATAACACAAAAAGCGTTTGGAGAATGTGGCGCCCCACGGTCCAGCGGTCTTCGTCGTAGAATGCGGGCCATAGTTTAGGAACAAGCACATTCGCCACAAGAACGACGACGATCATACCCACCGATAGCCCCGCCACGACGCCCATACTGCCAGGATCGTTAAAGCTCCTGTTCAACAAACACACAAACAGAAAGACGTACACACCGGCCTGCAACGCCAGCGGCAAGTGATTCCTGAGGCTGAATTCTTCGGCAAGGGGTCGGTTCAGGAAAGAGCGAAGGGGGCTAAGCATATCGACAAAAATAGCCATTTTAGAAGACCTGTAAGAACTTTGCGTAAGCAATTCAGGGCTTTGCACCGCCATTTTCCAGGCCCGACAAACTTGGCTTACATCCCCTGGAAACATCCGTGAAAACGGGTAGTGTGCGCGTCCGGTTGGCTTTACGGACGAATGGCCCCGCGAACTGCATCAGCGGTTGGTTTGCCGATTTGCGTTTAATCTGATTACCCATGCATAGTTCTCCTCTCCTGCGTTGCCTTGTGGTTGCGGCCTGGTTTCTGGCTCACGGCGGTACGAAAACTGTTGCGCAATCGGTTCAACCGGCCGCGACTGTGCGGGCCAAACCGGTAAACACGGCTCGCCCCTGGACGTTCTGGTGGTGGATGGGCAGCGCCGTCACGGAGACCGAACTGACCCGGCAACTGACGCAATTTGCCGAAGCAGGACTGGGGGGCGTTCACATCATTCCTATTTACGGCGTTAAAGGTCAGGAGAATCAGTTTATTCCGTTCCTGAGCGAACGCTGGTTAGCCGTTTTTTCGCACACGGTTCGGGAAGCAAACCGGCTCGGGTTGGGCGTCGACCTCACGGCGGGCACGGGCTGGCCGTTTGGCGGTCCCAACGTGACGCCCGACATGGCCGCTCACCAGTGGCAGTTGACGGGTACTCAGTTGACCACCGCGCTGACCAAACAGCAGGTGAAACGCCCCGCGCCGGGTGGGGCCGGACCCGCCCTCGATTACTTCGACCGGAGTGCTACCGAACAGTATCTGCGCCGGTTCGATTCGACGCTGGTCACCCTGCCCGAACGCCCCCGTGCGGTCTATAACGACTCCTACGAATTATACGGAGCCAACTGGACCCGTGACTTTCCGGGTGAGTTCCGCAAACGCCGGGGCTACGCGCTGGATTCGCAGTTGCGGTCTTTTCTGGATACGACTCGAACAGAAGCGAGCATCCGCGTCCGGCAGGATTACCACGAAACCCTGTCCGACCTGCTCACCGACGGCTTCACCGCCACCTGGACGGGCTGGGCGACCAAACACCGCTACCTGACCCGCAATCAGGCGCACGGATCGCCGGGTAATTTGCTCGACCTGTACGCCTTAGCCGACATTCCCGAAACGGAATCGTTTGGCAGCAGCCAGTTTCCCATTCCGGGCCTGCGCGTCGATGAAGGCTACGAAGTGGACCGGTTCGGTACGCCCCACCCGCTGGCCATGAAGTTTGCTTCGTCGGCCGCGCACTTGACGGGCAAGCGGTTGGTCAGTTCGGAAACGGGCACGTGGTTGGCCAACCATTTCAACGTGTCGCTCGCCCAGTTGAAACCGCAGATGGACGAGTTGTTCACGGCGGGGATTAACCATATTTTTTACCACGGCACGACCTACTCGCCCGGCAGCGAACTCTGGCCGGGCTGGCTGTTCTACGCATCGACGAACTACGGCCCCTCGTCGCACTTCTGGAACGAACTGCCCGCCCTGAACCGGTACGTCGAACGCTGCCAGACCCGCCTGCAAGCGAGTCGTCCCGACAACGACGTGCTGGTTTATTTCCCCATCCACGACCTGTGGGCGACACGGGCGAAATCGGCGGGCGGGGTGCATCAACTGGAAGTTCACCACGTGGACCGGTGGCTGCTGCCGCTGCCCTTCGGCCGCTTATGCGACACGCTGCGGCAACGGGGCTACAGTTTCGATTACGTGTCGGATAAGCAGTTGAACCAGCTTTCGGTGTCGGCGGGCCGGGTAACGGCACCGGGTGGGCGCTACCGGGTAATTTTGATTCCGGCTTGTCAGTACATGCCGGAGACAACGCTGCGCCGGTTGCGGGATTTGGCGAAACAGGGCGCAACCATCGTTTTTGAGCAAACCCTGCCGCAGCAGGCACCCGGATTCAACGCGTTCGAGCGCCGAAATGCACAGGTTCGGGAACTGGGTGGGGAAATGCAACGGATGAAGACCGTTCGGGTGGCGACCGATGCGGGGCAGACGCTGGCTGCGCTGCGCGTACCCGCCGAACAAATAGCCACGCTGGGGCTGTCGTTTATCCGCAGGCAGGCCGGAGGTAAACCCGTTTATTTCATCGCGAACCTGGCCAATCAATTCCAGTCGGGCTGGATTTCGCTGGCAAGTCCGGGTACGCGCTGGTACCGATACGACCCGCTCTCCGACCAGACTACCGCCGTGCCCATCCGCCGAACGGCCAATGCATCCACGCAGGTGTGGCTGCGGCTGTTGCCGGGGCAGTCGTGTTTTCTGACATCGGCACCGCCCGCTCAATCGGTTAGTGGGCAAAACGCCCCGGTCCCGCCCAGCGCACCGCCCGTTGTTACCGAACTGACCGGCCCCTGGTCGCTCACGTTTGTCTCTGGTAAACCCGCCGGGCTTCCATCGGCTACGATGAATGCGTTAGCCAGTTGGACAACGCTGTCTGATTCGGCGGGTTATTTTTCGGGTACTGCCCGTTACGAAACGACGTTCCGGTTGGCTGATCCTGTAAACCCAGCGGCAACGTACCGGCTTTCGCTCGGCGACGTGCGCGAGACGGCCCGCGTCTGGCTCAATGGGCAGGAAATAGGGCTGGCCTGGTCGCTGCCATTCGAAGTGACGATTCCTGCGAAATTACTGCGGCCAACCGGCAATCGATTAGTGATTGAAGTGGTTAACCTGTCGGCCAATTACATGCGGCTGCGGGACGGTCAGTTACCCGACTGGAAGAAGTTCTACGACATCAACATCGTCGATATTCGCTACCGTCCCTTCGACGCCACGCAGTGGAAACCCACGCCATCGGGACTGCTGGGTCCGGTTCGGTTCGTGCAGGAAACGAACTAAATTTGACTACGGCCGGGACAAGTTGCCGTGTGACTACTGTAATCCTACTCTATCTTCATCATTCAGCTAAGATCGGGGGAATTGGCACCTGAATTTTGCCGGTGATCTCACGCCGGTGATTCGTGCCCCAATTCATCATAGCCTGGATCACTTCTCTCAGGGTCAGGCTGTATTCCGTCATTTCATATTCGACCGCTACGGGTTTGGTGTCGTGTACCGTCCGCTTCACCAACCGGTTTATTTCTAACTCCTGTAACTCTTTAGATAGGATACGGGGCGAAATGCCGATCTCCCGGCTCAGTTCTGTGAATCTCATTTTGCGTTCCATCAGCGTCGCAATGATGACTAATTTCCATTTGCCGTTGATCACCTCCAGTGTATCCTGAAGCGCGCGGTTTCTGGCTTTACAGGGTTGTTCCAAAAATTTGTTCATCTCACTATCCTTTTTGTAACCGCTATTCTTTTTGTAATTAGTAACAAATGTACTGAAATAAGGAACACTTTTGTTGCACCAGTACAAATCCAAATGAACACAAATGGACCGTTAACAGAGAGAAGCCTGAGCTGTTGATTCAAGTGCCTCATCCATTGAATGTTACGGGTATGAAACGTCGAAAATTCATCGAAATCACGCTGGCAGCCGCACCGTTGGCCGCTGCCAGCCAGCCCAAACCGGCAACCGGACAACCGACACCCAACCCCTTTAGTGTAAAAAAGGGGGAGGGACGCTACCACGGCCACATTAAACAGCGGGGGCCCAACGCCAATATCCTTGATGTGAAAGTGTCGGGTGTCGATACGGGTGGTAATCTGGCCGTGTTTGACTTAACCACCCGCACGCCCAAACAGGGTCCGCCCTTACACGTCCATCACCAGCAGGACGAAACCTTCATAGTGCAGGAGGGCGAATATGCCCTGATCGTCGGGGGCGATAAAATGCGGCTTATGGCTGGCGATACGGTGTTTTTGCCCCGGAACGTGCCGCACGCCTGGGCGCAGGTCAGTGAGCAGGCCCGCATGACCATTATCCTTCAACCGGCGGGTACGTTCGAAGCCTGTTTTGTGGCGATGGCCAAACTAAAAGAGCCTGCCAAAGAAGAGATTGTTAACCTCTTCGAGGCCCACGGCATGTCTATCGTAGGCCCTCCTCTAACAGTGGACTGATAAAGCAAGCGTAATCAATTTTTCAATAAACCAAAACAATAAAAAGTCATGAATTCAAAACTCACCTTTGTCCAATGCATTCAGGCCGGGCTTTTAGCCGGTGTCGTGTCCACCGTTATCAACGCGATCCTGTTTTTCATTTTCCACGCGACGGGTATTCTCGCTGATACTGTTTTTGTACAGCCGCCCAATCAGCCGCTCACCATCGTGCCGGTCATCATGGCCTCCATTGTACCGTCCCTGATCGGCAGTATCGTATTTTTTCTGATCGAGAAATTCACCAGCAACGGCTACCGGATATTCAGTATTCTGGCTATTGTGCTGGCGGTGTTGTCGCTGTTCAGCACGTTCACGGTGCCAGTAAATGTGACGATGGGTTACTCGCTGGTGCTTTGCGTGATGCATTTAGTCGTGGCGTTTGTCCTTGTTTATTTCATCGGCAGAAGCTTAAAACAACGAGTAACCGCCTAACACCCAAAACGCTTCAGGAAATCCTTGCGGAATTTTTCAGGTGCCCATGATCTTTTTCCGGTGGGCATTGCTGACCGATGTTTGTCTGTTTCACCTGCTTAATTCGTACTTACCACTCTGTCATACCGGCTTACCAGTGTGACGGAGTGGTTTAAACGCATCACCTAAAAATTGATATGGAAGTTGGCATTGATAGTTTTGCAGCCTCAAATTTTACCGGAAAATCGGCCAGTCCCGACCAGAACATGACCGCCATGGCCGACATTCTGGAACGGATGAAGCGGGCCGATGAGGTCGGCTTAGACGCGTTTGGCATCGGCGAGCACCACCGGCGGGAGTTTTTAGACTCGGCTCCCATCACCATTCTGTCGGCTGCGGCTGCCCTCACCAAAACCATCCGGCTTACCAGCGCCGTGACCGTACTGAGCGCGGCCGATCCGGTGCGGGTGTTTCAGGAATTTGCCAGTCTGGATATCATCTCGCGGGGCCGGGCTGAAATCGTGGCGGGCCGGGGTTCGTTTGTCGAAGCCTATCCGCTGTTCGGATTGAATCTCCACGACTACGATGACCTGTTTGTCGAAAAACTGGAATTGCTGCTGACCATTCGCGATCAGGAGGTGGTGCAGTGGAAAGGCCGGTTCCGGGCTGCGCTCAATAACGTAGCGGTTTATCCGCGACCCGTGCAGTCACCGCTGCCAGTTTGGGTAGGCGTGGGCGGCACGCCCGAGTCGTTTGTCCGGGCGGGTACGCTGGGTTTGCCGCTAATGGTGGCGATTATTGGGGGTGAAACGCGCCGGTTCCGCCCACTCGTTGATCTTTACCGGAAAGCAGGCAAACAGGCCGGTTTTCCACCAGAGCAGCTAAAAGTAGGCTTGCACTCAATGGGGTACGTCGCTGAAACCAGTCAGCAGGCCCGCGACGAGTTTTATCCCGGTTACGCCGAGTCGTTCACCAAAATTGGCCGCGAGCGGGGCTACCCACCCGTTACCCGCCCTCAATTCGACTATCAGACCGCCCCGGAAGGTGCTTTTTTAATCGGTAGCCCGCAGGAAGTAGCCGAAAAAATACAGCATCACAGTGAAGCCCTGGGCGGCATCGACCGGGTTATGTTTCAGATGGACACTGCTTTGTTACCGCAGGCCAAGCTGCTGAAATCCATTGAGTTACTTGGTCAGCACATAGCCCCCGTTCTGAGAATAGTATCATGAACAGACCAGTTGAGTCTATATACGGCCGTTAGCGGGCCAACATCGGCGAGATGATCAGGTGCCGGATGACGGCAGAACGGCAGTCCTCAGTTTTTTGTCAGTTCGCCATCTACGTTTCGCCAGATACCCAGCGGGTTGGCGTTCTGGAGAGCCGGGGGCAGCAGCGCATCCGGGAAGCTCTGGTACGTAACGGGGCGCACGAACCGCAGAATCGCGCCCGTTCCGACCGACGTACTGCGCCCGCCGTCGGAGGTGGCCGGGAAAGGTCCGCCGTGGGTCATGGCTTCGCTTACCTCCACGCCCGTCGGGAAACCGCCAAACAGCACCCGACCCGCTTTACGTTGTAATAGCTCAATCCAGTTGTACCCCGATTCACCTAATTCGGCTTCAGTGGCGTAAAGCGTCGCCGTCAACTGCCCTTCGAGCGATTGGATACACTCGGCCAGTTCAGCTTCGGTTTCGCAGACGACAAGTAGTGAACTCGGTCCGAAGATTTCGTGGCTCAGGTCGGGACTGAGCAAAAACAACTGGGCGGTCGTCGTCAGCACAGCGGGGCGTCCTTCGGTCCGGTCCTCGTTGGGGTCGGTTTCGCTCTCGGCCAGCACGTGTACGCCGGGGATGACCCGGATCTGCTGAATTCCCTTTTGAAAGGCTTTGTGAATGCCTGCGTTGAGCATCGTTGCCGGGGACGACGCCCGGATTTTCTCGCCGACTGCATCTAGGAAATCGGCTGTTTTGGGCGAATCGAGCAGGAAAACCAGGCCGGGATTGGTGCAAAACTGGCCCACACCCAGCGTGACGGAAGCCGCTAATCCGTCGGCTACTTTCGCTGAGTTGTCGGCAAGGGCACCCGGCAAAATCACGACTGGGTTCACCGAACTCATCTCGGCGTAAACCGGAATGGGTTCGGGTCGTTCCTGAGCCACTCGTGACAACGCCAGTCCAGCCGCCCGCGAACCGGTGAAGCCAACGGCTTTTACGGCCGGGTGCGCCACCAGGGCCTGGGCTACCTCATTGTCGGCGTGGAGCAGCGAGAAGACGCCATCGGGCATCCCGGTTCTCTGCGCGGCCGACACGATGGCCTGACCCACTAATGACGACGTGCCGGGGTGGGCCGGATGCGCCTTCACGATCACCGGGCAGCCAGCGGCCAGCGCCGAAGCCGTGTCGCCCCCCGCTACCGAAAACGCCAGCGGAAAGTTACTCGCCCCAAACACGACCACCGGACCCAGCGGCACCAGCATCCGGCGCAGGTCGACGCGGGGCAGGGGTGTCCGGTCAGGGAGCGCTTTGTTGATGCGGGCATCCACCCACGAGCCTTCGCGTAGCA
This sequence comes from Spirosoma arcticum, assembly GCF_054779955.1. NCBI lineage: Bacteria > Pseudomonadati > Bacteroidota > Cytophagia > Cytophagales > Cytophagaceae > Spirosoma > Spirosoma arcticum. The sequence continues at coordinate 1,000,996 of NZ_BAAGXG010000001.1, forward strand.
GGTTGGCAAACAGCCGGAGCTGACCCGTGGTGCGGCCCCGTTCGCCGGTGATGCGGCCCACGGGCAGGCCGCTTTCGAGCACGGCCCGGTCGATCAGGTCAGTGCCAATTGCGTCGATTTCAGCCGCGATGGCGTCTAAAAAATCGGCGCGACGGTGCGACGAAAGCCGGGCATACGTCGAAGAGACTGCGGCAGCTTTGTCAATGGCCTCATCAGCCTGCGCGGCCGACACATTGACGAATTCGTCGGGCAGCGCTTCGCCAAGAGCGGGCGCAAAGGCGTGAAACGGATCGGCTTCGCCCGAAACAGCTTCGTTACCGACGAAACTGGCGTTGAGTTGGCGTTGAGTAGTCATTGGTTTTTGCTGGTTACACCGTTGGCCCGACGCGTTCCAGCAGGGCTTTGGTTTTGCGGATGCCGGTGTATTCATCGTCCTTATTGCCTTCGTATTCGATACCCGCAATGCCTTTAAAACCGGCGTCTTTTACAACTTTCATAATGCGGTTGTAATCGGTTTCGATGCAGTTGCCAGCCTCGTCGAAGTCGTAGGTTTTGGCCGATACACCTTTGGCAAACGGCATGAGTTCGCCCGTGCCTTTATAGCGGTCGTACTGATCCTCGCAGCCAGCAGCGCCCCGTTTAATGCAGAAGTTGCCGAAGTCGGGCAGGGTGCCGACGTTTTTCATATTCACCTGCTTCATCACGCCCGACAGCCACTGCCCGTTGGACGAGTAACCACCGTGGTTTTCGACGATGACGTTGATGTTCATCGTTTTAGCGAATTCACCCAATTTGCCCAGTCCTTCGATGGCCGCTTTCTGAACCTCTTCGGCGGTGCCTTGCCCGGCTGCGTTGACCCGGATGGTTTTACAGCCCAGGACTTTGGCGCATTCGACCCAGCGGTGGTGATTTTCGACTGCTTTCATTCGTTCGGCCGCGTCAGTAGCGCCTAAGTTGCCTTCCCCGTCGATCATGATGAGGTGGTTGGTAATGCCGTTGTCTTTGCAGCGGGCCAGCAAATCGTTCAGGTACGTTTTGTCCTGCGCCTTGTCTTTAAAAAACTGATTGACGTACTCAACAATGCTGATGTCGAACTCTTTGCGGGCAATACCGGGAAAATCGAGGTTCGTAATTTTTTTGGCGAACAGCGCTTTGTGCAGCGACCACTCGGCTAATGAAATATCGAAGAACATCTTTTTCTTAGTGGTTTCGGCAAAAGCGGCTGGCATCAGCGTGAGGCTGGCAGCGGCTCCGGTGGCCTGTTTTATAAATGAACGGCGATTGGTTGTCATGTTGGTTTGTGGGTTTTTGAGTTTGTAGTTTGTAGTTTTCGAGTTCGGTGCTAAACTACGAACAACAAACCACAAACAACAAACCGAAACTCATGATCGAACTCAGTACCATTCGTGATGCCCACGACCGCATCCGCCCGCATATTCACCGCACCGCCGTTTTGACCAATCAGACGATTGATGAACGGGCCGGGGCCAGCTTGTTTTTTAAGTGCGAGAATTTCCAGAAGATCGGGGCGTTTAAGGCGCGGGGTGGTTTGAACGCCGTGCTGCAGGTGGCGGCTAACCGCGAAGGCACAAGTATAACGACCCATTCGTCGGGTAACCACGCGCAGGCGGTAGCGTTTGCGGCCCGGCAAGTGGGATTGCCCGCCCATATTGTGATGCCGCGCACGGCCCCGCAGGTCAAGAGAGATGCCGTTCGCGGTTACGGAGCCGAGGTGATCGAATGTGAACCGACGCTCGATGCCCGCGAAGCCGGCGTGCGGGCCGTCATCGACCGGACCGGTGCCGTGCTGGTACACCCCTTCGACGACGACCGCGTTATTGCCGGGCAAGCTACGGCCGCCAAAGAACTCATCGAAGATTATGGTAGCGACGATCCGTTTGCCGTAATTCTGGCTCCGGTCGGTGGGGGTGGACTGCTAAGCGGAACGGCTTTAACCACGCATTTTCTGTCGCCCGCGACCCGCGTTATTGCTGGCGAACCGGAGGGAGCCGCCGATGCCGTGCTGTCGTTTCGGAGCGGGCAGGTTGAGAAAGCACCGTTTGTCAACACCATTGCCGACGGGCTGCTGACGAACCTGAGTGAGCGGACGCTGGCCATTATCCAGGCGCACGTAACGGATATTCTGACCGTTTCAGACGCGGAAATCATCGCGGCTATGCGGCTGGTTTGGGAGCGGATGAAGATCATCATCGAGCCGTCCTGCGCCGTGCCGCTGGCAGTCGTACTGAAACACCCCGACCAGTTCGCCGGACAAAAAATAGGGATCATCCTGACGGGCGGCAACGTGGACTTGGGGAAGTTACCTTTTTGAAAAGGGATGGAACCGTATCGGCGGACCGACAGATCATACGAATCAGCACGAATTTTCTTTCATTATTAGGCATAACTAAACAGAGAGACGGACGGCCGCTGCCGGCAAACTTCCGACCGCTACGGCGGACCATTCACAACTGTTTTCGGATAAAAGTAGCGTAATTAGTAGAGTGTATTGAAATCAGTAGAGCAACACCTGTGTACCGAAAAAGTCATTTATCAAAGAAGTCGCGCCAGTTCGATCTGAGCGCGACTTTTTTGATGCGATTTACTGTACTGGTGGAATCACCTCAATGATTTGCCGTTTGATTGCGCGTTCTATCTCCCGATACCTTACTTCTTAAACGTCAATTTCTGTGCTACGTTATTGGCAATAGCTTTACCCTGCAACAAACTCGTCTCGTTGGTTTTGCGGTAGTGAATGCTGCCATAAAGCCGCGAGTTGGCCGCTTCGGTAGCTGTCTCCTCGAACGAATTGTAGGAACGCGGGCTGAACCCGACCAGATTATACGAGTTGTCAGTAAACTTATAGTTGGCCCCAAAAAACATAGTCAGGGTTTGGGACATCGCGCCCGATTGCACGGCGTGGGCCGAGGGGTATTCGGGGTGCGGGGGTGTGGCAAACAGGGCGTTCCAGGTGGGCTGGTTCAGCGTGGACCGGATGTAGGTGATGGGCCGTACGGTGTTGTAGAGGTACTTGCTCTTGAAAATACTGATCTGCGCGTCGGACAGGGCGATGCTGGCCTGCACAAAGGCCGTCGTGGCCACGTCTAATTTTGGCTGCTGGACCAGCAGTATCTGGTTCAGGATCGACAGCCAGTGGCCACTGATGAAGCTCTTTCCGTCGGCATTGTCGGCCCAGAACAGGGCAATCGTTTGCTGCCCGGCGGTCCGGCTCTGCGATACGTCATACACCTCTTTGGCCTGAGCGTAGTAGGCCGAAGCGGGGTTTTCGGAGTACGGCGTGGGCGGCCCCTGATCGGCTCCGGCATCGCTGTTGAGCAGAATTTGGCGGGCTTTCCCGATGTTGACACCTACCGGCGCGGCCAGCGCGGGCGGAGTAGGCACCCACAGCCCCACGCCAACCGGCACCGTATACGGCGTAGCGTCATCGTATCGGTCGGTTTTGGACCAGTCGAAGACTGCGGCCGCTATTTTTTTGCCAAAATCAGCCGAGCGGGTCAGTTCGTCTGCCGTGCGGTTTTTCAGAAACTGGTTGGTGAATAACGTTTCCAGCGAGTCTATGGACGTTTTGTTGGCGGCTGACGTCGTCGGGTAATAGTTGCGGTTCATGGCGGCTAAGGCCGCATTGGCGCAGGCAGGCCAGTAGTAGTTCTGCCCAGGCGTAACGGTTGGCAGGTTGGTCAGCCCGTTTAACTGGGGGGCAATAGACTGATAACCAGGCAGTCCCGGCACGATGGATTCGTAGGCCGAGATAGCCGCATAGGCAAACCGCCTGGGTATCAGGAAGGCGGCAGCCGGAGTGGTTTGGGTGAGCTTGAGTTGCAGGGTTAACCAAGAGGTAACCACATCGGCGGAGTAATCTGAAGCGTCGGGCGTTACGGGCTGCTGATGGTCCTGGCAGGAAGTTATCAGCAGGGAACAAACGAGCAGCCAGCGTAAGGGCGGCATCAAGCGTCGGGGGTGTGTAAACCGGTTCATTGGATGATAGGTTTTAGATTTGGTCGAAAAGTAGTACGTATGAACAGGGCCTGCTGGCTTATTCGACCAGACAAAGAACGGGCTTGTCAGATAACGTAGTCACGAAGACCAATGCCGTTCGTCGGCGATAAACGACATTCATCGCTGAAATGACATTATCGGTCGATGGTATTGATAATGAATTAATTAGATACAGAATTAGTCGCTATCTTTTCATGAAGTTTTCGGATATTCTCTCAACAGCCGTCGCATGAACTGGTTCAGGCAATTACTCGAAACCGACGATACGCCCCGGAACTGGCTCCTGCGGCACGGCCTGTACTGGACAGTGTTTACGGTTGGTTTGTCGGTTGCGAATATCAACTGGTTCAGCAGCTTTCCGGAAGCACTGCGGGGTGTGTTCATGGGTCTCCCTCAATGTGTGCCGGGCACGTACCTTTTTCTCTATTTCGTTCAACCGGCATTAATGCGGGAGCAGTACCGTCAGTTTCTATGGCGGCTGTTACTTTGGATGCTGACTTTTCTGTTGTTTCGCCTGTTTCTCATCGTGGGTGAATCCCCGGCGGGCCTATCGCAGACCGATTTTCCCCACAATCCGTTTCAGATAATGTTTGATACAGGATTTATGATGAATAATTGTTTCGTATTCCTGGCGGCTTCGATGAAGATGTTTCGGTATTGGTACCGGAAAGAACAGGCCAACCAGCAACTGGCGCGGGAAACACTGCTCATGGAATTGCAGGTGTTGAAGGCCCAGGTTCATCCGCATTTTCTCTTCAATACGCTCAACAACATTTACTCATTGACGCTGCAGCAGTCCGGCAACGCATCAGAAATCGTGCAGAAACTATCAGGTCTGCTTCGGTACATGTTTCGCGAATGCAATGCCCCGGAAGTGCCACTGAGTAAAGAAATCGAACTGCTCCGAAACTACACCCAACTCGAACAAATCCGCTACGGCAATCGCCTGACTATCGACCTGACCGTTCGGGGCGACCTGACCAGTAAACAGATTGCTCCTCTATTGCTAATTCCGTTCGTAGAAAACGCGTTTAAGCATGGTGCCTCGCAACAAACCGACCAGGCCACTATTGAACTCAGTTTATTGATGATGAATAATGAACTGAATTTCAGGGTAGAAAATAGCCGAAGTACCGATCTTATCCAGGCACAAACGCCACACAGTGGGTTAGGACTGGCAAATGTCAGGAAGCGGCTGGCATTGATCTACCCGGACCGGCATCGGTTGGCTATTCGTTCGGAAACCACCCGGTATTTAGTCGAATTAACGATTCAGCTGAATTAAGCCTATGTTCCCGTTTTTACCCAAAAATCGCTTCTATCGACACGGGCTGTTCTGGCTGGTCGTGGCAGCGTATTTTTTTATTCCTCAATGGATTTATCCTGATTACATCGACACGGTTACCCATTACTATGTCAACCGCAACGGCGGACCGTTCGATTATCAGCACTCGCCCTATTTTCTGACTATTCTGTTCCTCAATGGGTTAGACGTTGGTATGCTCTATGCATATGCGTTCCTGCGGTGGGCTATGCCCCCTTTGCTGAATGGCCGCTATGGAACCGGCCTTGGGCTATATCTGCTCATCACGGTTGTGGTTTGTTACGTAGCCCGGATCGCCAAAGGATTACATATGGCCGTAATAGACCCACTCCTGCAGGGCAAACCGTTCCGCCCGTTCGACAGCCGTTATCTTGATGATTATTTCTTCGATCAGGTGTATATCCACGAATACAGCACCATTATTCTGGTTCTGGCTGTTTACAAATTCTTTACTAACTGGCGGCAAAAACAGCAGGAAGCCAACCGCTTGGAACGCGAAAAAATAAGCACCGAAATTCAACTGATTAAAACGCAGGTCAACCCTGATTTTGTGTTCAGTTCACTTAATGAATTAGATACACTGATCCGGCAGAAGTCGAAGCAGGCCCCCGAACTGGTTCTGAAATTAGCGCGCTTACTACGTTATGTATTGTATGAAAGCCAGGCCGAACTTGTGCCACTGGCGAGGGAAGTAGCTATGATTGAACACTACGTTTGCCTGCAACGAATTATACACCCGACCAATCTGGAAGTATCATTCACGGTTCGCGGGCATACTGAGGACCACTCTATTGCGCCCTCATCACTATTCCCCATCGTTGAAAACGCGTTTCAGCAACTACCGGTTGAGCAACCCGATGAGCCAGCCTGGGTGAGCATTGATCTGGCCATTAACGAAACGCACCTGACCCTGAAAGTCATCAACGGGCAAACCATCAACCAGCCCGACGAAGCCGCCTGGCTGGTTGATGTTCAAAAACAGCTCCACTTTTATTATGAGGAGAGCTTTGACCTGCAAGTGCGGTCAGACGTTGATGCCCATATTATTTCGCTGACGCTGCCGTTGTCGGCAGTACCGCAACCCGACCTCGCAGTACCTAAGCCTTTGCCCGAAAACGGCCTTACCACATCGGCAGTTCGATAAACGTAACCGACCGAAATTTCATTGTTTCACGATCAGCGTTTCCGTTGCAGATGGTTCTGAAACGGAAACCACACGACCAGGTGTTGGCGGTTCGATACGAAACGTTTGGGTATAGACAGCATAGGGTTTGCTCAGACTAATCGTATAGACGCCGGCGGGTACTGACGACAGATCGAAATACTGGCGATAATAGACTGACGACTCAAATTCGTCGTAGACTATTTTTTCCCGCTGATCGCGAATTTGAACCCGAACGGAGCCACGTGCTTTGTTATCGAAGTTAATTCTGATAGTTGACGGTTTGGTAGCAACTGGATACACAAGAGCCTGAAAACCAGTCGATGGCGATTCGGTCAATTTTGCCTGACCGGTAAGCGTCTGGGCATGGGTGGCTGGCAAAATGAGTCCGATATCCATTAGCAATACGAAGGCAGCATAACTAAGATTGTGCAGAAAAAAGCGGTTCGTTTTCATGATTGTAGTTGCCTATAATTTGGTTAAATCATCCGGCTTTGTGCCGACTTGCTGAACCAAAAGTATAGTGCCCGACAAGGCTCGCGCTTGCTTATTCGTCAGATGCAGACGCATGATCGACACATCGTGCGCAACACGGGTCGAGTGACATTGGGTACCCTTTATTGTCGTTTGTCGCCGACGAACGGCATTGATCACCTAAAACGAATAGTCTGCCTAAAAACTTGATAATTAATAGATTACCGACATAAAGACTGTTACCTTTTGGGTCAAAACCACCAGCTACCATGGAGTGGGTTATGTCAACTTCTAAAACGGAGATTCGCCATTGGCTGGGGCGGCATCTGCTGTTCTGGCTGGTGGTGATGGTAGGGGATTCGTATCTGTCTTATGCCCTGCGTGGACCAGAAAGTAACTGGCTGGAGAGTCTGCAGGCAACAGCGATTATGTGGCCCTATACAATGGGGCTTACCTACCTGGCTTTAGTCTGGGTACTACCGTCGGCTTTAGCGGGTCGGCATGATCGGTTCGTGCGTTGGGCGGTAATATATGTGTTTGGGAGTTGGATTCTTATGGGTCTATACCGTGGCTACGTAGTGATTCCACTCCTAACGGGTAAATTAAGACTATTCCCGAGCTACCAGGAAGCTATTGCTCTGTTGGACTGGTACATTGCACTTGTGATCGTGGGCGTGGCAGTAGGAATCAGACTGTACCGATTCTGGTATCATCGGAAGCGGGCTAACCAGCAGTTGGCCCACGAAACACTGATTATAGAATTGCAGGTGCTGAAGGCGCAGATTCATCCCCATTTTTTGTTTAACACCCTCAACAATTTGTATTCGCTGATACTCAAACACTCGCCCCAAGCTCCCAATATGGTTCTGAAATTGTCAGGCATGTTGCACTACATGATTCATGATTGTAATAGGCCGGACGTACCACTGGCGAAGGAAGTGCTTTTTCTGGAAAACTATATTGAGCTCGAAAAGCTACGCTATGGCCCTCGGTTAATCGTTTCGATGACTGTTACGGGTGAGATCAGTACAAACCTAATTGCCCCCTTATTGCTCATTCCATTTGTAGAAAATGCGTTTAAACACGGATCGGCCCAGCAAACTGGTCAGGCCCACATCGAGGTAGTACTGGTTATGACTGGCCGTGAAATGCTGTTTAGAGTTGAAAATAGTAAAGATGAAAAAACAGTATCCCACACCTGGCAAAACACAGGAAGTATTGGCCTGGCTAATGTTCAGAAGCGACTAATGCTGCTTTATCCCGACGCGCACAAATTGCTCATTCGCCCCGAAAGGGAGCGGTTTGTTGTTGAGCTAACGATTCAACTCGATCAAAAAGCTGTATTGATTCAACAGCCCCGATCAGCCATAAGCTCTCCCTATTAAAACATGGTGCAGCGACGACCTATCAACCGATTCATTCGACACTTGCGGTTCTGGGCAGGAGTGAACCTTTTCTTTTTCATCGGCTTTTTCACTCAGCCGGAAGTCTATCCCTTTAATCCCATTCCTTTTTTGGTCGAACTATTTTTTGCCAGTCTATTAACCTTATTGTTCTATACCTACATACTGATCTATGGTTTATTGCCTCTGTTATTTAGGGGAGCATATGGTTGGTTTGCGGTGGGTTTATTGGGTCTGAATATAATGGCTCCGATGTTGTACGATGCTCTGGGATATGTACAGCAATTCTTCCAGCATTGGATAGGTTACGACTCATCCCGTTTTGTGAATGCAATTGAGTTTACTAATCCATTTTTAAGTCCTATTTTCATTGAAAGCAACTTAGTTGCCGGCTTAATGGCCGGTATTAAATTATTCGACCAATGGCGGCAGAAACAGCAGGAAAGCCAACGGCTCGAACGCGAAAAACTACAGAATGAACTCCAACTGCTCAAACTGAAATTAAATCCCGATTTCCTGTTCGGCTCCCTGCATGCCTTACACAGGCTTATCCAGCAACAGTCTACACTGGCTCCCGAAGTCGTGCTGAAACTCGCCCATTTTCTGCGCTACGTCCTCTACGAAAGCCAGAGCGATAGAATGCCTCTGCTCAGAGAAATAGAAATTATTGAAAACTACGTATCACTACAGCGATCTATTCATCCGGCGGGACTGGATGTATCGTTTTCTGTTCGGGGAAATCTGAGTAATCGGACGGTGGGATCCCTATTACTGTTTCAACTCGTCGAACATGCCTTTCGCGATCTCCCTGCTGAACGGGATAATCCATACACTGACGAACCCGATTGGGTAAGCATTGATCTGGCTATAACCGAAACACAATTAACGCTGAAAGTCATTGACGGGCAGATGAATAACCGGGCCGATAACTCAAATCAACTTGCTGATATTCAGAAACAATTATACTTTCACTACGCCGATAGCTATGATCTCCAGGTATACCCAGAACCGGACGCTTATATCGTTACGCTGACCCTGCCATTCATTCTATCAGCCGAATCGCCAGCCAGTCGATTGGTAAATCCTCACTCCTCACCTGACTATGACCCTACGCTGCTTAATCGTTGACGACGAGCCACCGGCTTTAGATGTGCTGGAACTCTACATCGAGTCCGTAGCGGGACTTGCCGTAGCTGCCCGTTGCGAAAATGCCCTGCAAGCTTTTCAGGTATTGCAACAGCAACCCATCGACCTGATGTTTCTGGATATTACGATGCCGAAATTGATCGGGACCGATTTTCTGCGGACGCTGCGGAGTCCGCCCCCGGTTATCATTACCACCGCCTATCGCGAGTACGCCCTCGATGGCTACGAGTTAGACGTAGTGGATTACCTGCTCAAACCCATTCCCTTCGACCGGTTTTTGCGGGCCGTGGGCAAAGTGCTGAAAACATCTGACAGTACACTGCCCGTCTCCCTGCCAGAGAAAGGACCTTCCCGTCATTCGGAAGCTGGTTTTCTGTTTTTTCGGGCTGACCGCAAGTTAGTGAAGGTACTCACCAGCGACATTCTGTACGTGGAGAGCCTGAAAGACTACGTCCGAATTATAACGGTAACCGGCAAGCCACTGGTAGTGAAGCAAACTATCAGCGCCCTCGAAGCCATGCTGCCTGCCGATCAGTTTGTGCGGGTGCATCGGTCATTCATCGCGGCTGCTTCCCATGTCACAACCTATACACCCCGCCACGTCGAGGTAGCGGGTCAGGAGCTACCTATTGGCCGATTGTATCAAAAAGACGTAGAGCGGGTGCTGAGGGTTAGTTGAGGCTGTCATCTCGCCAGAAACTTAAGAATCACTTCGGCATCGTACGGTTTTAATTCGTGAATTTGTAAGGGTGGGGTCGCCGGGAATCCAGTTGTCCATCACGATGCGGCCGCCCGGACGGGTGAGCCGCACGGCTACCTCGACCGGTTTGGGGGCGAACATGGGGTATACCTAAAAATAGGCAAGCGGTGCTATGACCTTGACTTGATTTGTGGGTCTTTAAGCTTGAATTGCTTCTTAAGTTGAGAAGCTGAATAGGTTCCCGGTGGGTAGTACTCTACAATCGGGACGTAATCCAGTCCAAGTTGATAATTAGTGGAATAAAACAGGGTGGTGGCCCACATTCGTACGATATGTTTCATCGGGCCACCCCCACATAAGCTTACATTACTCTGATTACAAAATAAAATCATGGAGCTACTACCAATTGGGGCAACCATCAATGAAAATGAGCGATTCGCTGATCATCCCGACTGTCAGGTCGGTCTTTCTTTGACTATAGATTACTTCGATAAAATTGGTTATAAACCACCATGGATAGGGTATTTTGCCCAAATTGACAATAAATTAGTAGGGAGTGCTGGTTTTAAAAGTGAACCCAAAGAGGGTAAAGTAGAAGTTGCCTACAGCACATTTCCTCAGTATCAACGACAAGGTTTAGGCAGCGAAATGTGTAGACGATTGGTAGTAATTGCCTTACAAACCAATCCGGCAATCAAGATTACAGCCCGAACATTAGAGCAAGAAAATTATTCAACGCGTATTTTGAAGAAAAACGGTTTTGAGTGTGTCGGTACTATTTGGGATCAAGAAGATGGCACTGTCTTGGAATGGGAATATCGAAGTACGGCTCCGATCAATAGCTGAAAGTCTGTGTTTAGGGCTCAGACTAATATAATTTGCGTTTATAAGTAATTAGGCAAATTTAGAATAGATCAACTATTTTAGCGGCATGAGCCGCAAAGAAAAGCATATTGATCTTGTTGAAGCCAAGCTGATTACCTTGCAAGAAGGAGCAAAATACCATCCCAAACCTGAATTTAGAGAAAAATGCCGTGCCCTTTTACTCAATCAGGCGGGAGTAACCAT